>CACKOO010000006.1 GCA_902601765.1 Hydrogenophilales bacterium | reverse complement strand
TTAAAAATTTTTTCCCAAAACAGTAAGATAAGGCTTCTTCCAGATTGGGAGACACTTCCATATGACAAATTTTCTCCGCACTTCGACTTAATCTCAGAGAGATTAGAGACCTTGTATCAAATCACTACTGGTGAATGTGATTGCGTTGTTAGTCCAGTAGTCACTTTACTAAACCGGCTCCCACCCACTCAATATCTCGACCGGTATACATTTATGCTTAAAACTGGAACGCATATTGACGTAAACAAATTAAAACAACAGCTTAGCAACGCGAGTTACCAAAATGTAAGTCAAGTCATATCACCGGGAGAATACTGTATCAGAGGGGGGATAATTGACCTTTACCCAATGGGTAGCGTGCTTCCTTACCGACTTGATTTATTTGATTCTGAAATCGATAAAATTAGAACTTTTGACCCTGACACCCAAAGAAGTATCTACACCGTAAATGATATAAGACTGTTGCCGGCGCGGGAGTTTCCAACAGACAAAGATGCTATACAAATGTTTAGGTCGAACTTTCGAAATGCAGTAATTAACGACCCAACAAAAAGCAAGGTATACAAAGATATTTCTGCTAATTCTTTTCCTCCCGGCATTGAATATTACCTTCCTCTATTCTTTCCGGATACCAGCTCTATAGCGCAGTATTTGCCCCAAAACTCTCTTGTCTGTACCGTTGGCAATTTATCCCACGCCATACAAAAATTTTGGGAAGACACTAACAGCAGGTACAAACTACTCAGAGGCGACGTTGACTTTCCATTATTACAACCTCACACTTTATTTTTAACCCAAGATGATTTCTATCAAAGTATTAAAGCTTTTGAGACATTGAAAGTGTCTGATGACTTTACATCGGAAGAAAAGAAACAAGACAAGCTACCTGACATTGCAGTTGAAAAAAACCTTAAAGATCCATTAAAAAATCTAAAAAAATTGACCGCCGATAATCAATTTAAAACCATTGTATTTTCGGATAGCCTGGGAAGAAGACAAACTTTACAAACTTTTTTTTCAGTGAATAACCTTAATGCAGCTACTGCAGACACATGGCATGATTGCCTGGATAAAAAAGAAAATCTAATTTTAATTACAGGTCCAATTGCCATTGGTTTTAGGGATTATGAAAGAAAAATAAATATTGTTACGGAAGGTGAGCTTTATCCATTTCATAGTCGAAATCAACGCAAGGCAGAAAAAAAATCCTCAGCAGAGAATATGCTTAAGGATCTCTCTGAAATACAAATTGGAGACCCAGTAGTTCACATACAACACGGTGTAGGCAAATATCAAGGTTTAAAAACCATTGACGTAGGGACTGGAGCGAATGAATACCTAGAACTAATTTATGACGATGAGGATAAACTCTTCATTCCTGTTTCCCAATTAGGAGTCATTAGTCGTTACAGTGGTGCTTCGCTAGACTCAGTATCTCTTCACAAATTAGGTAGCCAGAAGTGGGAGAAAGCAAAAAAGAAGGCGGCAAAACAGGTCCGCGATACCGCGGCAGAGTTATTACACTTGTATGCACAAAGGTCGAACCGTAAGGGATACGCCTTTACTGTAGAAGAAAAAGAATATGAAAATTTCTGTGAAGAATTTGAATTTGAAGAAACTGCCGATCAGTTATCGGCAATAACTTCTACTATTGATGATTTAAGGTCATCAAAACCCATGGATCGACTTATTTGTGGTGACGTTGGTTTTGGGAAAACCGAAGTGGCACTCAGAGCATCTTTCGTTACAGTTTCTGATGGAAAACAAGTAGCAATCTTGGTTCCAACAACACTGTTGGCTGAACAACATTTTCAAACCTTCACAAATCGGTTTGCAAATTGGCCAATTTCTATATCAGAATTGTCTCGTTTCAAAACACCCAAAGAATCGAAAAAAACATTGTTAGACCTCGGTCTAGGGAAAGTTGATATTATAATAGGTACTCATAAATTGATTTCCCAAAAGACAAAATTTAAAGATCTCGGCCTGGTAATAGTTGACGAGGAACATCGGTTCGGTGTCCGCCAAAAAGAAATACTTAAATCTCTCCGGAGCGACGTTGATATTCTTACCCTAACAGCGACACCCATTCCAAGAACCTTGGCAATGTCTCTAGAAGGATTGAGAGATTTATCAATTATATCTACGGCTCCTGCTAAGAGACGTGCGATTAAAACATTTGTATCCGAGAACAGCAAAGGGTTAATCCGAGAGGCTGCTTTACGGGAATTAAAACGTGGCGGTCAAGTTTATTTTTTACATAATTCTGTAGAAACTATTAACAATCAGAAAGAAACCTTGCAAAAAATAATACCTGAAGCGCGAATAGAAATCGCACATGGGAAAATGCCTGAAAGGCAATTAGAAAATATTATGAAAAAATTCTATAGAGGTCAATTTAATTTTCTTATTTGTACGACAATAATTGAAACTGGCATTGACATCCCTTCTGCAAACACCATCATTATTAATCGTGCCGATAAGTTCGGTCTTGCGCAATTACATCAATTACGAGGACGTGTCGGCAGATCCCATCACCAAGCATATGCCTACCTTCTTACCCCCAGTGGAGAACGCCTCAAAAAACAGGCTATAAAAAGACTAGAGGCAATTCAATTAATGGAAGAGCTGGGTTCTGGATTCTATTTGGCTATTCAAGACATGGAAATTCGTGGTGCGGGCGAAGTGCTCGGTGACGCGCAAAGCGGGGAAATACAAGAAATAGGGTTTCAGTTATATTGTGAAATGTTAGATCGGGCTATACGATCCCTAAAGGATAATAAGGAGCCTGACCTGCTAGAACCGTTCGAATCAGTACTTGAAGTAGGCCTTAATGAACCCGCACTTTTGCCAGATAATTACTGTAGCAATATACATCACCGCTTAACTTTATATAAACGTATGGCCAACTGTAAAAATAGTGCACATTTAAGTGAACTAGTGGAAGAAATTATAGATCGATTCGGGATACCAACTTCACCAGTCGAGAATCTTATATGGACTCACGAAATAAGAATCGCGGCAGAAACTTTGGGGATACAAAAAGTTGATATTGGAGCAGAAAAAATAACGCTTCAATTTAACTCTAACCCGGAAATCTCTCCCGATAGCGTGTTGGAGATAATGATGAAAAATAAGGCAATATCATTTGCCGGCCAAGACCGAATAAAAATCAAAACAGAGAAAGAGGAATTATCAGAGAAGGTGGGAGAGGTAAAAACAATTCTAAAGCAGCTTAGTATGTCAATGTTGAGCAACAATGACTAGTTAATCCCAACGATCATCTAGACAAAAAAGGTTGTCTGATTCTAATTTCACTGAAAAAGTTTTCGCAGAATTCTATGCGGTTACTGACAGAGCTTCTCATGTTCGTATACAAAATCTAGCACCATGTCTTGGACATGTGATTTCTTTCCCTTCAGTAGGCTGTCCAATTGTAAGAGCTTCACCATTATGGGCAAATATATCTTCCAACGGATAAAAATTACCAGAGAGATTAAAAACCACTACTTGTGTTCCATCAAATTTCTCACTGCGACACGAACCATTGGGTGTATTAAAAGTATTTCCGAAAGCAATCCATTCACTCACACGGCTATAACTTGCAGGTCAGGATCAACCCTATTCACCAGGTTTTGTATGCCAGCTAGCGTTCCCGATAGGGAGCTAGGACAGCTTCCGCAAGCTCCCTGATAGTGTACCTGTAACACTTTATCCTCTAAGCCAACCACAAATAGATCTCCACCATCCCCTTGAAGGTAAGGACGTACCTCTAGGTCTAATATTTCTCTTATCTGGTCAAGTTTCTCTTTATCTGAAGCAGTTAGACTTTCATCATTGTTTAACCACTGTTGAGCTTCTTCCGCTTTTTTTGTATCGTGTTCAGCCGAGGGTGCTTCCCTGATTGGTTTAGCTATTTCGCGTTGAAGCTCAGACCAGTCGGATTCTCCGTTTTGAGTTACAGTGATCCAATTATCAACATAAAAAACATTTATAACATTAGGAATCTGGAAAAGTCGAGATGCCAGCTGGTCGTTAGATGCGTCCACCTCATTTTCAAATGATTTAGTTATCCCATAAGTTAGAGGTTCTTTCAAAACAAACTTTCTAGAATGAGGATTAGGTGTAAATTCAATTTCAGAAATTTTAGGCATAAGCAAGATCCTTATGATGTTGGGTCGTCAGAACCCTCAGTAGTTACATTGTTTTGCGAATTAACCGCAGCGAATAGTGTGTGCCAAGGCAATACTGCACACTTAACTCGGGATGGAAGCTCTCTAATTCCTTGAAAAACTTTCAAACGGCCTAGCTTATTCGATACCCCTTTTTTTTTGTCCCCGACTACCATTTCCCGAAATTCTGCAACAAGGCATTCAGCCAAACCTACGGTTTTGCCTTTCACGGTGGCGGACATCATAGATGCGGACGCTTTACAAATAGCGCAGCTGTCCCCCTCCACCGCAATATCTACGATTGATTCGTGGGAGACCTCGAGCATTAAGTTAATTCTATCTCCACACAAGGGATTGAAGCCCTCTGCCTGATGCGTTGGATTACTAAGTTTTCCCCAGTTACGGGGCTTCTTATTATGATCCAATATGACTTCTTGATATAAATTCGCTGTTCCCATAATTACTACGCGCCGAATAGTTTTTTTATACTGTATATTCCGTTAATCAATTTATCTATTTCCGACATCGTATTGTATAGATAAAACGAAGCCCGTGCAGTCGCGGGAATCTTATATTTGTCCATAATCGGTTGGGCACAATGATGACCAGTTCGGATAGCAATTCCGTCGTCATTTAATAAAGTTCCAATATCATGCGGATGTACCCCATCTATAACAAACGAAATAACCCCTGCTTTGTTCTCTGCTGTTCCTATAATTCTTACACCTGGAATTTTATTTAATTCATCGGTAGCGTAACGAAGCAAGTTTTTCTCGTGCTGATTAATTTTATCCATACCAATTTCCTGCAGATATTCTACCGCTGAACCTAATCCTATTGCTTGCGCTATTGGTGGTGTTCCTGCTTCAAACTTATAGGGGACTTTGTTATACACAGTCTTTTCAAATGAAACTGATAGAATCATATCTCCTCCCCCCTCGTATGGATCCATTTTTTCTAAAAACTTAGATTTTCCATAGAGCACACCAATCCCACTTGGACCGCACATTTTATGTCCTGAAAACACATAAAAATCACAATCAATATCACGAACATCAACTTCGGCATGCGGGACACTCTGCGCACCATCTACCAGAACCGGGATATCATATTCATGCGCATACTCAACCATTTCCTTTATGGGTAGAACCGTTCCGAGAGCATTTGAAATATGTGTCAATGACAAAAATTTTGTATTCTTTGTAATTAATTTCTTGAAAGCTTCAAAATCAATATCCCCATCGTCAGTCATAGGTATTACTTTTAATTTCGTGCCAATTTTTTCAGACAGTAACTGCCAGGGAACAATATTAGCGTGGTGTTCTAAATAGGATATGAGAATTTCATCACCTTCTTTCAAAAATTTGGAACCGTAACTCTGACACACTAAATTGATACCGTTTGTTGTCCCACGAGTAAAAATGACTTCTTTAGAACTTTCAATATTTAAGAAGTTTTTTACAATTTCTCTGGAGTTCTCATATTCTGCAGTAGCTTTTTCAGACAAATAGTGTACGGCTCTATGGATATTCGAATGTTCGGACAAATGATAATCAGAAATTCTGTTTATCACCTGAATTGGCATTTGGCTACTGGCCGCATTATCTAAGTACACCAATGGGTTTCCCTTAACCACAGTCTCAAGTATGGGAAAGTCTTTCCGAATTTCACCAAGGTTAAGACCTTCTTTATCTACTTCCTTCCGATGCGCTAGTTTATTCATAATGACACTGGACTACCTGTTAGTTTCAAAATTTCATTCCTTAAACTTACTATTAAAGACTCTAAGCCTAGATTCTCAATCACTTCAGCAGCAAACCCATAAATTAAAATTTTACGAGCAACATCCTTAGGTATACCTCTCGTTTGAAGATAAAACATCTCATCATCATTCAGCTGGCCCACTGTTGCTCCGTGCGCGCACTTTACATCGTCAGCATATATCTCTAACTGCGGCTTGGTATCAACCCTACCATTTTTTGTAAGCAGGAGGTTTTTATTACTTTGTGCCGCACTG
This sequence comes from Hydrogenophilales bacterium, assembly GCA_902601765.1. Lineage (GTDB taxonomy): Bacteria > Pseudomonadota > Gammaproteobacteria > Burkholderiales > Eutrophovitaceae. The sequence continues at coordinate 48,120 of CACKOO010000006.1, read as the reverse complement.
GATAAGTGCCCTTCCGAACTTACGAAAATCTGTCCATTAAAAACTGCCTTAGCCCTATCACCTATGATTGTTTTATAGACTTGCTTACTCGTTCCTTGCGGTTTACCGTGAATAATTTTGGAGTGCAAATCGCAAACTTGCCTGCCTTGCAGAAAAGCCAAACCTTCGAAACCGCAGGTAGTTCCCTCTCCACTCTGTACAACTTCCACATCCTGTCGAGAAATACTAGCCCCGGTCGATATGGTACAGAATTGATAGTTCGAGTTTTTTTGGAGATCAACGCTGGAGTGAGCGATATTGAATGAGGAAACGTCCTCTCTTTGCACTCTGTAATGACTAAATTTAGCCGATTGTCCCAGGTATATGTCACTGACTATGTTCGTTAGCGATTCCTTACCTCCTATTGAGACATACTCTTCTAACACCTTAACAGAGCTACCAGCCCCGATTTTAAAAAAAACCCGGGGATTTACACATGTATTTTCGCCAGTTGATATGTTAAGCAGGTGAATAGGCTTTTCCAATGAGGTATCAGGAGCCAGGTGTAGTACTGCGACATCTCTTAGGTATGAAGTGTTGAGGGATGCGAAAAAATTATTTTTTTCATTATTGGTGGAAATCAAAGTGGCCTGAATTTCCTCCGGATGATTCACTAACGCCGATTGCAAACCACCCAAAAACACCCCGGAATTTGGCTCAGGCAATCTCGAGAATTGTTTTGAAAATAATCCATCCACAAAAACCAACTGATAACCTGATTCTAATAATATTGATTTTTCAACATCCTTGTAATTTAACGTATGCTTACCCGCCGATCGAAATTGTTTTTGGTATATTTTTTTTAAGTCAGTGAATCTCCATTGCTCATCCTTTGCAGAAGGTACCGGAAGATCAATCACTCGTTGATTCGCTTCCTCGCGGATCAACTTTAACCACTCAGTCTGCGAAAACTCGAGCGTGTTGTCATTCGATAGGCCTTGGAAAAACTCCTTATGCACGACAATTTTCCTTTAATGAAGTCAGGTTAAGTCTCATCTAAAATCCAGTCATAGCCTTTTTCCTCTAGCTCTTGGGCTAGCTTTTCATTACCTGTTTTTACGATATTTCCCTCATGCATGACATGAACAAAGTCAGGTTTGATATAGTTTAATAACCTTTGGTAATGGGTTATAAGAATTATGGCATTATCATTGTTTGCAAGTTTATTAACTCCTTGAGAAACAACTCTCAACGCGTCGATGTCAAGTCCTGAATCAGTTTCATCTAGTATAGCTAGTTTGGGCTCAAGAACAGCCATCTGTAAGATTTCATTTCTTTTTTTCTCTCCCCCAGAGAAACCACCATTCACACTTCTATCAAGAAAATCAGAACTTATTTCTAGCATCTTCAATTTGTCTTGCAAATAGTCATCAAACTCTATGGGATCAAGCTCATCCTCCCCTCTGGCAGATTGCGCAGTGTTAAAAGCAAGACGAAGAAAAGAAGAATTTGTGACCCCAGGTATTTCTACGGGATATTGAAATCCCATAAAAATACCTTCTCTAGCTCGCTCTTCAGGAGAAAGGTCTAATACATCAATACCAGAAAAAGTAATCCCCCCCTTGGTAACCTCATACGATGGATGACCTGCCAAGACCTTAGCAAATGTGCTTTTACCAGACCCATTAGGTCCCATAATTGCATGGATCTCACCTGGGAAAACGCTTAAAGTAAGATCCTTCAAGATTTCTCGGCCTTCTATCTCTGTGGCAAGACCATCAATATGCACTAGGGGATTACCTCCGTTAGTATTTCTCATCCAACGCTTCCCTCCAGTTTTAGACCAAGCAACTTAGTTGCCTCGACCGCGAATTCCATCGGCAAATGAATAAAGACGTCACTGACAAAACCATTAATGATCATCGATACTGCTTCTTCGGTATCAATCCCTCGACTTGCAAAATAAAAAAGTTGATCCTCACCAATTTTTGAAGTTGAAGCCTCGTGCTCTACGGTTGCGGAATCGTTTTCGACTTGGATATACGGGAAGGTGTTTGCACTATTCTTATTTCCGATTAACATCGAATCACATTGGGAAAAATTTCTTGCGTCCATTGCATTCTTTCCGACTTTGACAAGTCCACGATAGCTATTGTTGGAATATCCGGCTGATATACCTTTGCTGATTATCTTACTACGAGTATTTTTTCCAAGATGAATCATTTTAGTTCCCGTATCTGCCTGCTGCTGATGGTTTGTTAAAGCAACAGAATAAAATTCTCCAACCGAATTATCGCCAAGTAAAACGCAGGAGGGGTACTTCCATGTAATTGCAGATCCTGTTTCCACTTGAGTCCACGATATTTTTGAATTAACTCCCTTACACAAGCCTCTTTTTGTGACGAAATTATAAATTCCACCTTTACCATTTTCATCACCCGCGTACCAGTTTTGTACCGTTGAATACTTAATATCTGCGTTATCCATCGCGACCAACTCAACGACGGCGGCGTGTAACTGGTTCGTATCAAATTGTGGAGCCGTGCACCCTTCTAAGTAACTTACCTTACTATTTTCCTCTGCAATAATTAGCGTTCTCTCGAATTGACCTGACTCTTCGGTGTTTATACGGAAATAAGTTGAAAGATCCATAGGACAAGAAACGCCTTTGGGGATATAACAAAAAGACCCGTCCGAAAAAACTGCGGAGTTAAGAGCCGCATAGAAGTTATCCGCATATGACACAACGCTTCCAAGGTATTTCTTTACAATTTCCGGATGGTCTTTAACAGCCTCAGAAAAAGAACAAAAGATAATGCCGACTTTAGCTAGTTTTTCTTTGAAAGTGGTAGTTACTGAAACGCTATCAAAAACCACATCAACAGCCACACCAGCCAATGCTGCCCTCTCGTTCATTGGTATCCCAAGTTTCTCGAAGGTTCGCAAAAGCTCTGGGTCGACTTCATCCATTGATTTCTTCTTCTTAGTCTTAGGTGCTGAATAGTAAGATATGTCTTGAAAATCTATCTTGGGATATTTAACGTTTGGCCAAGTCGGCTCTTTTAACGTTAACCAATGGCGGAAGGCACGAATCCTAAAATCTAGCATCCAATCTGGTTCATTTTTTTTACTAGAAATTAATCTGATAACTTCTTCATTAAGTCCTTTAGCAACAACATCTGATTCAATGTTTGTTTTGAAACCGTGCTTGTACGGCTGATTTACTATAGCCTCTAACTTTGTTTCCATAATTTTCCCATTCTCCGTCAAATAAATCCAAACTCAGACAGGTTCGACTAAAGTAAAACTTTCACCGCAACCACAAGTGGCTGCTGCGTTTGGATTTTCTACCTTGAACATTTCATTTATACCCTTCCTCTCAAAATCAAGTACTGCCCCATCCAAAAATGAAAGGTTTTTCTTCTCCACGACGATGTTCACACTTTGACTGTGGAAAGTCACATCTGTTTCTTCTATGCCATCAGCGTAGTCAAATGTATAAGTTAGGCCAGAACACCCCACTTCTTTAACTCCCAACCTCAACCCGAACATTCCTTTTCTCTCCAACGCTTTTTTAATGTGACTAGCCGCTCTATTAGTAACTGTTATCGACACGATTAATTTCCTTTCATACAGCTATGGCGCTCATGGCCCCAAGACGTTTTACTATTTTATTTAATTCATCAGTGAATTTATCAACTTGTTCTTTCGTGTTGTTTATACCGAAACTAACCCTTACTGCCCCTAAGGATGTTTCCTCTTCAACTCTCATAGCACTCAGAACCTCACTGGGTCCATCACTATTGCTGGAGCATGCGGCACCACTAGACACCGCGAATCCACATTTATCCAGCTCAATCACCAAAGTCTCTCCAAAAATACCTGGCATCGTGAAATAACTGGTATTAGGAAGCCTCTTTTCTTCGTGTCCAAAGACAATCGCCCCCATACTTGAAAGTTTTTCCTCCAGATATTGCCTAAGAATAGAGGAGCTTGGTTCACGAGTGCTAAGCCCTAGTTTTGCTAACTCGCAAGCCACCCCGAAGCCTACGATGGCCGGCACATTCAATGTACCCGATCGCATCCCGTCTTCATGTCCTCCACCATTTATTAATGGCTGCAGTGTCGATTTTTTGTCTAGAATCAGGGCACCAATACCCTTAGGACCGTTTAATTTGTGGGCTGATATTGACATACCGTTTACACCAAGTTCCTCGAAAGAAACAGGAATTTTTCCTAAAGCTTGAACAGCATCCGTATGTACAAAAACTCCTTTTCTTCTCGCAATATTTGAAATCTGTTTCACAGGTTGACAGACCCCTGTTTCATTGTTGGCAGTCATCACTGATATCAATCCTATTTTCTGTTCTAAAACCTCCTCTACATCCGACACCTTTGTCACTCCCGTATCTGTAACCGGGATCTGCACAACTTCCCAACCATGTCTAACTAGGTCGAAGGCCGCTTTTTTGACACAAGGATGCTCAATACTGGAGATCGCTACGATTCCTGGTTCTCGGTTAGCACCAAACCCTTTGATGACAAAATTGTTGGCTTCGGTACCACCGGATGTAAAGATTACTTGTTTTTTTTCGACCCCCACCAAACCTGCCACCTGTTCTCTTGCGCTCTCGACTGCTGTCAGGGCTACCGTCCCAAGCTCATGCCTGCTGGAAGCATTCCCATAGTTAGTTCCAAAGAACCTCCACATGTCCTCGAGAACACGAGGGTCGATGGGAGTCGTCGAGTTATGATCAAAGTAGACGTATTCAGAATTCATTTTGATTAAATTTAGGGAAGTTTATTTTGCTAACCACCATATGCACGTGTTTACCGCTTTTTTTTGTACTTAAGGAAGAAGAGTCATTATTACTAACCAAAGTTCCTAACTTAATCCCTTCTAAGTAGCCGAAAATTTGTTTATTTAACCCTATCCAGAGATCATGAGTTAAACATTTGTCCTCAGCTTTACAATTCTCCTTGCCACCACATTGAGTGGCATCTAATTTCTCATCAACGGCCGACATGATCTCTACCAGGGAAATTTTAAAAGGATCCTTTCCAAGCCTGTAACCTCCACCGGGCCCTCTAACACTTACTACTAATTTTTTTTTTCGCAGCTTACTAAAAAGCTGTTCGAGATATGATAACGATATTTGTTGCCTTCCACTTATTTCCATAAGTGATATTGGCTTTGAGTGGCTTTGATTAGCCATATCAGCCATGGCTGTAACTGCGAATCTACCTTTTGTAGTTAATCTCATATTTAACCCAACTAAATTACGTTATGACTACAATTGTTTTCTAATCCCCATCATTATAGTCAAGTATACTAATATCTGACCATTTTAGTCAACTATTTGTCACTCCCCTGTGGCCTGTCAGTGGAAATTTCGTCTGTCACCCCATCATTTCCTAATTTTTTTAAATAACGCAAAATTTCCTGGATACGCTCAGCGTTTTCTGCGGCATTATCAATCAAGCCATGAACCGCCTTAACCATTGGATCGTCATCATCACTACTAATTGCATATGCAGAAAACCCCATGTTTTCTGCTGTCTGTTCTCTAGTTTGTTTGAGGTCCGAATCAAGAATCCTTGCTGGAATTCCTACCGCTGTAGCCCTATCTGGAACATCTCTAACCACAACAGCGTTAGAGCCGATTTTTGCCTGATTACCTATGGATATTGGGCCAAGAATTTTTGCACCGGCACCTACGATGACATTATCTCCTAAAGAGGGGTGTCTCTTCCCTTTTTGCCAACTCGTACCCCCCAAGGTGACCCCATGGTAAATAGTGCAATCATCTCCTATTTCTGATGTTTCGCCTATCACCACCCCCATACCGTGATCGATAAAAAATCTTTTGCCAATCTTTGCTCCAGGATGAATTTCGATTCCCGTAATCCACCTTGCGAAATGAGATAAAAATCTGGCAGGCCAAAAAAACCCTTTTTTCCATATTTTGTGAGATACCCTGTGAAATATCACAGCGTGGAACCCAGCATAGCAAGTAATAATCTCCAATCTCGTTTTAGCCGCAGGATCTCTATCAAATACGACCAATAAATCTTCGTTTAATCTTTCAAACATATGCATCCTTTTATTCCCACATCATGAGATTCGTTTTAATCAAAGTATAGGGTCTAACGTATTGTTTTTAGAAATCCGAGCAGTATATCAATTTCTTCTTTTTCAATCCGAGTTCTTCTAAATAATCTTTGGAGTCTTTCCATGACTTTTCCTTCTGCTCCTGGCTTAAGAAATCCTGACCCTTTCATCACATTTTCAAACTTTCGCAGGCAAAGCTCTACATCTTCATGATGCCCGAAATTCTTTTCCAAAAAAGGTTGACGGCCCAAAGTGTTTTTTAATTGGAAAATCTCGTAACAAAATATTTGCACCGCATGAGACAGGTTCAACGAGGAATAAGCATCGCTTGACGGGATGGTAGCTAGTACGTGGCACTTACCCAGCTCCTCGATTGATAAACCGTTTCGTTCATTCCCAAACACCAACGCTACGTCCCCTTCGCCATAAAACTCTCGAGCAACTCTACCTATTGCATCTCTGCAGGTAAGCTTTTCAGGAGTCAAAGACCGTCGCCGACAGGATGTTCCAACAGCAAAAACAGTTCCTTCCAGACCTAAATCCAAGGAATCAGTAACCACCGCATTTTGCAAAATATCCAAAGCGCCCGCAGCATTGGCATCGGATATATGACTTGGAAAATCTTTTGGCTGAATCAAATATAATTTTTTCAGCCCCATATTTTTCATTGCTCGCGCCACCGAACCGACATTCCCTGGGTGACTAGGCCTACAAAGAATTATTCGTACTTTATTAAGTGCGTCAAACCAATTCATCGAATACAATACTCCTATCAACCATAAGAAGGATTTCTCAAACATGCATCCCGCCCTAAATATCGCCGTAAAAGCTGCTAGAAAAGCAGGAGACATTATTAATAGATCGTCTGACAGACTAGACCTTTTAACCGTTAGGCACAAAAGCCTAAACGACTTGGTTTCTGAAGTCGACAAGACTGCTGAAGACGCAATAATTGGCGTTTTAAAAGATTCTTTTCCTGACCACGCTATTCTAGCAGAAGAAAGTGGCAAATCTGGAAATTCTGACTACGTGTGGATAATAGATCCTTTAGATGGGACAACTAATTTTTTGCATGGGCTACCGATTTATTGTGTCTCCATTGCTCTTATGCATAAAGATAGTATTCAAATTGGAGTTATTTACGACCCAACTCGTAATGATTTGTATGTGGCATCTCGTGGGGAAGGTGCTTTTTTGAATGAACGGCGTCTTCGTGTATCTCGTCGGGATAAACTAATAGATGGGTTAATAGGGACAGGGTTTCCTTTCAGAATGTTTGAACACAATGTTGCCTACCTATCGATGCTAAGAGATATGATGAAAAGTTGTGCGGGAGTAAGGAGACCTGGAGCTGCGGCACTGGACTTGGCATCCGTGGCCGCCGGCAGGTTAGACGGATTTTGGGAAATAGGGTTGTCTCCATGGGATATGGCCGCTGGCGTTTTATTGGTGCAGGAAGCCGGAGGTTTGGTCGGAGACCTCGAAGGAGAAAACCAATATCTTGAAAATGGTCGAATTATTGCTGGAAATCCCAAAATATTTGGGCAACTATTACAAACTATTAAACCTTATATCACTCAAGAATTAAAAAACGAAAATTAAAAACCATACCGGCTCTCTCTAAACAGAACCTTCTCAGTCCTTTACTGAACAAACAATTTTAAATACCGTGGCAGCTGGAGTGTTGGGGGGTATGATGAGCCAATTGCTTGCCTTACTAGTTCTAGTTATTATCTCTCCAGTTGCCATAGGCCCATCATGCTTAGTAAAAGCAGAGTACATCCAGCGCCTGTTAAAACAGTCATATTGTGATAAATATCGATACGAAAGCCAGTCATCATCGTCATACCCTTGCAAATTTTGTATTTCCCAGACGCTACCGGTTGTTTCACTAAACTGTATACTATCTCTATCAATATATATGTGAGCACTATCGGTAGTACTTATTAATTCCCAATCCGCCCTTACCGATGAAAGGCCAATTGCCAGAACTAACATTAAAAATTTTAACATTCGGGTCTCCTCTGAATATTTTTTCTTAAAATATACATTTAACCAAAAATAATTTACGGTAAACACCTCCCTCAGTTCTCAAACTAAAAACCTCAAGTCTCGACACATCTTTTTCCCGAAAAAATTGGGCATCAACCCCACCAACAACGTTCCAATGAAAAATAACTTAGAAGTCACAGATATAGCACTCCCAAATATAATTCTTTTCTCCCAGCTTAATTTTGATTGCAAACAAGCGAGAATTTCAAACTTTCTAGTGATTGCATAGGAATATTTTTCCAAACAGATTTTACGGAATTATTCGATACAACCTGGCCTCTAGCCATATTTTGGGAAAAACTTTTGCTACTGATTAAACGCCAAACTTTCCGTTTACAATCATATTCAACTAAAGATCTAGTTGATAGCTCTCCCGAAAATCCTGGCTTGTCATAATCGATTAACTCCGAGAATCTTCTGCACCCAAATTGCAGTGAAAAACCACAACGTTTTAAAACAATGGAGTCAAAATCGACAAAACTTTTACTTCCATGACTAGATTCCGTAATAATATTCCAATTTGCAAGGCTAGAATAAGACCAAAACACACCAGTCAAAATTGCAAAAGACAATGTAAGTACCCTGATATAACTATTCGCATCTATCAAAAAAGCACCATCCCATAAGAATAATTTTATGTAGCAAAATACAATAAGTAGAATATCGACATCGCGACTGAAGAATTTAATTTTTAATATTGAAAAAAATTTTATTTCGAGTTCTACTAGAATAGCTGAAAATCCGAGGACAACGATAAAAAATTAATTCAATCGCTAACAATACCAATTTAGAAATCATTGTAATGTCGTTACACACAGACAAATTTTACGTGTGAGATTTTTCATAATTGGCACGAGCCCAAGGTCTCCCGGTAATAACGGGGTCGTTGTAGCCTTGGTGCAAGCTGTTACATAAACGGCTATCTTATACGACCGAGGTACAAAAACCACTAAAAATCAGAAACCGCGTTGTGAATCGGAGCTTAAGCAAACATGACAGCGAATAGATCGACTAGCATTAGTGCAATAGAGATCCCTATCCCAATAAAAACCGCAATACTAGCTACAATTGCAGTTACTCTGACAATATTTATATCTCTTAGCGGCTGACCTCCGTAATTCGAAAAAAGCTGACCCATTGTCTTAACAAAAGAAGGGAAAAGCAAACCAGTCGTTGATATTTCTTCGTCTCCAACTGCTAAACGGTTATTGATTGTCCTATTAAATAAAAATTTCATTTGCGTCCTTGCTTTTTAATCCAACTAGACTAAGAATATTATTAAAGCTAATGAAATACAAATTACTTTAGAATGTAACAGGCATGTGAATTAATATTTAGAATAATAAAGTTATGATCAATGATTAAACCCGTACAGCACACTCCAATGATAAAGCAGTATCTGGAAATTAAATCTAAGCACAGTAACTACTTGCTGTTTTATCGGATGGGTGACTTTTATGAACTTTTTTTTGAAGATGCCCAACGTGCGTCAAAACTTCTAGGAATCACCTTAACAAGTCGCGGCAAGTCGAACGACAAACCAATCCCTATGGCCGGCGTTCCATTTCATGCGGCTGACCAGTACCTGGCTAAATTACTTCATTTGGGAGAGTCGATTGCCATATGTGAACAAATCGGGAATGCGACTCAAAAAGGACCTCTTGAAAGAAAAGTGGTAAAAGTCGTAACGCCAGGAACCTTAACTGACTCTGCATTTCTTGATCAAAAACGTAATAATATTGTTGCAGCGATCGCCAGGGGCGAAAAGTGCGTAGGAATCGCTTGGCTTTCATTATCAAGCGGTAATTTTTTTGTTCAAGAAACTCAAGAAAATCAATTGTATTCTGTAATATCTAGGATTCAGCCAACTGAAGTTCTGATATCAGATAAAGATGAAAACCTAACAGATCTAAAATTAAAAAAAATCACTAAAACGGAAATTGCTGCACGTGAATTCGATAATACAAAATCAAAGAGGCTACTAAAAAAACAATTTAATACCAGCTCGCTATCCTCTATCGGTTGCGAGAATTTATCCTCGGGCATTACAGCTGCTGGCGTGGTACTGAATTATGCAACCCAGACCCAAGGAAAAAAAATTAACCATCTATCCACAATTACTGTGGAAAGTGATTCTAGTTACTTAAAGCTCGATCGTAATACGTCTCAAAATTTAGAAATTACCCAGACCGTTCATGGTGCCCGTGAACCTACGCTATTTTCACTTCTTGATAAATGTTGCTCAGGCATGGGAAGCCGGTGGTTACGAAACGAGCTTCACCACCCCAGAAGGGATCATAAAAAGCTTGAACTTCGACTCGATGCCATAGAGGCGCTAACCCTCGACCAGAACTCATCACTGCTATTTCCTGTAGAGGTAATACTGAAAAAACTGGTAGATATCGAACGTATTACGTCGCGAATCTCATTAGGTACCGCCCGACCTAGGGATCTTTCTGGCTTGCGGGATTCTTTAAAATTATTGCCTGACTTGAAAGAAAACCTCAATAAATGTGGGGCAAACTATGTTCTTCATTTAACTCGAAGTCTGGCAATTAATCCTATATTAGGATCTTTCCTACAAGATTGCATATTGCCAGAACCAGCAACCAGCATTCGCGAGGGTAATGTAATTAACCATAATTTTAATAAAGGTTTAGATGATTTGAGAAAAATCCAAACCCAAAGTGGTCAATTCTTAAGTGAAATGGAAACTCGCGAGAAAAAGACAACTGGCATTCAAAACCTACGTGTTGAGTACAATCGCGTGCACGGCTTTTTTATAGAGGTACCGCGCTCGAAGACGGAGGACCTCCCCATTCACTACTCGAGACGACAAACTCTAAAAAATGTTGAAAGATACATTACACCTCAACTAAAAGAATTTGAAGTGAAAGCGCTTTCTGCAAAAACAAATTCCATTAAATTAGAAAAAGAATTGTATGAAAGTATTTTATCGGAATTGATCCAGTACCTTCCTGAATTGAAAAAAGTGGCTCAGGGTGTTTCAGAAATAGATGGTTTAGTCGCGTTATCTGGAGTATCGCTAAGACGTGGGTATTGCCGTCCTAAATTTTCGCCTGATAGTGAACTCCATATTACAGACGGCCGGCACCCAGTAATCGAAACTCAAATGGATAACTTTATTCCCAACTCCATTCATTTGGATGGTAAAGAGCGATTGCTACTTATAACTGGCCCAAACATGGGTGGCAAATCTACCTTTATGAGGCAGACTGCAATAATTGTATTGATGGCACATATCGGAAGCTTTGTTCCTGCCAAATCGGCTCTTGTGGGAGACTTTGATCAAATATTCACCAGAATAGGAGCATCTGACGACATATCAAGTGGACAATCAACGTTTATGGTTGAGATGGTCGAGTCGGCTAATATTTTAAATAATAGCTCTACAAAGTCTTTAGTCCTAATGGATGAAATAGGACGTGGAACATCCACCCTTGATGGCCAGGCACTAGCGTCTGCGATTGCTGTTTACCTTACAAATAAAACAAAGCCCTTAACCCTATTTGCTACTCACTATTTTGAATTAACACGTCTCGCTCAAAAATACTCAACAGTTAAGAATGTTCATGTCGCGGCAAAAAAATATAACGATGGAGTTGTTTTCCTGCATACAATCACTGAAGGAGCTGCTTCACAAAGTTATGGAATAGAAGTTGCAAGACTTGCCGGTTTACCTCAACCTGTCTTGAAAAATGCAAAAGAATCCCTACTTAACTTGGAGGTTAAAGCATCTAGTAGTAGCCCACAAAAAGATCTATTCAGCACACCATTAATATCAAAATCCAACACTGGGGACCCATTAGATCATCCGGCAATTAGGAGAATTAAAACCATTAAACCGGACGACATATCACCGAAGGAATCAATCCAATTGCTATACGAACTATGTCAGCTTGTTAAAGATTGAAAAATACAGGTACGATTAAACTACCCTGAATAATTTTTCTTTATCCTCTCCGCTAACTGATAAACAACCAAGGCATAGTTTAAACTCCGGTTGTAACGAGTAATCACATAGAAATTTTTAAGAGAAACCCAGTACTCGCGCTTGCCAACACCTTGCATCGCGAAAAGCGCCGATTTTTCAGAATTATCGACGCTCCTACTAAAAATCACACCTTTTTTTCTTAACTCTGCAACTTTGATGTGAGGCTTAACGCCTAATTTTGTAAGTTTGAAAGCCTCACTATTCAACAATGTCGCTGGCATAACTATTTTTCCTTCACGAATCCAACCGTGTACTTTCAGATAATTAGCTACACTTCCAATAACATCTCCAACGCTGTTCCATAAATCCACGCGACCGTCTTCGTCAAAGTCGACCGCATAAGCCCGATAACTTGAAGGCATGAATTGGGGCATGCCCATAGCGCCTGCAAATGACCCTTTAACCTCCTCTGTATCCAACTTGTTATCCCGGCAAAGAATGAGAAACTCCTTAAGCTCGTTGGTAAAAAATGCTCGTCGTCGTTTCCCCTCAAATCCCAGAGTATAGAGACTCTCGATTACTCTGAAGCTACCGACTCTTGCTCCATAAATTGTTTCAACACCAATGATTGACACTACTATTTCAGGGGATATGCCATAAACTTTATATGCTTTTTCAAGCCAATGTTGGTTCTTCTTCCAAAATAAAACTCCTTGGTCAGTTCGATTATTTGACAGAAAAAGTTTTTTAAATTCATGCCAAGGTTTAGACGTAGATGGTTTTTGCATAAAGCTAATGACTTTCTTATTCACGACTACACCATCAAGTTTTTTTACCAAATCTGGCCGATCAAATTTGTACTCATCAACCATCATGTTAATGAAATTATTGCGTTTCTCGGAGTCTGCTAAAACAATTCCCGAGAATAATCCCATAGACATCGAAAGCACTAAACTTAAAAACGTTAGACTCGAAGAATTACTTGTTTTCTTCTTCATTCTTTACCTCTTTTAAAATTAATTCCACAGCGTTTGCCTTAATGTTAGTAAAAATGGAATCACTGCCTATATCAGGCAGCTTACCTTCGACCCTATCGGAATCGGAAATAAATCCTGTAATTATAAATTTACTACTAGTCTTGAAATCTATATCTTCACGCATTAATTTTGTTTTATCTAACCGCATATTGTAAGGCAAACTTCCCACGGGGACTCTATCTACAATAATAGGGATTTTCGCATCAGACACGTTACGAACGACGATGAACACAGTGTGGTCTGGACTTACCTTATGTCTTAGTCCTGGAGAAAGCTTTACCGTGCCGGTTATACTAATCGTTATTTCTTGAGACTGATGCCTTCGTTTTGCCTCAGCTATACTCTCATTAATGGATTGATAATACTCCGTCTCATTTTGAGTAACTGTTAAAAGTTTTCGCCAAAAAACGATAGCGGCTAAGTATTCACCTGAAGCGAATTTCTCGCCCCCTGCCAACGAGAGTGCTTTTTTGTGAAAGGGTTTCAACTTCAGAACGCTTTCTATTAGTCTCATAGATTCATCACTAAATTGACCGCCATTGGCAAGGATTAGCCCCTCTGCCACACTAATTTGCAAATTTATATTACCTGGATCTTGGGCTAGTGGTATTTTCCATGCTTCAACAGCATTTTTGAAATCCCCAAGAATATAATAAGCCCTGCCTAACATTACCCACCCCTCAATGTCGTCAGGATTGTTTTCTAAATGATCGGACAATTTCAAGGTCATTGTCCCAAATTCCTCCTGAGTAATTGAGGAAACTTGATTCGCAGGATTTTTGTCGATTCCAATAGCCTCGCTATTTCCGAAAAAAACATAAAAAGCAATGGCAGTCAATGGCAAAAACATGACACATATTGCCAAAGGCATTGAAGAGCCATTGAATCCTCTATTGCCGGGCTTTCTTGTGTCGTCTACTTCATCTAAGTATCTATGTTCCAAGTCAGCCACTGCGCTATCATACTGGGATAGATCTAAAAGTCCCATTCGATAATCATCGTCAAGCTCGGCTTTCTGCCTTTTAATTGTGTCAAGGTTAATTTTTTCGTTAGAAAAAAAATCACCAATATTCTGTCTAGTGATAGAACCAACCAAAATCCACCCGATCGAGAGCGTGATCAAAATAACGATAGAATAAAATATAATCATGTAGAATATTTACCTATTCATTAAGTTTTTTTCTTGCATTTCGTAATTGCTCTTCTGTGTATGACTGAGATCCAGTAATTATTTTTTTATTGCTGACAAAGCTTTTGGCCATAATTAACATCAAGAGTAAGATTAAAAAAGGCCCCCACCAAAGAAGCATCGTTTTTAGCTTAAATGGCGGATCGTAGAGCACAAAGTCTCCATACCTAGAAACCATATACTCTCTGATCTGGTCATCAGTTTTTCCTTGTTCAATTAATTTCACTACTTTATTTTTTAGATCGACTGCTAAAGCAGCCTCGGATTCGGCAAGTGATTGATTTTGACATACTAAGCATCTCAATTCATTTGTTAGGAGAAAAATTCGTTGATCTAAATTTTCGCTCTCCTGACCAATCCCGATTAATGGCATCCCTAGCAGTAAGGAAACTACTACAACCAAATTCGAAAGCAATAATTTCATTTCGGAAGCTCTTCTAATATCTTGAAAATTTCATTTATCGTTTCTCTATTTAGAGGACCTACATGCTTGAATCGAATAAATCCGTCCGAGTCAATTAAAAATGTTTCTGGCACTCCATAAACTCCGAAATCAATAGCAACAACTCCTTTTGGGTCAACTCCAATTGATTGATAGGGGTTACCATGTTTTTCAAGCCAATTTAATGCATTGCTACTATTATCTTTATAATTAAGCCCAAAAACATGTATCGCCTTTGTGTCCGCTAGTTCAATAAGAATAGGGTGCTCGTCCAAACAAGGACCACACCAAGAAGCAAACACGTTGATGATAAATGGCTCACCCAATAAATCGTCACTAAAAACTAAAGGGCTTTCTTTCGACAGGCCAGATAATTTGAAATCAGGAATTTTTTTTCCTATTAATGGGGATGGAATTTCTTTTGGGTTTAGGTATAGACCCTTAGCTAAAAAACCTGCTAAAACAATAAATACTAAGAGTGGAGACAGATATTTAATCATATTGGGATAAGTTCTTGGGAACTTCCATTACTGTAGTTACACCAGATTTTTTTCACGTACCTTTTCTTCTCGTAATTTTCGAAATCGCCTATCAGACGCTGCCAAGATCCCTCCCAAAGCCATTACAAATGCCCCAGCCCAGATCCAGCCTACAAACGGTTTCAGATAAACACGAACTATCCAACTACCATCCTGAAGCGGCTCTCCTAATGATAAGTATAAATCTCTTGTTACACTACTATCAATGGCTGCCTCCGTCATTGGCATTTGCTGTACGTGGTAAAAACGCTTCTCAGGTTTCAACACGGCAATAAAGTTACCATCCTCAAAGATAGAAAAAACCCCGACTGTACTATCAAAATTCGGACCCTTTATTTCCGCAAAGCGATCCAAGCGAACAATGTAGTTTTCAACTTGAACACCCTCACCTATCCTCATTTTTAGATCTTTTTCTTGCTCATAACCTCCTACTGCAGTTACGCCTATAATAAAAACTGCCACCCCAAAGTGCGCTGTTAGCATTCCGTAGAACCCTAAGGGTAATCTCCTGCAGACGCCAATATTTGTCAAATTGGTGCTTTGAGAAACACTTTTAAATCTTTCAAAAAAAACCAAAAAACTAGAGCTAATGATCCAAAATGCCAAAAAAACTCCTAGGATCACTAACGGACTCCATTTTCCCGCAAAAAACATGCATATTGACGCGGCTGTTCCAGCGATAAACATTAGCCATTTCAATCGAAAAACGAGATCGGGAATTTCGGCTTTTTTCCACACTGCAAGTGGACCGATTCCCATAAAGAAAATGGCCGGAGTCATTATTGATACGAAAATTACATCGAAGTAAGGTGGTCCGACCGAAATTTTACCCAGACCTAGTGCATCTAAAAACAGGGGATATAGAGTCCCCAACAAAATTGCTGCCGTCGAAGCTAGAAACAAAATATTATTAGCGAGCAAGGCTCCTTCCCTCGATATAACATCAAAACTACCACCAACACCAACCTTAGGAGCTCTAATTGCATACAGAGAAAAGGAAGCTCCTACAACCAGTACAAGAAACGCCAGAATATAAATACCCCGAGCTGGATCACTCGCGAAAGCGTGGACAGATGTAATCACTCCAGACCTTACTAGGAACGTCCCCAATAAAGAAAGTGCAAACGTCAAAATCGCCAATAACACTGTCCACGCTTTAAATCCTCCTCTTTTTTCTGAAACTGCTAGGGAGTGCATCAACGCGGTGGCCGAAAGCCATGGCATAAAAGAAGCGTTTTCAACTGGATCCCAAAACCACCAACCTCCCCAGCCCAATTCGTAATAAGCCCACCAGCTGCCTAAAGCAATTCCTATTGTCAAGAAAACCCATGAATAGGTTGTCCAAGGCCTTGACCAACGAGCCCAAGTAGAATCTAAACGACCTCCTAAGAGTGCTGCTATAGCAAAAGCGAATGGCACTACGCATCCAACATACCCCATGTATAGCATGGGTGGGTGTATCACCATTCCCGGATCTTGCAAAAGTGGATTCAAGTCGGCCCCATCTGCTGCTGCGGGAAGTAGTCTATCGAATGGGTTGGATGTGAAAATTATAAAGATCAAAAAACCTATCGAAATAAGACCCATTACTCCTATAGTTCTAGACAACATTTCCATAGGGAGCTGCCGACTCTTTATGGACACCGCAAATGTCCAGCCAGATAGCATCACCAACCACAGTAGCATCGAGCCTTCATGACTGCCCCATGAGGCAGCAATTCTATAGGCCCACGGCAAAGACGAGTTCGAATTTTTCGCAACATTGAGTACTGAGAAATCATTAAATAAAAAACAGTAGATGAGGCAAAAAAAGGAAAATAAAATAAGGATAAATTGTAATCTCCCCGACGTCACGGCAAGACTCATTAATTGGAAGTTGCCTCTTGAAGCCCCAACCAATGGAAACACCGATTGAATAACCGCTACAACCAAAGCCAGCATCAGAAGAAAATTACCAATCTCTGGTATCATTCGACCCACTCCCATTCCAACTGGACTTTAAAACTAAAGACCCATTCATTCTTAGAAATTTAATCACCTAATATCTTTTGATCCTTTGACCTTTCCAGCAAATCAGCAACTTCAGGAGGCATATAATTTTCATCATGCTTTGCAAGAACCTGGCTTGCCATAAAATCCCCATGTTGATCAAGCTTTCCCTGCGCTACTACCCCTTTGCCTTCGCGAAAAAGATCAGGAAGAATCCCTTCGTAATGAACTTTTATTGCATTTACGTTATCAGAAACAATAAAACTCACCGTTGTATTATCTTGATGTCGTACTACACTATCTCGAACAACCATGCCACCTACCCTAATCAATTTCTTTTTTTGAGGAACATCACCTGACACTATTTCTGTGGGTGAATAAAAAAACACGAGATTATCGTTGAAAACATTTTTCACGATGACAGATGCAACAACAAGTAGACAACTCGCAATCAAAATTAAAACAAACCTTTTTTGCCTAGGCTTCAATCACATCTCCGTTGAGGTTTTTATCACTTCCCTCAGTTTTTGATAGTTCTCGGAAACGCCAAAACATGAAATAGAGTTCAATAAAAAATAGAAAAAAACTGACGCAGTATGAACCCCAAACATATATAGAGTACCCTCCCATCCGAAAAAACTCTGTCAGGCTAGCCCATTCCATCAAGGTGCTCCCTCAAACTCACGCAACCAGGTAGAACTTTTTTCTCGCTTTAGTATAACTATACGCAAACGATAAAAAGCAGCGCCTATTGTATACATCCAAAAAGATAAACTCATCAAGCATAACCCCAAAAACATTGACGCGGCCATTTTGGGCGCCGCCGTAAGACTAATCGATGCCCCTTGATGTAGCGTACTCCACCATTCGACTGAAAAATAGATAATCGGAATGTTTACAGCCCCTATTAAAGCTAGTATCGCCGAAGTCCTATCAGACCTGCGGATATCGTCTATTGACGCCCCAAGTACTATGTACCCAATGTATAGAAATAATAGTATCAACTCTGAGGTTAGTCTGGCATCCCAAACCCACCACGTACCCCACGTAGGTTTCCCCCATAATGCTCCCGTCCACAGCGCGATTACTGTCATAACAGCTCCGGTGGGTGCTAACGATTGCGCCATCATAAACGATAATCTGGTGTTAAATATTAATCCCATTAAACTCCAAAACACAATGATGATGTAGATGAACATCGACATCCAAGCCGAGGGTACATGTATAAAAATTATACGATAAACCTCGCCTTGCTGAAAATCAGTAGGAGCAACGAAAAAACCCACATAAATTCCAGCGACACACAAAATTACGGCAAATAGAAATGCCATAGGTATAACCTTGCTCGCAATGGGAAATACCGTTTTAGGAGTCGAATATTTCCAAAAGTTCAATGGAATCACCTCCGTTACTATTTTTTTCATTCATAAAAATCAATCTAGTGCCACTTTCAGAGAAGCTGATACGAATAATGGGGCCAAAACCAAGGCAAATATCAAAAGTGCCACCAATAATGACAAATGTGAGCTTACTTCAGTTCCTATAAGCGCCGCATTTGTTGCTAATGAACCAAATACCAAAACGGGAATATATAATGGCAAAATCAGTAGTGCGGCGAGGGCAGTGGCTCCTCTAACTCCGAGAGTTAAGGCCGCACCAACTGCCCCAAGAAGAGATAAAATAGGAGTGCCAAGTAAAAGGGAACTCGCCAACACTAACAAAGCATTCGTGCTGAAGCCAAAAAATATTCCCAAAAATGGCGAAACAAGCACTATAGGTAAGCCAGTAACAACCCAATGTCCGATAATTTTTGCCAACATAATGACCGTCAATGGTTCCGGAACCAAAAGCATTTGTTCTAAAACACCATCCCTTTCGTCCCCAGAAAACAATTCCCCCAATGCTAGAATGGAGGCTAAAAGTGCTGAAGCCCAGATGACCCCTACTCCAATATTCTTTTGCAATTCTGGGTCAGGCCCTATCCCGATAGCAAATAAACCTGACGAGAGGATAAAGAAACAAAACACGGTTAGCAAATCCGACGGCCTTTTCACAGCTTGTTGCATATCTCTCTTTACAACAGCAAAAACTATTAACGTAAGACTCAAATTTGATCCAACCTAATTATTTTGTTAATCGGCGACTTAATATCTACGTTTTGGTGAGTAGTGTAGATAACAATTCCCTTTCTCGCGAGATGGCTTTCAATTAGTGCAACAAGCACTGAAATAGCTTTTGGGTCTAACCCGATAAAAGGCTCGTCAAGGACCCACAGAGGCTTGTTGTGTCCGTATAGCAAACGCATTAAGCTCAATCGTCGCCTTTGGCCTTTTGATAAACTGTAAACGGGTTTTCCTTTCAACCTTCCCAGACCCCATCTTGAAATGTCTTGGGATAGTTGGTCTTCATCAACCCGGATCTTGCCTAGGGCTAATAAAAAAGAGATATTTTCATGTGGCGTGAGATCGGGCTTCAATGCATCTGAATGTCCAATAAATAAAAGTTGAGTGCGAAAATAGTCCATATCCTGGGAAATAGGTTGTTGTTTCCAAATTACTTGGCCGGTGTGTGGAGAAGATAAGCCTACAATAATTCGTAACAAGCTAGTTTTTCCAACCCCATTTGCGCCATGTACTCTCAACAGAGAACCACAATTGATCGAACGAGAAAGGTTTCTGAATAATAAACCTTGCCCCCTGATACACGCTACGTCAACCAATTTTAACATTTATTTTTTATAACACTTACGCCTAACATTATAGATTTATAGATTCTTCGATTAGGTTTCGAGTTAAGCTGTCTCGATATCTCGAGTCTTATTTTGCATTGACAAATAAGCCTGGAAAAGATCCGCCTCGGTTATTACTCCTATCAATATACCGGAACTTTTATCAACAATAGGAATACTTTCACCAACAAAAGTGCTGGCTTTCTCTATCGCTTCAAGTACAGAGTCATCCGCAAAAATAACGAGAGGTGATCTGTCAATGCAACCTCCTATATTTTCCGCCTTAGTTAAAACTAGTGACTGCATGGAAACTTTCCCAGAAAAAGACATATTATCAGTGATAACATAAGCTTCGGTGACACCTTTTTTGGCCATGAAATCAATTGCTAAAGCGGTATTCTTATTAACTGAAAAAGACACAAAGTTATCCTTCGACATATAATTCACAACCGACATATCCATTAGGTTTATATGACTCCTGCCAAGGGATATATTTATTCCCCTGTCCATTAACTGCCTATCAAAAAAGGAATGACCAAAAAGCACATTTGATACGATTTTGCATGAAACCACCGATAACATTGCTGCAACAGCAAACTCATAAGACGTGGTCATCTCCAACACTATAAGGACAGTAGAAATCGGAGCCCCAATTACAGCAGCCCCAACTGCAGCCATGCCACATACTGCCAAAGCAGGGCCGGCGGAACCAAAACCCAGCATCAAAATGAGTTTATTTGTTATTGCCCCGATTGACGCCCCAACAAATAGTGCCGGTGAAAACACACCGCCGAATAAACCAAAACCGATACACACTGCTGTCATCATTATTTTGGCCAACATCAAAACCAGTAAATATGATAATTCAAACTCATCCGAGAACATATTTGATACAGCATCAGTTCCGAGGCCAAGGATTTCCGGAATAAACATCCCAACGAATCCACATATTAGGGCTGCTAATATGATTAATTTTGGAGCGGATAAGCCGCTACCGGAAGCAAAGCGGGCAGACCGTCGCAAAGATAGCATAAACGCAATTGCTACTAATCCGAATACGGGTCCTGACGCCAATAGGTAAGGTATTAATTCCACCAGGTTTGGAGCCACATGATTTATTCCTAGGACGTTACGCTCACCAAATGCCCACTCACTAACAGCAGCCGCGGTGATACTTGAAATAGCTATTGGTGCAATAGCTTTTTGAGAAAAATTTCGTAAAATTGCTTCGTGCGCAAAAACCAAACCCGTTATAGGCGCATTAAAGCCCGCTGCGATAGCCCCAGCAACCCCACAACCCAGGAATATTTCTATAGTTAAAGCACCTCCAGATAAGCGACGCATTAAGCCACCTACTGTTGCACCAAAATGAACCAAAGGGCCATATTGGCCAACAGAAGCGCCACCACTCGCGGACACAAAAGCCGCCAAAGTTGACCCTATGCCGACTCTCCAGTCTGGTTCGTCATCGGCATGATGAGCGACATAAATACTATCTGCAGGACCATGATAGCGAGTAATTGAAAAAATTCGTTTTATTCCAATCACCAGAAAAGCCGCAATTAACAAACATACTAAAGGTGCCGTAGAAATTGAGAAGCCAAATACTGTAATCTCGAACAAACTCAAAGATTCGCGCTGATTTGCTAACCAGCCTACTCCGATTACAAATCCATTTGACACTACGGCCATCACTGAACCTATCACTAAACCGATAAAAAATGTTATCGCTATTGTTCTTATAATTTTTTTGGCGCGCAAAAAACCTGACTGCTGCTCACCTTCCGTAATAGTCGGCATTAAAAATTCCCCCTGCACTTAATTTTCTAAATTATGACTAAGCGTTTTTATGTCTCACCGATACCTAAAACCTGCACACTCCATTTAAAACTCGCATCCTCGGCGTAGCTGGTGGTATAACATACCAAACGGCATCTTTTTTCGCCGATAGAATTTGTCCTGATCCCATACTCTCGGAATGTCCTGTAAAGTGCAACATCCTCCATTGATTATTAGCACAGTTATACTCCGATAAATATCTAAAAGACCTCTCGCCTTTCCATGTTATTTTTTTAAGGTCTTGTAATTCCCATACCTTTCTGACGTCACCTTTAATCAAAATTTTTCCCGGAAACATGTAATATGTGGCATCTCGGCTCTCAGCTACCCAACTCCAATCAGCCACCACGGCTTTTGACAAGAAGAGCATTGTAAAGGTAAAAATTATAATTTTTTTCATAACCAAATAACTACATATGGAGGCGATTACAAAGCCTTTATTCCAGTAACTGATTCTGCCTGCATAACTTACCTTCGCGCTAGTAATCGTTCGAATCACAGCTGCCATAATATTTAGTTTCAGTGCTTACATCATTAAAACTCCCCTTCAAGGTATAAGATCGATAGGCGCCACTGCTCGAGCAATCGCTAGACAGTGAAGTAACGTTACCTACACGCAAGTCAGAATGAATTACAGCATCAGCAGATAGTTTCGAAATGCTCGTATAACTGGAGTCACCATATTTAGCGTAAAATACTCCTTGATAAATATTCGCATCACCGGCGGTATATGAAAGCGAAAGATTAGTATCACTTACCCACGATTTTAGATTTGTTTGCGACAATGAGTCTAGACTTGGAAAAGTAATACCCTCGGCAATGTTTTGGCTAACAGGGATACCCACCAAAGCAATATCTGATTGGTAAACCTGGGTTGATCTGTTCGTATCGCTATAAGCGGTTATTTCCGCCGATACTCTACCAGATTTCATTCCGGATATTATTGCACTCGCCAGTGTGGAAGAAACACTGAAAACCCTATCGGAGTTCAAATTAAAATTAGCACAATTCGAACTCTCACACATTGATAAGTATTTGTCCGTGCAACTGCCAAGATTCCCCTGCCTACACTGCATATAAAATGTGCCCCCTGATAGCGAAGAACCGGTATGATCCACCAGCCTAACTCTCGCTGCGACTAAATCTGCACCGTCTGAATCATTAGGGCTTCCAACCCCAGTACCAATATCAAATCTGTAACCGCTCGTGATCCCAGTATTTCCAGTCAAACCATCTATGCGTAATTTCTTTTGAATTTGAGGATACGCCGCCAATGAAGCAACTAACTGATTTCCGTAAAGTTTCAGTAAATCAACGTCATTTCCAGAAGAATTTATTACAAAACGATATCGTCCAGAAAACGCTGTACTCGCAGCACTCGTCTTCATTTCATTCGTAGCCGAACACACTCCAGTTGCTCCAGCAAGGTCAGAGGCCTCGGATGCGAATGACAAGGATCTATTATCAAAATCACACCAGTCAACTCGGGCAGGTTTTGCGGCAATCGCTTTACCAGTTAAGCCCTGCCACCCGGCCAATACCCCCGAGGAGTTAGTTACCCCAGAGTCCTTAAAGCTTTCGTCCATACATGAACTTAGTTCAACAGAATTATTTGCCTCAAACCCTCCTTCAATGCAAGAGATATTATGATTGATTAAATTTACTATTTTCGCCGCTAGCCACCCAATGCTGTCCAAAACGCTAACATCTCCTGTTGTGGAGAGGTTATTTAACTCGATTGCTTTTCCAGAAAATTTAGTTGTGAGAACCACATTTCCACTAAGACTACCGTCATAATTAACCTTAACGATATCGAAAAAACTATCCAAGCCAGATCCATTTGCTTGATATTGCGAATTTTTGGTTAATGTCGATGAGTCATTAACCCCGAGAACGTTTAGAATGGCCCGAGTAGCTGTATACAGGACGTCAACTTTACCGTTGAAATCAGACTGAGTGATTGAAACACTCTCCGAGAAAGCTTTATCCGCCGTTCGATTGGCCGCTAGAGCTATTGCGGCTGTAGAAATGGGAGTTACCACTAGCCCGCTAGCTCCTCCCGCGTCAATAAATGAAAACTGGGAAGCAGTTTGACCTCCTAGTTCACTAGTGACTCGTATAAGATACGGGGGGGGGTAAAGTGCTGTATCGACCGCAAACGAAAAACCCCCAGAAAGGTCAGTTGATCCCGGAAAATACTCGGCCCCGTTTGCAAGGCTTTTAAGATTAATAATAGCCTCAGTCATTGGGGCTCCCAAAGATGCCACCCCTGAAATTACAGTAGATTGGACGGGTGCCGTTGGCCCCCCACCACACGAGGCCAGCATTAAAATCCAAAGGCTAATTAATCCGTTAAAAATCGTTTTTTTCATTAGGTTCTGGAGAAGTTATGATCACACTATGTAATCGACACCATAAGGTTATAATTTAAAAAGTAAGCCTACTAAACTTCGCTGATTAATTAATCGCGAACAACAATTGGACAATAAATGCCCCATGAATGCGATTTTTATATTTTGGAACAACTGCCATATTAACACCCCATTTGCCTCTGCTGTAATTAATAATCGGCATTCCCGCTAAGAACCATCCTCCATTTCTTTCTTTAACATAGCCATCAAAGCCACCAACAAGCAATCCAATTTTTGTATGCTCAAAAACGTAGGGATACCATGTGCCAGTTAGATAATTCGATAAATTATCCTCGCTATTTTTGAATCTCCCGAAATTAAGACTAAAAGTTTTCTGAAAATCCACCTGAACCCCTAAACCCCAATTTTCATTTTTGTAGCCAGCATCTCTATCAAAATGATAGGAATTCATACCAGGGGATATGTAAATTTTACCGGCTTGGGTTGGACCAACAAAGAAATTAAAACAAAAAATTGTAATCGCAATTGTCTTGCGCCATCTTGCGTAATTCATGTAAACCTAACCCTAACGTAAAACTACTGATAGCTTATTACTGTGTCGGTGTTTTCCCCAGCATTTTGGCGCACTCCACTTGGGCAACCAGAGATTGATCACCCGACTGTTGCATGCCTCGAACACAGCTCTGATAAGGAGAAAAAAATTGATAAAGATACGTAGCACTTACAAAACCAAGAGATAAAATTATAGCAGTCCTAGTTCCAATCTTTCCCGAACGTATCACAAACACTCCTACCAACACGCCTAGTGAAAATATTAATATAGCTTTAAATAACATTTAATCGCTTTCAGAAACACTTTTAATGAACTTAATTGGCTAAATGAGGCCTCATAACCGCATAGTATATTTTAAAATTATAAATCTTAATATCAAGCACAGGAGAAATCAGTATGCGACAATGGAATAAAACGTTATATATTGTTGTTTTCATAGCTAATTCTTTTTTTTGGTCACAAAGTTCTTTTTCGCATTGCCAAATTCCATGCGGGATATATGACGATAATGCCCGGATTAAGGCCCTCCTAGAGGACTCGAAAACCATTGAAAAATCTGTAAATCAGATTATAAAGCTTACTGACGACATGGCTTCCAAAAACGAAGGGGCTAATGCTTCGAGCCATGCCCAACTTATCAGATGGGTACTGAACAAGGAT
The DNA here is from genome assembly GCA_902601765.1 of Hydrogenophilales bacterium. Taxonomy (GTDB): domain Bacteria; phylum Pseudomonadota; class Gammaproteobacteria; order Burkholderiales; family Eutrophovitaceae. The sequence goes on along the minus strand of CACKOO010000006.1, from coordinate 22,674 downwards.
GCGCACGCGCAAAAAATCATTTTGTCTATTGCGGACTACTTTTTAACCCAAAGGGTGAAACCTAGCCATCCAAACTACCTTGAACAACTCGCTTCTCACCACGCAGTTATCGTAGCTGCAATGAGAAACAAACAAAACGTTGATATCTCCATCGCGGCAACGTTAACAGAATCCATCAAAAAAATAGAAAATTATTACCCAGAACATACTCATTAAAGTCGGATACGAAAATCATTCTTTCCCGACAGATCGAGGCCTCGCATCAGGAAAAGCGTTCTATCAACGTGACCCAAAGTGGTCTTGGAGGCGATTTCGCGAGCGAGCTCTCGGTCAAAAATTGAACTAGTTGGCATGTATCTCAAGGTCATTCCTCGTCGTGGTTTAGGGGAGGTATTTGCGCGTGATCCATGTACAATAAACGAATCGTGCAACGCCATCTGTCCCGCCTTCAACTCCAAACTATAGCTATTTGTTTCATCAAACTGGCCGGGTTTTAATTCTTGATTTAAGGTGTATGCTCCGCTTGTGTCGGTCTGATGTGTTAAAGCTCGCTGGCTAATGTGCGATCCCGGGATATATCTCAGACACCCGTTTGCCTCGGTGGCCTCATCAATAGCCAGCCAAACAGTGCAAGTAGCCATCGGCCTAATTGGCCAATATTCACCATCTTGGTGCCACGGTGTGGCCTTACCGTTCTTTGCTGGTTTAGAGAAAAAACTTGAATTCCAAAGCGCAAAATTCGATCCAAGTATTTGCTCTACCATATCCAAAATCTCTGGAACTCGGGCAATGCTTAGAAATCCTGTGTCATAAGCAAGCAAGGTTGGACAATAATCCCTAAATTGTGAATGTTGCTCTACCAACTCATCACTTTGTTTTCGAATTTTTTCAATAAATTCTTCTGGCAACCTATATTCAGGAATTACAAACCCATTTTTGTGATACGAGGCTATTTGGTCTTTCGATAACATATTTTTTGGCTTTCACATTGAATAATATTCTTTAATTAGATTTTAACTTATGAAGTTTAATTTATCAAAACAAGTAAGAATAAGACTTATTCCACCAACAACTGTTAGAATTATCTTTGTTTCAAATATAAAAGATACAGGTATGGAATATCAACCAAATAGTAAAATAACAGACGTAGCAATCCGACTTGGTGTTTTGGGTGTAATGGTATATTGGTGTCTGTTAATTTTGGGTCCCTTTATAGTTATATTCATGTGGGGGGGGATATTAGCCGTAGCGCTTTATCCTGCTTTCCAATGGGTGTCAGGCAAGGTAAAAAGCAAGGCTCTGGCATCGTCGCTTCTGATTATAGCGCTATTAATTTCCGTTATTGGCCCCGCTATCGGGCTAGGGGGTGCTTTAATCGGGAATATGGAATCTATCGCTCGAGATTTAGCTGATGGATCAATTGAAATCCCTCCTCCCCCTAGTCTTATTGCTAATTGGCCAATAGTCGGGGAATTAATATCTACTTTTTGGTGGGATGCATCAGAAAATCTAGAGTTGGCTCTAGCACAGATAAGTACTCAATTAAAAGCCGCAGGCAAAGTATTCTTAAAAATCGCAGCGAACGTGGGAATAGGACTTATACAGTTTGTGATTGCAATTTTCATGGCAGGGATTATGTTTGGGTGGGCGCAACCAATTGAAAAAGGACTATGTGCTTTCGCAAAAAGGATGGTGGGGCCTCATGGCAATCAGTACCTAACTCTTGCGACTATGGCGATTCGCAACGTTGCCGTCGGGATCATAGGGGTTGCAGTCGTACAGGCCACCCTTGCTGGAATCGGACTCTTAATAGCAGGAATACCCGCAGCCGGACTACTAACTTTTCTTGTATTAGTCATGTCAGCCATTCAGGTAGGACCTGGAATAATACTGCTTCCGGTTTTAGCCTATGCGTGGATGACTTTAGATACAACACCAGCGATATTACTTACTGTATGGACAATTCCTGTGATTCTTTTTGATAACGTTATGAAACCGATAGTAATGGCTCGTGGGCTATCAACTCCCATGATAATAATTTTTGTGGGAGTCGTAGGGGGAACGCTCGCTAACGGACTGGTAGGGCTCTTCATTGGCCCAGTGATTCTATCACTAGGATATGAGCTGACTATGGCATGGATCGGAATTGCCACTGGGAAAAAAATAGCTGGTTCTGAGGTGGAGGGTTCTTGAAAAAATTAAACTTAGGATGCGGATATAAGCACAAAGAAGGATTTATCAATTTAGATACTTTTACCGATTGTAAACCTGACGTTCTGCACAATCTAGAAGAATTTCCTTATCCCTTTGATGACAATTCGGTGGAAGAAATTATATTAGATAACGTATTAGAGCACTTAGGACAAACATTTTGCGTGTTCAATCAAGTAATGAAAGAGCTTTACAGGATATCTACAAATAGCGCTAAAATTTATATTAAAGTCCCTCACCCCAGACATGACAATTTCCTCGGAGATCCAACTCACGTCCGGGCAATCCTACCTCAAACGCTTGCATTATATGATCAAGTTATGAATAAAAAATGGATAAAAGAGAAATCGGCAAACAGCCCTCTTGGGATAATACATAAAATCAATTTAAAACTCGAGAGTATAAATTATATCCTTGACAATAAATACCAAGTGGCGCTGCAAAACAACACCATAAAAGAGGACCAATTAAGAGAACTTGCCGCGAACTCCAATAACGTTGTTGCAGAGATTGATATGCAACTAAAAGTTATAAAAGATTAATATATTTCTAAACTGGTAAGGCTATAGAAAAGTCTTTGGCATCAAGCCACTTTTCCATTTTCAGTGATCGCATCACTGCTACTGTTTTAATGACCTCTGGGTTAGCCAATCCATGTGGAGCACCACTGCCAGTGAGCACCCTAATGATATTTTCAGCCTGTAGAATTGGACATTCCTCTAAAAAAACGGAGGAGTAGCCGGCACAATGCGGTGTTATATAGCAGTTGGCTAGGCTTAACAAAGGATCTTCAGATGCAATAGGTTCTAACTCTGTAACATCTAGAGCAGCAGCTTCAATATATTTATTACTTAAAGCGTGACCTAGAGCCACTCCATCAACTACTGAGCCTCGAGACGTATTGACTAACAGCGAACTACTTTTCATATAACTTAAGGTAGTTGCATTGATGATGTGTTTAGTCTCCTCGGTCGCTGAGCAGTGGATGGAGATATAATCAGAATTTCTAAGCATATCCTCAAGACACACTAATTCAACACCGTATAAATCTGCCGTAGACTGCGAAACGTAAGGGTCATATGCTAAGATTTTGGACGGACCAAAATTTCTAATTCGATTCGCAAACGACCGTCCGATATTACCAAACCCAAGGATTCCAATCGTGTGGGCAGCTATCCTTCTTACACCATTGACCACGCGTATGCGATCTTTCGCCCATCCACCTCTTCTAGTTAGAACTACAGACTCATGCAAGCCTCGTGTCATTAAAAGCAACATAGAAACAGCATGCTCTGCGACTTCAACCGTATTTACACCCGGAACGTTACAGACTAAAACACCCAACTCTGTGGCTGATAACAAATCAATCGAATCGACTCCCACACCCATACGGCTAATTACTTTTAGTTTGGGGCATGCCTCTAGCACTTTCTTTGAAGTTAGAGGTACGGTGTTAACTTGGGCTCCATCGGCATTTTTCAATAGGTCGATCATATCTTGCTCTGATTCACAAACCCCTTCCACTACTTCAAAACCCGCCTCTTCAAAAAGGTCTATGCGATTATAAGGACTGTATTGTAGTGCTATCTTCATGTTTACATTTCCCCTATCTTAGTGTATCTCCGATGCATCACCTTTTGCTGCTCGCAACTTTTTACTATTAAAATCCGGTGATTTCGCCGCATCAATTATAACCTTCTCACGTCTGGCAATTAATTCGGCCGAAGCTTTTATTTCATTTACGGAACCCAGAGGCAGAACCACCGCCCCATGCTGGTCCGCATGAATTATGTCGCCGTTTCGCACCCGCATTCCTGCAACGTTAACATCAACTGAAAAATCAACCAAGTGTACATAGGCATGAGATGGAACCACCTTTGCTGCCAACATTTGAAAGCCCTCAGCGATATCCGGCAAGTCCCTAATTCCTCCATCCGTTATAACGCCAATACAACCCAACCCAAAATGAATAGCGCTATTGACTTCTCCCCAAAAACAGCCGTAGCCTTTATCTTCATCAATGTCTTCGATAACCACTACGCTTGGCTTTGGACCATTGTCAATATAATCATAATACCGATCTAATATTTCACTGGCTTCCTTTGCTGAAATATCATTAGGGTGAGTAGATCTTATTCTTGCTGTTTTAGCAGTCGCCACAATGGGTTCGATCTGAGGTTTTAAGCAAAATAATGGTTTCGTGGTGTACCCAAATCCTCTTCTTTCCGGAGCAATTAATTCCAGGGCATTGCAAACAGTAGGTGTATCTAACACCTTTAGCTGTTGAATTGTATTTTGTTTTAATTCCGACATTTCTTCTCCCTTTGTTATTGAATTCTCCGTAAATATATGTACACTCCTCAACTGACTTGTTCTTTTCTATTTTCGCTTTCGCTTTTTTTTATCTATAATCCACGTATCAAGCCATATATTCTGTATTTCGTCTTTGGCTTTTGATAATTGCTGGAGAAAATTCGATTTCTTAACCCCTGCCGCTACATTTTTTAAACTATCAATTCCTAAACTATCAATGGTATCTCTGAGCTTTCCTTGAGTCTCGGAAACTATACCTTTTCGACCGACAGGAGATTGGGAATCTAAAATTTGTTTAATATTATTCCAAGTACGCTCGAAACTTTCTTTATCTCGATTATTAAATGCTTTTCTATCCACTGACTCAGATACCGGAACGGTGTATACAAGCTTTTTGTATTCCATTTTATACAAAGCCCTCCAGACGTAGGAGCCACATCCGATGATAACCTTAAGGTTATTCATTTGATTTACAAGTGGTGCCAGTCTCTGTAGCCAGTCGCTCTCTATTTGCTTTGTCACCCTCGAAACGCCGTAGACACCTATTAAGTTCCATACAACCAACTGACTCTCCGGTATGCGTAACCTAGACAGTTGGCTTTTTACATTCTTCAGAATCGGTATATCGTTATTAATGGACATCTCACGAGAAAGACCGGCATTTGCTTTCTCTGGGCTTTGTAATAAAAGAAGTATTGACGAATTTAAGCCACCCTCTTTGCCTGGTTGAGGTAATTGATCTAATTCAAACTTGCCGCTCTTGGCTATCCAATCCCGATATTCTAACAAATCATTAAATAGTTTATGTTCCACGAATTAATCCTTCATTTTCTATATTTTGTAATCATAATTTGAAGCAGTATATTGTAAGGTTTTTCCTTCGGATTTTTCTAATGCCCGATCTAATTGCTGTTCGGGAATATTAAATTCTTTATACCCTGCAGCAATGCAACGGTTATAATTATCAGCGGGATACTTTTTTAACAAAGGGGCTTTTAAAGTATAAAACATCATGAGGTTACCGTATTTTTTATTTAGTACATATACTTTTACATATACCCGAGGGTACTCCTCATGCCAGTCCAATGTTTTTTCACATTTGCGGGTTATGCTCCAAACAACACCATATGATTTCGATTTTTTTTTCTTTCTAAGATTTGCGACGCCTCTAAAGACCATTTCGTAACCTTTTACTTGGGCAATGCCCACCGGAATTGCTCTGGGACATCTGTGCATCATATTTAAAGAGTTAGCGTTAGATCCATATGCAAAATACAATTTTCTCGCCGTACTCAGGCTCGACATTTGTAAAAACCTCCTGATTGATCAACCGCAAACTCAAAAAACATGACTTTGAACCCATTAGTATTTGACATTTTTTATCCAATCGCTTTCCGAGTAAAAATGACTAATCACAGATGTTGAAGCCTGCAAAGGCCTCCTCAATTTGATCAAGACAAAAATATATTCTCTAGGAGACTAACACTTTCTATTTTTTTCTCTAACTAAAAATTATATTTCTCTTCGTCCAAATTTCTATTTTTTATCTATCTCAATGTAGATTGTAAGCACTCGGCTGATGTCTTTCCTCTTTGGGGCGGCGCAACTGCTAGATTCAACTAGTTAATATAGCTTTCATTTCGCTAAGCTGAGTCTTTGCCAATGATTATAGTAATAAATCGCGCAAATTCTATATTCTCTGGTATTGCTATAAACTTGGTGTTAAATTTATCTGTTATGAACTAAATTTAATGGGAGATGTAAATGCAGAAAGCAAGGATTAGTCGGCGCGAATTCCTAAAGATTGGTGGTACAGCATCTACAGGCCTAGCTATTGGATTTTCTCTGGGAGGTTTGCCAAAAAAATCGAACGCTCAAACATCGACATTTACTAATGCTTGGATAAACATCAATAGTGATAATCAAATTACATTTGTTTGTGATAGAGCGGAAATGGGCCAAGATGTTTACACCTCTTTAGCTATACTTATCGCCGAAGAGCTGGAAGTGGAGCTGCATAAAATTAATGTGGAGTTTGCAGCCCCGGGAGAGGCTTACATTAACAGCTTTTTAGGCGCCCAACTAACTGGTGGATCAACTTCTGTGAGGGATGCTTGGGAAAAGCTAAGAAAAGCGGGCGCTACTGCTCGTACTATGTTTATTTCTGCTGCGGCTAAAAAATGGAATATTAAACCAGATGCGTGCTCAGCAGAAAACGGGTTTGTTTTCGGATCAAACAGAAAAAAAGAATCCTATGGATCACTTGTGGATAGAGCAGTTAGCCTAGAAATTCCTAAAGAAGTAGTACTAAAAACACCAAATCAATGGAAGCTAATAGGTAAAAATAATGTAAAAAGACTCGATAGTGCCGGTAAAGTTAAAGGCACAGCCCAATTTGGAATTGATACCAGAATACCAAATATGATGTACGCAGCAGTCAAGATGGTCCCAATGATTGGAGGAAGGATTATTGAATACGATGATACAAGAGCAAAAAACTCTCCTGGCGTGTTTAAGGTTGTAAAGATAGATGCCGGTATTTCAGTAATAGCCGATAGTTATTGGAACGCAAAAAAAGGTAGGGATTTATTATCGTTAAAATACGATGAGGGTCCGAACGCTAATTTAGATAGTTCTGATTTATGGGAAGCAATGACCCAAGCATCGCAAAAAACTGGGAAAGTGTTTCGATCGGCCGGGGACCTACAAGCTGGCATGGATAATGCCGCTCAAAAAGTTTCAGCCGAATATCGACTCCCGTTTTTATCCCATTCTCCGATGGAACCGATGAACGCGATGGCTGATATACAAGAGGATAACGCGACGATCGTTACGGGAGCCCAATTTCCGCAAATTATACCCAGCGTTGTCAGTGGACAGACTGGTATATTGCCGGAAAAAGTCACTGTTATAACAACGTTCTTAGGAGGTAGTTTTGGAAGAAGAGGCGGCATGGATTATGTTATTGCTGCTATTCAATCTTCAAAATCGGCGAAGGTCCCGGTAAATCTTATATGGGATAGAGAAGACGATATGACTCATGATAATTATCGGCCAGCAGGAATTTTTAATTTATCGGCTGGTCTTGATCAAAACGGGAAATTAAAAGCTATGCGGTTTCAGTCCACCAGTCCATCAATATCAGCAGTACAATGGCCCAGTTTGGTAAAAGACGGCATTGATCCTTTTGCCGTGGAAGGAATTGATAACTACCCGTACATCACCAAAGACTTGCATTTTACATACCAGATGCATCAGACACCAGTCGAACCTGGATTCTGGAGATCTGTGTCTCATACGGTAAATGCTGTTGCGCTCGAATGCTTTATCGATGAGTGTGCTTTTGTGGCCAAGGAAGATCCCATTGAGTATCGCATATCTCAACTAGATATGGGCTCAACAAAGCACCAATGGTCAGGACTATCTGCCGGAATTCCAGTTGGGAAGAGGATGAAAAATGTACTGGAGTTGGTCCGACAAAAATCCGAATGGCATAAAAAACTCTCTCCCGGAAGGGGATGCGGCGTGGCTGTTATGGAAGGCTACAATACGGTAGTTGCAATGGTCGCTCAAGTCATGGTGGACCAAAATTATCAAGTATTTTTAGAAAAAGTAACCGCGGTAGTAGACGCTGGTGCTCTGGTGCACCCTGACCAGGCTCTTGCCCAAATAGAGGGTTCAATTAACTTTGGTCATTCGGCAGCATTATGGGGAGAGATCACAGTAAAAAACGGGCAGATCGAGCAAGACAATTTTGATACTTATAGAATCGCCCGAATAAACGAGTCTCCAAAAATATTGGATGTTACCTTCGTCAAATCCGACGGCAGTTTCGTTGGAGGCCTTGGGGAACCCGGAACAGCAGTTATTCAACCAGCGATCGGGAACGCCATCTTTGCTGCTACAGGTAAACGATGCAGAAGTTTACCATTTACTCCAGAGAATATTAATGCTGCTTAGCAAAAAACGATTGGAGTTACACTGCACTAAGTTATTGGGTTAGCCTTGGAAAAAATTAAAATTTTCTGTTACAAATTCAGCCCTCGGGTTTTCAAATCCACAATAACTGCGAGGTATGCCGGCACTGCGATTGAGTATATTGGATCGGAAAACACCACATCGCTCAAAGATTGGCTTTGGGACTACAACCCTAGAGTATTATCAGAGCAACAAAAGCGAGAGTTGCCACAGTTCGCTACAAAGGCTAGGACTGGATTTACCGATACAATATTCAAAACAAATGAGTTTCTAAAATTACACCCGTTCGGAATGGTGCCGGCGGGTTTTGCCAAAAACGGCAAGGTTGGTATTTTTGAATCCAATTCTATTATGAGAGCGGTTTCTCGAGCAGGGGAAAAAGCCCACATGTTGTACGGGACAGATATTTTTGAATCCTCACGAATTGACAGTTTTTTGGATCAGTCCTTAATTTTTGCAATATCAAGCCAGAAATACCATCTTTCTTTGCTTAATAACCGTGATAACGTTGATAATGATGCACATCGGCAGGCCGAAACTGCAATGCGTACCTACCTGTCGGGTATTGAGAATGCTCTAACAGCCTTTGCGAAGGCAACTTTCATTATGGGAGAAACACTGACCTTGATTGACATTGCGTATGCATGCGAACTGTGCATGTTTGCGGGTGAAAAGCCGGCCATCCAAAAGCTCAAAAGTGCGGAGAAAGCGCCGGTTTTTTCAACCATTAACGATTTCCCTGAATGTTTAAAGTTACTGCATAGGCTTTCGGAGAAACCTAACTTTGCAAAAGATTTAACCGACCATTACCGAGCACTGTGCTATATCTTGGACTGCATCTGAAGTAGTAGTTATTCCAGACACCCTTTGCAAAAAATCCCCACTTCAATCCGAAGAGTCTTCTTTTTCCATGTTTTGGAATTCCCTGATGGTGAGCCCTAATCCCACACACATCAAACTAAAAACGACTATCGCGAGCACTAAAAGTTCGGTTTCAGAAATCATCGTTTTCTCCCCATTAACGCTGATAATTTAAAATAAATTCCGAAAGTAAAAATTGATGGTATCCATATGGCTGTAAAGATAGCTTGTTCTCTGTCCTGCAAAACAAACCACAGATAAGCGGAAATGATGAATGAGATGGCAACCGCTAATAAAATAAAATAATCAGACTTTTTAAACATTTCTCTCCCCTCAAGATTTAAAGTAGTCTCGATACTCACTCCAGCCGAATCCTAATGCGCATAGTAAACATCCGGCTATCGCTACTGAACCTATAATTCTCACCCCCGAAGACAGTCCGAAGGCAAATTCTTCAAAATTAATTAACCCCAAAAATCCAAGGACTAATCCACCCAATCCAACAATCACAAGAAAGACACCAAAGCCAGCCAAGACTCCCATTATTTTTGCCATTTTTGCTTTTCTTTTTTGTGTTTGAACAAGCCTGGGACTAGCAGAACATACGAAAGTTCAAAATGTTTGATGCTATTTATCCGTTACTAATGAAAACTTAATAAACTAAGGGGTTTAGGGTTATTAATGAAATCGGTTAGCGACATGATTTTAAATATTGCTTCTTAGAGGAAAATTCATAACAAATAAAAAAAACCTCTAAATAGCAGCAATTACTGTTTATGAGCATATTAGATTCAACCAATAATCACTAAAACTAAAAGCTTATTTCCAAATCCAAAATCAGTATCCGACAGACCCCAATAAATACTTATTATTATGGGTTTAATTGCGACCTAGTCTTTCTTTAAAGTTACAATTAATTATCAGTTATTAATTTTGGCAAATGATATCTGCAAGCAATTCCACCGCCGTATCGGGACGTATGGGCCTTCCGTCGTCTTCAGGATCTAGCATAAATTTTAATGTCTTCCAGCTGTCATCAGTAAATCCTGAAACTTGCAAAACTTTGTAAAATTGGTTGTGGCAGTCTAATTCGTATCTATTCTCTACACTCTGTTCGCCTGATTTAGTGGGTTTGTGATATTTTTTCCTGTCCGTAAATATCCTAATATAACCTTGAACAATAATCTGCTCCATATTCACGAATGATTCATCTCCGTTTGGTGATTCGGACCATTTAATCCATTCCGCCATCGCACTTGCTGAAACTGCAAAGAAGATAATAGTCATTAGTTTTTTCATATTTTTATTTCCTTACATTCATTGGCTCTAAAATTTTGTTCTTGGCATAATCGACTCTTCTATGCTTAGCTTAATTTCAATAAAGAATAATTAAAATTAGTCGTACTTTCAATGGGATCATTTGAACATCGAGTCCTGCACCCTTAGGTAGTTGCACACATTTTAGACATCTCTACAAATTAATCCCTTTATTTTTTAGTAAACACTGTTCATGAGGCTCATGCTTTCCTAGGGTGAATCTCTGTGAAGTTCGCAGGCTTTAATAAATACCTGTCCTTTGATAATTTATTCCGTTTTAAATCCGTCAGAGAATGTTCCCAGGCTTCGGCTCTTGGCTCCAGAGTCATGGCGATCATCAGTCTTGTCAGTCACAACCTTTCGTAAAAGGTTTAAATAACCAATTTCAATCTCCATTTTTTCCTTAAAACCATTTAAAACTAAAAATCGATGTAGGCGGAAAAGTCGGTAGCAAGGGATCCACATCACAAGATGGTGCTCTAAATGGTAATTTACCCAGTAGGGTGCTATAAACAACTTTTCCCAAAAACAAGCTATAGTGGTTCTTGTATTTCGAAATGGATCATCAGCACAACCAACGACGGCATGTTCTGCGATGTTTCTAATTCGAACAACAAACTGGTGCCAAGTCAGAAGAGGAAGAATCCACAGCGTGAAGTATAGCCACCCGTAACCAAAATATAAGGCAATCAAGAAAATTACAAGATTACAAGCTACCTGTCTTCCGAGAGAGACATAAAAGTGCCTAACCCTCTGTTTAAAGGTCATTTCACTGTTGCCCAAAGCTATCAAAATTTGCTGTTTTCTCTGATAAAACGCTGTTTGTCCCGTCAAATCCCTAAAAAATTTACGCAATAAACTAGTTTTAGAAATCGGATAACTACTAGTCAAAAAAATGTCTGGGTCGTCTGGTTGCTGAGTATTTATATGGTGGCGGATATGGTAAGCGCGATAAACTTCCGTGTCGGCAAACATTGGAAATGCACACGCCACCTGTCCTACCCAATAATTTAACTTTCGAGAGCGAAACAAAGTTCTGTGGGCACTATCGTGCATCAATATTAGTAATCCAAGTTGGCGACTCCCGATTATCATAATCGCCAAGAGGTAGGTTAATGGATTCGGATAGAAAACCACCAGAGCTATACTTCCAATTATGAGGCTCCATGCATGCAAAACAACAAAAGCACCCCAAACGTTTGATACCTCACAAATTTCGGATAACTGATTTTCAGATAATAACGCTTTAACGGATGGCATTTTAGACATATGAAATTAATCGCCCTCTCCTGTTGTTTATTTGGAACTTATCGCAGAAAAATCGAGGTTATTTTTCGTCCAGTTCAACAAGTGCTTTCCGGAACCAGCTAAGTGTGAATTCGTGTTGATCACCGCCCGACGATTAATAAATTGCTGGGTATGCTTATCCTTTTGGTCGCAAAGCGCTAAAATTCGATTGTGTACATACTCCCATGTGAGCGCAATTTTACATATTCTATTTACGCAATGTTTCCAATGTTGGTAATTTGCTAATACGTTGGCTTATTATGGAAGGTAACACAAGCTCGAAAAATGTTCCAACCGCTATTTTAGATACCGTTATTAACCATTGTTTCATTCGATAACCTCTGATTAATGTTAGGTTGTTTTTCCGAGGATACTACTATTATTTTCCCTTATTAAAAGCATCGGGATTGCAACTCCTAGTATTATCGGGAGATAGAAAAACCCAAGAAGCAAAAACCTACCGCTCCTTAGGGGCGGTTTTTTTACCGGAGCATGCTCCGGTAAAACGGAATTCTCGCCAACTTAAAACTCAGATATCAAACTACGGATTACATTAATTGATATTGAGGATTTAAAAATGAAACCAAGGATGGTAACAGTAGTCGATTCGGCAGTCTGGATATTTATTCCGCGAAATTCCCAAAGAGCGAGTTATTTCACAAAATGAACTCGCATTCGCAATACTTGATACGTATGCTTTAACCCACTAACACACAATAGTAATTCCAAAGCGTCCCGTAGAGGACTTCTTTTCACTGTATCAACCAGAAGGTAATGCTGTGCAACAACCTCTGGAAGAACGTAGAAAGGTAATAGTAAATAGTGATACCACGGTCACAAGATTCAATATTGGCAACAACATTGGGAAAGACGGTGGTCAGACGATTATGCATTGCAACACCCAGCTCCAGTGGCTCAGACCTGCATGATGGTTAACTAAACCCTTGTGGATTTCCATTAATGTTCTATGAAGGTCATAGTCTTCACACACGCTTTCTATAGATTCTAAATTACCCATTAAAAGTTCCTTTTCTGTTAATTTGAGTAATTAAATTAGTATAGAAAAATAATTGGAGTTCGCATCAGAAGGTCGTAAATAATCACATAGATAGCTAATTTACTTATTAGAATATATATTTAAGACATTTTAATGGCGGAAGGTGTGAGATTCGAACTCACGGTACGTCGCCGTACGGCGGTTTTCAAGACCGCTGGATTAAACCACTCTCCCAACCTTCCTTATTTTTTATCTTAATCCTGTAATGATTATACTTTAACTATTTTTTCAAAACATGATGACGATCAAAATCGTGCACTCATTGCATATCAATCGCTTTTTTCAAAGCATCCCTGGAACTGATACGCTCTATGTATTCTCGTAGATTCAGCATACTGTCGCTGACACAGCCTAATTTATCTGCCATAAAGCACGCGTGACCCAACATTATATCTGCTCCAGAGAAATCTCCAATCAAAAACTCTTTGTCTTTCAAATTGTCATCAATGGGGATCAGAGATTTGCTCAATAATCTCTGAGCTTGCCCTAAAACCGTTGGATCCCTTCGGTCGGAAGGCAAGATGATTGTGTGTACAACTATGGTGTTCATTGGGGGCATAACCATGCCCTCTGTGTAGTGAAACCACTGGAGATAGTATGGATATTCCCGTGAGTCAACTTTGGGCTTTAATCCTCCATTTTTATGTCGCTCTAATATATAGTCTACGATTGCTCCTGATTCATATATTGTTACATCCCCATCTTCTAAAACGGGAATACGGCCCAACGGATGTCGTTGCCTATGTTCATCAGACTTAAGGACTTTCGGGTCAAATTCCATCTTGTTCAAGTTGTAAGGAATATTTAGTTCCTCAAGCAGCCAAACGATTCGTCCTGCCCTTGAATTAGGTGCGAAATGCAGTTTTAGCATATTTATTTTCCATCTGTTTTAATGTGGACCAATATTATAATCATTTTTCGTGACAGTAGGATGCAAATTGGTTACACAAAATAGATGAATATCCGCGAATGCTGATCTAAAACTCATATTCCAAGCTCCATTTTAATGTGCGGTTCGGAGTTGATGCATTTAATCCTTCAAAAAGACCCAGACCAATAGTTAAATTTGACTGATTTTCGTATTTAAAAAAGCCGTTAGATATATAAACCACAGGTCCGATTCTATGCTGATCGTGATCACCAAAAGTCAATGAACTTTCGTGTCTTTTTCCAGTTGAACCAATCCGATCGACTACCCCATAGGCCTCGAGGCCTAACTCTACAGAGCTGGTAATATTCCGTAATAATTGAAACGAATAAACCAAATCTAATCTGTTGTCCTCTTCCGTTCCTCCAAAATGCTGCACCAATCCGGGGTTAACTACGTAACTCCATGACCCTTTATTTCCGGCAAGTATTGGACTCAGAACAAAAGAGTCTGACTCGGCATGGTTAATAGCATACTGAAATTCCATTAAAACCCCTAACCCCATAAGTTCTCCTCTCGGTGGGATAAAAACGTAAACCACCTCCATGGCTAACTCCTCTAGCTCGAAATCACCGAAAGAATCTCTTCTAGCGTGCGATAAATCGTCATCATCTAACCTAGGTTTCTCGTACTCAATACCAATCCTAGTTCTAAGTTTTTCATTTACCCCTAATTCCATCTCAAATGCGTGCCGCTGTTTAGCAATAGAATTGTCGTCATATTCAAATTTTCCAGACTCAGACTGGCTATATTTTCTCTTAGGGATTTTCCACATATGGGCGTTTTGGCTTTGAAACTCCCAAGTACCTATGTCTACGTCTAAGTCTTTGACCTCAAATTGGTTAATCGCTGGGCCCGCACAAGCGAGCGATGATAGTATGGTAGATTTTAAAAGTAAGTGAAACCCAAAATATTTTATATTTCTCAACATTATTTTTTTTATAGGGTCTAAAGTAGAATCCGAAATATTTTCGTTTTAAGCTAATTTTTGAAAACCTAGGGGTAAAAAAGCTTAAAAAATAGGTATCCACCAACAGATGATACTGATGTAATAAACATTCCCCACACCAAATCCACTACCACTACCTTGAGTGGCCAATGGTTTAGCGTTGCAAAATTAGTAATCTCATAGGTGCCATAGGATAACATACCCAAAACCGCCCCGTACGAAGCCGCCACAATAAGTGATTCAGACTTGATACCTGCAACTACGGCAAAAAATACGATCCCACCAATGAAGACAATGTAAAATATACCGGCTGCCATCAAGTTAGGAGAATCCGATAAAAGATGCCCTATTTCAGTTTTGTAAAAGTTTTTTGTGATGAACATTAACCAAATAACGTCAAGAAAGAAAAAAACAAAAGCTGTGCCCGCATAAGCGATAAGATACTTTCCCATTTAATTCCCTTCCTTTACTTGTGAGAAATCACAAACTTAGTATTACAATATGGTCCGTTTTGAAAAACTCGTGAATAATCATGCTGGAAAACAAATTACACCCGGTAAATATAACACCCTATTATATAACGTATGGATTGATGAGGGGGAACCTAGATTGCAGAATTTAAAAATAGCGGTAATTGGTAGTGGAATTTCAGGCTTAACGGCAACCTGGTTACTACAAAAGAAACACGACGTAACGCTCTATGAGAAAAATAACTACCTTGGAGGGCACACCAACACAGTCGATGTGACCATCGACGAGATTACATTTCCTGTCGACACTGGTTTTTTAGTATTTAACAAACAAACATACCCAAACCTCATAAATCTTTTTAAAACATTGCAAATTGAATCCACAAAAAGTGAAATGTCATTTAGCTATACCAACACCAAAGCAAACGTAGAGTGGGCTGGCCGAAATATCAAATCCTTGTTTGCACAGACAAAAAACCTTTATAACCCAGATTTTTGGAGGATGTTATACGATATAGTTAGATTCAATAACAATAAACACCGTTTTTCATCCTACCAAGGCGATCTCGGATACACATTAGAAATGTTTCTAAACGAAAATAATTATAGTGCAGCTTTTAGAGAATGGTATTTACTACCCATGGCAGGCGCAATTTGGTCATGTCCGTTGGAATCAATAAAAAAATATCCTTTCGCTTCCTTCATAGATTTTTTTAACAATCATGGACTTTTGAATATATTTAATCGACCTCAATGGTTAAGTGTTAAAGGAGGTGGACGGGAATATGTAAGAAAACTAAAACATGGAATGCTTGATGTGAAACAATCAAATGAAGTAAAAAAAATCACCCGACATTGCGATCATGTCCATATCGAAGATGAAAAAGGGAATATTAAACAATTTTCACATGTAATACTTGCAACTCATGCCGATCAATGCCTACAGATACTAGAGAACCCATCAAATTCGGAAAGAGCGATACTAGAGAATATACGTTTCACAGAAAATACAGCAATCCTGCACACTGACGAAAACTGCCTACCTTCTAACAAATCACTGCATTCTGCCTGGAATTATCGGGTTGATTCAACGACCATGGGAATTGACACAGTCAGTGTTAGCTATCTTCTGAATTTGCTGCAACCATTACCGACCACAAAGAAAGTTTTTTTAACCTTGAATCCTTTGGAAAAAATCAAAGACCAATTTATTCTTAACCAATTCGCTTACTCTCACCCGGTATTAGATGCCAAAGCAAAATGCGCACAGTCAAAACTGTTTGAGATTCAAGGTGAAAAAAATACATGGTTTTGCGGAGCATGGACTGGTAATGGATTCCATGAGCACGGACTAACTTCAGCATTAAGTATCGCAACACATTTTGAGATAAAACCGCCGTGGTTGGAGAGTTAAATCAACAAAACTACACGACCATATAATAAATGAAATCCAAAAGAAAAATACTGTTTGGACAAGTCGGGCATGAAAGATTAAGTCCAAAAAAAAATAAATTTATCTATAATATTTTCGCTATGTCATTGCCTCTTTCGAATTTAGAGACAGAGACTAGCTTATTATTTTCGATAAACCGTTGGAACTTAATTTCATTGTGGTTCGATGATTACGGACAACGTGATGGCGACTCTCCCATCTTTTGGGTAAAAAAAATTCTTGATAGTAACGGTTTGAAAAACATAAATGGCGAAATTATCCTACAAACATTACCCCGTGTTTTAGGCTACGCTTTCAATCCGATTTCGTTTTGGTTTTGTTATGATAGCGAACACGTACTACGAGCAGTCATATGCGAAGTCAATAATACTTTTGGAGAGTCTCACAGTTATTTAGTAGCCCATCCCAATGGAGACCCAATTAAACATAACGATTGTTTAAAAGCAAAAAAATTGTTGTTCGTATCTCCGTTCTTTGAGGTAGTCGGTTCATATCAATTTCATTTTGCAGTATGTTCTAATAAATGCGATATATCCATAAATTATTTTTCCGAAAATGAAGTGCAACTTAAAACCTTCTTATCCGGTAATTATGAAGAATTGAATCGCAGGAACCTCTGTAAGGTCCTAATACTCTATCCTCTGTGTACTTTTGGTGTGATTTTTAAAATCCACTGGCAAGCGGTTATATTATGGATAAAAGGAATTAGATTTCTAAAAAAACCCCCCCCACCTGATAAGGACGTATCAACATGAAAATGGATGTACCAATAGAGAAAAATAATTCATATAAGACTGGAACAATTTTACTAGATATTATTTCTAAAATCAGTTGGGGGGCACTTAAAGTAAAGCTACCGGACAAAACGGATATAATTTTTTCTGGAACTCCAAAGGGAGTGGTTGGGAAGATCGTAATACTTGATTGGAGAATGGCGGACTTAATTCTTAAGAAAGGCGATATCGGCGCGGCGGAGAGCTTTGTCGCGGGATATTGGACAAGCCCCGACTTGTCTGTATTACTGCAAGTGATTTCTCGCAATAGGGACGTTTTGAGTCAGGCGGTTCATGGATCTTGGAAAGATTTATTAATTTATAGGTTTAAGGATTTACTTCGAAGAAACACTCTTAGAGGGTCAAAAAAAAATATTCACGATCATTATGATATCGGCAACGCATTCTATGAGAACTGGCTGGATAAAACCATGACATATTCATCAGGAATCTTCTCTGAATCTGAAGAAAAAAGTAATCTTACAGAGGCTCAGATCGCAAAATATGAACGAATTATTAAAGTATTAGGCATTAAGGGGCAGCAAACTATACTTGAAATAGGGTCTGGTTGGGGGGGATTTGCTATTCATTGCGCATCTAAGAAAAATGTAAATATTGACGGGATAACAATATCGAATGAACAATTTAATTATTCACAAAAGAAAATAAAGAAAGCGGGGCTTGGGGAAAAAATCAATATAAAACTGCAGGATTATAGAAAAACCAAAGGTTACTACGATCTAATAGTATCAATTGAAATGTTTGAAGCTGTTGGTGAAAATTACTGGAAATCTTACTTCAGTACTGTAAAAAACAACCTCAAACCGAACGGAAGAGCTCTAATCCAAACCATAGTTATTAAGGATGATTTATACCTTAAATACAAAAAATCCACAGATTTTATCAGGCAATACATATTTCCGGGAGGAGCATTACCTTCTATTTCTGTATTTAAAAAAACGGCTAATATCTGTGGGTTGAACGTAGTCGGGGAATTTGCTTTCGGCAAAGATTATGCCAAAACTATTCAGTTCTGGTTGGCTAGTTATTCCTCAAATCTACAAAAACTAAACAAACTAGGGTTTGATGAAAGGTTTCACCGACTTTGGCTTTTCTACCTGAGTTACTGTCAAGCCGGTTTTCGTATTGGTGATGTCGATGTCGTTCAATTTGAACTTGCTAAAATTTAATAGACTCAAGAGAAATTAATTTCATATGAAATTCAGGGTCCAAAATTTATATATCGCTTATGGAACCATCTCATTACCAATTGCGATGGTAGCGCTACCGGTTTATGTGTATGTTCCAAAATTTTACGGACAAGAATTAGGCATTTCGATCGGAACAATTGGGTTAGTTATATTGTGTCTCAGGATATTTGATGCCATACAAGATCCGGCAATAGGTATGATTTGTGACCTGTGGAAAAGCAAAAGGTTTGGAAGAAAACATTACATTGGTTGGGGGTCACCGTTATTGCTGGTAGGGTTCATTGCGATTTTTAACCCTCTGACAACCTCCCAAACCGGTCATGTAATGTGGCTAACGATGAGCCTTGCGGTCTTATATTCTGGACTGAGTATCATATATATAAACTATCTCGCGCTCGGCGCTGAAATTGGAAATAATGCACATGAACACACCAAAATTGCGGCATCTCGAGCGTGTTTCGCGATTTTTGGGATTACAGTCGCTTCCGCAACGCCAGAATTATTAAGCGCGCATTATGAAAATCTAGCGAAAGGGTTATCAATCTTTAGCTTGGCATTTATTCCAGTTTTTACAATAACTTTATTGGTTTTTTTTTCAAAGGCTCCTAGCCCTACATTTCAACCCAAACCTCTAAATAAAAATCGATTTACTTCACAAATTTTATCACCATTACGTAACAAACAATTTAGAGGGTTATTAGGGGTTTTTATATTTAGTGGCATGGCAAACGCCATCCCTGGGCTTTTAATCTTATTTTTTGTTAATGATATATTGCAAACCGAAAACATTAATTGGGTTTTTATACTGATTTATTTTTTATCCAGTGGAATAGCAATACCGTTTTGGGTAAATATCTCAAAAAAATTAGGGGAAAAAAAAGCTTGGGTGGTGGGTATGCTTCTAGCAGTAGTTTCATTCTCTGGCGCCTTTTTTATCAAAAGTGGTGATATCGCCCTCTTCGCCATAGTTTGTGTCAGCTCGGGGTTCGCAAATGGCTCTGATCTTACACTTCCATTCTCAATTTTATCAAACCACATCCACTCAAAACTGAATGATAGACAACCACAAAGTAATAGTAGTTATTTTGGAATCTGGCAGTTTGTTGAAAAAACCAACCTTGGATTAGCTGCCGGACTATCACTTCCAATTCTTGGGTTGCTAAATTACCAACCCGGCTTACTAACCAGCAACTACATGGCCCTACAATTTATGTATGCGTTAGTTCCATGCTGTCTCAAATTAATTGGGATAATCCTATTAATATCGCTAAAAATGAATGAAAAATAATATGAGATATTTTAGAAAACTATTAAAATCATCAAATAAAAAAATTCAATGTTGGAATAATCAGAAGGTCTGGATATTAGGAGCCAGCTCAGGTATTGGTTTTTCACTCGCATCGTTACTCCTAGAAAGAGGGGCCAAAGTTGCTCTTACTGGAAGAACATATGAGCCGATGCATTTGCTCTCCCAAAAGTTTTTGGGGAAAGCTTTGGTAGAAGTAGCTGACGTTCGAAAAACCGAGCAACTGGCACGTGCTCTTGATAGAATTATTTCCAAATGGGGATCAATTGACCTGGTGGTTTACCTGGCAGCTAGTTATACACCTTTGAATACTTGGCAGCTCGACAGCAAAATTGCTAAAGATACGGTGGATGTAAACCTCTCTGGTTTTCTTAATGTGGTTGCCCTTGTACTTCCCATGTATTTCAAAAACAAAAGTGGAGGAATCGTTGTTGTATCAAGCGTGGCCGGGTATCGAGGGCTTCCAAATGCGTCACCTTATGGGGCTACCAAGGCAGCACTTATTAATCTCGCGGAAACAATGTATTTGGATATGTGTAACGACGGAGTCAGCGTTTACCTTGTCAATCCCGGTTTTGTAGAAACACAACTCAGTAAAAAAAACAGATTTTCTATGCCAATGATTATTTCACCCGAGGAGGCTGCACATCAAATCATAAAGGGAATTGAAAAAGGTCAATTCGAAATTCACTTCCCTAAGGCATTTACACTTATTTTCAAAGCGCTCGCTGTTTTACCTTACCGTATTTATTTTTGCCTTATCTCCATGATTACAAAAACCTAACCTCCAAACTGTTGGTTATATAATCATATGTCTCATCAGAGGGGCACACAGAATTCATGGCTTTATTAGTATTTTAATACCTAACCAACATGACGAGAATTAGTGTAACTAATGCGAAATTTTAAAATTTGTAATAAATATCATATAATTGCAGTATAATAGGAAGCTAATTAAAAAGTTACATGTCTTATATTTTTTATTTAAAAAAATAAGGAGTTATTATAAAAATGCAACCAGATATTATACGTGCTCACTCAGCGCCATTAGGAGCAGCGCAACAAAAAGTGCTCAGAAGTACTTATTTAATGTTGTCTCTAACAATGGTTCCGACTTTCATTGGTGCGATGGTGGGATTATCGACCACCGGGTTCATCATGCGTCACCCTATAATGAGTTCTCTAATTATGATAGGCGCTATCATCGGCCTTCAGTTTGCGATTGCAAAAAATCGAAACAATAGCTTGGGCATCGTGCTTTTACTCACGATGACATTTATTCTAGGATGGTGGCTGGGACCATTGCTCAATGTTGCTTTATCATTAAGTAATGGACCCCAATTAATAGGGGTTGCCGCGCTAGGTACGGGAGGAATATTAGTTGCCATGAGCCTGATTGCTACGACGACGAAACGCGATTTTTCCTTCATGGGAAAGGCATTGTTTGTCGGAATGATTGTAGTATTTTTGCTAATGTTAGCTAATATGTTTTTCCAAATTCCGGCTTTGGCAATGGCCATTTCTGCAATGATAATAGTAGTATTTTCATTGTTTATTCTCCATGATGTTAGCCGAATTGTTAATGGAGGGGAAACTAATTACGTTATGGCGGCTACAGGTGTTTACATAAGCCTTTATAATATTTTTGTTAGCCTGCTTCATCTTTTAATGGCATTTGCTGGTAATAGGGACTGAAACTCCACCCTGCATTATAAGTGGATCTTCCATAAAAATGCCGCGATCGTATTTCATGTCTTAATTTCATTAGCCTCCCCTTTTTTGGGGGGAGGCCTCAATTTGTGAACAAAGCAATGGCCTCTGCATGCGACGTGTGAGGAAACATATTAACTAACCCAACACCATTACATTTATAACCTTTCTCTTGCACTAAAAATCCAGCATCGCGAGCAAGAGTTGCACTATTGCAAGATACATAGACGATAACTTTTGGGCCGTCCGCCCCAATACTTTGCAGAAGGTCAATCGCCCCACTCCTAGGAGGATCGATCAGGCACTTATCAAATTGATTAATGTCTTTATTTCTGTTCCCTATGTTAGAAAACAAATCTGCGACTTTGAACTTGGCAGATTTCGAAAGACCATTAGATACGGCGTTTGCCCTAGCTTGATTTACTAGGGTTTCACTAGCCTCATATCCAATTACTGATGCTCCTTTTCTAGCAAAAGGGAGTGAAAAGTTTCCCAAACCACAAAAATAGTCTCCTATAAAATCTCCAGGTTGCGGATTTAATAATGCTATTGCTCGTCTGACTAATACTCTATTAATTGAAAAATTAATCTGAGTGAAATCTGTTGGGGAGAATTCCATATCCAACGAAAATTCTGGCAAACAATAAATTAATTTTTTTCTATTGCTTGTTGGATTGAATAAAAAAACACTATCTAATCCACTGGGCTGCAAATATACTTGGATTTTATAATAGTCAGAAAACTTACGCAGTTCTACTGTATCCGTATCGGAAAGCTCACTCATATTCCTAAAAATCATACTAATACCGAATTCAGAAATTGCCAATTCAATCTGTGGGATTTTATCTGC
>CACKOO010000005.1 GCA_902601765.1 Hydrogenophilales bacterium | reverse complement strand
CGACGCTTCTCGATCCATCAGTACTAATCGAACTTTTGCGCGAAGCGCGGCCGCATAAGTCAGCCCTCTTTGCTGACACTCTTTTACGTCAAACAGAGGCGAGCCCAATTGGTAACTCACATACTCTAACCTTGCATTACCAGAATGACTAACAATAGGAAAAATTGATTGGAATGCCTGCTCCAATCCATGACCTTCCCGTTTCCCATTTATAGCCTCGGGTTGTAAAAATTTTTTATAAGATTCGATTTGCGTAGATAGCAAGTAAGGCACGGGCAATGCGCGAACTTGTTGACCGAAACTTTTGCGAATACGTTTCTTTTCAGTGAAATTATAAGACATAAAATCTCCGAACAAAGGACACAGGGCACAAGCCTTATAGTCCAATATTTGCTTCGACTGGGCGATTAGCTTGGCGGTTGGCCACTACCAACCTTAGCTGACGGCAAAAAAAATTGCCCGACCAAACCTGACCCCCTGCAGTCGTGTCAGGGGATCTCTACTAAGCGTTATGTACTAATTTATTTAAGTCAACTTAATAACCTAGAATTAAGTCTATTTAATTTCCACAGAAGCACCAGCCTCCTCAAGTTGCTTCTTGAGGTCCTCCGCCTCCTTCTTGTCGACGGATTCTTTAACTGTTTTTGGGGCTCCGTCAACCAAATCTTTCGCTTCTTTTAGACCAAGCGAAGTCACAGCTCGAACAACTTTAATAACAGCAACTTTTTTATCTCCTGCAGCCGATAGAACAACATCAAATTCTGTCTTTTCTTCCGCGCCTCCCTCAGATGAAGCAGCCGCTCCTCCCGCAGCCACAACAGCAACAGGTGCTGCCGCAGCAGAAACGCCAAACTTCTCCTCCATCTGCTTAATTAGCTCCGACAACTCCAGAACAGTCATATTTGAAACAGCATCTAAAATTTCTTCTTTAGCAACAGCCATATTAATCTCCTAAAATTTCTATCCAATAAATTTTACTTAAACCGCTTTTTCTTTTTGATCTCGAACTGCCGATAGTGTTCTAACAAAGCTCCCCGGAACTTCAGAAAGTAATCGAACAAGCTTGGAGGTAGGCGCTTGCATGGTACCCATGAGCTTGGATAACAGTTCCTCCCTGCTCGGCATTGACGCAAGCTGCTTAATCTCCAAAGCCAGCATCACTTGCCCTGGCATTGCCCCTGCCTTTACTACTAGTTTTTCATTATCTTCTGCAAAATTAGTGAACACTTTTGCCGCGGCCACGGGATCCTCCGATATCCCATATGCTAGAGGTCCACTCATATGTTCGGCCAACTTTTCAAATGGTGTCCCAGAAACCGCTTTTCGAGCCAATGTATTCTTCAATACTCGGACGTAAACACCATTATCTCTTGCCTTATTACGGAGATCCGTCATTCCGTGCACCTCGACCCCTCGGTACTCGGCAAGGACGACAGAACCAGCATCCTGAATTTTAGAACTAACTTCCAAAACCAGCTTTTTCTTTTGCTCTAACTTGAGACTCAAATTGATCCTCCAACTTCGTTCCTAATAAAGATCGGCAACCAATCTTTATTGCACTAAAAAATCAGTGAATAGAACAAAGCCCGCTAAACTGCGACCTTACTCTTGCTCACTATCTACGAGGGATTAAACAACGTTATTAAGCTTACAAAAAGCTCCCACGGTCTTTGACAGCACTGTAGTAAGCAAGAATGTTTCCTTACTCCAGAACTCAAAGTTCATTAAATACTCGCCAAATTTGCGTGGTCTACTCTAACACTTACTCCCATGGTGCTCGAAATAGCCACTTTTTTCACATACATACCCTTCGAACCCGTGGGCTTTGCCTTAATCAAAGCGTCCATTAACGCTGTAAAATTTTGGGCTAAAGCGTCCTCTGTAAATGAGGTTCTCCCTATAGTACATTGTATTATACCACCTTTGTCTGTTCGATACTGTACTTGACCCCCTTTTATTTTTTTTACTGCGTCACCCACATCAGGAGTTACCGTGCCAACTTTTGGATTCGGCATTATTCCCCTGGGACCCAAGATTTGGCCCAGCTGTCCGACAAGCCTCATTGCATCTGGAGACGCAATAGCAATGTCAAAATCTATTTTCCCCGCTTTAACATTTTCCGCTAAATCCTCATAGCCAACAACATCGGCTCCTGCCTGCTCAGCCTCACTAGCTTTTTCCCCTTGCGCGAAAACTCCGACTCTCACCGTCTTCCCGGTTCCTTTGGGCATAACTACTGAGCCACGCACCATTTGGTCCGACTTTTTAGCGTCGACCCCTAAATTCACAGCAACATCTACGGATTCATCAAATTTAGCCTTTGCCATTTTTTTTACCATTGATAGAGCCTCTGGTAAACCGTAGATCTCGCTTCTGTCAATCATTTCTACTTGTTCTTTTCTCTGTTTAGATAAACTAGCCATCACAATCCCTCCACATCAACACCCATGCTTCTAGCGCTCCCTGCTATAGTTTTTACCGCCGATTCGAGATTAGCAGCATTTAGATCAGCCATTTTCATCTTAGCTATCTCTTCTAACTGTGCCTTGGTAATTTTACCCACTTTATCCATGTGAGGTTGCGCACTCCCTTTGTTAAGCTTTATGGCCTTTTTGATAAGAACACTAGCTGGTGGCGTTTTAACGATAAACGAAAAACTTTTGTCAGAGAACGCGGTAATTACAACTGGCAACGGCAAGCCAGGCTCCTGGTTTTGAGTCTTTGCATTAAACGCTTTGCAAAAATCCATAATATTTAGACCACGCTGCCCCAATGCCGGTCCTACTGGGGGACTTGGATTCGCTTTCCCAGCCGGGATTTGTAATTTTATAAGACCAACCACTTTTTTCGCCAATTAAATTCTCCTAAAATGTTCGCAAGCCTATGACTATGATTTCGAAAACTTAAAACGTTTAAGCCTTCTCTACCTGACTAAACTCTAACTCAACGGGAGTCGAGCGTCCGAAAATAGAGACAGACACTCTTATCTTACTTTTATCATAATTTACTTCTTCCACATTACCATGAAAATCGGCGAAAGGTCCGTCCTTTACCCGAACGGTCTCTCCGATGTCAAATAGCACTTTGGGTTTAGGTTTCTCTATACCGTCTTTGATTTGCTGAACAATATTGTCTACCTCTTTTTGAGTTATCGGTGTGGGCTTTGTCGAGGTTCCACCAATAAACCCAGTAACTTTTGGGGTGTTTTTTACCAAATGCCAAGTGTCATCGTTCATAATCATTTGTACTAGGACATAACCAGGAAAAAATTTTCTTTCGCTGAGGGCTTTTTGCCCACTTTTAACCTCGACCACTTCTTCCATAGGAACCAAAATCTCCCCAAATTGATCTTGCATACCTGCCTGCAACACTCTCTCTTGCAGAACATTTTGCACTTTTTTTTCATAACCTGAATATGCATGCACCACAAACCATTGTTTCGACATTAGCTATCAGTCCCCAATAAAAAACGAACAATCATCACTAAAAGACCGTCCACTAACCACAAAAATACAGCCATAACTAGTACGAAAAGAACTACAAGACCGGTAGTCTGCAAAGTTTCTTTTTTTGTTGGCCACACAACCTTACGAGTCTCAGCTATCGACTCCTGGGTGTAGGTGTAGAATACTTTACCCGGTTCGCTAGTCCAAGCTACCAGTGAGGCTAATGCAAACCCAACAATTAAGGTAACTAACCTAACAACAAGCGGAGACCCTTCCAAATAAATGAACAGACCAATAGCTCCAGAGGCTATCAGTGCCGAGAGCAAGATTTTAATTTTATCTATTGCCACCATTTTAAAAATAATTCCTTACAATCATTAAATATTCACTAAATCAATTAACTATCTGGCAGGCCAGGAGGGCCTCGAACCCCCAACCTTCGGTTTTGGAGACCGACGCTCTGCCAATTGAGCTACTGGCCTAATCGGTTTTAAATACTATTCTATTACTTTCGAAACCACACCCGCCCCGACTGTGCGCCCACCTTCCCTAATAGCAAATCTAAGGCCCTCTTCCATGGCAATCGGCTGGATCAGCTCGACCGACATAGTCGTGTTATCTCCAGGCATAACCATCTCAACGCCATCAGGCAATTGAATGGAGCCTGTTACATCGGTAGTCCGAAAATAAAATTGAGGACGATACCCTTTGAAAAAAGGAGTGTGCCTACCACCCTCTTCCTTCGATAAGACATATACCTCTGCCGAAAATTTGGTGTGGGGTGTTATAGAGCCTGGTTTTGACAGTACCTGCCCACGCTCAACATCTTCTCTCTTAGTTCCCCGGAGCAATACACCTACATTATCACCGGCTTGCCCCTGATCCAGAAGCTTCCTAAACATCTCAACTCCTGTGCAGGTTGTCTTGACCGTATCGGTTAGCCCCACGATTTCGATCTCCTCGTTAACCTTGACTATACCTCGTTCAACTCTTCCAGTTACCACTGTCCCACGGCCAGAAATCGAAAATACGTCTTCCACTGGCATCAAGAATGGCTTATCCAAGGCTCGCTCAGGTTGAGGGATGTAGCTATCCAAAGCTTCAGCCAATTTAAAAATAGCACCTTCTCCTTTTTCACCAGCATCACCCTCTAACGCCTTCAAGGCAGAGCCCGTAATAATCGGTGTGTCATCACCCGGAAAATCATACTTCGACAACAACTCTCTAACCTCCATTTCCACAAGCTCGAGAAGCTCATCGTCATCAACCTGATCAGATTTGTTAAGAAACACCACGATGTATGGTACGCCAACTTGCCTGGCTAATAGAATGTGCTCTCTCGTTTGGGGCATTGGACCGTCTGCTGCTGAACAAACCAAAATCGCGCCATCCATTTGGGCCGCACCAGTAATCATATTCTTTACATAATCAGCATGACCTGGGCAATCAACATGTGCATAATGGCGCGTATCTGTTTCATACTCGACATGAGCCGTGTTAATAGTAATCCCCCTCGCTTTCT
Organism: Hydrogenophilales bacterium; assembly: GCA_902601765.1. GTDB lineage: Bacteria > Pseudomonadota > Gammaproteobacteria > Burkholderiales > Eutrophovitaceae. The sequence goes on along the minus strand of CACKOO010000005.1, from coordinate 53,778 downwards.
CTTCTGGCGCATTGTCAATTTGCGAGTAGTCCTTTGCTTCTCCGCCATGTTTTTTAGACAAAATTGTCGTCATGGCGGCTGTCAAGGTGGTTTTCCCATGATCAACGTGGCCTATCGTTCCCACATTTACGTGCGGCTTGTTCCGTTCAAACTTATCTTTTGCCATTTTTCAAATCCTCATTTTTCAAAGACTACAATTTCATTTGGTGCCCATGGCGCGGATTGAACGCGCGACCTCTCCCTTACCAAGGGAGTGCTCTACCACTGAGCTACATGGGCCGCGCCAATGCCTGGAGCGGGTGAAGGGAATCGAACCCTCGTCGTAAGCTTGGAAGGCTTCTGCTCTACCACTGAGCTACACCCGCAACATTCTTGCCTAAACCTAAAAATATAAAACCTTCCAATTAACCCAGCACACCGCCAATCAACCCATTACCAAATCCCAAAAATTTCAATATATATATCCTTTTCTCCCACCCTTACACAAATCGGTGGTGGAGGGAGAAGGATTCGAACCTTCGAAGGCTGAGCCAACAGATTTACAGTCTGCCCCCTTTGACCGCTCGGGAACCCCTCCGAAAGAAACTCGCTAGTATCGAAAATTTACGTCAATATGTCAAATATAAACTCCAACTAAGCCGTAATTGTCTCACTTTATTATATTTTGCGCGATAATTTTACTAAATTTAAACAGCGGGATTAGTATATTTTAAATGTAAGTTGTCTATTTCCTCTAATAATTCTTTTGGCAAGGCTAACTTAGATGCCGTTAAATTCTCCTCAAGCTGCGTAAGAGTCGTTGCCCCAATAATGTTACTGGCCACAAACCAACGACTGCAAACAAACGCAATAGCAAGCTGGGCTGGATTCATGTCATATCGTTTAGCTAGATTGCAATAAGCCTTGACAGCTTCTTTTAAACTGGGTTTTTCATATCTAAGGCCAAACTTAGGAAACAAGGACAACCTTGCCGATTGGGGTGCTCCACCATCAATATACTTTCCGGTCAGATGTCCGAATGCTAACGGACTGTAAGCCAAGAGTGGAATATTTTCGCGATCGCACACCTCTGAAAGTCCATGCTCAAAAGACCGATTTACAAGACTATATGCATTTTGGGTAGTAATGATAGCTGGTAAAGAATATTCCCTTGAGATTTTCAAAAACTCCATAATTCCCCATGGGGTTTCATTACTGAGCCCGATATATCTAATTTTTCCTAGTTTCACTTGCTCAGAAAGTGCTTCCATCTGATCATGGACCGAAATGGTTGGTCTTTTTTTTTGTGGAACATACGACCACTCACCAAAGTTGGGAACGTACCTGTCAGGCCAATGGATTTGATACAAGTCTATGTAGTCAGTTTTTAAACGGCCTAAACTGCCGTGGAGAGCTTCAACCACACTTTTCCTATCAATTGCTTTAGGGCCACCTCTGACCCACTCAAAGCCTCTTCCAGGCCCAGTTATTTTTGTCGCTAATACGATTTGGTCACGAGCTTGTTTGGTTAACCAACTTCCTACATAGCTTTCTGTCAACCCTTGAGTCTCAGCTCTCGGAGGAACAGGGTACATTTCTGCCACATCTATAAAGTTTACTCCATTCGATTTTGCATAATCAAGCTGTTGGTGGGCTTCACCCTCCGAATTCTGCTCTCCAAATGTCATGGTACCCAAACAAATTTCCGATACCACTAAATCACTGCTACCTAGCCGGTTAAGTTTCATAGTTAATCCCCTTACTTTTTCCAAACTTTATTCGTCATGCAATCCAAATAAAAATTCTATTTCAACCGCAGAACCTCGGGGCAATTCGTACACCCCAATTGCGGACCGAGCATGCCTACCTGAATCTCCAAATAACGAAACTAAAAGACTGGACGCCGCATCGATTACGGCTGGCTGCTCTGTAAAACCCGGAGCCGATGCAACAAACCCTGAAACTTTGATCACTCTTTCCACCGAAGAAAAACTGCCCAAAGACTCTTTCAAAAATGCCATACCAGATAACACGCATCTCCTTGCTGCTTCCCGCCCTTCTTCTAATGATAAATCGCCCCCAACTTTCCCTTTGATGACACTTTTGAAACTATCATCCCAAGGAAGTTGACCGCTGACATATGCGATATTTTTGTACACAATAACCGGCAAATACTCAAACGAGGGAGTACGCACCTGCGGCAACCTAAGCCCTTTGTTTTCTATTATTGTTTCTAACAAAACGTATCCTATAAAATGTGGATTTAGAGAGGTTCCATTATTTCCGAGAGACTTATTAGATCGCCTGTTTCAGAAAATTTAAACGATGTGGGATCTTGGAGAATTTGTTGATTTCGCGTATCTCTTTTTACTTCCTCCAATAAACTTTCAGAAACCTCGATTCTTTCTAAATCTAGCGTATTGCGTATCCTTACTATCCTACATTGGGCTGGCTCAACTCTAACTACGGTTTTAATTGCTAATGCAATTGCCTCCCTATCGTTGTTCATTACGACTGGGATTGCGGCTCCTCCCAGTGACATTGATGTAATGCAATTAGCATAGGTAGCTCCTATATCTAAATCTTTATACAAACGCATGGTAGTGACATCTGCTACTCCAATGCCAGTAGCATTACCATGACTCTCTTTGGAGAGGCTGAGGACTACTATTTTGTTAACTTTCAAACCTGTCTCCCAGTTTTCGACCGACCGAGAGCGACCGGTAATATTTGGATCAAAACCTGCTCCGCTGATATTTTTACCCATTTCGTCGATAATTAACACATCAATCTTAGAAAAATTTAGCTTGGGCATCCTCTCCTTTGCTAGAGCTTGGAGTTCAGGTTCTCTAATGGAAATATTGTCCGCCTCTACTAACTCAATAAGAGCCGTTTGATCATACGCGTTCTCCACGATACCCACCCCAAACAATATGTTGCGTGCCTTAAGATTACAGTCTCTGACTTTGGGTAACAACTGAGGAAACATATCCATACCATGCCGGTGATAGGTTGTCGCACCCACTATTTTGCCAATACCGATAGAAAGCATCTTTGTAAGCCCTGACTCTATAGATCCACGAAAGCTAGTATGAGGTTTAATTCTGTTAATTACTACTACTCCATCAGCTTCCGCCGCGTTCTGATCCATGTATACAGGGGTTCCGTCATCTAAGCTACCCGTGACCAGAGTATCCATTGACGACTTTATGGGCACACCCATACTTTTTTCCGTGATGCCATAACTTCCTAAAACCGCATTTTGCCCTTCCGCAGTGGCTGACCCATGACTTCCCATACAAGGGAAGATAAAGGGCCGAACACCCCTCATTTTGAGTTCGTTTATTACTGCCTTAACGATAATAGCGATATTGGCTACTCCTCTACTTCCACATCCAACCGCCACTGTTTGTCCTGGCTTGATAGTTTTCAGTATTTCAGGCTTGAGAAACTCTGCCGCAATAATTTTCGAGATATCGTTAATTTTTTCTGCGTTAAATATCTGTCGAACTAGACTCATTTTTGGTAGAGGTATATCTAACCCTCCTGCAACATTTACTTCTACTCTATCGCCAATCATTTTCCTGCCCTTTCGTTCATGGAATACTCAATCAGATGGCACATATTTTGGAACAATGTAAGGTCCCTCGGGAATTATCGCCAGACGTTTATCATATTTCTTGCTCATAAGTTGACGTATTTTACCCTCCACTGAGTCTATTATGTTTACTCCGGTTAGGTTTTTTTCTTTTTCGGTCAAACCCTCAGTAAATAGATGAACATTGACACTGGATGTGGCTTTAATTTGCATCTGGGTCTGCCACTCATCAATGTCTGCAAAAGTCTTAGATTTGATCTCAGATAGAAACAAACTATCTCCTAAGGTAACAAGACGTTTTTGTGCCTCGACGAAGTGATTAGAACCTAACCCTTCACTGCATGCGGACACGACAATTAAATCGCCTCCATCAGTTAGAATATCTAATGGACCAATCATACCTTTAACAGTCTGGTAATAAGTTTTATCCAAAGGATATCCCGCCGCACTGGTAACCAAAATATCAAACTTCCTATCAATTTTCTGGATTATAAATTGCTCTACAAATTTCACGGCGTCCAAATGACTCTCAATAATTTCTCCATAGTTAATGAATGAAAGACGTCGCTCCTCATCCAGTACAGTGTTGACAGCGAATATTTTCCCAATTTTTTTTACAATTTCCAGTTGCTCTAGATGTAGCGGATTATCATCGAGTATACAATTGTTAACATTAGGATCTGACATGAACCGAAAATTATGAAACGTTTTGATTGTATCTTGGTGAGCTATACCGGGCGCTATGACTTTGCGTCCACCAGAAAAACCTGCCATAAAATGTGGCTCGACTAGCCCGGTAACTATCCGCAAATCCGAATCTACAAATCTCTGATCGATTTTTACTGGGGTACCCCTACCTGTTAAACCCATATTTAAATGAGCGCTATCATCTTCCGCAAAGTGATTTTCTACAGTAAAATTTTCAAGAACCCAAGGATCCCCCACTAACTCTTCAAGCTCCTCACCCTGGTTAGGCCTATGCAGGCCAGTCGCAACGAGTATCGTAATATTTTCTTTTCTCAAGCCTCCCTCTAGCAAACACCTTAAAATTGGACCCAAAATAAGATGATTCGGTACTGGTCGGGTGATATCGCATATTAGTATGCAGGCTGATTTACAACCGGCGGCCTCTTGCAAAAGTGCTGCCGCATGAACGCCGTTGGACAAGGAGTCATTAACAGCTTGAACTGGATTTGCTATTACTGGCATTTCTGATTTCTTAATAAGGGTAATATCCCAATCAGGCTCTATCTCGATGGCCAGATTTTTTTTTCCATAATTAAGCTGCATATCCATAAACTTTTGTCCTCTGGAAAAAATAGGATATCAACCTGGATATTCAGGCGATAATCGAATATAACAAAGAAACATATTTAAGGGGAAAAGATATATCACTTTGATAAATTAAACTGGGAGGTGTACAACCTATCCACAATTTCTGTGGATAACCTTGTGGATTGCATGGCTGGCATTGTGATAATCCTTTTCCCCTAAATAGTCTTGCTTAACCTGCCTATTTTTTCACCAAAAAAAAACAAAATATTTGCCACTCAGTAACCAGCCAAAACTATGGATTAAATATTATTTACAGATAACTGTATCTATATACATAATGCTGTATAAACATACATAAACAATAACCTCTATTCCTCTTTACCTAAAATTCTCCAAGCGAAAGGGGATCTCCTCAAATAAATGTCAAACAAGAAAAATAAAAGTGACAATCCGACCATCCAAGGCATCAGAGCACGGGCGGAAACACCTAAATCATCATCTACCGAAAATATTTCATCAACAGTCGGCGATATACTGCCTCCGGTGATTCCTGCGAGCTCTCCAAGCAAAGCAAAATTAGAAGGATTAGATCTTAACTCATCTGGAAATGATGAATTGACGGTTACCACACCAGCTCGAGATGCGGCAAGCGCACCTACCCCTCCCTCTTTCAACAAAGACAGCGTTGTCCTGTCCGTCAAATCTTCGGTAATTAAAGCCTCATATGAACCCGGCCCCACTTGTTGAAGAGGAATCTTTGCATTGAGGTCATCGGCATTACTGTTTCTCACGTTAACCACGGGTTTCAAATTATTTCTAAACCGTCCTTGCCCGTCAAGAAGAACTATCTTAGCCGAGGCTTTTTTTCCATTTCGCAAAACCCGAAGTCGAGTAGATCTTGTATCTAAATTTCGCATTGTGTCCCTCAGAATTTGATCCCAAAATTTAGCGTAATCGTCCCATCGCACCCAATTCTCAGCCCACTTACCTGAAATAGTCGAAGAAAAAGATACACTTTTTCCTAAACCATATTGCCAGCGAGATAAAAGAGGTTCTCCATCAGCAGTAGTCAATAAAATATCCGCCGTATCACGAAGTTTTGTGGACACCAAACCAGTTATTTTTGGTACCGTATCGAACTGAATCCCCGAAAAAGCTTTGACCTCCAGTTCAACTTTCACCGGGTATTCTTGTTCGCCTTCGGTAGAATTCAAAGCCTTTTGCGTTTCTTCGATAAAAATTTGTGGAATAGCTTCCGCACTCAAAGCGATGTGATTTTGACCACCTCCCCAATCCGCTATGCGCGCCATAAGTTCAGGATCTCCTGTCTTACCAATCGTTACAGTTGATACGACTATTCCGGCTTGTTTGATCCGAGAGAGTAACTTCTCAAAGTCGGCTGGATGCGTGTCCCCATCTGACAAGAGAATAACGTGTTTTGCCACCGATTTCTCCCTCTGAAGCAAGCGATAAACTACGCCCAAGGCTGGATAAATATTTGTCTGGCCACTGGCTTTTATTCTGCTTATCCGATCTTCAGCACGTCGTTTAGAACGAACCATTCGCATTGGAACTGAGATGTAGGGTTGTGAATCAAAAGCGACTACTGCAAATTTGTGCTGTTCCTCAAGCAAATCAAGAGCAGCTCTTGATGCCTCCTTAGCATATTCAATCTTCCTTCCCTTCATACTGTAGGAACGGTCAATTGCAATTACCAAAGCTAAGTCTTTTTTTCTTTCTCGGGCTTTAAACTCAACCGGAAGAAATTCCTCCACAATCGTGCCGCTATAACCGTTTTCACCAAATACGTTCTCACCAGAGGCAAAGACTACTCCCCCGCCATAGTCCCTTACATAAGCCATAAGAGACGACATATTTGCATCTGACAAACTATCTTTGGCTATATTTGACATAAATATAACATCATATTTATTGAGCTTATTTACGTTTTCCGGCAAATTATCTCCTGTAACCCTATCAACAGAAAAACCATTCTCAATTAGAGTATCGACAAACGTTTCTTCTACGCCAATTTTACTAGCCACAAAAAGTAATTGAGGTTTAGAGTCTACCCATACAGTAGATTCCATCAAATTATTTTCCTCTCTAGGATCCTTTGGGAAACTTAGTTTGGCAATCACCCTGACCAGTTCTTTTCCGGAGAATTTCACTTCGAAATCTATATCATTCATCCCCTTTTGCAAAGCGATTATCTTTTTACCAATCTGGCTCCCCTCAGCCAAAAGTTCAACTTCTCCTTTTGCCTCATCTGGGCTATATACTCTAACTGTCAACACAAATAACTCACTATCGCGTACAGCAGGAGGAGTAGCCAAACTGGCAATCCAAGCGTCACTAGAATTCGTAACTTTCGGGATCATCGCATGTACTTTAACTTTCTCTTTCTTCAATAAACCAATTGTCCTCCATACATTCCCAGATGTCTCATTTCCGTCGGTGAGGAGGACCAACCTCTTGCTACTGTCTCTATCCAAAAGGCTAACCCCGAAGTTGACGGCCCTCTCCAGATTAGTAGATGACAAATTCAGAGATTTAATATTTTTTTTCTCAACGTCAGGAATATCTGCTCCTTCAAAACCATTTAAATCTGATTGCCGAGCTGGTGTATCAGCAAACATAACAACTTCAATATGTTTGGCAAAACCACCTTCTTTAAATTGATTAATCCAATTTAATCCGTTTGAAATGAAGCTAGGTGAAATACTGCTAGATGTATCAACCAGGAAGACGACCGAGGGATCATGGTTTACCACCTTTAGTATCGGCTGAGCGATCCCTATAACTAAAAAAAGAATACATATACTGCGGACTAACGCCACACACCTTAAATGTCTATTACTTAAATTGGCAATGCCAATTTTTTTAATTAACCAGATAAAAGGGATAACTAATAAAAACCAAAACGCCCAAGGTGATAAAAATTCGAGACTCATATTTTTCTATACTGTTTTTCTGTAATTAAAAGTTAGCCATTCAAATACCAGCAGAAATAAGGCTCCAAAAAGCAACCATAAAACCAACCTGTTCTCGATTGCAGCCACCCCTTGCTTGGCATAAATTGAATCAATAAGATTTGAATCATTGAATTGGGTATTATTAACCTGAGTCAACATTACATCTGAACTGTTAACTACTATTTTTAATCGACTTTTACTGTTACTCATGCTGTACACCCCGGGTTCACCAGCAAAAAATTGGCTGTGACCTAAAATTTTCGCGGTTACAGGCAAGCTAGCTCCATCCGCCCCTGAAACTCTTTCACCATCAAAGTTTACGCGCACTTGGCCCAACCCTAAGTATTTAACTGTCGGTTCATCGACCAGCCAATGAATAGCGTTATCTAAAAAAACGGGGAAACTGGAATGCAAACTGAAGTTGGATTTCTCTAAATCGAACCCCACCCATAGGGATCGGGGATCTGCGTTTTTCGCGATCATAATCGATCCGTTGTCACCTACATCCATGAGACTCTTTTCGTCCGGATTCCTTAAAACACCTACCGTGGCAAAATCAATAAACAAATCATCAAAAGTTACTTGATCAAGAATTGGATGCTCGGTACCGTCAGAGCTAAATATGGGATTACTAATTGTTGACCCAACCGGCAACCAACTATCCCCTGTTACGTTAACCCAAAGCGCTGGCACATTGGGAGGAGTTTTAGGACGAATTCCGTCAAAAATATAAAAATCAATGTTACCTTGATACTGAAAGTTAACAGGGTCAAATTTCTTGACGATGGCTCCTGGGTAACTACTGAGTAATGAATCAAAAATAGCGCTCCCATAAGATACCAAACCAATTCTCAATTGCCTGCTAGCATGGCGATAGCTAAATGCCACGTTATCAGTCGGAAGAGAGTCCCACTCACTGGAAATTCTGGCAGTAATGGAACCCTCGTCAAATTTAGATACGTCTAAAATCTCGGAAAATGAGCTTTGAGAATCGATATCAAACTGCTTGATTAAGTCCTTTGAACCAACCCCCTTGATCCGTAATGTGACTCTCTGGGGCTTTGTGCCAGCATTCATTACTTTCACATATGCTTTTTGCATACCAGGCTCGCCAGGAACTGTATCAACTTCGAATTGAGTGATTCCTATATTTTCTGCCTCTTCAAAAACCGAAATTACACTCCAAGAATCACTGGCTTCTGGGCCCAAAACCCCGTCACTAATAAAATAATATTTAGATCCTATAAAATCATCCGACCATGGGAAATCTGTTACTCCGAGCGAAATATCTGTGCCCAGAACAAGCGAATCAATCAATTTGAGCGCATCGCTAGAAATATCGAAGCGAGGAGCGCTTACAAAGCCTTGCGTATCCCTTATCATTACCCTCGCACCGGAATCAAGCTCCTTGACTAATTTCCTGGCTAATTCAATAGCTTTTACAAAACGAGAGCTACCATCAGAGGTTTGGGTAGCCATTGACGGAGAATTATCAACAATTATCACTAATCGATTTTCTATACCAAGAAACTTTCCGTACTTATCGCTTAAGATGGTCATCGCCAAGAGAAATGCAATGAGAAGGGCTAGCATCAAAGATAAAAACCATTTTCGCCGATCTAAATTTCTTTTTATATTGGTAAGGAATTTTTGCCATATTAAAATTGAAGATAGCACCACTCGTCGTTTCGGCGGCGACAATAGGTAGAGTGCAAAAACTGTTATCGAAAGCACCGCAAGAGATGCAATAAAAGACAAAAACCCTGAGCTGATCATCGAAATAAGCCTCTTTGTCTCAACAGTTTAAAAAACATAGGTTCTAGTGAAGAATCACTACCAACTTTTAAATAACCCCAACCATGTTTGTTTAGAAAAATCTCTAACTCTCTAACGTGACTATTAAATTCTTTCTGGTACCTATCCATTAGTTTACTTGTCAATTGAGCATCTATTGTTTTTGATGCCTCTGAATCAACTAAAAAAACATCTTCAGATAGTTCTGGATTAATTTCTTGAGGACTGTTGACCTGAATGGCAAAAACATCATGTCCGCCGTTATGCAAAACCTTGAAAGTGTCTTCGTGTGCATTACTGTCAAAAAAGTCAGAGACTACTATTACCAACCCACGGCTTCTTTTTGCACCAAAAAAACGATTTAATGACTTTTTTAAATCAGTCTCACCAGCCCCCTCTACCTGATCGAGAAGGTGCATAGTTCGCCAAATTTGCTTGTTACCCCTTCTCGATGGCATTACATGACGTACATCATTGTCATAAGTAGTCAAACTAACCCTGTCATGGTTGATAAGACTAATGTAAGACAATGCAGCAGCCACTCTCTGCGAAAACTGAAGTTTATTGGGGTTTCCAAAATTCATTGACTTGCTTGTGTCAAGAAATACATATACCGGAAGGTCAGCCTCCTCTTCAAATAACCGTAGCACTAAACGATCTAATCTTAAATAAATGCCCCAGTCTATATTCCTTGTGTCGTCGCCCTGTACATAAGGCCTGTAATCGCTGAAAATCATACCCGACCCTGTTCTTCTGGAACGGTGTTGTCCACGCAAGTGGCCAGATGCCGGATTCTTCGCGAGCACTGAAAGTCTTTCCAGTTGCTGCAAAAACACTCCGCTAAGATAAGAATTCGAATTCATTTAAAAATAACAAAATAATATTCTTTTAGTCACAAGATTAATTAACCCTTATGCATCAGACACAGTTTCAATAATTGCATTCAGAATTTTATCGGTTTCTAATTGTTCCGCCTCTGCTTCAAAATTAAGCAAAACTCTGTGTCTTAAAGCTGGCAACAAAACGGACCTGACATCCTCGTTAGCCACATAGCTTCTTTTGTTTAGCAGAGCAGATACTTTTGAACCTAAAATTACGGCTTGCACTCCCCGTGGACTCACCCCGAAACGAACGTACTTCTTAACCAAATCATGGCAATTCTGGTTTTCCGGGTGGGTTGCAAGAGCTAATCTAACAGCGTAGTCTTGAACGGGTTTTGCTATTGGCATATCCCTCGCGACATCTCTCATTTTGAGAATTTCAACTTTTTCTAAAATTCGTGATGCAGTCGGCTCTGTCTTTTGAGTGGTACGGTCAACGATCGTATGTAGTTCCGAGGCGTTGGGAAAATCCAGTTTAAGTTTAAACAGAAATCTGTCCATCTGCGCTTCTGGAAGAGGGTAGGTACCCTCCATTTCAATTGGGTTTTGGGTCGCCAGTACAAAAACCGGCTGATCAAGTGTTCGTGTTTTCCCTCCAGCCGAGACACTATTTTCTTGCATAGCCTCGAGCAATGCTGATTGGGTCTTAGGAGTAGCCCGATTAATCTCATCCGCCAATATCATATTAGCGAATATGGGTCCTGACTGAAACTCAAAGGATTTTTTGCCCGCTTCATCTTCATTCACCACATTGGTCCCTACTATATCTCCAGGCATTAAATCCGGGGTAAACTGAATTCTAGAGAAGCTAAGGTCTAGTACGTCTGCTAGAGTTTGGACAATTTTAGTTTTCCCTACCCCTGGAATTCCTTCCAACAAAACATGTCCTTTTGCCAACAAGCAAGTCATAACGTGCGTTATAACCTCGCTGTTACCAACTATAACCTTCGACACCTCATCTTTAACCTGGCCGAATTTCTCTTGAAATGCCTCTAATTGTTCTTCCCCTGAGGTACTCATCAGATTTCACCTTTTTTGTGTATATTTATAAAATAATCTCTGATTATTTGACGTTGCCTAATCGGAGTCTCCTGCTGATCTAAGGCTTCCGCTGCATTGTACCGCTGTCTGCGCGCCAAATCAGTAAATTCATCATCGCTTTGTTCCTGGTTCTGAGACGGCGAATAAAACCATGATTTTTCTCCATCTGTCCGGCCATCATTTTCACCGTCATTTATTCTAAGCGTCTCTAGCTCTAAGTTAACCTTTATTCTTGGCGTTACTCCGCCTTCTAATGCTGCAGCCTCACTATCTCCCGATGCTGCCCCAGCTACATGCCCTGAGTCAGAATCTTGATCAGAGTCCCCTCTAGCAACTGCTCCTTGCCTGAACATGGTTCCGCCCTGCATATTTGTACTTCCAGATGGATCTGCAGAACCCTGAGGCTCCGTTGGATTCGCTTGATCTCCAAATCGCGCAGCTGTAAGAGGACTCAATTGGTCAGGCGGAGCTGCCATCGTATTCATACGGTTGGTCTGCTGCCTTGCCTCTTCTTGATCGTCCAACATGGACTGAGCATCTTCAATACTTTGCAAAGCCTGCTCTAAGGCTTCCTCACTTACTGTTGTGGACCAATTTGCGAGATCCGAGGAAATCTCGTCTATATTTTTTAGAAATTCCTTGTCAGTCAAAGCTGATCCCACTTCCCCTCCCTTAGAGCCAGTTCTGTCAGAAATATAATCTAAATTCCCCGTCGCTTCTGTAATCATTGACAACGCCTCATCGAGCCTTTCGCTTCTCAAAGCACTCACGATTTTTTCATACTCTGGTCTGGCCTCCAAAGCCTTTGCTAATTCTTCGATCCCATCTCTGGCTAAAATTGCTCGCATATTGACTGAATCATTTATGACTTTTAAATCTTTCTGTAATTGGTCACTATCTTCAGGAATTAAATAATCATCCTCGAGTATTTTTAATTTTTTCCCAATTTCAACCAAGGCCAGGTTTGATTCTTCTAATGCATCAGTATCAATTGTATTAATTGAAACATCACTTGAAATTGGGAAAATTTTAGCACTCACATTAGTCGATAGTTGCAAGTTAAATGTTCCCGCAACAATGAGGCTAAAAACAAACAACAAAATAAGCAAAAAGTGTGAAAGCCATCTAATTTGAACAAGTCGGTAAGGAGAAATCTTTTGACAGTAATTAATCGAATTTTTAAGTAAAATTGACACGAAAACCGAATCATTGGGGTTTGTAATGAACCAATAGGCACTTTTTATTTGGTCTTTTAAATTTTCTTCTCTATCCAGCAATATTGCTGCGTCGGTTTCGGAAAATGTATTTTGGAACCTCGAGAGTCCAACCACAAATATGAATAGAGTTAGAAAAATAAAAACATAGAAATAAATAGATTCTGTCGCAAACCAATTGTCTCCACCGATAATGGATATTGAAACAAAAAGTAAGCATTCAACACCGAGAAGGAAGGTTAGCTCAAGAAGCAGTTTTCGGACAAATAATCGGGAGCAAAGAACCTGAAGACATGAGGTAACAACATTTGTATTTTCGATCATAGATATCACTTCACAACTTTAACAAGAACTAAAAAACAAAACCCAGAGGTCCAGAATATCATCGAAATCCCTTTCCAAATCACCCTCCACTCGCGATTCGCAACGTAAATAGTGGCCGGGTAAAAATTAACTGCCATAGTATATAGCTTGGCTAATTTAGAGGCAAAAATCGAGGGCCCAGTTGGGCAAAACGCAGGAATAAAAGGTCTATTCTGTGTTAACGCGAGATCTACCGCTCCGGCATAATCAGCAATTAGAACTAATGATAATCATTATCTTACTCCTGGGTAACTCTTTGTCTGGAATTTTAAAGAAACGCCCAAATATCTTTATTACTTGGATTACTTTTGTATTTGTAGTACATTTTTTTTTTCGTTGACACAACCTATTATAAATGCACTCGTTTCTTAAAATAATAATCTTTTTAACTCTGAATATTGGACTCAACACTGGAGCATCCGAGTTGAAACCAAATATCATTTATATACTAGCCGATGATTTGGGTTGGAAAGATGTTGGATTCCACGGAGGAACCACAAAAACCCCGGCCCTCGATAAGTTAGCAACCGGAGGTGCGCGGTTAGAAAGATTCTACACGCTGCCATACTCGACTTCCACAAGAGCAGCATTAATGACAGGCAGATATCCAATGCGCTATGGACTGCAGATGATGTCACTATTGCCTTGGAACAGCTACGGATTACCTCAAAACGAAAGGCTCCTACCAGACGCCCTAAAAGAAGCTGGATATTCTACAGCTGCTTTCGGTGAGTGGAGGCTCGGACATGCGGATAAAATTTTTTGGCCAATACAAAAAGGGTTCGATCATTTTTTTGGAAGTCTAAATAAAGGCCGCAGGCATTTTAAAGATGCGTCCACAAAAAACTTGGACTGGTGGTTAAATAATCAAAAAATTGGAGTATCAGGTTACGATGCGCATTTAATCAGTCAAAATGTAGTGGAATATATCGAGGATCAAGATGATAAATCGCCTTTTTTTCTCTACATCTCCTTTCCAAATCCATCTCCTCCATTTGAGGCACCAGAAGAATTTGTAACCCTCTATAGTCATGTTGAAAACTTGCAAAAACGTAATTACTACGCCATGGTTTCTGCTCTTGATCAATCTATAGGTAAAATAGTTAATACACTACAAAAACAAAATTTGATTGACAATACGTTAATTATTTTTCAGAGCGATAACGGAGGGGCTGTCCACAACAAGTATGTCACTGGAGACGGAGATGTCACCTCATCAGTTGCTAATAACGGCCCTTTCTTTAACGGTAAAGGCTCTCTTTACGAAGGGGGGATTCGTGTTCCGGCCATTGCATACTGGCCAAAAAAGATCACTCCACAGATGACTAATGAGCCAATCCATGTCACAGATATGTATACCACTTTATTAAAATTATCAAGAGCGTCACTAGACCCATCCAAACAAGTCAAACCGCTAGATGGTGTTGATGTTTGGGACGTAATCTCTCAAAATAGCGTCAGCACGAGGAAAGAGATATTAGTAAATGTAGATGAGTTCAGAGGAGCACTTATTTCAGAAAATTGGAAATTGATCGTTTATGCTACGTTACCCGGGCGAGTGGAATTATTTAATATTCAAGATGATCCTACCGAAGAAAATAATCGTGCCCGAACCGAGCCCGAAGTTCTTACTAAACTATTAAAACGCTTCAATGATTATGCTTGGGAAATGAATCCATCTCTTTATTTGATAGACTTAGCTTCGCCTCACCAAAATAAAGCTCCTATTTTTTGGAGGAACAATCCTACCCGTCCTTAGGACTTTTAAAACTTGTACTCGACCTCAGTCAACCATTTAATAGTACTTGCGGGAGCGGGTCCACTAATTCCAAGTAGATAAGTAAACTCATATTTGAGCGAAAAATTATCAAATAATTCAAAAAAACCAAATACACCTGGACCGAAAATATGTTGGTTTCTTCGGTAGGATAAATGGGTTACCTCGCCAAATCTCCCAAACAACTCGAAACCTGGCTGAATGTTAGTGGTTAGTCGGTAACGGACTTGAGATGCATAAGCAACCTCAACTTCTTCAGAATGACCATTTCCAAACTCTTTCTCAAAGATTAAATTCAAAGTAGTTCTGATAGGCCCCGCTCGCTTATAGAGAAGTAAGCGAGTTTCAACCTCATAAGCGTCCATATCTTTTTTGGGAG
The DNA here is from genome assembly GCA_902601765.1 of Hydrogenophilales bacterium. Classification (GTDB taxonomy): domain Bacteria; phylum Pseudomonadota; class Gammaproteobacteria; order Burkholderiales; family Eutrophovitaceae. The sequence goes on along the minus strand of CACKOO010000005.1, from coordinate 38,502 downwards.
TTTTTAATCCAACCAACAATCCTATATCCACAAAGTTTGCGAGCTCATTGAAAGCTTTCGTGTCGGTAAATTCATACCTCGTCTCGATTTCATACGCATCAAAATGAAAATGTCCATCTGGCTGCCTCTTGATATGCCCCTCCAACTCGACAAAAAATTGGTCTGTAAAACCAACGCCAAGCCCATATTTTTGTTTCCCCAAGTTGTTTTTTTTGGGATCACTGTCCTTAGTCGCATACCCCCTAGTTCCGAACTCCAACTCTTCATTAACAATTGGCCACCATGCTCTGAATGGAGGAGACTCTGTCTTTGCGTTTGAAAAAGATATAGTTGAAAGTACCCAGCACATAACTAACAAAATAGAAATAGAGTTTTTCAAAATTAAGGCCTCAGCTTTCGCGTACTGGTTGATGAAAATGAAACATTAAAATTACGGACCTAAAAATAATTAGAATAGTTCACGCGCGACTCTAAACCCCAAATCACTTTCTTGAACTTTTACATATTTATACCTATCAGAAAATCTTAAGTATCTGGGAGGCTGACTCAACCATGACCCTCCCCTGAATGCCCTCTGGGAGCAATCGCCCTTCATAATAGCCTCTGAATCAGTTCTTATACCCCGAGAAGTAGCACTTGCACAGTCTTCGGTCCATTCCCAAACATTGCCCAACATATCAAAAAGGCCGAATTTATTTGGCAAGAAAGAGCCCACTGGAGCCGCTTGGACATAACCGTCAGAACACGGAACATACTCCCAATCATAACCTAATTCGCCGTAAGCACTTTGATCATATACATTTCCATAATGGCAAACATTGCCTTCACGCAGTCCAAAAAACCTCGAACGATCTGACCCAGCTCGAGCCGCGTATTCCCATTCAGCCTCTGTTGGTAATCGATAATCAAATTTTGTTTTATCACTGAGCCACTCCACATATTGAACTGCCTGAATCCAAGATACATTAGCGATGGGGAAATGATCACCACCACGCTTATCGTATTCTATGACATCGCACTTTTTTGAGAAAACGCAGCTTTGCCAATTCTGTTGAGTAATTTCATAAACTCCTAAAGCGAAAGCACGGGATATTTCCACCCGCCTCACCGACCCCTCAAGAGTTGGTCTTCCCGCGGCCGAAGGCGGAGAACCCATCTTAAATGTGCCTTTTTCAATCACTACCATTTTAGGACAAACATCACAATCTCTAAAAACATCACCAATGGAATTCGACAAATCATCAGCATCAGCTAATCCTAAAAATGTGGCTAGCAAGGTAGCGGGGAAGCAGTACCTAAAAATTTTCCCGATCATGTTTTTACCCTTATGTTTCTGAATTATTCATGGGAAAAGTATTAAAATGCCTTCTCATATTTACTGTCGTAATAAGGAATTTAAAATTAAATTCGATTTCATAGTGTATATAAAAACTATAGTAACCATATAACAGCCGTAAATTTAAATGTGCTAGTTATGAAGAGACTTGCCCGCTAAATAAATTCTTCCAAGTGTATTATCAAGATTGCAGTCGGAAATTGGCATAGGACAAATAGCCGTCACAAATGAATATGATAACAAATGTTCCTGTGGAAGTATGAATAACTGAAAGTATAAGTTTATGAAAAATGTAAGATACAGTGCTAATAAAAATCACCAAGGCCATCAATATTGATTTCCCAAGCGTTATAAAGTCTAATGGAAATTACAAAATAATTTATTCGATCAACAATGTTCGACAAACCTATCGAACAGGAGCCCCAGGAATGGAATAATGAAAAAACCAGAGTTTAAGCATTTATTTGATATTTCTCTTGATATTGGCGTCACACATGATTTAGGAGAAACTCCCCATGGGAGGAAAAGGATTGTACAGGTTATTGGTGGTGATTTTCAGGGCGAAAGAATAAAAGGCACAGTTAACAAAGAGTCCGCCGCAGATTGGGTTTCTATAAGTCCAAACGATTCTATCAGACTTGATGTTCGATTAACGCTACAGACAGACGATAACACCCTGATATTTATGCGGTATGAGGGAATTCGTCACTGTTCGCCCAATGTTGCTAAAAGACTTTCCAATAATGAACCTGTGGATCGGGATGAATATTATTGGAGAACATCTCCGTTTTTCGAAACTGGTAGCGAGAAATACAATTGGATCAATAATGTTGTATGTTTTGCTTTAGGAGAAAAGAAGGGAAACGTAGTCTCCTACAATGTATTTGAACTGCTTTAAACCGATTTAAGTAATTCTAAAACCATCCGGGGCTGAGCATTTGCTTGTGCCAAAATAGCTACGCTGGCGTCTCTAACGATTTGTTTTTTCGCCAACTCCGCTAGCTCTAACGCGTAATCCGTGTCTAAGATCCGACTCCTACTATCGGTAAGGTTTTGCGCCATTGATAGAACCGCATCTAGGGAGCTCTCCAACCGATTCATATATGCTCCAACAGAAGATCGAGCGACGGCTAGATCTGCCAATGCGAGGTCAATTTTCGTCGTTGCATTCGAAGCTGAAGCCTGCAAACTAACATGCAGCCCAGCGAGATCATTGAGTGTAGCATTCGCAGCTGTCGACATTGTTCCTATCGCAACTGTAATATTCATCCCGCTGTCAGAACCAACTTGGATTTTAAATGTTCCATTATTTGAGGAGCCACCGGTGCCATTTAGTAACCCCATCGTATTCCACTTAGTATCACTTACGATTCGAGTAATCTCGGCTTCCAAAGCCTGATACTCCGTATCAGCTGCCACCCTATCAGAACTAGTATAGGTGTCAGAAGACGCTTGCACGGATAGCACTCGCATTCTTTGGATAAGGTCATCGATTTCTGTTAATGCGGCATCCGCTGTCTTTAGCATTGCTATTGCGTCGCCAGCAGTTTCGCTAGCTTTGAGATAGCCTTTAATTTGGGCTGTCATTTTTTGTGATACCCCCAAACCTGTTGGATCATCACCCGCATTGTTTATCTTAAAGCCAGTAGACAGCCTCTGCATCGATGCAGTGATCTCCGCATTGTTTCGTTTTAATGCGGCTTGAGCTTGATAAGCGGCAAGATTTGTATAGATACGCATATTAAAGAATAATTCGAGCTCCAAAACTAGAGAAACATCACGTTGACTTCAATGATGCTCCACATCTAAGAATTGCGCAAATTAATCTGTCCTCCCAATTTTTTGTATACGCGTGGTATTAGTAGTAGCTAAGATTGTATTATTAGATTCGGCGACTTTATTCTAATCCCTTATATTCATGATTCCGAAATTATTTTTAGGCGGATGCGCTTTTAACGCATCCTCATTTGGCTCGACTCCCCATCCCGGATTATCAGGAATAACTAGGTACCCATTTTCGATTTTTGGCACTGAGGTATATAAGTCTGAACGCCATGGGACCTCATCGATGTCGATTTCCATAACACGTAAATTAGGGACAGCTGCTGAAAAATGCGCGTTTTGCATAGTACAAAGATGTCCATAAAAATTATGTGGGGCGACATTAATTTCTAAACCTTCCGCCAGGTATGCAATCTTCATCGATTGCCAAACACCGTTCCAAGGAGTATCTATGATGGCTACATCCATAGCTTGATTTTCAAAAAAAGGCATGAACTCTCTAATTCCAAACAAAGTCTCGCCCGAGCTGATTGTAATTTTGCTACGCTGTCTCACCATGGCCAAGCCTTTTGGATTATAGCTATCGATTTCAATCCAAAATAATCCATGATCGGCTAAGGAATCAATTATCCTAAGGTACCCTTCAGTTTTAAAATTAAAGTTCAAATCTAACAAAATATCCATTTCCGGACCTGCTCCAACCCTGAATGCATCAAGTTCGTCTTTAATACATTTAATAATATTTTTTTCCGCATTTAGTTCATGGTAGCCCCCCGGACTATTAAAACCTGGAGCCCAACCTGGGTTTTTCCTACTAAAATCAAATACATTTGTTTTTAATCCAGTAAACCCGGCTGCTTTTACTTCTTTACCCATCGCTTCTATGTCCTTCAAGGACTTAATAGAGGGATAGGGATGGCAGTGGGGAAGGTTTATGCGATAAGTGGCGCAGTGAGACCAGTAAAGCCTTATTTTGTCTCTTACTTTACCACCAAGAAGTTCATAACACGGTACCCCGTAATGTTTGGCTTTGGCATCAAGTAACGCGTTTTCAATAGCTCCTAGCGCCTGCCCCACTACGCCTCCCGCACAGGGCCGCGTGCAAGCGTAAAGATCTGCATAGATCTTCTCATGGTTAACACAAGCCTGCCCAACAACTAAATGCGATAGTCCCTTTATCGCTGAATCCACCCCTGGAGACCCAAAACCCTCTTGGAACTCACTCCATCCTATGATTCCATTATCACATACTATCTTTACGAATGAAAAATTTCGCCATCCAGCATCAGCGTGAAAAGTCTCAACTGAAGTAATTCTCATTTGACCTCCCTTTTACTTATGGTCCTCCAAAAGATCTTTTTTCACATCCTCGTGGTCCCCGACAATTACGTGGTGCTCGCTTTTTACAACGTACTTCTCAAGCAAAGGTATTAACACTAACGGTGTAAGTCCTCCCACCACTATCCCAAAGGTGGCAGCCCTTAGGTGCGGATCCAGGCTTGCGGCAATAAAGTCAGCAATTACATGAGCCACGACTACCCCTAAGATACCTGCCAAATAGCCGTTGGATGCTATTTTAAGGAATCGGTTGATACTCCAACCCGAATAAAAACCGATGAGAGGTATGATGGTGTGCACCACTCCGAATACATACCCTCTTAACAAGTCTTTATCTTTTAACCAGTTTATGTTCTCTATCAGATGTTCCATATATTTTCTATCTTTTATATAGCCGCTAAATGATAATTGCCTTTAATTTTGATTCAAAAACTTGTTTTAACTTCACCAAATTTTTGAAAAAAGGCATCGTTGCTTAGTCAAGGACCTATTTTTGCTGGATATGTATTTTTTTTTTACGATTTTAAAAGTGAAATTCCATCGATTATAGCATTCAAATATAGAGGTCATTAAGATTGTAATTTTTTAAAAGCTTTTCCCGATTTTTTTTATTCCAGGCATTTTCGTCTCCCCTTGCGACCAGAGGTTTATATTGGTACGGTTTTTCGTTTTTAAAATGGCGCTTTCGAGCACTGATCGCTAGGGCAATTATGCGAGTGCGTTTATATATTCTTTCTTTAGTATATTTTTCCTTAGATCCATCAAGCTGAGCGGTCGAGACTCCCTCGACTCTATTGTAAGGAAAAAATCCAGCGTTAAGAGTCACCCGACGATCTTGAGATGAATTGGCAAATGAACCATGCACTAATTGCCGATTAGACATAATCACGTCACCGCTATTACAGATCATAGGAATAGCTTCCTTGATTCTTTCGGATCCACTGGTTTTTACCATTTTCGGAATATTAACTCTCTCTTTTTTGTGTGTGCCAGGAACAACCCAAACCCCGTTGCCTGCTGTGCTCGGGTAAAGTTGAGTCATGAAATTGAACCCATGGGCACCTTGATCCCAATCAGGGGAATCCCAATGAGTTGTTCCGTCCCGATGCCAAGCGACCGATGGCCCTAGCCCTGGCTCTTTGATAAAGGTAACTTCATTGTAAGGAACAAAATCGGGACCATTAACGGCCTCAGCGATTGCTAAAAGACTTGGGTGTCCATATAACCTCAAACATGATTCCATCAAGTGAAGATTCCCATGCAAAAGTTCAACCGTCCATTTGGGAGAACCTTCAATTGGTGAAGGATTCAGCATTTTAACCGGATGTCTCCCTTTATTACGAGATGTTCCTCCCAGAGGATCACTTAAAGGCTTAGCATAGCGGTACGGAGGACGCGTTAAGCCTTTAGCTCCTGCTGCTGGCAACCCTTGCACGAACTCGGTGGGCTCTCTTGGCGCCTTCTCTAGAACTTGACAGACATCAGCTCGAAGTTCTGCAAGCTCTTCCTTGCTAACAACATTTTGAAAAACATAAAAACCATACTTCCAATATGCTTCTAGAATTGACTTGTCTAAGACACCGCTTTGGTCAAATTTGACTTCGCCACGGTTTTTCAATGCGATGGCCTTCGCGGCTCCATCCCGCATATATTGCTCCATCGAGCTTGAATGATCGTACATCGATAAAAATTCATCTTCGTTTTCAGATTTATCCATTCTCAAACCTCGATACTTGTGATTGCATCACTCTAAGGATATTGGAACATTTACACTAAAATGACCGTTATGTAAATTGTTACATATTTCAATAAAACTCCACTCCTGAGACATCAATATTTGCTTTGAACGGACGTCCAATAGCGACTATGCCTATTGTCGTAATATCTTTCGAACTGAATTTAGGAAATTGATAAAAATTAGATGGAGAAAAATCTGAAAAACTTAAATCGATTGTTTTCCAATTCTCAGAGGCCGTGAACTTAGCGGAATAGTATTGCCAGGGAAGAAATAGATATTTAGTACGTACATGTACCGAATACTCTTGACCATTTCCTTTTATGCGAATTCGGACTCCTGAGAATTCAATATCTGCAGGATGCGCCCTCACCATAGTTCTTATCTGGACGAATCCTCCATTGTTTTCGGTCGATACATTTCCCTTCATGTTTAGATAAAACCCATCGTCATGTTTCTTGATATTTAGTATCGCACTAGACCCCCCCCCCATCACTTGATCAGTAACTAGACACCAACGCGTAGTTTTATTATCACAATACTCCCCGTCTGGCGTACCAGTCATATCACTCATGTCATCTATAATCATATTATCTGCAACAGATTGCCCACCAATAATAACCGTCAAATAAACCAATAAAATATATTTCACTTTCATAACCATCATGATTTCCTATCTCCAGCAAAGCTCGGCCCTCTAAATAACTCTATGCCAATAACTGGAATAGCGCTATTTTATTAAAAACAAATAACACTCAAATTATGATCATTTATCCAGCTTGACCCTTGGAAGGTCGAAACATGTTCCTGCCAGAACGAAAATAATTTTGATTATTGTAGAACATTTCTTGGTTCCCATCTTCGTGCCAGCTCGGTATACCTAAAATAGGAATTGGACAAAACGCTTTGCCATTTGTAAGTTTCTCTGGATTTTTCAAATAAAAGCTGGCCGTATTATCTATCGTTATGTTTTGATTTGTCTCGCACACTGGAGCCGTAATCAAAACGCCCTTTCCAGTAATTCCTACTCTAGGAGAGAGCATTTTTTCGTACAACGCATGTCCGAATATTACAAAACACATATCGCGCTTTACTACGTCTCTGTAGCCCCAAAATAACTCTTTCCATTGAAAATTACGAATGAGATTTAGTAACTTAACACTCCGAGAAAAAACAATAATTCCATCTTCATCAAATAAAGTCAGTGCGTCACCTCTCGGCGAACGTTTGTCATTAATCTTATTCATTAAAGCGATATACTGCTGTTCATTAATAATTGCTTTTGTTTTTGGAAAAGTCATCCAAACTATTGCATTGAATAAATCATGCCAATTTTCTGGCCTGATCAATACTTCACCTTTTACAAAAGCGCGAGGCTCGAAACTATCCTCGAAGCTTGTTGGATGGGTTACCTGGGGCACAAACTTAATTCTATCTCCTTGAGAATTAACTACCCTGGGATATTTCTCTTCTAAAAGGCTATTCAATTTTGAAATTGAAGGCCACTGATTATCGTCAAGTTTTCCAAAGACATCACTTAAAGGATCACACCAGGGACGCGATTTTAGCAGTCTAAGTTTTTTCAAAATTGGCTCCTCGATCATATAAAATTAGATTGTTTTTCACGATATCAATTATCAGAATTATATTAACGAAAATTATTTTAAGTTTGATTCTGATAAGCGCATTTCTAACCTTAAATTTTTATTTGAAATAATCTAAAATTTTTTGCCTTATTCCCTCAGTGGGGTTTTTAGAAAATTAAAAATTCTTCGATAAAATTATTCAATCACGTTGATTATGGCAACGATGCGTGCCAAACCTGAATTAAAGTTTTAGTCTAAATGTTCTAACTCTTAAATAAATATTTCCAAATTTATTGATTTATGTCAGCGCTTGATTAATTTGCAAGACTAAAGAGAAAAACCAACTGTTATTTTTAACCAAAGTAACATTTTGCTTGCCCTAAGCCATCGATTTCCATGCTAAGCTCATCACCACTTTGAATAGGAAACATAAGTGATAGAGATCCTGACAATATAACTTCTCCTGATTTAAGACTGAAACCGAGATCTCCAAGTTTATTGGCTAGCCATGCTACCGCATTGGCTGGATGATCCATGGTCGCAGCGCCACTGCCAGTCCCAATAATTTTATTATTTTTTTTTATAATTATTCCGCAGGCAGACAAATCGATACCATGTGGGTCAACAGTTTGCTCACCCAAAACAAATGCTCCGGCAGAGGCATTATCCGCTACTGTGTCCTGAATCTTTATTTTCCAATCTTGTATCCTCGAGTCAACTATTTCAAAAGCTGGCAGGACATGCTCAGTTGCAGCCAAGACTTCAGAAGCCGTGACGCCCGGACCTGATAAATCTTTTTTAAGAACAAAGGCAATCTCACCCTCACCTTTGGGTTGACAAAAATTCGAGATTTTCAATTCTTTATCATTTTCATATTCCATGTCTGACATCAAATGGCCGAAATCAGGTTGGTCAACTCCGAGCAGCTTCATAACAGGCTTTGCGGTTATTCCAATTTTTTTTCCGATAACTTTGTTGCCGTATAATTTTCTCTTTTCAATGGTGCGAAGTTGGATGCGATAAGCGTCTTCTACGGTAATGTTCGGAAAACGGTCGGTAATGGGATTAATTTGTTGTGCTTTTTTCCATGCCTCATAAAGTTCATCACCAAGTTCAACAATGTTTTGCTGATCAATATTCATATTTTAACTTCCTCAATAACCAATAAGTTCAAAATCACACAATAAATATAACCGAAAATATAGTCCATGGCCCATTTTTGACTAATTTAGAAATAGACGTATATTGAATTAAAATACCATGAGCTAGATAATTGCGAAAATTTTCAGCAAAAAATCTTTATGCAATTAACGTAGAGCACACGGCACCCAAAATAACTTGCCTAAATTAATTTTAGTAAATTAGCTAAAGTAATTTATGATAAAATTACCTATAATTGGTTAAACAATAAAAAAGCTTTATTCTCAATTGATCGGATATTAAATATAATGATAATAGTGTTTTATGACGGCCAGTGTGGTTTATGCTCGAAAGAAATCAATTATTACCGTCAACTTGCGCCAGATGGTATATTTGAGTGGCAGGATATTACCAAATCGGCCGAGATGCTAAATGCAGAGGGCATCTCCTTATCTGAAGGGTTGAAGCTTTTGCATGCTAAAGACCGCAATGACAACGTTCATGTGGGTTTAGACGCTTTTATTTTAATTTGGATGCAACTTCCAAAATGGCGTCTGGTAGCCACTTTTTTGGCTTTACCCATCATCCGGCAAATCGTAAATACTGCTTACCATTTTTTTGCTTTTTGGAGATTTAAAAGATCGGAGCACTGTCAACTTGCGTTAAGGAATGAGGCCAAATCATGATACTAGCGCTTGGCGCGATATTGGGACTCATATCTGTTGTTTTTGGAGCGTATGCTACCCACGGACTGAGAGATTACGTAACTGTCGAGCAGTTCGAATTTCTTCTTACAGCCATAAGATACAATCAGGTACACGCGGCGGTGATTTGTGCCATTGGGTTGACTTTGCTAAACACCCAGAGGATTTCTAATGTCAAGTGTTTAAGCTGGAGCGGTAGCGCTTTTATAGTTGGAACCATGCTGTTTAGTTGCAGTATTTATGTTGCTATATCATTCGATATTCCTCAATTATATAATTTAGCCCCGATTGGCGCCATTTTTATAATGATCGCCTGGCTACTGCTGATAGTCGCAAGTGTAATAATTCTAAGAAATCGAAAACCCTTTCTTTAAAATTGATGAGGTGCTGGGAGTGAAAAATTTTGCCGTAATTATGTTGCTAACGTTTTCAACTTTTACGGTAGCTGAAACCGCGACTACGGTAGCGCTATCAAACGATAACCAATCTCACAAAGATATTATCATTGATACTGCAAAATCAAACTTGTTGCATTGTGATAAGACTAGAGGTAGGGCACGTGGTGGTAGGTCTCGGCCAGCGAAAACAGATAAATGTCGAGGGCTCAATATTGAATCTAGTACGAATGTACAGTTTAGAATTAAGATTCCTTTAATCCAACTTATTGCTAGGTAATATCAGTGACCTAATTTACTGGGTAAGAAATAACACCATTGTTGTGTAACAACCTATATCGCATTTTGATGTTAGTGTTTTATTTTGCCGAGCGTCGAAAAACTCTTAATTTAAATCAATGCATTGTTCACTATTTTTTATGATGAATATTACTTTTGTGGTTTTCTATTTATGTCGCAAAGCTAGCACGAAGTGACGGGAAATTTGGAGTTAGCTAGAAGTATTCTTTGTGGCTATCAGCATCCATAGTGTACGCAGACGTACCTATTTCGTTCTCTACCAAGTCAGTTTTCAATCGGCCTGTAATCCACATAGGGTCGTACAAATTTCGCTGTGTCAAACCAATGGGGTAATTCACTAAAATGATTTGGTTTGGAGCTGGAGGTGGAACATGAATACAAGCACCAAAATATGGTACTAGAAAAAACTGAGTGATAGTTTTTTCGTTGAACTCAAGCGGCACGACGAATCCAGCAATTCGTATTGATTGGCCATCTAATTCTGGAATTACATTCACAGATACCATCGCCTGCAAATAGGCCTCTTCGTTATCAAAGGGTGTATTAAATTCGAGATTGTCTATTATTTTATCCCAAACAGACGGGTCTTCCAGCTGCTGATTTAGCTTCGATAAAGTTTCCAACTCATCCGCGGGAATAAGATCAACCCAGTCCAAAGTTCTATAATCAATTATTTTTTTGCCGTTCTTTTGGTCTGCTACCGAAAAACTTCGAACGTAACTCGGGCTACTTACGAAATTCACGTTGACCAAGTTTCTATGCTCTAGGCTTTTAGAAGATGTTATTTCATTGTTTTGGGAGTCAAGAATGTAGAGTACAAAGGGTGAAATAATTATCACCAATAACCCAAAAAGCGTTTTTAATTTCATCGGTTTCAATCAGACCTGGGGGGTATACCTGTTGTAAAAATTGATATAACATATCGTTGTTAGCTCAACCAACATAGTATACGAAAAAATTACTTCTACAAAACAGTGATTAAAAACGAAAAAACAATCAAAGCTTTGTCTTTACGAGATGTCAAGTTTTCATATCCTGGAGTAAGAGAGAAAATGGTCTTAAATATACCAAATTGGTCAATCGAAGCTGGAGAGCAAGTATTTTTGCACGGCCCATCGGGCGGTGGAAAATCAACCTTTTTAAATTTGCTGAGTGGCATTTTATTTGCCTCCCAAGGCACAGTGAATGTTCTCGGCAAACAGTTACAAAAAATGAGCGGCCGACAGCGGGACCATTTCCGTGCTAACCATATTGGTTATGTTTTTCAACAGTTCAATTTAATTCCCTACCTAAATGCGATTAGTAATATTCAATTGGCCAGGCACTTTTGCGATCAAAAAAAAGTAGGGCAGTTGCATGATGAAATTAAAAATTTGTTGTCTATCTTAAATATAACCTCGTCAGACTGGTCAAAGCCTGCGGCAAAATTAAGTATTGGACAACAGCAACGGGTCGCGATAGCGAGGGCATTTATTAACAAACCAAAATTACTCATAGCGGACGAGCCCACCTCCTCGTTAGATGCAAATAATCGAGATAGCTTTATTACCCTACTAAAATCTTTGGTTGAAAAACAAAAAACTACTTTGATATTTGTTAGCCATGATTTGGCGCTCTCAAAAAATTTTGATCGCAGTCAAGCCTTAAGCGATATTAATCTAGCATCAGGAATAAAATAATGTTTTTTAAACTTGCTATAGAAAGTTTATTGAGCCGTAAGGGTTCGGTTTTAATGACATTGATGGCGATGACGGTTAGCATTTTTGTTTTACTAGGAGTAGAGCACATCCGCCAAGAGGCCAAAGAAAGTTTTTCTAACACAGTTTCCGGGGTAGACCTTATTGTAGGTGCGAGAACCGGAACAATTAATTTATTGTTGTATTCCGTATTTCGGGTCGGGGCGCCTACCAATAATATTAGTTGGGCATCTTTCCAAGAAATTAGCTCAGGGAAAAATGTAAAGTGGGCTATCCCAATATCCTTGGGAGATTCTCATAAAGGTTACCGCGTGATAGGAACAACAGAAAATTATTTTAAACATTTTAGTTATGGGAACAAAACACCACTTAGGTTCTTGGATGGAAAACCCTTCAAAGATATTTTCGATGTTGTTTTGGGATTTGAAGTTGCGAATAAACTTAATTACAAACTAGGGGACGAAATCGTACTAGCCCATGGTATCGCTAGAACCAGTTTTAGCCTCCATGATGATAGGCCTTTCACAGTGGTTGGCATTTTAGAACCTACTGGAACGCCAGTTGACCAGTCGCTACACGTCAGCTTAGAAGGTATTGAAGCAATTCATATCGACTGGGAGCAAGGAGTCAAAATCAAAGGTCTTAACATTACTAACGATCAGCTTAAACAAATCGAGTTGAAGCCTAAAAGTATTACAGCTTTTATGGTTGGTTTAAACTCCCGAATTGCCACATTTCGCGTACAAAGAAGCATTAATCAGTACACAAAAGAACCACTACTTGCAATTTTACCGGGTGTCGCGCTTTCGCAACTCTGGCAAATGATGGCGGTTTTAGAGAATACCCTTCGGTTAGTTTCGGTACTTGTGCTACTTGCGGCCCTGTTAGGGTTAAGTGCGATGCTTTTATCATCAATCCGGGAACGAGACAGAGAAATCCAACTACTAAGAGTTATTGGTGCCCCACCTTTTTTTATTTTCATGTTAATTCAACTTGAGGCTTTAGTGATTAGTATCTTGAGTATAATTTTAGGGGGATCAATCTTGTTTTGTTGTTTAGCCAGCGTTAGGGAGCTATTGACATATCATTTCGGTCTGCATATCAGTGCAAATATTATTTCAAACAGCAGTTTAGTGTTTTTATCCTTGGTCCTTATCGCGACTATTTTCGCTGCGGTAATTCCATCATTTAATGCGTATAAAATAGCAAGATAGCTGGGGTCTTGCGCCATAATTTAAGGAATATATCCATGAAAGCTAATAGTCTTAAAACTTTTTTTACTTTGTTAACATTTAGTTTAATAGTAATTTTGCCTTGGGACCCTGCTATCCAGGCCGCAAGCCACGAACATCACGACGAACATCACGACGATCATGACGATCACCACGACGAACATGACGATCACCATGATGAACATGACGATCACCATGATGAACATTCCGACCATCATGACGAACATGGGTCTCAAAAAGCTCATCTTCACGGATATGCAGAAATGACAGTTGCTATTGAGGGAAATAAACTAGAAATAAATTTAGATTCTCCTTCAGCTAATATTGTTGGCTTTGAGCATAAAGCATCCAACGATGATCAAATAAAAACTGTAGAAGCAGCAGAATCAGTTCTTAAAACACCAAACAAAATGTTCCTTTTTAATGGAACAAACTGTATAGTAATTCGAACATCAGTTGATATATCGGCAGTTTTGGAAGAGCATCATGACGAACATGATGATCACCATGATGAACATTCCGACCATCATGGCGAAGGAGAAGATGTCGGACATAAAAATGGTGAGGAAATCCATAGTGATATTGAGGCGAATTACAAGTTTTCATGCGACGACGGATCGAAATTGATATCAATTTCAATGATTCTATTCAACCATTTTCCTGCAATAGAAAAGCTTAAGACCGATTGGATTAAAGGTAACAAACAAGGCAGCCTCGAGCTCTCTTCAGACTCAAGGACTGTAATTTTTAGGTAGCTTTTGTATGAAAATCCAGCAAATATTAGAGCGCGCTGAGCGTCTTTGTATTGAAAGAGGAACTCGTTTAACCTCAAAGCGCAAACGGGTTCTAGAATGCTTACTGCGCCATAAAAACGCTTTATCAGCATATAACATTGCAGATGCTTTCAAGCAGGAAGCTGAGGGTGACATGCCGCCAATGTCGGTATACCGAATATTAGAATTTCTCGAAGATAATCTTTTAGTTCACAAATTACATACAGCAAATAAATATGTCGCTTGCTCTCATATTTCTTGCGATCATAGACACTACAAAACGTCACAATTTCTCATTTGCTTGAAATGTAGCAAAGTAGAAGAAGTAAGTATTAATAACCTCGTGATTGGCGAACTACACAAAAGCATTGAAAGAACGGAATTCCGTATGATTTCTCCACAATTTGAAATAAATTGTATATGTAACACATGCGACCAAGATAAAAAATATTCTTCGAATACGCAATTGATCTGATTCAGTTTAAATAAAGCCAGAATCTGTTTTTTCGGAAATTTTTTCGGGGAATAGTTCCTTTAATTATGAGATCTTGATGATTAAATTTAGATAGATTTACCAATCTTTTACACTTTAATTCGGGCTCTCCCGACAGCAGATGTGCTTGTCACTTTAAAGCGTTGAACGGCATTATCAGCCTCCATCATCTCCTTGGTACCAAGTACTCCGTGGGAATCACTATCCGTCTTATTTAAAATATCATTAGGATGTTTATGATCGGCAAATCCCAAATTAACAGTGGCCAGATCATAACCCATAAGACGTTGTATCTCTTTTGAATATGTACGTACCTCTTCAACTGGAACGGCTAAGTACTGATTCTCTTCCTGTCGCAACCAACCCAGTGAATAATGGAGTGCTACACCACATCTGGCAGTGCCTGATCGGTTAGCCCCCCCTCCATGTAATAAACTACCCGTGTAAAATAAAACTGATCCGGCACACATTTCCACTTGAATAATTTCATCGGCAGATGGCTCGCGACGATCACTCCAAAGGTGACTACCGGGAATAATTCGGGTTGCTCCATTTTCCCGTGTGAAATCAGTGCTTGCCCACATTGTAGCCAAAGTCAGTGGAGGCGCTGGATTTTGAATCGGATAAAATCCGGTATCACGATGAATACTTTGGGCTATCTCGCCAGGCGACAGATACATAACACCGGTATAATTAACCTGGTAGTTCACACAATGGGGACCAAGTACTAAATCAGCTGTGCCCAGTACTAATCTATCGATAAGCATCTCGCGAGTCAAAGGACATCGGCTTAACAGAGCACCAAACCGTTTTGTTTTGTGTCCAAAAAACGGATCGGGATCACCCAAATCGACTGAATCAAGATGCGGAGCCAACTGATTCTTGAGTATCTCAATTTTTTTTTTGTTAAGAAGATCCTGCACAACTGCATAACCATGCTTAGCAATCGACGTCGCTAGTGTAGCTGGTGAAACATCAGCACTGAAAATTTGAAGATCATTTGTTAGATTCATCTTACCTCCCATATGGATATTAAATAACTATGACCCAGTCATTACAATCTAAAGCAAAGTTTATCTTCTTACAAGAACAAGTCTATTACACGCATAAAATTTTGTATTATTTTCTAATATGCAATTAGCTAAATCATCATAAAGCTGATTGGAATTACACGCGTACTTAATAAGGTTAAAATTATTATTTCCAAATCAATAGGTAATTGATTGACAGAAATTAATGTCCACCAGACTACCATGTTGTAATTTCTTGATTTGCTCTTTATCTATTAATATACAAGTCCAAGGTTAACTAAAGATAGAAAGGGATTGCTAGAATGTCAGATACAAAATCTTATACTCCTCCCAATGTGTGGAAATGGGAGGCGGCGAATGGTGGGAAATTCGCAAAAATTAACCGGCCGATTGCTGGGGCTACCCATGATAAACCCCTTCCGGTAGGAAATCACCCGCTACAATTATACTCTTTGGGTACTCCAAATGGAGTCAAAGTAACTGTAATGCTGGAAGAACTGCTTACAAAAGGACATAAGGCATCCGAATATGATGCTTGGCTAATCAAAATTAATGAAGGCGATCAATTTAGTAGCGGATTCGTTAATATAAATCCAAATTCAAAAATACCGGCATTGGTAGATTATTCGGTTGACACACCATCTCGCATATTTGAATCGGGAGCGATAGTTTTTTATCTTGCCGAAAAATTCAATGAATTTCTACCCCAAACCCACCCGGAGCGCGCTGAGTGTTTATCTTGGCTATTCTGGCACATGGGTAGTGCTCCATTTTTAGGGGGGGGATTTGGTCATTTCTATAGTTATGCTCCGGAAAAATTAGAATATCCAATTAATAGATATGCAATGGAGGTAAAACGTCAGTTAGATGTCCTAAATAGACGATTGGAAAAAACGGAATACTTATGCGGCGACAATTATTCTATCGCAGATATTGGAGTATGGGCTTGGTACGGTCAATTGGTATTAGGGAGACTGTATAATGCAGACCAATTTCTTGACGTAACCTCATACGATTATGTGGTCGGGTGGGCAAAGCTTATTGACCAACGCCCGGCCGTCAAAAGAGGTCGGATGGTCAATAGGACATTCGGAAATCCAGCAATGCAACTTCATGAAAGGCATAACGCCACTGATTTTGATCTAAAAACACAAGATAAATTTTTAAGGTAATCACAAATAGGAATGTAATGAAAATTGCTGTCGTTGGTTGTGGTGCAATGGGGTGTGTTTACGCGGGATTATTAGGTGACTCTACCCATGAAGTTTGGGCAATTGATTTATGGGCAGAGCATATTGCGGCTATTAAAAATTCTGGGTTGCGCCTGGAGGGTGCCTCTGGATCAAAATTAGTCCAAATTCGAGCAACAACCGATCCGGAAGAAGTTGGAATATGTGATCTTGTAATTATCTCTACTAAGTCTACACATGTAGAAAAAGCTGCACTGGATTCTAAATCTATCATTGGTGAAAAAACCATAGTACTGCCAATTCAAAACGGTTTGGGGAGCCCAAATGTAGTGGCAAAAATACTGGGAGCCGAAAAAGTGATAGTGGGGGTTGTTGGCGGATTTGGCGCATCAATTAGAGAACCTGGTTTCGCCCACCACAATGGCTGGGAGTTAGTTAGACTAGGAGAACTCTCTGGTTCTATAACTGGTCGCTTGAAAGAAATTGCGTCAATATGGAAATCTAGTGGATTCAATGTGGAATGCTTCGATGATATCGATCAACTGATATGGGAAAAATTGATTTGTAACGTATGTTTTTCTGCAACCTGCGCATTAACAGGCTTAACTATAGGACAGGTAATGGACGATAAAAATGCCTGGGTTTGTGCCTCGAATTGCGCGCTCGAAGCCTACAATATCGCAATAGCTAAGGGTATAAAATTAAGATTTGATGACCTTGAATCGTACGTTAAAAATTTTGGATATAAAATTCCTAACGCACACCCATCTATGTCACTTGATCATATTGCGGGTAAACTGTCTGAGATAGACGCAATCAATGGAGCCATAACAATCGCGGGGAAAGCAATTAATGAACCGGTCCCATATAATACTGCCCTTACTGCACTGGTTAGAAATAAAGAAACACAAATGGGAGTCCGCTAAAAAGTTATCGAGTACTATTGGCTCGGAAATATCAAAAACAAAACATTTCACCACAACAAGTTGTAAGCTTATTCGAGTCTCTGTGAGTAATTTTATTTCGGAATCACAAATTGAATTTAGATGAAATAGTTATTGAAATCATTTTATTAGAATTTCCAAGATTTCAATTCGTACAAACCAGACAATACTTTAGCACTCTTAGTAGCTTTCTTGGAAACTGAAATAGTAATATGCATTAGCAACACTGTTTGCGAATTGTATATTTTTTTTAACCCGGTATTTTTTCATTCGAGAATGTGATTCCATGAGGTGACTCCCATTCTATATATCTTTTTACTTCATCGTATAACTTTTTACCGTATTTTTTACATAAAAAATAGAGACACAAATCAATTCCTGATGAAACCCCAGCAGATGTTAAAATTTTTCCATTATCCGTATACCGAACGTTTCTTACTACATTTAGTTTTTCTTTTTTCTCCAAGTCTTTTATGGAATTCCAATGTGTGGTAATTTCTTCATTTGTCAAAATATTTGTATTCGCTAATATTCGTGAACCTGTGCAAATTGTCAATAAATGTTCAATGTTAAAAAAACTTTTTTCTAACCATCTAAGTAATTTTGCGTTCTTTTCTTGAACTCTCGATCCCGGACCACCTGGAATTATCAGATAGTCTAGATTTGGATGGTTATCAAAATAATAATCCGATTCAAATTTTAAATTATTTCTTGCGACTAATTTAGATTGATTTTCAGATATTAAAAATAAATCATATAGTTGTTTATTCCTCAATTCATTAGCAATAGAAAAAACCTCAAACGGACCCGCGAAATCTAAAATTTCAACCTCATTGTATACATAAATCGCGACGTTTTTTTTCATTTTTTGATATCAGAATCAAGTATTCGAAATATGAATTCTAACTTTTTTCATGTTTTTGGAATTTATATCATAAAAATATACTACATATAGTTTCTTTGATTTATCAAACGATAAGTCATTAATTAGTTTATTCTATATTTCCGTTAATTTCTATACATTAAATGGAGTTGAAATTCTTTCTTTTCGATTTCGGTGAATTTCAATATCATTACTTAACTAATTTATTTATCCCGCAATGGTTTTCCTGAAAAATTGAATAACACTTATGTGCGATCTCGAGAAATTTCTGCAGTTCACCTAATTTCAGATCGAATCTCTACTAATTCTCCACGAAATTTACGTTATGCTTTTACTAGTTGCGTGTTTGACTACTCCTCCGGAAGCCCTTTTAATCTAATATATTTAACTCAATTTGTTGGGAAAATAAATCGTAGAATCAGTCTAATCTCATCAAAAACAAGCATCTTCTCTTTCGCTCTAGATTTAATTTTCTAGGAATCTTTTTCAAGATTTCCGATCTCCCCAAAAAATCATATACTTTTATCAAGTAATTTTTCTCTAGTAGGTGGGTAACCGAATATTCTTATTACTCAATTTAAAATAACCAATACACACAAGAATACCAAATAATTTTGATGTTTTTTTACGTATTCTACAAAAGTAAGTACTATTGTGTGTGACAATCATAATTAATTTATAAAGGATTATTATGCGCACTTTGCTGTTATCTTTTCTCTACTTTTTTTTGCAATTAATACCTAACTCCACCCATGCTGACTGGATTTTTTACGGTAAAAATACAAGGAACGATCAATATTGGTATGAGAATCAAGATATAAAAAAGAGTAATGAAAGTGTTTGGGTCTGGACGAGAACTAGGTATGGGGAAGCCAAAGAAAGGGGAGTAAAAAGCAATAAACTTCGATTGAAAATTAATTGTGAAGACTATTCGTTTGAAGTCATATCAAGGACGAACTACCTTGATGAAAATTGGGAGAACGAGAAGGTTTACTATTCCGTAGCAGTGAGCGATAAAGTCATATACCCAAATTCAGTATTTGAATTGCTCGCAAACATCGTTTGCAAAAATAATAGACATTAACTCAAGTGTTAAATTAAATTTCTCGACTTTCTTAATTAACGCTGGCTAATTATCTGATAATACGGCGCTAAACCCCCGTTTTTTATTGTAACAACCATTGTTTTCTTGTACTGGGTATGTTTATTCAGGGATACTAATCCTTAAAACAAGGTTAAATTACAAAACGTCAAAGAAGTAAGGGTAAATTAATTTCATCAATCAGATGATTATATTTTAAAAAACCTTATAGCTTCAATAAACTGTTCATCAGTAAAATCATTAGTGAGTTATAGGTTATTTGGAAATCCGTAGCGGGAAATTCACTGTGGTGAATTTAAGTATTTTTTTGTTGGTATTTTATTAGTTGATTAGTTAAATTTATATATATTATTAAATAAAAAATGGAGAAAATATGAAAACGATAGTCCTGGTTTTTGCCACATTGTTAACGGTTATTTTTTCGATGAATGTTTTTGCCTGGGGTCAGAGAGAGCGGGACGTACTAAAAGGAATAGCCGCGGGTGTAAGTGTGGTAGTGTTACATAACCACGTCGCTAGAAGTAAGAATATACCTAAAAATTCACAAAGAGCTATTTATCGCAATCCGGAAAGACGTTCCCCCTCGGGAATAGACAATCATCGTCATGCAATTGACTGTTACGATAATCCGTATTGTCATAACCCCCGTCTTGCAAAAGCTTATGAGAGGGGTCGCCAAAAACGTAGAATTGAGGTAGAACGACAATTAGCGAAGGAAGCATACGAACGTGGTTATCGAGACTATTAAATTTGATTTAAATATAAATTCTCTTAAAGTCATTTCTTTAAAAAGCCGCATGATTACGGAAACGTTATAAACTATAATAAAAATATTATTGTAACTTAAGAGTAAAATTTCGGAGGTATTAATTAGCGTGACAGAGATTCATGCTTGTTTTATTTTTGTGATTTCTCAAGAATCCGACAATAAGCAAAATCGGTCTGGTTTTGAGGATTTTTACTATGTTTACCATCGAATAAGTAAGGTTATATATGCTAAATTTTAGCTTATTTATCCTCGGGAAAGTTGATTATCGGAAATTTTTACCCCAGAATCAAATAGCCTAATTTTCTAAATAACCCTCCTAGATTATATAATAAGTTTTTGATACTTTTTTATCTATTTTTCCTTTAGTCTGATTCCTTAATCACTAAACGATTGACAGGCAGATTAAAGGAGCTTTCACCATTTCTCATTTTTTCGGAAAAATAATTCTCAAGTTCCTCGAGCATTTGTCTATGCTCTTCTATCGAAAGTATGAATGACGCATAAAAAAAACCAGCCGTCTCTTTTGCCAATATTTCAGGTGTTGCGTTAAAACTCAGCCGAATAGGACTAATTTGTATATCAAAACCAACAAATATGTTTTTCAAAAGTTCGTGTAATTTATCTTTTTTTCTGACACGAGGATCTCCAAGTTCTACAACCCCATAGTCAGGGTATTTTCTCTGGGCATGCGCATAAATAATCTCATGAATTTCAAGGTACCCCGGCGCACTATCTTCATCCCCATCTACAATAGCAGCGAAGATCCCCTTATGCTTCAGTATGCGCTTGACTGTTTCAAGTACTGGAATTATTGGATCCATCAAAGTCAGTGCCCAATGACAAAGAATTACGTCAACCGACGTATCAGCTATGAAATCACAACTTTGAGCCATACTCTGATGCAAAGCAATATCAGTTTGAATCAGCCGTTCACTGGCTAACTTTAGTTCAGCGTCACTTATATCGATACCTGCAAAAGATACTTTACTATCGAAACGTCGATTACATAAGTCTAGAAGAACCCCACTTCCACATGCCAGATCAAGCACATTAGAGTGATGTTCTTGATCAATAATATCGGCAAGTAGTTCATAACTATTTTTTCCGTTAGCGTCTCGACACTTCCACGCCAATGCTTCGGTAAACCCAGCATTTTTCTCATGAACCTCAGTAAGGTGATCTTGAAGATCAGAACTATCTGGCTTTTTTCTATTTTCGATTTGACGCGTCCAAGCTGAAACAATATTAGAACATTTAGTCATATGCTGTAACCCATATTTTCATAACTCAATCAGCGTCTAAATTATCAAGATTATTAATGAAAATCATTTTCACACATTGCTCAAATTGCCACATATCATTTTTTAGACAAGACTCAAGATAAGGTCCTGTAAACGAATTACGCAGCATTTCCTTCAAACTTACAGTGTCATCGAAAACACATCTCTGCAAGTATTTTTCAACCTGCATTTCCATATTTATTGGAGCTTCATTAACATATTTTATTTCTTGTATTTCGATGGACAATCCTTCTTGATCCAGAATTGTAATAATTTGTTCCGCATCCGTATATGGCTCACTAATTTCTTTTTTAAACCCAAAGAGGTACTGTTCAAAGAATTTAAGGTAGTGCGAGTTAGAACTAGCATGAGCGATAAACCCAACCCCATTATTATCTTTACTGTATCCCATGGCCTGCATCATCGCCATGAGAGATGATTTTAGTTCGTTCCTGGGGATCGCGTATAGTGCGTGGACAGCCCATACAATGTCAAAACAGCTGTTATGGCAATCAAAATCTTGGAGTTTGGTTTCATATTCAGCTCCTGGATTAAAAGGCGATTTAAGTACTTCTCGTGCTTCGATAATTGAAAAAATAGAGGGATCTAGTAATGCATAATCAATTGGCTTGATAGATGCGTTTTCTAGGTCAGCTTGGGCTAAAAGTGCCTGCGGAAATTTACCCGACCCGCAGGCTACATCTAAAAGTCGCAAACTACGAGATCCAATTAATTTTTGCCTTGTTTCAAACCAAAATTTCCAATTAATTTTTTCGGCCAAGTAACGGTAATCTATTGAGGCTAAGGCGTAGAAACCTTCCATCTCTAGTCTGCTAGCTTCACTCCAATGATCACAACTACGCTGGAATGTATTTTTTTCATCTGTCATTTCACTAGACTTTTTTACGGTCGTTAACTGGCCAACAAATGGGATTCAGTCTACTGGCTGCGACATCTCCAGGACCAACCCCAGGTATGAATTTTTGCCAATCCCCCGAAACCAAAGTTGGTTGACTTACTACACGGGCACCGTCAGCGAAATAAGTATTCGCTAATACTATCCGCATACGTGATGTATTGTTACCGTTTGCAGTATGAAAGCTTCGATTATGATGAAAACTAACCTCACCCATTGCGAAAGATTTATCCTCTATTGTGACATTATTAAGTTCAAATGCCTTCGCAACTAGTTTGTCATAACTAGTATCAAATTTATTAAAATTAATATCTTTAACGAGATCGAAAACACTTAACGGCTTTGCGAAAGCAAGAGGCCCCATGAGATTAGGTATGGGCTGTGCCGGTATCCATGCGGTCACGACATCTTGAGTTGCCAATGGAAAATGATGGTCGTCACAATGCCACGGCGTACGTCCGCAACCAGGCTCCTTTGCAAGAATATTGTCATGATATAAACGTACGCTTGGAACGTTAAGCAAATCGGAGCAAATTTTAGCAATACGAGGACTAAGAACATAGCTTCTTACAATATTATTACTCAACCACATTAATTCAAGGCTTAAAAAACGATTATTACCCCGACTATCGGAACTAAAATCAAAAGACTTTTGGAGAAGCCTTAAGGTTTCATTACGCAACCGAGCGACAGCTCCTCGCGACAAAACGTTGGGTAATTTAATAGATCCATCTCTGCGAAAAGCAATACACTGATTATCAGTTAATGGATAAGGCGTGGTCAGTTCATTTTTTATTTGGTCATCTGAGGCCATATCGAAATGCGGTATCGGGTCTAGTTGTACTACGCAAGAGGTATCAATCTCGGCAGGATTATGAGCTAAAGTTACGTACCAATCCCACCAAGCCTGGTTATCTTGTTCCCAAGGCTCATTTATGCCGGAATCCAATGCATTTTTACCTTTTAACATTTCATTCGACTGATTATTTTTTTTGATAATATAGTTCCTTTATCACTTACTTTGAATACAAGGCCTTAGTTAATACACAATTAAGCATATTGCTTCTATTGCATTGCCTAACAAGGCTATGTAGCCATTAAACACACGCAGATTTCCTGAAATTAATCCGGTCAGAATAGTTATTTCTTTTTCAATCTAGACCCAAACATGTTACCGCCACCGATTGCTTTATTTCCATGAATCCTCAATTTTAAGAAATATTATTCACTTGTCTAATTATTACCATCACGAGTATATGTTCGTAATAATATTAAACATTTTAGATATTTTTTTGACCACCTCAAAAACAAAATTTGAAGTTTTGGTAGGCCAATTTAAATAAGACTCGAGCCTAACGCCAACAATTGTGAAATCTTTGCTCTCAACACGTTAAGCCATTGGTGGCTGTCCTTGTATTAACACCTGAAATTTTTTACTGATCACCATATCCACACGGTTACTGTACCACAATATCCCCATGGCTCACATTATATTGCTCTCTGTTGTGCCGTATGTTGCAAAATCATCCAGATTGCCTCCCAATTTTCTAACTCCTTAAGATATTAGCGATTATTATAATTTTTCTAGAACAATATTCATTTTTCGATTTAGATCTTGGAGATTACTTTTTAAAAATGCCACATCTTTCTCTAGTTCTTCAATTTTTGATGATTGTTTCTTCGTGAACATTTTTTTTTCTTTCGTGCTTGGAATCTGCAAATCACTTTTTCTCGCAATAACTGAAAACACCTTGATCTTACGATTGATCCCTTTCATCTCGATCGTATCGCGCTCTTCTACTTCAATCATATCCTGGACATGCGCAAAAGTTTCATAAGAAATCAGGATTCCATTTGCATTTGCGTTTGACTCTAAACGCTGAGCTATATTAACCTCCCCACCAATTACAGTGTAGGTCAGCCTCTGTGTACTACCAAAATTTCCCACATTGCAGTAACCCGAATTTATGCCTATTCTCACTTCAAAAGGATTCGAAAATCCATCATTTCGCCACTTCTCCTGCAATTGCTTTATCCGCTCTTGCATTTTGAGCGACATTTCAACACAAGCTCGGGCATCTTCTTTTTCACCCTTACTTTCCGGATCACCAAAAAATACCATCATTGCATCACCGATATACTTGTCGATTGTCGCCCCACAATCTAAAGCGATTGTTGTCATCTCGGAAAAATATTCGTTTAAATATTTAGTCAAATCTTCGGGCTGTAATCCTTCCGACGTCGATGTAAAGTTTTTAATATCACTGAAAAAAATGGTAAGTTTTTTTCTCCGAGTAGTGATTTCCGTATCGTGGTCTCCCTTAACTAATGCTTGATGTATTTGCGGAGGGGTATACTTTGCAAGTTGGCTTAGTAAACTTTCAACTTTTGATACTTGCTTATTAGAATCTAATAAAACACTACGGATTAATTGATCTCTAATTTCCATTTTTCGATTCATCACAATTTCAGATTGCGAAAAAGCAGATGGTTTACGTTTAAATTTAATATCAAAAACCGTTTTGGTGTATCCATATCCCGAATCACATTGGTTTTTATCAACAGTCAAATTATATTCCCAGAACTTTTCAAAAAGTTTTGCAAAATGAAATTTTATTGTACCTACCATAAATGGTAGTTGATATGGCATAGATGGCGTAATAACAGAATATCTGAATTTATTTACTCCAACGACATCTAAACTAGCACCATAATTAATGTCTACACTTTGACTATTTATTTTTATTAATTTATCTACGCTATCTCTCAAACAATGAAAAATACTTTCAAGCGCTTCCCTATTTTCGTTACTGTTTTCCGACTCACTTTTTTTAAGATTAATTACATAGTTTTTTTGGGTATCGTCGACAACCGAAGATTGAAAAGTTTCCCCATTTTTAAATCCAAAGGCTATTAACGCATTTTCACCAAATCTATCTAAGAGCGCTTTATGAAGATGGTTACGGAGTTCATAAGGATATAGTTTGTTTTCATCAATTTGCCTAACTCCATGTTCTGCTAAAACCTCCTTACCAATTTCGCCGAAAGTTTCCATAGTTTCTATGGTAGATAAAATTACCGCTCCCTTAACAGTTATGGGTTTATTACCTTCTTGCTTCATCATCAATAAGTCCTTCTAATAGATATGGGGTCTGTATGTTATAAAAACATTAAAAGCAGATTCATAGGTCCGCTATTACGTCCTCATAACTTCCCGCTAATTATTCGTAATAATGCCTCAAAAATGAAGTCCTAATATGGAAATACTAGATACGTTACCTAAATCAAAAAGCAGGTGGTAACCATCAATGGCTATAACTCTATACTGGGAATTAAAGCAATTGACTATTTTTTATTTCGGGGGTGACATTTTTTTTATTCATATGAAATCAAGACGGTAAAATTACTAAATTTGAATATAAAAAATTCTTATCTTTCTTTTAAGATATAGTTAAATTTCGTAAACACTGCTCTTATGATTTAGAAAAATGAAATTATTACTTCGAATAATAATTGGCGTTGAATCAATATCATCAGGTTATTTTCTACCGTTTGAACGGCCAACTCAGCCAACAATTTAAATGAAATAAAACATTTTATCGGGCACAAATCTTTGCATTATATGTTACGAATTTATCCGACACTCTTCCGCTAATTGCCTTGTCAAATTCAGATTATATGGAGTTAAGTCAAACTTATTAACAATTTCGTTAATCGCAATAAGGTCTTCTTTTGTGTCTAAAACAGTGGTTATATTTTGTAATATCTTAAGATATTTTTCATACTCAGTAGGAATAGAAAATTTTAATTTTTCCTTGTGTTTTTTATATATTTTCAAAGTGACATGTTCTTTATCTATCAATTCCCGATCTTCAAAGAAAAGTAATTGTGACAAATTACAACCAATTAACTCAGCACCCATACCATTACCAAACGCGACACCATCAATTGAATGATTGTACGTCATGTAGTCTGGAGAGCTTGTTTTTACCAAATAATCAATTAGAATCGGATCTATGAATGGACGATCTGCGCATACCCTTATTATATTAATTTGATCTTTACGAAGGTTTTTCGATGGGCAAAATTCTTCTTGAATCGCCTTGCGAAACCTATCATGGACATTGTTTTCCGAACCTTGGCAGATTATAAAGTCAATTTTTTCTTTTAGTACTTTTAATGCGAGCAGTAAATCGGCGTTAGCTTCGTTTGGTATAGCGCAAACAACGCCGTCAATTTTCGCACACATACTAAGTCTTATTAATACCCATTCAATCAAAGAAAATTTTCCCAACTTACAAAGAACTTTATTAGGTAATCTAGATGCGCCTTGCCTTGCTTGAACAAGTATTATTGATTTCATTAGTTTGGAATATTATTTATTTAATATCAGACCAGTTTAAAACACTGTCTTCGTTAACATCATTTTTAAGTTTTTTTCCAATAATGGTGTCCCAATGAATCGGACTGACTCCAGTAGCTGGTCTTTTACAGGCTAAATGATGAGGCTCGATGACACAATTTTTTTTCAAATCCATCGAAAAAACGATACTTCGTCTTGCATTTTTTCGAGCGATTTCCTCGAAAAGCATATTTGTTTTATCTTTTGATCCTTGTATTTCCTGAATTAATTTTAAGTTTTCAGTGAATTTTTTTAAATCATTAATATCCATTGCGTGAAAATGATCATTTCCGGGCAAAGATTTATCATGTGTAAAATGCTTTTCTATAATAGTGGCACCTTTAAGAAATGCTAACGTACAAATCAGCATATTATTATCCGGCAAAGTATGGTCCGAATAGCCGATTTGCATTTTTGGAAATGATTCTTTTAAATCTTCAATCATGTTTAGATTAGCGTCTTTATTCTCAGTTGGGTAACTCAACATACAATGCAACAGGCATATTTCTTTACCGCCATGCGCTAATAACTCTTTCAATGAATTCGCCACTTCAACTTTGTTTGAAGCCCCTGTCGAAAGTAGTATTGGTTTTTTTTTGGAGGCGATTTTCCTCAAAAGAGGATAATTTGTTAAATCTGCAGATGCTATTTTGTAAAAAGGCATGATTGAATCTAGCATATCCACCGATTTCTCATCAAAGGCAGTTGATGCGAAATCTATCTTCACCGCTTTGCAATGCTCTGCTAAAACAAAATATTCGTGTTTGCCGAATTTATCATAAATACTATATAACTCATGTTGGTTTGATATTGGATTTACTTTTTTGTCCCAGTACGCTGGGCTATCTTTTATTACGAGAGAGTTTGCCTTATACGTCTGGAATTTAACAGCGTGCGCGCCTCCCTCTTTGGCCAACTCGATAAGTCTTTTAGCGGTATCTATATCTCCCTCATGATTAACTCCTACTTCAGCAATAATATAAGGGTTTTGGTTCCTAAATTTTTTCATAATTTTAATTAATTATTAGCCATGTTTATCATTTAACTCTTTTAAATATTTCTCCATTTCTTCTACATCTTTAGTTTTATTTTTGTCATGTTGTCTATAGTAATAAAGCGGCAATTGCACTCTCTCTATATTATACTTTTTTAGAAATCTTATTCTCAAATCTTCTTCTTCTCGCGCCCTAAAACTCTCGTCGTACAATCCGATTTTTATGAGGTTTTCATATCTAAACATTATTCCGCAGCCGATAGGCTCTTTTTCGCAATTGCATATATTAATTACTTTTTGTTTACTATCGACAAGCTTATAGTCGCAGGCGATCGCATCCATATCAAGATTTAAATTTAGATGGAGCCTGAGTATATGAAGATAATCTTGGTGAACCCAATCGTCGGCATCTACCCTTACAATAAATTGTGACTTAGAGTTTTTAATGCCTGTATTGAGAGTGCCAGCAAGGCCGAGGTTGACAGGATTAGCCATATACCTAATGTTTTCTAGATAAGGCTTGAGAACGTTTTCCGTATTATCAGTGCTCGCATCGTTAATTACTATTATTTCATACTCTTTGGGATCTATCGATTGATGCAACAAAGATCTAATACATCTAGTTACGTAAAGATCTTGGTTATAGACAGGAACAATTACAGATACTTGTAGAGAATTCATTATTTTAAATGTTTTTTGAAATTTAATTTCCTGAATATTTTTTAAAATATCCACCAAATATTTGATAGATATTAATATATTACGCTAGGCGATAGATTACAAATTCCTGCGAATTATAGTTGCATACTTACACTAACATGCTACTATTTTAGTATAACTTATACAACTGAATTTAATCAAAGATAAGTAGCGCATGAATATTCTTGTAACTGGCGGTCTGGGGTTTATTGGAAGTCATTTGGTAGACCATTTAATCCGCGATCGCCACGAGGTATTAGTGATAGATAATTTGTCTACTGGGGATAAAAAAAACATAAATACAAAAGCTCATTATGTCTACAAAGATTTAAAAATTTTTATTGAAACAGACAGTGAGTTAAAAGAATTAATTACTAGACATAATATTCAGGTTATTTATCACCTAGCGGCTAACGCGAGTGTCAATTCTTCTTTGGAAAACCCCTTGATGATGATAGAGGAAAATTTTAATGCCTCAGTAGCTCTCATAGAAGCAGCAAAAAACACTAACGTAAGAAAATTTTTGTTTTCTTCTACATCCGCAGTTTATGGAGAACCAATTTATTACCCGGTCGACGAAAACCACTCGACTGATCCTTTAACTCCATACGGATTATCGAAATTGTTATTTGAGAAATATTTGTATTATTTTAAAAAGACTAGTGACATCTCAATAGTTGCATTTAGGTTACCTAACGTTTACGGTCCTAGGCAGCGTTTTGATCTCGAAGGTGGCGTAGTAGCTATTTTTAATGAGAAAATAAAAAGCAACGAAAACGTTACGATCTATGGCGATGGTGAGCAAAAGAGAGATTGGGTTTTTGTGGGCGATATAGTAGCCGCATTCCAGACCGCCATTAATGCCGATATATCATTCGATATTATATCTATAGCATCAGGGGTAAGCAAAACCGTAAATGAGCTTTTTCTACTAACCAAAAGAAAATATAATTATAAAAAACAACCTATAATGAAAAAAGCCCGCGATGGGGATATCACAAAGATGGTTATGGATAATAAAAAAGCAAAAAAAATCTTGGGATGGGAAGCTAAAGTAGATTTGGCCGTCGGCATCAGTCTAATAAAATAGGTATTACAGTGTGGCATAACCGCAACAACTCATACCCAAAACAACCACAAACCACTGCAACTGAGTTTAAAACATTAAAAACATTGGCCTGACGCAACTAGCTGATAAGAATGCGGCAGGGCAAATTGTCTATTATATTGTGGTATCAGAAGTAGAGCCTTCCGAACACTTTCATTTTTCATAAGGATTGAAATCTATTGATGGCCTGGTTACGCTCCTTAATTTCGTAACTATCATTCAAAATAATGACTTTCATATTTTATGATGAATTAAACATGATCTTAATTTAGCAAAAAATTCAAAAAATATTTCTACTAATAAGATTGGGAATGAAATTTCAACTAGTTCTGACGAATGCATTTTAGCAAGAGTTACATTATGAGATCCCTTGTTAATTATATTATGACTATAAAACGAAAAATAATTTTAGTGTTTGCCTGATATAAAAACGAAAGAATTTCCAAGTTTAAATAATTACTATTACCTGCAAAAATTTAATTATGAAAGCGATGATTTTAGCTGCTGGGAAAGGAACTCGAATGGGAAAAGCTAGTCTCATAAAATCAAAGCTGTTATATGTAGTTAATGGGAAGACTCTGATTGAATACAATATCGAGCCCCTAAAAAAGCAGGGATAACATAAATTCTAATCAACACATCATGGTTGGTTGAGCAAATAATTGAATATTTAAAAGATGGAGAGAGATTAGGCGTGAGTATCACTTATTATGATGAGAGGAGAAGGTTATTAGGTACTGGTGGTGGGGTATATCACGCCCTTAAATACCTAGGAAATAATCCTTTTTGGCTGGTCAATTCTGATTTATATTCAGATTTCAAAATAAATAGTGATTTTCGACTTACCGCAGATAAGCTTTGCCATCTGGCAATCTCACTTACCTTAAGGGTTTTAAAGCTGGTTAATCTCAGATTTTATTTTCCATGATTGACAACATTCACTAAATTGAAACCATTTTTTTATCCCTAAATTTGATCTCTCAGAAATTTCTCCACGTGAAGTTCTTTTACCTTCTACAAGAATGAGGGTACTATTTAATTTATAAAATACTAAATTTACCGGAAAACGTCATGAGTGTTTTACAGTTTTTCTTCTTTTTCTTATTCTTGATTACTCAAAGTTGGGCTTTGCCAGATTGTCCAAAAGCATCAAAAGCTTCGTGGGATAACTGCTTCGGAACCTTCACATATCCCAATGGAGACAGGTATTCCGGCAATTGGAGAAATGACGAGCATCATGGGCAAGGAACGTACACATGGCCTGATGGTAGAGAGTATATTGGCAACTGGGAAGTTAACAAGAGAAACGGGCAGGGTACTTACACGTATCCTAATGGTGACAAATACGTTGGTAACTGGAAAAACGATGAACATCATGGCTTTGGAACATACTCTTGGGCAAATGGGGCTAGATATGAAGGTGATGTCAAGAACGGCAATCGGCACGGACAAGGAACTTATGATTGGCCTGATGGAAAACACTACACAGGAGAATTTGAAAGTGGGAAAGCCCATGGACAAGGTGCTTTCACTTACCCCAATGGCGACAAATACATTGGGGAATATAAGAACAACCAGAAACACGGACAAGGGAGTTTCACATGGGGGAGTGATACTGAGCTTGAAGGTCGTCAGATAAAACGTAATGATCGATTTGTTGGGCAGTTTATAAAGGATTGGCCAAAAGGTGAAGGCACCTACTATCATTCAAATGGAAAGATAGAAAAAGGATATTGGGATCGGTCTAGGCTAATTAGGAGGGAAGAAAATTCTTAACGAGACACTGGATTTTTATTTAGGAATTTCTCTCCGTAAGTTAATAGCCATTTATGTAAAGTTTTATCGGTATGCCACAAAAGAAAGTGACTAAATTATTTTCAGGGAAACCCTAAAAAGTCGTCTCTTTTTTCGAATATGTGTCAGATGTGATTGATATCTTCAATAATATTTCAAATGACTAGGTTTTTTTGGAAATCACCGGCAATATCCCCCTCGCTCCCCTGTCACTTGTTTTCAATCTTCTACTGCGTCGTCAATTTCAGCTTCGCTAAAGTCACTTTTACGGATTAAAGAGTGTACCCCTTTAACTTTATCAACTACTTGCGACACTTGAAAATCGGTTGCTGCCGAGAGATACGCAAGCGCTGTTTGTTTGGATAAATCTTTTATCTCATGTAAAAATCTAATGGACTCCCGAATAGCCATTTTCATAGCCTCATCGAGATCCTCATGAAGGCCCACTGCAATCCAATATTTTTCTGTCTCTGCGAAAGGAGAACTGAGTGAACCGGTTGTCGAAGGTATGTCAGGACTTCCCTTTTTCAGCAAGGAAAGCTTTAGCGTCACCCTCAAGGACTGCTCCAGAGCAGTTAACGCAACTTCTCCATCTCCCTGTACCATGTGAGGATCTCCCGTATAGAATCCAGCACCATCCACGAAGACGGGTAGATACAATTTAGATCCAACTGTTAGGTCGTTTATATCTAAATTGCCACCAAAAATACCAGGCGGAACTGAGTGAATTTTTTTTTCCGTATTTAAAGCCACACCCATAATTCCCATAAAAGGATTTGTAGGGATCTTTACCAACCTATTTTTCTTGGTTTTCAAAACAGCGAACCAAGTACCACTTTTTTCCTCTCTCACAGTGGGCACAAAAATAGAAACATTCCTAAATTTGTTAGGTTCCTTCTTCGAAGCATCTGTTTCCGGTTTTGGACCAAGTGGATATTCTCCGGGCAGTCCACCCTTCCCATGACGGTTCGAAATAACACCATATGGGACTCGAGGCACAATATTCAATATTTCCACAAGTAATACATCTCCAGGCTTTGCATCCTCTACGAAAATTGGACCTGTGACAATATGCGGTCCATCAGCTTGGAAATCGTGACTCACGCTTGATGCGGCGAGCTCTACGACATCCTTCAAAACTAGGTCGTCGGCAATACCCTTTGATTTGAAATAGGCAATTGGATCTCGTCCCTGATCCTCCAAAATACCTTCGTGCGATATCGTGTCAATAACCACATCTGATCCGGATGGAACTGTCAGAATTGGTTTACTTTTTGCGTTTGGCAAATAGCCCCAATAGATATTTTCAGGCTTAGATGGAATATAATATTTATATTGGCCTGAACCAGCGACTATTAATTTTCCCGGTTCATCAAGCAACGGGTTTAAAGGAAACACTTCGGTGCTAGATATATCCTCGACTACTAATTCTTCCAACTTATTGTTATCACAGGATACTAACAATAAACAAACCATCAAAGCCCAGATAAAACTTGTAATCTTAACCAACATTTCCTTACCTCAATTAGATTTCATTAGTTTCGCCCTCATCATTTTTCTTTTTTGAAAGCCGCAAGGCACTCTACACTGATGTGAGGGCATAAATTTAAAAATAACGATATTCTACTACCAAAACATCGCCTAACGTAACTCGAATTTTTTTGCATAAAAGTAACTTTATCATACCGAATTGAATTGTATTAAAAGAGTATAAGTAAAAAAATGTTTCAGAATTTGATAGTGGTAGTTTGATTCCATAAAAAATTAGATATTAATATGATGGATAATATGTTTTTTTGACGAAGTGAAGAACGCCTTGCTGAAGCAACTTTTTTGAAAATTATCGGAAGTAATTGAAACGATCGAGAAATAAAAAACTACAATCTATTTCCGTGTTTAATCGAAAATGCATAGTTTTTTATTTAACCATGATCAACATACCCCCAAATATTCCCCTACCACTTATCTTTTACCTCTCCTAGCAATCGAGGTATTATTATTTAATAAACCATTACTGATAATGGAGAGACACGTAGTGAGTTCTACTGTTTTTATTTCTATCTCTAACCCACCAAATATTAGAAATTATCCGATTGTCCTTAGAACTAGAGAGGAAAATTATATCAAATGAAAAGCGCTAAAATTTAATAAAAGAGGAAAAAATTAAAATCGCTACTTCTTCTCTCCATACTAAAATAGGTCTACGTTTTTCGACCGGAAAAAGTTTTTTTGTCTTTAAGAGCACCTCTACTTTTATGGCACTAATATTTGTTACCAACGTAAGCTTAGCCTGTACAAATAAAATTTTTATTAGTGAACAGAAACCAGGGATGCACAATATAGTGGTAACGAAAAGTGTGAAATCGGATATAGACACAGTGTGGCAGACACTAACGGATTATTCTAGCCTGCCGCGTTTTGTCAGAGGAATGAAAGAAAGCAAAATCCTAATGCAAAATGAATCAAAAAAGTTAGTAGCGCAGATTGGTGTCATACGATTTTTATTATTTAAAAGGGAGTTTAAATTACTACTGATCGTCGCAGAAAACTATCCCTTAACGATTGAAATGAATCAACTTAAAGGAGATTTTATATATTTTCAGTCAAAATATTATATTGATCAGCAAAATAATCATTCCGTAAGATTAACATGGCAGGGTCAATTGCATCCCTCTTTTTTCGTACCCCCAATTTTTGGTAAAAAAATCATAGAAAACAACATAAAAAAACAATTTTGCGATGTTATTTTGGAAATTCTCGCACGAACACAGGATAAAGAAAAATAAAAGGAAGACAAGATAGTCTTAAAAAGGGTTATTTGGATCGTCGTCAATTAAAGCGGGAGGCATTACAAAATTACATAACGGGTCGTTAAGTGAGGGTATTCAACAAGCCAGCAACACTTACGATTGGGGAAGCTGTAATTTTGAGGACCACAAAGACTAACCCCATTTAAAAAACTAATCCGAATATTTGGTACTAATGTTCTCTATTAACTGAAAAAATTTAAGTTTCTTTTGGAACACTAACTTTATTATAACCACAGTCAACGTAATGATTTTCTCCGGTTACTCCTGAAGATAGATCGCTAAGTAAATACAGCCCAGAGTTCCCCACCTCATCTAATGTAATATTTCTTTTCATAAGTGAGTTTTTTTCAGACCATTTCATCATATTTTTGCCGCCTGAAATTCCAGCCATTGCAAGAGTTTTCATTACACCCGCAGACAAAGAATTTACTCTAATTCCCCTTTCACCTAAGTCTGCAGCCAAATATCTAACACTTGATTCTAAAGCAGCTTTTGCCACACCCATTACATTATAATTCGGCACAGGTCTTTGAGATCCATCATAGGTTAATGTAACCATTGATCCACCATTAGTCATAAGTGGGTATGCTTCTTTAGCTATTTCGGTAAAAGAAAAACAAGATATGAGCATAGTTTTTGAAAAATTTTCTCTACTTGAATCAATATATTTACCTTTTAATTCATTTTTATCTGAAAATGCAATCGAATGAAGCACAAAATCAAGGGATCTCCATTTTTTGTTAATTTGAGCAAAAGTATTCCTAATAGACTCATTATTAAGAACATCGCACTCTAAGATAAAATTACTATTTATTGATTTAGCTAATGGCTCAATTCTTCTAAGAAATGGTAAACCTTGATAAGTAAAACACAGATCCGCGCCTTGCTCCGCAAGTTTTTTTGCTATACCCCAGGCTATTGAGTGATGATTAGCAACACCCATTACAATACCTTTTTTTCCCTCTAAAATTCTCATTTTAATTGAATCTCTTAAAGACTAGTGATGCATTTGTGCCGCCAAAACCAAAGCTGTTACTCATTGTTACATCAAAAGATCCTTCCCTAATACTTGTAAGAATATTTGAGTCTTTTGCTGCTTCATCAATATTTTCAATATGAGCCGACTCACACATAAAATCATTATTTAACATTAATAATGAATAGATTGCCTCGTGGACCCCTGCTGCTCCAAGTGAGTGACCTGTTAAGGATTTTGTCGAACTGATATATGGGGTTTTCTCACCGAAAACCTTTTTTATTGCGCCGAGCTCTGCGTTATCACCGACTGGTGTAGAGGTGCCATGGGCGTTAATATAATCTACTTTTTCTCGCAAATTCTTTGTTGCCATTTCCATACATCTTATAGCTCCTTCACCTGACGGCTGAACCATATCATAGCCATCTGAAGTTGCGCCATAACCTACTAACTCTGCATAAATTTTTGCCCCTCTTGATTTGGCATGGTTAAGTTCTTCTAAAATAAGCACACCACCACCACCTGCGATGACAAATCCATCTCTTGTGGAGTCAAATGCTCTAGACGCCGAATGTGGTTTATCGTTGTATTTTGATGATAAAGCGGTCATTGCGTCGAACAAAGCAGATAAAGACCAATCTAATTCTTCACCCCCACCGGCAAAAACAATATCTTGTTTACCCATTTGAATGAGTTCTGCTCCATGACCTATGCAATGAGCACTAGTGGCGCATGCTGAGCTAATAGAATAGTTCATACCTTTTATTTTAAAAAACGTTGATAGAGTTGCTGAATTTGTACTGCACATTACTCTAGGAACACTTGTTGGGCCTATTTTTTTAGGACCAGTATCTCTAGTAATATCAAAAGCTCTCAATAAATTTTTTGTTGATGGTCCTCCGGAACCCATAATAAGCCCAGTCATGGGATCAGAAATATTATTTTCTTGAAGACCTGAATCTTCAAGGGCCTCTAGCATTGCTAGGTAATTGTAACTAGCTCCATCCCCCATAAACCTCAAAAGCTTTCGATCAATTGAATCTTGAAGATTAATTTTAATTTGACCACTTACATGACTACGAAAACCCATATCCTTATAAGACTGATCAAATAAAATACCCGATTTTGCTTTTTTTAAAGATTCTAGAACTTCTACAGCATTATTGCCGATCGGAGAAATTATTCCTAAGCCAGTAACTACTACTCTTCTCATTTGATTAATCCTACCTTCAATCCTTCGGCGGTATATATTTTTTTATCATCTACAGTAACTGTACCATCACCAACACCGACAACAACACCTCTTTTAATCACTTTTTTCATATTAATGTGATAAGTAACCAACCTGGAGTCTTGTAAGATTTCTCCAGCAAACTTAACACTTCCAGATCCAAGAGCGCGGCCTTTACCAGGCTCTCCAATCCAGCCCAGGTAAAACCCTACCAATTGCCACATCGCATCCAGACCAAGGCAACCTGGCATTACTGGGTCCGTTTCAAAATGACAATCAAAAAACCATAAAGAAGGATTAACATCGAATTCAGCTATAATCTCACCTTTATCAAATGACCCACCTTTATCAGTGATTTTTGTGATCCTATCAAACATCAGCATTGGCGGCAAAGGAAGCCTAGCATTGCCAAACCCAAACATCTTGCCATGCCCACATTCTAATAATTCTTTATTTGAAAAGCTTGATTTTCTATCCATAGGAAATATTTATCTCGTTTTTAAAGTTAGATACTGCAATAAAATAAGATATTATTGTGAAATACAGGAAAAAACAGTATATGATAATTTTCTTCATTTTGATATGACTGATAATTAAACTCGCAACTTTGAAAAATATGGTCACAGAACTAATCTCTGGCACTTAACATTAAGGTTATATTGCTAACTTCGCAGTAAGCGTTATTCTGGATTATCGATACCTAAAATCTCTATAATTTTTACCAACCCCGACTCGCAATTCAATGACAACACTACAAGTTATATTATTAAGACTATCTTTAATAGCGATTTCGGTTGCTTCGCTTTCACTTAGCGCTAGCCCTATAGAGCAAACTCATGCCTTGAAACCTCAAAAACTAGAAGTATTTGATTGCCTCCGTGCCGCTTGTACGGATGTCTACTATGATCATTATTGTGATGGCATTTTTTACCGTTTACTGTTTGATAATAATGACTCATTTAAAAAATCTGTGAAATAATAAAAAAAATTATTACTCATGAAAAAACTAATTTTAATATTCGTAATCGCATTTGCCTCGCCGTCCTATGCAGAGTGGACGGAGGTGACAAAAACTAAAAGTGGAATAACCTTTTATGTGAATTTTGACACAATCAGGAAGATCGACGGATACGTTAATTTCTGGAGATTGAGTGATTTTCCGAAACCCATCGAAGGTTATTTTTCTGCCAAAGTATATTATCAAGGTGACTGTAAGTTATTTCGATATAAGGCTTTGAGTGTTCGCTTACATACAGAAGCAATGGAGGGTGGTCTTATGAAGGAGAAGATAATTACTGGACGAGATAGAGGCTGGATTGACATACCTCCCGACACAAAAGACGCGATAATCCTTAAGGCAGTCTGTAATCGGTAAAAAACTAATGAAAAACGTATCCTCGTGCTAATACCGCCATTTGCCCTACCATCCTATGCGTATTGGACAAAGATAATTGAAAGTCAAAGTGAAACCACCCTCTATGTTGATTTGGACAGTATTTAAAAATCGGATTAACATGTTTATTTTTGGAATATGATTAATACTTAAGACTGTATTACTTCCGCCTTCTCCTCTGGTTAAGTTAATTTAAGTTAAACTAGAGCGAGACTAGATAAGGTCCGTTCAAGTCTACATCTTAGGTGACGTTACGTTATTTCGGGTTAAAACGTTAAATTATAACTTCTACAAAGATGTGGGTATTAGAGGTGGTGGGTCAGATAATAATCGACAAGATTAGGGAGATGCTTTTCCCCATAAAGCAGTGAGGGATTCTTAAACAAAATATGTAACGGATAAACTCTCACCACTTAAAGTTTGCTTCTATGAGTTGAGAATTATCTAATTTCTCACTAGATTTTCTTCA
>CACKOO010000004.1 GCA_902601765.1 Hydrogenophilales bacterium | reverse complement strand
TATCTTTCACGATGGTGTCAAAATGAATAGACCAGTATTCTTCCTTTTGGAATTTTTCTATTTCCTGCTCTCTTTCGACAATTAACCTTAAAGCCGGGCTTTGCACTCTTCCCGCTGATAGGTTACGTCCAACTTTTTTCCATAGAAGCGGTGACAAATTAAACCCGACTAAGTGATCTAGGGCTCGTCGAGCCTGCTGAGCGTGAACTAAATCCATGGAGACAGTTCTTGGGTTTTGGACAGCCTCAGTAACGGCATTTTTTGTGATTTCGTAAAATACTACGCGGCACAATTTCGCCTTTTCAAATACTTTTTTTTCAGCAAGGATCTCAGATAAGTGCCAAGCAATTGCTTCTCCCTCTCGGTCTGGATCAGTCGCGAGATAAATAGTTTGGGCTTTCAAGGCGGCTTTAATTATGTTTTTCAGATGTTTTTCGTTGCGTTCTATTAGCTTATATCGCATGTCAAAATTACCTTCAGGGTCTACCGCTCCTTCTTTGGCTTCTAAATCTCTGACGTGCCCATAAGACGCTAGAATCTCAAAATTTTGACCTAAATATTTTTTTAGAGTGGTTGCTTTCGAGGGGGACTCTACAATTAGTAATTGATCTGGCATAAGTAATTTCTTAAATTTAATAAAGCGGATTATTTAAATTTTATTGTAGTGATTGCGATCCAAATTATAATTAATTTCCATCTTTTCGGAAAATAGTAACGGAAAATTCGCAATTAAGCATCGCTTAAATATGCCTTGTTAGTCAAGCTACCTTGAAAAAAGATGAGATTCTCTTTTTGAAAAGGCAATAATTTGCCGAAATATTTTTTTATATTTTGTTAATCTAGGGAATTATCACTTATTATCAGAATGATTAATGAGCAAACTATCAATACTTCGCTATCCTGATCCTCGACTTAAGAGAGTCGCGACTAAGATTACTTCGATAGACTTGGAAATAAAAAAACTGGCCATGGATATGGCAGAGACGATGTATTATTCTGGGGGCATCGGGCTGGCTGCGACTCAGGTCAATGTTCATAAACAACTTATTGTAGTTGACACGTCACCAGAGAAAAGCTCGTTATATACTTTAATCAATCCAATAATAATTGAAAGCCAGGGTTGCATCGAATTTGAAGAGGGTTGCTTAAGCGTACCTGATACGGTTGCCAAAGTATCTAGGGCCGCTCATATAAAATTAGAAGCACTCAATCTTGAGGGCAGGAAAATTCACTTGGAAGCCGATGATCTATTTGCCGTTTGTATACAACATGAGATAGATCATTTGAAAGGTATAGTATTCGTGGACTATCTGTCCAGGCTTAAACGGGATCGAATCACAAAAAAAATTGTCAAGTTGGGGGGGCGTCAAATCTGATGGCAAATCCAAACTCTTTTCCTTATATAGTTTTTGCGGGTACGCCTGATTTTGCGGCTGCTGCATTACATGAACTCATACAGAGTGGATATCCGATTTCCCTAGTTATTACTCAGCCAGATCGTCGCTCAGGGCGAGGCCTTAAAATGGTGTACAGTCCGGTCAAAACATTAGCGATTGAAGAGGGCATTCCTTTTTATCAACCAAAGTGTCTGAAAAATAGCGAGGTTGAAACTAAACTGAAAAAATTAAACGCACAATTTTTAATTGTGGCGGCTTATGGAAAGATAATACCCTCTAAAATACTAACATTATTTAATAATAAGTGTTTAAATATACATGCTTCTTTACTACCGCGATGGAGGGGGGCTGCCCCGATTGAAAGAGCGATAATGGCTGATGATAAAGAAACTGGGATATCAATTATGCAGATGGAAGAAGGATTAGATACGGGAGCGATATATTCTTTAATACGTGAAAAAATCTTATCAAATGATACCGCTGGGTCTCTTGAAAGTCGTTTAAAAAAAACTGGTGCTAGGGCGATTGTTAAGGCAATTGAGCTGATACAAAATCAAGGATTGTCGCCAGAACCTCAAAGTAGGGCGGGTATTACATACGCATCAAAAATTAACCGAGCAGAGACGTCCATTGATTGGACTTTACCAGCCAAACAAATCGAGTGTTTGATAAGAGCCTTGTCTCCTAAGTTTGGTGCCTTTACCTTTTTAGATAAGCAAAGGATAAAGATATGGAGAGCATCGGTTATCTACAGACAGTCGGCCGGAGTACCTGGTAGCGTAAAATTAGTAAAAAATATGTCCTTAGCAGTAGAGTGTGGTAGAAATGCTTTGCTGGTTGAGGAGCTGCAGCTACCAGGGAGGCAAAAAGTTGATGCTAAAATTTTTGCATCGAGCGCAACGTCAATTCACGGTAAAGTGTTGGGTGGGTAAAATAACTCGTAGAAAGCTGCAAATACGAAGGTTGTAGTAAAACGGTCATGAAAATAAATTACCAAAAACATTACCTTAAGTTGTTATTGCTAGCAGTGCTCGTCTTTGGAGCTAACGCTGTTTACCCACAGGAAATGATCGTTGAACAAGCGGTGGTTAATGAACTTAACGATGATTATTATTTATCAGCCACGGTTAAAATAAAATTAAACGATGTTTTAGAGGAAGCATTAAAAAAAGGCGTAACTCTATATTTTGTATCAGATTTTGAGCTAGGTAACAAGCGTTGGTACACACTTTATCTTTGGCACATGCCGGTGGTAAAATATTCGCAATCCTATGGCCTCAGTTTCAACGCGTTAACCAGGAATTATAGGCTGACTTACGGGGGCCTGCATCAGAGTTTCAATAATTTGGGCGACGCTCTGGCGGTTCTGGGTAAAATTGGTCGGCCAAAAGTAATAGCACATTATCATCTTAAGTCCGGTAGAAAATATATTGCTAAGTTACGAATGAGGCTAGATACAACTCGGTTACCAAAACCTTTTCAAATTAACGCTATTGGATCCCGTGATTGGAACCTTTCTTCGGATTGGTTTTCCTGGCAGATTACAAAGTGACGAGAATCAAAAAGAAAATTCTCAGTGTATTTCGAACCAAAGGAATGCGGTTTCTAATCATAATTACACTAAGTATGGGCGGGTTAATGCTATACCTTTTAGCAAAGGCTAGTTCAAATACGGCCCTTTTTGCGAAAGACCTTCCGTTTATTCTTGCTCTGGGTGTTGTAATGGTGGTGGTACTTCTTTTTCTAGTCGGGTACCAACTGTTACGAGTTCGACGAAGGTTAATATCGAGGGTTTTTGGTGCAAAATTAACATTACGACTTGTACTTTTGTTCTCATTAGTGGCTGTTTTACCCGGAGCTATTGTCTATTCCGTATCGGTGCAGTTTTTAGTAGGATCCATCGAGTCTTGGTTTGATGTTCGAGTTGATAGAGCCTTGGAAGGGGGGCTGAGTTTAGGACAGTTAAACTTGGATGAGCGCTTATCAGAGCTCCAGAGGACCGCTAATACAATGGCTTTAAATTTGACGGAAAGAAAAATTAATGATCAGGTTTCAATGTTACACGAACTACGGGAAGAATCGGGAACGTACGAGGCCGCATTGATTGATGCCGATGGAGCGATTGTTGCCTTCTCGAGTTCTGATCCAGATAGCTTGCTTCCCCAAATGTTGTCACCTTCCGTTTTAAGTAAAGTAAGGATGCAGCAAAATTATGCCGCTATTGAGCAGACTGGGGAGTTTAGCTTGCGGCTCAGAGTAGCAGTCCCGTTAAATGATTCCTTTGGGATGATGGAGGTTCTACAGTTGCTACAACCGGTCTCCGACAAGCTCGCCCGAGATGCAGCAATGGTGGAGCAAACCTATGGTGAATATCAAAAGTTATCTCTTTCTAGAGAAGGACTAAAGAGACTTTACACGCTTGCTTTAACAGTTGCATTGTGCCTTGCTTTGCTTTCTGCGCTTCTTTTGGCCGTCTTATTTAGTGAGAAGCTTTCGTCTCCATTGGGTTTTCTTGCCGCTGGAACGAAAGCAGTTGCTCAAGGTGATTTCACTAAGAGATCCCCGGTTGAGGGGGGGGATGAGCTCAGTATGTTGACCAGCTCTTTCAATTCGATGACCCAACAGCTATCAGAGGCGCAACTAGCAGCCGAGACTAATCAAGCTGAACTAAGCGAAGCCAAAGGTTATTTGGAAAGCGTTTTAGCGAATCTGTCATCAGGCGTAATTGCGTTTGATGAAGGTTTTAATCTCCGGTCTGCGAACAGAAGTGCTAGTAAAATTTTGGGGGCGAGCTCAGTTGATGAACAGGTCCGTGATGCTACAGAGCAGTTGGGTGCGAGTCCGCTATGGTTTGCGCCAGTGGTTTCAGCTGCCCGCGAGAATTTTGGTGAGTCAATGTCAGCTCCTTGGGAAAAACAAATACAATTAGAAACCGAGCGAGGCCAACAAGTCTTGCTTTTAAGGGGGTCCAAATTATTTTCTGATGTTACTGCGGGATATGTTTTAGTGTTTGATGACATAACTCATTTGCTTAGAGCTCAACGTGACGCCGCGTGGAGCGAAGTTGCGAGACGATTAGCTCATGAGATAAAAAACCCCCTCACTCCAATTCAATTATCGGCGGAGAGATTACAAATCGGGTTACAGACGAAGGTCAATCCTGAATCTAGAGACTTTTTGAATCGAGCCACCATGACAATAGTTAATCAGGTTACAGCATTGAAAGGAATGGTTGATGAATTTAGCCAATACGCTAGATCCCCCGCTCCGGTTTTTGAGAGGTTGGACTTTAACTCTTTGGTCAAAGAAGTGCTGGACCTCTATGATTGCACAAAGTTAAGTTTTGATTTAGAACTTTCCTCTAAACCACTCATGATATTTGGGGATACAACTCAGCTTCGCCAATTAATTCATAATTTGTTACAAAATGCCGAGCAAGCGGTAGAAAATGTCGAAGAGGCAAGGGTGAATATAAAAACCGAGC
This sequence comes from Hydrogenophilales bacterium, assembly GCA_902601765.1. Classification (GTDB taxonomy): domain Bacteria; phylum Pseudomonadota; class Gammaproteobacteria; order Burkholderiales; family Eutrophovitaceae. Next base: position 73,370 of record CACKOO010000004.1, on the reverse strand, counting down.
ATTTGGAAGCGAATGTTAAACTGGTCGTGTCTGACAATGGAAGGGGTTTTCCTCCAGAGCTAATTTCAAACGCTTTTGAGCCTTATGTCACCACAAAAGCGAAAGGAACCGGTCTGGGTTTGGCTATTGTGAACAAAATCGTACAAGAACATGATGGAAAAATTACAATAGCTAATGCAAAAAGTTCGGGAGCCATTATCGAGATTATCTTTCCTACAAAATTAAAAACTCAAGAGAATATAATTTAATATGAAACAGATTTTGGTAGTTGACGATGAGGGAGGAATCAGGGAGTTACTTTTCGAAATTTTGGCAGAAGAGGGTTATTCTGTCATTTTGGCAAACAACGCCCACGAAGCGCGAAATTTTCGAAATGATTCTAGGCCAGATCTGGTATTACTCGATATTTGGATGCCAGATACCGATGGAATTACCTTATTAAAAGAGTGGGGTGCTAGAGGACAGTTGACTATGCCGGTAATCATGATGTCAGGCCATGGCACCATCAATACTGCTGTTGAGGCTACAAGGATTGGTGCCCACGCATTTCTAGAAAAACCTTTCGCGGTTAGAAAACTTCTGACGGCAGTTTCATCTGCATTGACTAAAAGTTTACACCTGGATTCGCGCAACGCTCTGTTGTTTGTAGGTCGATCACCATTGGCACAACGTTTTAGGTTGCAAATAGAAAAACTTAAAGGGAACAGAACATCGGTTTTAATATTAGGTGAACCGGGACTCCAAATTGAAGAAATAATAAAAGAATTACAATTAAGCGGGGAGGCTTTGGTGGAAATATCGGATTTCGATTTTACGGATCAATGGCAAAGTAAGTGTCGCCAGTTGGAAGCGGGAGGCGTAATTTATTTGCGCGATGTGCACCGTTTTACGAATCAAAATCAAGAGATCATTCGAAAATTTTTAGTAAATAAAAAGTCCAAAGGATTAAGAGTCGTATCTTCAGCCTTAGAAAGGTTATCTGACTTTTTGGCAAAAGGTGAATTCGATTCGGAGTTATACAGGCGCTTGGCTGGTGTGCAAATAGTTGCACCCAACCTGAGATCTCGACCTGAAGACATTCCAGAGTTGGCGAATTTAATTCTTGACCGCGAGGCGGAAGTTAGGGATCGTAATGTGAAAGGATTTACGACCGCGGCCCTGAATTCTTTGCGTCATTCTCTTTGGCCAGGAAACATTAGTCAATTGGAAGTTATAGTAAAAACTTGTTTTGAACTATGTAGTGATGAATTAATTGATGTCAAGGATATAGTAGGAGTGTTGGCAAGCTCACCTGTTATTCCAGATCGTCCTCGTTCGATTTTTTCTTTTGATTTAGCTTTGAAAGACGCTCGAGAGGCTTTTGAAAAAATGTACTTTGAGTATCACCTTGAAAATGAAAAAGGTAGTATCAGTAAGGTATCGGTGTTAACTGGGGTTGACCGGACACATTTATACAGAAAATTAAAAAATCTTGGTATAAATGTAAGTCGCCGATCATCAAAATAGATAATTATTATTGGTTATGGACTGAAACAAATGGAAGATAGAAAACTTTTAGCAAACGCAATTCGAGCCTTAACGATGGACGCCGTTGAAAAAGCTAAATCTGGGCATCCGGGGATGCCGATGGGTATGGCAGAAATTTCAGAAGTTTTATGGCGGCATCACCTTCGTCACAATCCCAAGAACCCCAAATGGATCAATCGTGATCGTTTCGTGGTATCAAATGGACATGGCTCAATGTTACTGTATGCCCTACTGCACTTGAGTGGTTATGACCTGTCGTTGGAGGAGATAAAAAGATTTCGCCAGTTCGGTTCGAAAACACCGGGTCATCCTGAATATGGAATTACTGATGGTGTAGAAACTACTACTGGGCCACTTGGCCAAGGATTGGCTAATGCTGTTGGTATGGCAATTGCCGAGAAAATAATGTCTGCTGAATTCAATGAGCCAAACTTCGATATTATTAATCACAACACCTTTGTTTTTGTAGGGGATGGATGCCTCATGGAAGGGATTTCTCATGAGGTGTCATCTCTAGCTGGATTACTTGAGTTAGGCAAGCTGATTGTCATTTATGACGATAATGGTATTTCTATTGACTCGGACAAGGGAGATATAAAGAGCTGGTTCAACGAAGATACCCCCAAGCGATATGAATCTTATGGCTGGCAAGTTGTTAAGGATGTAGATGGTCACGATTTTCAATCTATTGATGATGCCATAAAGAAAGCCCAAAAGAACCTTACCCAGCCAACCATTATTTGTTGTAAAACAATAATTGGCAAAGGTGCTCCAAATAAACAGGGCACTGGGGGAGTGCACGGGGCTCCTTTAGGGTCAGAAGAAATTGTTTTAGCAAAAAGAGAGATAGGTTGGGAGCATCAACCATTCGAAATTCCTCAAAACATTTATAGGAGCTGGGATTGCTCTGCCCGCGGCGAGCAGTGGGAAAAATCATGGCAAAGTACTTTCGAAGATTACGCCACAAAGTTCCCCGCAAAGGCAAAAGAGCTGAACCGTAGAATTAACGGGGAATTTCCAAAAAATTGGGATCACTTTAAAAAAGAACTATTCAAGGATATTTTAAACAATCCAAAAGATGCAGCAACTCGTAAGTCATCTTTGGAAATAATCGAGAATTTAACCGCCCTTCTACCAGAGATTCTGGGTGGTTCAGCGGATCTTGCCGCGTCTAATCTGACGATGCATAAAGAAGCCAATCCAGTCCAAAAAGGAAAGGCGAAAGCAGATTACGTATTTTACGGGGTTAGAGAGTTTGGTATGGGAGCAATCATGAACGGGTTGGCTTTGTATGGCGGGTTAATCCCTTTTGGTGGGACTTTTCTAGTTTTTTCCGATTACGCGCGGAGCTCTCTTCGTCTCGCAGCTTTGATGAAGTTGCGAGCAATTTATATTTTCACCCATGATTCCATTGGTTTGGGGGAGGATGGTCCGACACACCAGCCCGTTGAGCAAGCGTCTTCATTGAGATTAATTCCTAATATGACAGTGTGGAGGCCCTGTGATTCGTATGAGACGGCGGCAGCATGGATATCGGCTGTAGAAAATAAGGATGGTCCAACGAGTCTTCTTTTATCCCGGCAAAATTTGCCGGCTCAAATCAGAGGAATCAATGGAGACAATCAAGTGTCCCGTGGCGGGTATATCCTAGTCGATTCAGAAGATCCCTTGGCAATAATAATTGCGACTGGGTCAGAGGTGGGGCTTGCCGTTGATGCGCAGCAAATTCTCGCGAAAAAGAACAAAGCGGTAAGAGTCGTATCGATGCCGTCTACTACCGTATTTGATCGTCAAAGTGTGGACTATAAGAAGAAACTCTTTCCAAAGGGGGTGCCAGTAGTGGCAGTGGAGGCAGGGGTTTCGGATTACTGGAGGAAATATGTAGGATTAGAAGGGGAGGTCTTGGGTGTAGACAGATACGGTGAGTCAGCACCAGCGGAAGAAGTTTTTGAAGACTTTGGATTAACTTCTAGAGAGTTAGTCAGAAGAGTAGAAAAAATTTTATAAGTGGTACTTTTACAGGGATAAATGAAATGACAGTTAGAGTAGGAATAAATGGCTTCGGCAGAATTGGCCGTAATATATTAAGAGCTTCTTTTGAGAATGAATTAAATCAAGATGTAAAAATAATTGCTATCAATGACTTAGGTGATCCCGAGACTAATGCTCATTTAATTCGTTATGACACAGCTCACGGGCCTTTTTCAGGGAGTGTGGAGGTAGATGGCGATCGCATAATCGTAAATGAGGAAAAAATCAAAGTATTGGCTGAGAAAAATCCAAAACAGTTACCATGGGCGGATTTATCTATCGATGTGGTTCTAGAGTGCACCGGACTTTTTACGTCTAAACAAAAGGCAAGTGATCATTTATTAGCGGGAGCGGAGAAAGTAATTATTTCTGCACCGGGCGACAAAGATGTGGACGCTACAGTGGTATACGGTGTCAACCACAAAATATTAAATTCATCCCATACGGTTATATCGAACGCATCTTGCACTACTAACTGTTTAGCCCCGGTCGCTAAGGTGTTAAATGATAAGGTCGGTATCGAAAGTGGATTAATGACAACTATTCATTCTTACACCAATGATCAAGTTCTAAGTGACGTTTATCACAAAGATCTAAGACGAGCTAGGTCGGCCACTATGTCTATGATTCCAACAAAAACGGGTGCAGCTGCTGCTGTGGGGCTCGTTTTGCCTGAATTAAATGGCAGGCTTGACGGTTTTGCTATCAGAGTCCCAACAATTAATGTTTCACTGGTGGACCTATCTTTTATAGCTAGCCGGGAAACAGATATAGAGGAAATCAATAGCGCCATTGGTGAGGCATCGTCCGGTAGCTTCAAAGGAGTTTTAGAAATTAATAGCGCTCCGTTAGTTTCGATCGATTTCAACCATAATCCAGCTTCCTCCGTGTTTGATGCAACCTTAACCAAGGTGTCAAACGGAACCCTCGTTAAAGTGTGTTGCTGGTACGATAACGAGTGGGGTTTTTCGAATCGAATGTTGGATGTTGCAAGACATTTGACAGGGAATTAATAGATTATAGATAGATAGAATATGTTTTTTTTGCAAATGACGGATATGTCGTTAGTTAACACTAAGGTGTTTTTTAGAGCTGATCTCAATGTACCTTGTGACGAAAATGGACAAATTTCTGATGACACGAGAATTAAAGCATCCTTGCCGGGCATCTCGGCCGCGATAAATCAAGGAGCAGCGGTTATGATTGCGTCGCACCTTGGGCGGCCTACGGAGGGCAGATTTGATTCAAGGTACTCATTAGCCCCAATAGCGAATGCTATTTCCTCGAGGCTGGGTCAGGAAGTAAAATTAATAAAAGACTGGTTTGGGGGTTTTAATGTTAGGCCGGGAGAAGTAGTTTTGTTGGAAAATTGCCGTTTCAATGTCGGTGAAAAAGAAAACGATGAACGCCTATCCCAAAAAATAGCAAACTTATGTGATGTTTATGTGAATGATGCTTTTGCGTCAGCACATCGGAAAGAGGCCTCTACTCATGGTGTTGCCAAATATGCAAAAACCGTGTGTGCTGGTCCGTTAATGACAAAAGAAGTTTTAGCATTATCAAAGGCTCTAGAGAACCCCACAGCGCCATTGGTTGCAGTTGTTGGAGGATCAAAAGTATCTACTAAGTTGCCCGTTTTAAATCGTTTAGCAGAAAGCGTTGACCATTTAATCTTGGGGGGAGGGATCGCAAATACTTTTCTCTTGTCGCAAGGTAACTCAATTGGAAGATCATTAGCCGAAAAACCTATGGTGCAGCAGGCTGCCGAAATATTCAATCGGATAGTTCAAAAAGGAGGAACATGTCCATTACCCTCTGACGTTGTAGTGTCAAAAAAACTTGAGAAAACGGCAATAGCCGTGGAAAAACAAATGGGCGAATTAGACCCGGATGATTTAATACTTGATATCGGCCCTGATACGATAAATAAATTTAAAGACATCTTGAAAGAGGCGGGCACCATCGTTTGGAATGGTCCAGTGGGGGTTTTTGAGTTAAATCAATTTTCCAAAGGAACAAAAGCTTTGGCAAAAGCCGTTGAGGAGTCGGAGGCATTTTCTATAGCAGGCGGTGGTGATACCATAGCTGCTATTAATAAATTCTCAATTTCTCAATTAGACTACATATCAACGGCCGGTGGCGCGTTTTTGGAGTTTTTGGAGGGCAGAACATTACCAGCAATAGAGATCCTCAATTTCCGCGCTGGAGGTGAACCAGCAGATTTAAAAGGGTAAATGTAAGGTACAAAACAGTTTTTAGGTAATTAAATAGTTAAATTCAAAATACAAGAAATTTTTTTTAATTTTAAAGATCATAAGGAAAAATAATGGCTCTAGTATCTATGCGTCAGCTTTTAGACCATGCTGCCGAAAATAATTATGGGGTGCCGGCGTTTAATGTAAATAATTTAGAGCAAATTCAAGCTATTATGCAGGCTGCTGAAGAAACAAGTAGTCCGGTAATCATGCAGGCATCGGCGGGCGCCCGCAAATATGCTGGAGAGCCTTTTCTAAGACATTTGATAATTGCTGCGGTAGAGATGTATCCCGATATACCGGTTGTTATGCATCAAGACCATGGTGGAAGTCCCGCCGTCTGTCAGCGATCTATAAGGTCCGGTTTTACTAGCGTCATGATGGATGGCTCCTTGCATGAAGATATGAAAACCCCGGCTTCCTACGAATACAATGTTCAGGTAACACGTCAAGTTGTGGATATGGCTCATGCTGTTGGTGTTTCCGTCGAGGGCGAGTTAGGTTGTTTGGGTTCATTGGAAACTATGGAAGCTGGTAAGGAAGATGGATCGGGTGCAGAAGGAGTTTTGACACGCGATATGTTATTGACGGATCCAACAGAAGCGGAGAATTTTGTTAAAGAAACCCAAGTAGACGCTTTAGCTATAGCGATAGGAACGTCGCATGGTGCATACAAGTTTTCTCGTAAGCCCACGGGAGACATATTGGCTATGGATCGAATCCGAGAAATCCATAATCGTATTCCCAACACGCACTTGGTTATGCATGGTTCATCTAGCGTACCTCAAGATTGGTTGAAAACCATTAGGGAACATGGAGGAGAACTTAAAGAGACCTATGGGGTGCCTGTGGAAGAAATTCAGGAGGGAATCAAGCATGGTGTTCGCAAAATTAATATTGACACAGATGTTCGGTTGGCTATGACGGGAGCAATACGGAAACACTTTGCTACAAACCCTTCGGAATTTGATCCAAGAAAATATCTGAAAGATGCCATGCAGGCTGCTAAGTCGATTTGCAAAGCTAGATTTGAGTCCTTTGGCACTGCTGGTAATTCACAAAAAATCAAACCAATGGCACTAGATATGTTTGCATTACAGTACGAAGTTCTTCGCCAATCATCCAAGTAACATGAGATTTGGCAACAAAAAAAGATAGGTGCAAAAAAGTGCCGACAAAATCGGTATTTGTTTTGAAGGGAAGATATGAATTCGAGTAGAAATGGGCGAAATTTCGGATTGGTTGGTGTAATAATGGGAAGCAAAAGTGATTGGCCGATTATGTCATTCGCGTGCCAAACGTTAAAGGAACTGAATATTCCGTTTGAGGCTGAAGTAGTTTCAGCACATCGAACACCCGATAAAATGTTTGCTTATGCAGAGGCTGCCGCATCACGAGGACTCCAAGTCATTATAGCCGGAGCTGGGGGGGCAGCTCATCTTCCTGGAATGGTAGCTTCAAAAACGGTACTTCCGGTTTTAGGTGTTCCAGTTGTATCAAAAACTCTTAAAGGTTTGGACTCTCTTCTTTCGATAGCGCAAATGCCAAAAGGCATACCAGTTGCGTCGTTTGCTATCGGAGAGGCGGGCGCCGTAAATGCCGCGTTATTTGCGGGCTCAATGTTAGCTCGACATGATGAAAAAGTACACAAAAGACTTATAGCTTACAGAAATAAACAGCGAAAAAAAGTTTTGGCTATGAAATTACCACGATCGGTTTGGCCCAAGGGACAAACCTAATAGTATGATTCGGCCAAACAGTTGGTTGGGACTTTTGGGCGGCGGACAGCTTGGAAAAATGTTTGCCATGAAAGCTCAGCAAATGGGTTACCGGGTTATGATCGTTGACCCTAGCGAGCATGCTCCCGCAAAAGGGGTGGCTAACTTGTGGCTCTGTGCAGAGTATTCGGATTTCTCTGCTTTAGAAAAAATGGTTGAGAGATGCGACGCCGTAACTACCGAGTTTGAAAATGTTCCAGCTCAAAGCCTTGGTTTTTTGGAAAAAAAACTAATTGTATCTCCCGGAAAATCAGCTGTAGAAATTATTCAAGATCGAATTTTAGAAAAAGAATTTTTAAGAAATAACGGTTTCCGAACTGTACCTTATACAGTTTTAAAAAATGTTCAGGACTTATCGAGGAAGGAAATACTGGAAGATTTTTTCCCGGGCTTCTTAAAGGTTAGCAAATTTGGTTACGATGGCAAAGGTCAAGTAAAAGTTCGTGACAAATTGAATTTGGAGGCCTCGTTTAAGCACCTTGGACAAACCCCGTGTGTTCTAGAGGAAGCTTTAGAGCTTCATAAGGAAATCTCCGTAGTTATTGGCAGGAGTGCTGACGGTCAAGTGGTATGTTATCCAGTCGTAGAAAATAAGCATGAAAACGGTATTTTAGATATAAGCGTTTTCCCCGCTGATATTTCCCAAAAAATAAAAAATCAGGCGACGGAAATTACCATCGATTTAGCTGAAAAACTTCAATATGTAGGCGTACTTTGCGTAGAGTTTTTTTTACACCGTGAAAGAGGGCTATTTGTGAATGAAGTAGCTCCTCGGCCCCACAACAGCGGCCATTACACCATGGATGCATTCGTGGTATGTCAGTTTGAACAACAGGTGAGGGCTTTATGCCGCTTGCCACTAGGGCCTGTTCGACCAACTAGTCCCTCTGCCGTGATGGTAAACATTTTAGGCGATTTGTGGCAGTCTGGTGATCCGGATTGGTCAAAGCTCTTGAATAGTCCAGCGACACATTTTCATTTGTATGGCAAGGAACATGCAAGGCCTGGAAGAAAAATGGGACATTATACAGTAGTTGCGGAAACGGCCATTGATGCAAAAAAAATAGCCATGGAAATTAAACAAACGATAATCTCAGGCTAGTTAAACATAGTACTGTAAAATCTTGGCTCTTTCGCGATCTGTGCATAGTTAGATAGACAAACCCTGAGAAATACCCAGTTTCCAGAGATACGTTAAAGTGGTTTGGTAATGTAATTAGACAAAGAGATAATTGTCTCTTGAGTGTCAAAATAAAACAAATTAAAATGTCTTTTGGTCTATTAAGCTCCCACGGTAACGGGGTCAAAAAAATCGCGTCGTATTTTTACTGTTATTCCGATAATTTTCTAAAAAAATAATCATGCAAACACCAGTGTTTAATACTAACCTAAAATCATTACCATTGATGCATAGAGGAAAAGTGCGGGATTTGTATACTATTGATTCCGATAAATTGTTGATTGTTCAAACAGATAGAATCTCCGCTTTTGATACAGTTTTACCGACACCCATTCCCGGAAAGGGCCATATCCTGACTGAAATGACTAAATATTGGTTTAACAAGCTTGGATATTTGACTCCGCATCATTACTTAAATCATGATCCTAAGGACGCGGTGTCAGACGTAGATTTTAATAACGTCGAAGGCCGATCGTTAGTAGTAAAAAAAATATCACCACTTCCAGTCGAAGCAGTTGTGCGGGGTTATATGGCGGGTTCTGGTTGGAGCGAGTACCAAAAATCGCAATCGATATGTCTTGAGAAATTGCCTGCCGGAATAAACTTAGGTGAAAAGCTTAGTAAACCAATTTTCACTCCTTCTACAAAAGCTTCTTTAGGAAGTCACGATGAAAACATAGCTTTTGCAAAAATGAGAGAAATCGTGGGCTCTGAAAGGGCGACCGAGATAAAACAAAAATCCATATTGCTTTACACTAAAGCTTGGGAGCATTGTATAGAAAAGGGAATAATTGTTGCGGATACCAAGTTTGAATTCGGATTAGATAATCAAGACCAGCTAGTTTTGATCGATGAGATATTGACTCCCGATTCCTCAAGGTTTTGGTCATCAGGCAGAGTTGTACTCGGCTGTTCCCCGCCATCTTTTGACAAGCAGTTTGTTCGAGATTGGTTAGATCGGCAGGGATGGGATAAAACGTCAAGCGCTCCTAAACTTCCCCAAATAATTGTCGAACAAACTAAAGAAAAATATTTAGAAGCACTAAATATCGTATGTAACGACTCATGAAGTGCACCAAATGTTATCTGAGGGTAAAATATCAGTCAGTTTAAAAAATACTAACGTAAGATGACGACACTAGAGAAGCAGATTCAACAAGCTATAAATTGTTTAAAAACCGGAGGAATAGTGGGGTTTCCAACGGAAACCGTTTTTGGCTTGGGGGCTGATGCAACATCTCCCAGTGCTGTTAATCGAGTCTACGCAGCGAAGGGCCGTCCTAGAAATCATCCGTTAATTTTACACCTTTCCGGTTTGGACAAGGCAGACCGCTGGGTTGCAAATATACCGCCTGTTGCACGAGTTTTAGGAGAGAAGTTTTGGCCAGGACCATTAACTCTTGTGTTTAAATCGAAAGGAGAGGTAGCGAGGCACTTTTGTGGGGAACAGGATACGATAGCGATCAGAGTCCCTTCTAATCCGATAGCGAGAGAGCTTATTAATGGTTTGGGGGGAGGTATTGTCGGGCCGTCAGCTAATCGTTTTGGTAGATTGTCGCCGACGTCTCCACAGGATGTGTTCCAAGAACTAGGTGGTAAAGTTGACATCATCATAAAGGGTGAAACATGCCCCATAGGTATCGAATCGACTATTGTGGATGTAAGTAGGGAGGTGCCAGTAATTTTGCGGCCAGGAATGATTGATCAAAGGCAAATTAGCTTAGCTTTGGGATTGGATATTACCTTAGCTGAGGAATCAGAACGAAAAAAAGCACCAGGATCTTGCCCAGTTCATTATGCACCTGTCATCCCGTTAACAGTTATTTATAGAGACCGATTAGAAAAATTTTTACATTCACAAACTAGTGGCATTCCGGTCGCCGTGCTGGGTAGGTCTGTTAGACCACCGTTTTCGGGAGCGGCCGTCTGGCAGGCGGCACCCCACGGTCCACGACAGTATGCTAAAAATCTTTATTCTTTGTTGCGTAGGCTTGATAATTCTGGATGTAGCCTAATTGCGGTTGAGGAACCTCCTTACAAAAACGAATGGTTGGCTATCCATGATCGTTTAGGAAAAAGCTCTACACCAAAAATAGCGCTTCGGGAATATATAAAAAACACCAAATATAAAAATTTAAGTGGCAAATTACATGACCCAGTCAAGTAAATGGAAATATGACGGAGTTAGAGTAATAACTTCGACTGATTTCGATAGTAAAACTCCACAAACACCTGGTATGAAAAGAGCTGCTGCTGTATCCAGTAAAATTGGAGGCGCTCAAAAGCTTTGGGCTGGTACTGTAATTATAGAGCCTAACGCAAAAACTGGAGCTCACCATCATGGACCAGTAGAGAGCGTGATCTATGTGGTTAAAGGAAAAGCTCGTATGAGATGGGGCGAAAAATTAGAATTTGTGGCGGAAGCTAATGCCGGTGAGTTTATCTACGTACCACCCTTTGTACCACACCAAGAGATCAACGCTTTGGAGGATGAACCGCTATCGTGCGTCCTTTGTCGCAGTGGGCAAGACCCAGTGGTTGTCAACCTAAAAATCCCGACGGTTGAGGAACCTGAACAGGTATTTTGGGTAGATAATATTCACTCCGAACCCCAAAAAGATTAAGTTAATCAATATAGGGTTCAGGAGTGATTTCTTGGTTGGTCTGAAGGAAATCAAAGTCACACCCCTCATTCGCTTGAAGTACGTGTGTGGAAAACATTTTTCCGTAACCCCGCGAGAACCTCGCTGGTTTCTTCGTGAGATGTTTTTTGCGAGATTCAAGCTCTGTTTTGGAAACCATCAGATTAAGGGTTCTTTCTCGTACGCTTAACTTAATAAGATCACCTGTTTTTACTAAACCAAGCGGTCCTCCTACCCAAGACTCAGGCGCAACATGCAGAATACAAGTTCCATAGCTAGTACCACTCATCCGAGCATCAGAAATTCGGACCATATCACGGACCCCTTGCTTCAAGAGCTTTTTAGGAATTGGTAACATTCCCCATTCTGGCATCCCTGGGCCGCCAATTGGTCCAGAATTTCTTAAAACTAAGACGGATTCTTTTGTAATTTTCAGCTTAGGGTCATCAATTATTTTGGACATCTGTGCATAACTATCAAACACAATGGCGGGTCCCGTATGCTCATGAAACTTCGGATCAGCCGCGTTAGCCTTTATAATAGCACCGTCAGGAGCTAGGTTTCCTCGGAGAACTAAAAGCCCACCAGTCGCGTTTATGGGCTTCTTTGGGGTTTTTATGACTTCCGAATTGTGTATTTTTTGTCCTTGAATATTTTCCCCTAGGGATCGACCTGTACAGGTTTTTTCGTCAGTATCCAGTAAGTCTCTCATCCCTTCCATTAGGGCATTGAGTCCGCCAGCATAGTAAAAATCCTCCATTAAGTATTTTCCGGCAGGACGTAAATTTACAAGAAAAGGAGTTTTTTGACCAATAGTTTCAAAATGATCCAGTTCTAAATTAATACCAGCCCGACGAGCTAGGGCAATTACGTGTATCAGTCCGTTAGTGGACCCTCCCAGAGCCATTAAAATACGAATCGCATTATTTATTGTATTTTTGGTAATTATGTCTGAGGGTTTGAGATTCTCCTTTACCATCTCAACGATTCTTCTACCGGAATAAGTTGCCATTCGGCTGTGCCCAGAGTCTGGAGCTGGAATTGAGGAGGCATTTGGTAACGTGAACCCCATTACCTCTGCTATAGATGTCATGGTAGATGCCGTTCCCATTGTCATACAGGTACCAGGAGATCTTGCAATTCCCTCTAACATTTCTTGCCAGTCGTTTTCTGATATTGTGCCTGCCCTTAATTCGTCCCAATATTTCCAAATATCTGAACCGGAACCGAGGGTTTGTCCCCGCCAATGTCCTCGTAACATGGCACCGGCTGGAACAAAAATAGTCGGTATATCCATACTGATTGCTCCCATAAGCAAAGCTGGTGTCGTTTTATCGCAGCCACCCATCAGCACACAGCCATCGATAGGATAGGATCTCAACAGTTCTTCTGTTTCCATGGCGAGTAAGTTTCGATACATCATCGTGGAGGGTTTTTGGAAAACTTCCGCGAGTGAAATTGCTGGCATCTCTATGGGAACACCACCAGATTGCGAAATTCCTGTTTTCACATTTGCTGCTCTGTCCTTGAGATGAGAGTGACAATGATTTATTTCACTCCACGTATTAATAATCCCAATAATAGGTTTATTATCAATATCTTCACTCGTCAATCCAAGCTGAAATATTCTCGATTTATGACCAGAACCTCTCAGTGTTTTGGTTGAGAACCATCGCTGACTTCTCAGTTTGAGTCGTTTTTTCTCGTTTTGCATAATTTCATCCCCAATCACGTAAAAAAAAAGGAAAACACCTAAAAAATTAATGCTTGTTAAGTAGATCACCGTAGCGAGGTGCCCCTATTTTAGGGCATACTTCCAGCATAGCGTGAAGTGCAAAAGTAAGTAGACTATTTGCATACAACACGGCCATAATAGTAGGCTATTTTGAGGATTTATTTCCAGTTGATCTTTTACGAAAAATTTAGTTTTAAGGAGATTTAAAGTGATTGGCGAAAAAATAGAAGTAAATGTTGGTGGAGGTCTAAATATTGTTCTACCTGATATGGTGCAGATTACGCAAAAATTTGAAACGCAAAAACTTAAAAGTGTTGAAAATGCCGTTAGGCAACAGTTTTCAAGGCCTGAAATAAAAGGAAAAGTGAAACCGGGTATGCGAATCGCCGTAGGGTGTGGTTCCCGGGGGATAGCAAATATTGCAGAATGTACTAAAACTGTAATTGACGAGTTAAAAGCCTTAGGGGCTAAGCCTTTCGTGTTTCCGGCAATGGGTTCTCACGGAGGCGCTACCGCCGATGGGCAACGAGAAGTCCTTGACGGATATGGGATCAACGAATCCTTCATAGGGTGTCCGATTATATCTGACATGGCGGTCGAAGAAATTGGCAAAATAGATGGAATGCCTGTTTTTATGGATAAACATGCCGCATCCGCAGATGGAATTATTGTTATCCCTCGAATAAAACCACATACAAATTATAGAGCACCGATTGAATCCGGAATTGTAAAAATGTTGACCATTGGTATGGGAAAAATAGACGGTGCCACCACTCTTCATTCTTTTGGTATGGATGTTTTTGGTGAATTGCTACCCAAAACGGCCCAATTCATTTTAAAGAATAAAAATTTTCTTTTCGGTGTTGCAATGCTCGAAAACGCGGCAGATGAAACTACTCTTCTAGAGGCTGTAACCCCTGAAAAACTTTTTACGAGGGAGCCTGAACTCCAAGCATTGGCTAAAAATTTTATGCCCAGTTTACAGTTTGAGGAAATAGATGTTTTAGTAATTGAAAAAATTGGGAAAAATATTTCTGGAGCAGGAATGGATCCCAATATTACTGGCCGTAACAGTCGCGGAGTAGCCTGGAACATGAAACCTCATGTAAAAAAAATCGCGGTTCTTGGCCTTACTCCCGAAACGCATGGCAATGCTACTGGTATTGGCTCTGCTGATGTTATAACGATGAATTTATACAAAAATTTAGATGTGCCTAAAACTTACGCGAATGTTATTACATCAACTTATTTAGATGGTGGAGTAATCCCTATAATAATGAATACCGATAAAGAAGCGATTAGTTTGGCATCGAAAACGGTAGTCCGGGTTAAATCCCAGGACTTAAAAATTGTTAGGATTGCAAACACCCTAGAAGTGGTTGACATTCAGGTTTCTGAGCCATTGCTGGATTATGTGAAGGCAAATCCCGAAAAGTTTGAGATAAAAGGAAAACCCCAGCCTTTCAAATATGACAAGAAAGGTAGCTTATATCCAATGCTTGGTGAAGAAGTTGAAAAAGCTTTGGCTTAGAAAAAAATAATAATTTTATGTGGATACATTTAAACCCAGTCGGAGGTGTGGCCGGAGATATGTTCATAGCGAGTCTTCTCAACGCTTTTCCCGAATTAGAGAATGACATGCTCTCCATGCTCAAAAAAGCCGGAACTCCTGCTGAAATGTCAATCGAAGTTAGGCCCTACCAAAACCACTCAATAGGGGGAGCTAAATTTTCAGTCAAAGAGATCGGATTAGACAAGGACCGAAATAAAACTCCTGGCAACTTTATTGATATTCTAAAATTTATCGAAAGTACTCCTATCGACAAAAAAGTAAAATTGATTGCAAAAGAAATTTTCTCTTTTGTAGCTGAAGCGGAAAGTGCTGTACATCGAATAGAAATTGATTCAATCAGTTTTCATGAATTGGGAGAATGGGACTCTATTATAGATATCTTAGGTGCCAGTTTTTTAATTAATCAATTAAATGCTGTTTGGTCCTTCGATCCATTGCCTCTAGGGAGTGGGCTAGTATCCACCCAACACGGGAAGTTACCGGTACCCGCTCCCGCCACTTCTTTTTTGTTAAAAGGCTTTCAGGTTTTTGACGATGGGGTTGCGGGTGAGCGAGTCACGCCAACAGGTGCTGCGATTCTAAAGTATCTGAAAAACTTTTGTATCGTACCGAAGCGAGAGGGCACATTGTATAAATCAGGTGTTGGATTTGGCAATCAAAAATTCTCGGAATTACCAAACATTTTACGAGTTTTAATTTTCACTACTGAAAATGTGTCAAATAAGAATATTGAGAAGATTGCGAAGTTAGAATTCGAGGTGGATGACCAAAGCCCAGAGCATTTATCAATCGCGGTAGGACGTTTGCGAGAAATTTCCGGAGTTTTAGATCTTATACAAAGTTCTGTATCAGGTAAAAAAGGAAGAATGACGACATCTATTCAAATAGTTTCTGAAATAGATAAAATTGATCTGGTTATTAACAAGTGTTTCCTTGAAACCACAACAATTGGAATACGGTATCAAATTATGGAGCGCGTGATTTTAGAGCGAACTATTGAGAAAGTAGATTATAATGGAAACGAATTTCGGGTGAAAATAGTTAATAGACAGGGATTTATTTCAGGAAAAGTCGAAGCTGACGATTTATTGCGATTACCTGGAGGTCATCATGCGCGTGCTATAGAAGGTGGAAAAGCCGAAGCAATAGCTTTAGAAAAAAATTCACTTACCAAGAAATAAAAAATGATTAGCGATAACTTACTAACACAATTCGAAACAGAAAAATCATTAGCAATTGCAGTTAGTGGTGGTGTCGATAGTCTCACTTTAGGAGTTTTTACCCACCGATTTTTTCAGGGATTCGTAAATATTTTTCATGCGGTATCGCCAGCGGTGCCCCCTCAGGCAACCAAGAGATTAAAAGCGTTGGCAAAAGAAGAAAATTGGAATCTTAAAATTATTGACGCTAACGAATTTAGTGATAGAAGATATTTGAACAATCCAACTAATCGGTGTTTTTATTGTAAAAGTAACCTCTACGCGAGAATCAGTTCATTAACCAATCAGCAGATATTTTCCGGTACAAACTTGGACGATTTGAAAGAGTTTAGGCCGGGGCTTCACGCGGCCAAGGGGTATCGAGTTCGCCATCCTTTTGTAGAGGCTAAGATGGGAAAAGAAAACGTGCGACAACTTGCTCGACAGCTTGGCCTGGGAGAGATAGCTGAATTACCTTCATCGCCGTGTTTAGCAAGTCGAGTAGAGACAGGTATTCATATACAGGGAAAACTGTTAGGTTTGATTAACGAAACAGAATTGTTGGTTGGTGGGTTGATTAAGCCCAAAAATGTCCGTTGTAGGGTCAGAGCTAATGGCGTTTTTATCGAGTTAGACAATATTGCAATGAATAGCTTAAACAACATTAAGCGGGAGGAAATTTCACGAAAAGCTATGGATATTTTTTCAAGAGCTGGCTTTAACTACACTGTTAAATTTGATTACTATAAAGTAGGTAGTGCATTTTTACACCAATCGTTATGACAGACGACATGCATATGTTGGATCTAACAAGGTCGTCTAGGACAGGTCTAGATGAAGCAATATTTTGCCTCAGTAAAACGGTGGAGCAAATTGGAAATATTATTGAGTCATTGGTAAAAAAGAAATCCCGAGCGTTGCTTACCCATTTATCCAAGGGACAATTAGAAAACCTTCCACTAAACCTAAGAAACAAAGTTGATTATCACGCCTTTTCGAAAACTGGGTTAGTTGGTGAAAAGATTGAATTGACCTCTGATCCAAAAGTAGCGATTGTCTCAGCTGGAACTTCTGATTTACGCGTTGCGTCCGAAGCGGCGAGAACTCTTGCTTATTACGGAGAGGATAGTTTATTTTTTAATGATGTAGGAGTAGCCGGTCTATGGAGATTATTAGAAAAAGTTGAACAGATAAGGTCGATGCACCTGGTTATCACTGTAGCCGGAATGGACGCAGCACTCCCAACAGTTTTAGGAGGACTAATTCCTTGTCCAATTATTGGGGTTCCCACGTCAGTTGGATACGGCGTCGCGAAAGGAGGGGAAACCGCATTAAATGCTATGCTAGCTAGTTGCTCGTCTGGCATACTTGTAGTTAACATAGACAATGGTTTTGGAGCAGCATGCGCCGCAATACGAATGTTAGCGACAATAAACGAAAGGTCCACTATTAATTAATTACGGTAGACCTCTCGCCATCACCTTGGCTCTTCCATTTACTCCAATTCGCTAGCTACTGCGTCTATCGCTGCTTGAGCACAAATTTCATCTTCATCGGCACTGGCACCGCTTACGCCGATGGCACCTAAAAGAACGCCATCTTTCGATGTGATGGGAAGTCCACCAGCAAAAGCTACTACGTCTTTGGAGTGAGCAAGCCCTGGAACTCTTCCTGGTTTGCCATCTTTTCCGTAAACGATTTCAGCGATTAAACGGGTGGGAAAAGGAAAGCTGGCTGATGATTTTGCTTTAGAAATTGCTATATCTATACTACCTAAGAAGGCATCATTTTGTCGTCGAAATAAAATGAGGTTTGCTCCATTATCAACAATAGCAATATTTATTTTTCTGTAACCCAACTCAGCTTGATTAGCTTCACAAGCGTCTGCCATTTTTTTGGCTATCGTTAAATTTAATACAGGTTTTTTATCAAGAGCATGTGCGATGGGCGTAAATCCTAAAAGGATTATAAACAGGGCAGTTAATGGATTGAAGTTCATGAATTTATCCTTTAATTTTTTTGTCAATAGTTTAATACAATATCGTAAATTCTTCTTAGCCAATAAAGTACTTCACACTCATTCTACAGCAGGAAAACGTTTTGATCCAAAGGTTAGAACTGAGTGGGTGACTTTTTACGCAAAGACTTTCAACTATTCCACCATTTATTCTAAACTCCCAAAAACAGTGGTACTGTCTACACACTCAGGTCTACTAGATGAAAATAATCTTTGTTTACAAGTGAAGAGAAGCCCGAATTTTTGCAAGACGTGCGATACTTTAAAATTGAAAATTCCCCTAGAAACTACAGAATTAGGCATTAGCAGGTTAATCTTATTTAGTAACTGTGCGAAAACCAGAGACTTGCCACCTATCTTCCGGGTAAAAAAAATTACGATAGCTAGGCCGAATATGTGACCGCGGTGTTAAACATGAACCGCCTTTCAATACTATTTGATTAATCATAAACTTACCGTTGTACTCGCCGAGAGAACCAGGCAAAGTTTCATACCCAGGATAAGGGAGATAACTACTGCTAGTCCACTCCCAGACATTGCCAAAAAAATTTGCGGATTTTGATGTAATTATTGGGTGCAATTGTTCATTTTCTAAGAAGTTTTCTCCCACTTTTGAGGTCAGACTTGATATCTCCCATTCAGGCTCAGTTGGAAGTCGGCATCCCGACCATCGGGCAAAAGCGTCTGCTTCATAAAAACTAACATGACAGACGGGTTCCTCGGCAACCAACTTTACTAAACCCCCGAGCGTAAACTGATGCCAAACGTTATCTTCTTCGATCCAATATAACGGCGCTTTCCAAGAAAATTCATTTTTTTTGTCCCAACCATCAGATAACCAGAGCAAAGGATTTTGGTACCCTCCATCAATAATAAATTCTAAATACTCTTGATTAGTGATGGTTTTAGAAAAAATTTCATAGTCTTTTAGAAAAACGCGGTTTGAAGGAGTTTCATTATCAAATACAAAAGAATGATTTCCCGTCGCACCGATTTCATAAATGCCGCCTTTTATTTTCAGCAAATTATTAGCTATCTCTGAGTCAACAGAATTTTGTGGACGAGCACTTTTTTTATAGGCTGGTAGCAACGGGTTATTAAAAAAAAGATGTTTTATATCAGTTAATAATAGTTCCTGATGTTGCTGTTCGTGATTTATGCCCAAAATTAATCTATCCGAAATCTTTTTCGAATTACTTCGACTCATGTTACCAATAAGCTTGATCACATGGTCGTCAACATATTGTCTGAAATCATATATTTCTTCAAGGCTTGGTCTGGTAATTAGCCCTCTTTTTTTTCTGACATAACTTTGACCTATGGAGTTATAGTATGAATTAAAAAGTTGATCGTATTTATCATTAAATTTTTTGTAATAATCCAAGTACTCTTCCAGAATAAATTTTTCGTAGAACCACGATGTATGGGCAAGGTGCCATTTAGCCGGACTGGTAAACGGTGCACTTTGGGCTCCCGCATCCTCGGACGACAGAGTCTTTGATAATAATTTCGTTACTTGCCTCACGGAGATAAAAGTATCTACTAGTTCGGCAAAATTCTTTTCTCTGTTAATATATTGCGGCTGCATCGTATTTTTAAGGATCAAGTAACAATCAATGAGCGATTATTACATTATTTTTAGTGGAAAAGATGTATTTTTTGGAATTTATACCGTTACATATCTGTCTTCGCAGTGAGTTCAGTTCACAATAAACGTAATTAATAAAAAAACTATAAAATACTTAAGAGGATAATTAATGGGACTTACAGAGGCAAAAACTAACGATACACCCCAAAATTTACAGGTGTTAGAACTGCACAGTAAAAAACTATCTGAGATAGAAGAGATCAAGTCAGGCTTAAATAAAAGTCAAAAAGTTATTTCACCGAAATATTTTTACGATGCTCAAGGAAGTGAGTTATTTAATAAAATTTGTAAAACATCTGCATATTATCAAACGAAGACGGAAACTAGTATTTTGAGTCAAAATGCCGATAAAATCGGAAAGTCAGTAGGTAAGAGGAAGCTTATACTAGAGCCAGGCGCTGGTAATATGCAAAAAGTCAGGCTACTTATACAAGCGTTAAATCCAGTTAGTTACATTGGGATAGATGTGTCAAAAAAGGAAGTGATTGCTTCTAGCCATAATTTGGCCTTAGATTATCCCTCGGTAGATATTGTTGGTGTAGTAGGAGACTTTGATTTGATAAGACCGTCATTTTTTGAAACAACTATGCCGTCTTCGCTTGAAAAAATAGCGTTTTTTCCCGGATCAACAATAGGAAACTTTGAACCGTCAGATGCGACGGAATTTTTAAAAAAATTAGGCCAGTGCGTAGGTTTAGGTGGGTTTGGCATCATAGGTGTCGATTTAACGAAACCCAAAAATATCTTGAACTTGGCGTATAACGATCCTGAGGGATACACTAGTGCTTTTAACTTGAACCTCTTGGCACGGTTGAACCGCGACTTCGGATCTAACTTTAAGCAAGATAAGTTCACACACTTGGCTCGATATAATAACGATCTAAACCGAATCGAGATGCATCTAGTAAGCTCTGAGGATCAGTCAATTCTAATAGACGGGGAGAGTTTCGAATTCAATAGAGGTGAGACGATACACACGGAGAATTCGTACAAATACTCCAAGGAGTCATTTTTTGAACTATTAAAAAAAGCTGGCTTTGTTTATCGAAACTTTTTGACCGATACTCAAAAGTATTTTGGCTTGGCGATCATAGAATTTCGGCCTGGCGAATGAAAGTACTTGGCGTGAAATCACAAAACATAGCGAGCCAGGTCCTCACTGTCTGAAAGATCTTTTAGACGAAAATCAACGTATTTAGCATCAATAATAATGGTGTCACCTCCTCGATTGGCGGCATCAAACGACAATTCCTCTAACAGTTTTTCCATGACGGTATACAACCTCCTTGCGCCTATGTTTTCTGTTTTCTCATTTACTTTCCACGCAGTTTCAGCAATGCGTGTGATTCCATCCTCTTTGAAACAAAGAGTCAGCCCCTCCGTTTCCATCAACGCCTTGTATTGAGTGGTTAAGCAGGCATCAGTAGCCGTTAAGATCGACTCAAAGTCGTCGACGGATAGACTCGACAATTCAACACGAATCGGAAGCCTTCCCTGTAACTCGGGAACAAGGTCCGAGGGCTTTGATAAATGGAATGCGCCACTACCGATGAATAAAATATGATCTGTTCTGACTACTCCGTATTTTGTGGTTACCGAGGTTCCTTCAACAAGGGGAAGCAAGTCCCTTTGGACTCCTTGGCGAGAGACTTCGGGGCCGGAGACTTCCTGTCGGTTAGCAATTTTGTCTATTTCATCTACGAATACAATCCCATTTTGCTCCGCATTTTTTAGTGCCTGCATTTTGATTTCTTCCGAATTAATAAGCTTACCAGCTTCCTCGTCAATCAAAAGTTTTAATGCGTCTTTAATTCTGAGCTTTCGTGTTGTTTTTCTTCCTTGAGTGCCAAGGTTTTGGAACATACCCTGTATCTGTGAGGTTAATTCTTCCATCCCTGGCGGCGAAAGAATCTCCATGTGGGCACTGGCTTGGGGAACTTCGAGCTCGATTTCCTTTTGGTCGAGTTCACCTTCGCGAAGTTTTTTCCGAAATGTTTGTCGTGTACTAGATTCGGGATCTTGTTCACCACTGTCGCCAGCACTGGATGAGCGTGCTTTAGGAATAAGGATATCGAGAATTTTTTCCTCTGCGGCATCCTGTGCTCTATGTTGAACTTTCCGAGTTTCCATCTCTTTGGTGTCTTTTACAGCCACTTCCACTAAATCACGAATTATGCTTTCAACATCTTTTCCGACATACCCTACCTCGGTAAATTTAGTTGCCTCCACTTTTATAAACGGCGCATTTGAAAGTCGCGCTAGGCGGCGGGCTATTTCTGTTTTTCCAACTCCGGTTGGTCCGATCATAAGAATATTTTTAGGAGTTATTTCCTGGGATAAAGGATCTGGTATTTGTTGCCTTCTCCATCGGTTACGAAGAGCAATAGCAACCGCCTTTTTTGCAGCTTCTTGTCCTACAATATTCTTATCTAGTTCGTGAACAATCTCTTGGGGGGTCATGGATGACATAATTTTTGGGTATACGTAGGTTGTTTATGTTTCAACGGAACTATATTACAAAATAGGGTTCCATGAGAAGTATGTGAGTTGATTTATTTATTTAGAGTTTCAATCGTATGATTTTGATTTGTGTAAATGCAAATTTTACCCGCTATGATAAGAGATTTCTTGACAATATCTTCTGGAGAAAAATCAGAGTTTTCTAATAGCGCCTGGGCCGCCGCCTGAGCATAAGAACCGCCGCTACCAATTGCTATTAAACCATCCTCTGGTTCTACTACATCTCCATTTCCTGACAATATTAGTGATGTTGAACTGTCTGCTATGGCAAGCATAGCCTCCAACCGCCGTAAAACCCTGTCGGTGCGCCAATCCTTTGCCATTTCAACCGCTGCTCTCATTAAATTCCCAGAATACTTTTCTAGTTTAGCTTCAAATCTTTCGAAAAGTGTAAAAGCATCAGCAGTTGCACCCGCAAAACCCGCTAAAATTTGGCCGTCATAAATAGTTCTGACTTTTTTTGCAGTAGACTTTATCACCACGTTACCCAAAGTGACTTGACCGTCACCCCCCAAGGCTACTTTGCTTCCGCGGCGAACAGACAAGATGGTAGTACCATGTAGATTTTCAATTTTCATATTTTGGTTATAGCTGAAATTATTTCCTAGTTACTGGTTAAGAAATTACTTTTTTTACTATTTTGGTTATAGGCCAAAATATACTACAAATCATTTGGTGCATCTTAAATTTTTTTATTTGGCTTTTGTTTTTTTATTTTAGCTCGGGGATGTGCGGAGTCGTACACCTTGGACAAATGATCCCAATCAAGGTGCGAGTAAATTTGTGTGGACTTAACATTTTCGTGTCCCAACAGTTCTTGAACGGCCCTAAGGTCACCACTCGATTGTAGGATATGGCTGGCGAAAGAGTGGCGAAGCATGTGGGGATGTAGCGGAATATCTAATGCTTTTTTTTGACCCAGTGCTTTTAATCTTCTCTGAACTGTCCTTTGGGTGATTCT
The DNA here is from genome assembly GCA_902601765.1 of Hydrogenophilales bacterium. Classification (GTDB taxonomy): domain Bacteria; phylum Pseudomonadota; class Gammaproteobacteria; order Burkholderiales; family Eutrophovitaceae. The sequence continues at coordinate 50,304 of CACKOO010000004.1, read as the reverse complement.
CGAACCCCGAGAACTTAAAAATAGAATATCAGACGTTTGCTTGATAATATTCATCCGGACCTGTAACCATTTGTCTATTGCTTTAATGGCAGATTTCCCGACCGGTATAATTCTTGTTTTCGCGCCTTTTCCTGTAATTCTGATAGTTCTGTTGTCTCTATTTATGTCGGAAATCTCGGTGTTCACAAGCTCAGATAGACGTAGTCCACAGGAATACATCAACTCAAACATGGCATGATCTCTCAAACTTAGAGTACTGTTTTCTGGCCCTTCCACTAAAAATACAGCCTGATCAACGGATAGGGCTGACGGTAATTTTTTGCCCCCTTTGGGCACTTTGACTCCTGAGCAAGGGTTTTTTTTATTGGGCTGAATGAACGAGAAAAAACCTCGCCAAGCGGATAATCTGCGAGCTATCGACCTACTACTCAAACCGGACGCCCACATCTTTGTAACTAACCCCCTGATATCATTCATTCCTAATTGATGTATTGGAGTTCCCTTAATGAATTGTTTTAGTACTGAAAGATCACGCTGGTAACTAGACACCGTGTGGTTTGAAAGCTGTCGGTTTAGGGTCAGGCTACTCAAAAAAGACTCAATAGAGAGATCAATTTCATCCTTAATTTTCAAATTAGTCTTTCAATACTCGCTGATAATAGTTCCACTAGTCTTTCCAAATACACAGTATCTTTTGATTCCCCATAGTGGTTCTGGTTCGTATTGCCTAACGCTAAAAGTCCGATAGTTTCAGTTGTTCTTACGGGACAGTAGACAAAAGATTGTATTTTTTCCACATCATCAAACCAGGAGGATGACCCACAAATTGGAGTTTTTGCATACGTAGGGCCTTTTAGGTTGTTGGTAAATTTTAATAATTGGGGACTAGGATTAATTACATTTGAGATGTTTGCGGCGTCAATTCCCCACAAGCGTAAAGCAAAATGATTTATACCGAAGTGCGTTCGAAGGTTTTCATAGAAGCCTCTGATTAGAGTTTTTAAATCATAAGAGTTCATAAACTCGAGAGAGGTTGTATGAATTGATCGCGCTAAGTTTTCGTTGTGCTCGGCTATTCCCAGTAAATTAGAAAGATTATATTTAAGCTGGGTTTTTTCTTCCTGAAGGTTTTTAAATTGTCTTTCTCGGATTGATATCACATTAGCTGAGTTGGATTTTTCCCCCTCAAGGTTTTCCAGTAAAGCAGGGTGGTGGATGAAGAAATCAGGATTAGCTTTCAGAAATTTCAGAACCATCTTTTCATCGGGTTTAACGTCCGGTGGCGAGTCACTCATATTGATATTTCTCCTTCGTATACCTGACGAGCAGGGCCTGCAAGTTGCAAATTGTGTCCCTTACCTTTCCAAGTAATTGTTAATTTTCCTCCCCTGGTCAAAACGTTAACTGGCGACTTGTTTAAACCCCACAAAATTCCGATAGCTGCCGCAGCGCAAGCCCCTGTCCCGCAAGCCGGAGTTTCTCCTACTCCTCGTTCCCAAACTCTAAGTAATATATTATTTTCATCTTTTATTTCCATAAACCCAACGTTGCATCCATTAGGGAAATATGCATGTTTTTCTATGCATGAGCCCCACTGTTGCACACGTGCTTGATCTACGTTTGATACTAAATTCACCGCATGAGGATTCCCCATTGATACCGCTCCTATGGTAACAAAAGATTCATCTAATCGCAGGGTATAAGACTCCTCCTCTTTGGGGACTTTGAAAGGTATTGCCCTCGGAGAAAAAGTTGGCACTCCCATATCAACAGAGATTAGTCCGGAGCAGTTTACGGATAGCGTCATCATCCCCTTGATCGTCTCAACTGTAATCGTTTTCTTTTTGGACAACCCATTGTTCTTTATAAACAGGTACAAACACCTTGCTCCATTCCCACATTGCTCTGCTAGACTACCATCAGCGTTGTGTACGCGGTAGTAAAAATCCGCGTCAGTTTTTTTGGCAGGTTCTAATATCAATAGTTGATCAAACCCGACTCCCCTTCTGCGATCACTTAGAGCTAATATGTCACTTGTTTTCAGGTCAACAGGTTTGGTAACACCATCAAGAACCATAAAATCATTGCAGGCTCCTTCCATTTTGGTAAATTTTAGTTTTAACATATTGTGTGGCAGTCAATTCTCGGTTTGGTAGGTTCCCATGACGCCAAAATTTTGGAACTTTCCGTAATATTTAACAACAATTCTATCTCAATCCCAATTTGTGAATCAGCCAAATAAGTATAAATCACTAGTTTTCATATCTTAAGGAGTTAGGGTCGATACTGTGATAACTAGTAAAAAGGGGATTCATCCACAGGTCTGGTCTTGAAGCGTTTGTGAACCCAGTAATATTGTTCAGGAGTTTTTTTAACTTCGTTTTCTATGAACTTATTCATCCAATTGATATCGTTTTCGATTATATTTGTCGGGAAATTTTTCCATGCTGGTAAAAAAGTAATTTGATATCCGTATGTGTTAGGTTTTTTCTTTATCACAACAGGAACTATCGTTGCATTTGCTAAATGTGCAATTCTGGGAGGAGCTGTTGTGGTGGCACAGGTAACCCCGAAAAACGGAACAAAAATTGAGTCTTGCGGTCCGAAATCCATATCTGGTAGCAAAAACAGTGGAACTCTAGCTTTTAATGCTCTTATTACCCCTTTGAGTCCCTCTTGCCTGGAAAAAAGCTTAGGCTCGCTAAAACGCGCTCTTTTCTTTTTCAGAAAATCATCAAATGTTTTGTCCTTCTGGTGGCTGTAAACAACTACAGCATCTTTTTCAATGGAAATTCTGATTCCCAATATTTCTACCGCCACGAAATGAGGCGCTAAAACGATAACCGGATTGTTTTGGTCGGCTTTTTCAAAATTTTCCCATCCTTTTATTTCAGCTAAATCTTTTACTTGTGATAATGATCCCCACCACGCCACTCCTGTATGGGCAAGAGCGCTTCCCAGTGCAATAAAATGCTTTTTTACGAGATTTTTTATTTGTCTTTCGGTGTGATTGGGGAAGCATGCACTAAGGTTTTTTTTCACGACTAAATTTCTTTCTCTGGAAATCAACATAAAAGAAATCCCAATAAGTTTCCCGGCAAAAGACAAAACCGGTCTTGGCGAGAAGTGGATTAACCAGAAAAAAAACAGTGCTAAGCGAGTGATCATATTCTTTGCCGGTTTTCTTCACTGATAGTTGATGGTGCTTTGTAACGGTTGTAGGCCCAAAGATACTGAGATGGATTTTTTCTTATAATATGCTCTAGTTTTTCGTTCATAAGTTGGGAATTGAAATCTTGTTCTGGGTAAGTCATTTGTTCAAAAAAAAGATCAAACCCGTCACCTTTCCCGATACGCACCGCATATGTAAATATTACATCAGACTCTGTCCGGTGCACTAGTTGTTCTACCAAAGTCATGGTAAAAGCTGGTCTACCAAAAAAATTTTCCCAAGTGCCATCTCCTGCCTTAGGGACTTGATCTGGTAAAATTCCAATTGCCTCACCTTTTTTTAATGCTTTTAACAACAATCGAACACCACGTAAGTCAGCTGGGACAACCGACTGATTGTGGCCGCTTCGTCCTCTCAGCATAGTGTTCGCAAAAAATGTTTTGTGTGGCGGCTTGTAGAGACAAGTGATTGGGGCATAAGTACTCAGATATTTCGGGATAACCTCAAAGCTTCCCAAATGGGGCGTGATAAATATAACCCCCTTTTTAGCTTCAAAAATAGCTTCCAAGCAGGTTCGACCTGAAACATTTCTTATCTTTGACAAAACTTCGTCCCGTGGCCTAAACCAAATGAACGGGAGTTCCAAAAAAGCTTTTCCGGTTTCTGCCACATTAGATTTGGTTAGTACCTCTAAATCAGTTACTGATTGGGTTACTTTGCTTTGTTCTAAATTTTTATGCAACATTTTTGAATAGCGACGGGAAAAAAAGAAAGCAACTCGACTTATAAAAACCCCAATCGCTTGGAGCAAACTAAGTGGCAGATAAGCCAACAATTTCAGTACTAATCTAAGAATCATAATTATATTTAAAAAACGTAATATTTTGTTTATGTTATAATGAATCGCTTATTAATATTACATTTAAGAGCTATGTCAGACTATTTATTCACATCCGAATCAGTTTCGGAGGGACACCCCGATAAGGTTTCCGACCAAATATCCGATGCTGTACTGGACGCTGTCCTTGCAGGCGATAAGTATTCCAGAGTCGCTGCTGAGACCTTGGTAAACACTGGGCTTGTGGTTTTGGCCGGTGAAATCACAAGTGAATCTGTTGTCGATTTTCAGCAGGTAGCCAGAGATACCATTAAAAGTATTGGATATGACGATACTTCTTCTGGTATAGATTACAAAGGCTGTGCGGTCTTAGTGGCCTATGATAAACAGAGTCCCGATATAAAAATGGGTGTTGATAGAGCTCACGATGACCCTCTAAATCAGGGGGCTGGAGATCAAGGACTAATGTTTGGGTATGCTTGTAGTGAAACAGAAGCCTTGATGCCACTGCCCATTTTTCTTTCTCACCGGTTAGTCCAGCGTCAGTCAGAGCTCAGAAAAGATGGTCGCTTACCCTGGTTAAAACCAGATGCAAAATCGCAGGTCACCATCCGGTATGTTGATGACAAACCAAGTGCGATCGATACCGTGGTTATTTCTACACAGCATGCCGAGGACATTAGTCTCGAAAGAATTCGCGAGGCAGTCATAGAAGAAATCATAAAGCCAGTTTTGCCGGAGGATATGATTCAGCAAAACATAAGATATTTAGTCAATCCTACAGGTAGGTTTGTTGTTGGAGGGCCTCAGGGGGACTGCGGTTTGACTGGCAGAAAAATAATAGTTGATACCTATGGGGGTGCAGCTCGTCATGGGGGAGGGGCATTTTCAGGAAAAGACCCTTCTAAAGTTGACAGATCAGCAGCGTATGCTGCCCGATACGTAGCAAAAAATGTGGTTGCGGCGGGTTTGGCGAAAAAGTGCGAAGTCCAATTGTCCTACGCCATAGGAGTATCTGAGCCCACCAGCATAAGTGTTGCCACCTTCGGAACTGCGGCCATCGATGATAGTGTTATCGAGCAGGTGATCAGAGAAAACTTTGACTTGCGGCCGAAAGGTATAGTAGAAATGCTTGATTTGTTGCGCCCGATCTACCAAAAAACCGCGGCATATGGGCACTTTGGTAGAGATGAGCCAGAGTTTACTTGGGAATCTTTGGACAAGGTGGACGATTTAAAAAGTAGTGCTGGGTTGTAGGCGAGAGTAAATCACCCAACTACTTGACGCCTGAACTAAATGGGTAATTTGTCTGTCACAGCCGCTTAAGATATGAATGGAGAAAATTGGTTCCGGTTATAAATCGAGGGGTTGTCTTTAAAACGATAACTCGATCAGCCTAAATTTAAGTTTTTGTTTAAGGAGAATTTGCTTTGACAGTTGTTACTAAAAAGTTTGTGGACGTAAATGATTACCACGTTGCGGATATGGCACTCAGTGAATGGGGGCGAAAAGAAATTTCAATAGCTGAGACAGAAATGCCAGGCCTAATGGCTATCAGGCATGAATATGTTCAGTCCAAACCACTCAAGGGTGCAAGAATAACCGGCTCATTACATATGACGATACAGACTGCGGTTCTAATTGAGACTTTAACTGAGCTCGGTGCTGAGGTGAGATGGGCGTCTTGCAACATATACTCAACTCAAGACAATGCCGCTGCCGCAATTGCGAAGACGGGTATTCCTGTCTTTGCTTACAAAGGCGAATCCCTTAAAGAATATTGGGACTTTTCCCACAAGATATTTGAATGGCCTGACGGAGGTCACTCAAATATGATTTTAGACGATGGGGGTGATGCCACCCTGCTCCTGCATTTGGGGTGTGCTGCCGAGAAAAATGGTGATGTAATTACAAACCCCTCAAGTGAAGAAGAAGAAGCATTATATTTGGCAATTAGGAATAAGCTGGATACCGATCCGACTTGGTACTCTGATAGGATATCCAAGATCATTGGCGTTACCGAAGAGACAACGACTGGGGTTCACCGTCTGTACCAAATGGCTTCTGACAAGAGTCTTCGTTTCCCAGCGATTAATGTCAATGATTCTGTTACTAAATCTAAATTTGATAATCTTTATGGATGTAGGGAATCACTAGTTGATGGAATCAAGCGAGCGACCGATGTGATGGTTGCGGGGAAAGTGGCGGTGGTGTGCGGCTACGGTGATGTTGGGAAAGGTAGCGCGCAGGCTCTCAGAGCTCTATCCGCTCAAGTTTGGGTAACAGAAGTGGATCCAATTTGCGCGCTTCAGGCGGCCATGGAGGGGTTTAAGGTGGTGACCATGGAATATGCTTGCGACAAAGCGGATATTTTCGTAACCGCTACTGGGAATTACCATGTCATCAACCATGATCACATGCAAAAAATGAAAAATGAAGCCATAGTTTGCAACATCGGCCACTTTGATAATGAAATTGATTGTGCAAGTTTAAAGGCGTACCAGTGGGAAAAAATCAAACCTCAAGTCGACCACATTATCTTTCCCGACGGAAAGAAAATCATCTTGTTGGCAGAAGGGCGTTTGGTAAATCTGGGCTGTGGTACAGGGCATCCGAGCTTTGTGATGAGTTCGTCATTCGCTAATCAAGTGATAGCCCAGATAGAACTGTTTAACAACAAATCAGACTATCCGGTTGGCGTTTACGTGTTACCCAAACACCTAGACGAAAAAGTTGCGCGACTGCATTTGGACAAATTAGGTGCTCAACTCACTGTTTTGAGTCCTAAACAAGCAGAATATATATCAGTACCAGAAGAAGGCCCTTTTAAGCCCGAGCACTACAGATACTAGAGGCCCCTTATTTTGGGAAAACGCCATTTCGTGAAAATAGGGGAGCGGTTGTAACAATAAAACTAGGCGACCGCTTCTACTATTTTCCCATGGCTGGGGTGCGAGGCGTAGGCTTTGTAGGCCGCAGCCTCTGCAGTTCCTACCTCGGTAGCTGTGCCCATGTCAGCAAAAACCGTTTCGAGCGCGCACAAAGCTAACATTACATTTTCCATCTTACAACTGTAACCCATAATACCAAAACGCCAAATTTTACCGGATAAGTTACCTAAGCCAGCCCCTATTTCAATATTGTATTCATCTAATAATCTTCTACGAACTTCAGCTTCATCAATCTTTGGCATTACAGTAACTGCGTTCATTTGCGGAAGCCTATATGGTTCATCAACTAAAAAAGTGAGGCCTAAAGCCTCTAGGCCTGCCTTTAGAGCCTGGTGGTTCCTCCTATGTCGAAACCAAGAGTTCTCCAGGCCTTCTTCCTGAAGCATCAGAAGGGCCTCATGCAGTGAATACAAAGAATTGGTGGGCGCTGTATGATGATAGGTTCTATTGCTATCTCCCCAGTATCCGGACAAAAGATCTAGATCTAAGAACCAGCTTTGAGATTTTTTCCGACTGCCCTTTTTCAGATCTTCCATCAAGGCGTCACTGAAAGTAATAGGAGATAAGCCGGGAGTACATGACAGACATTTTTGGCTGCCAGAATAGCAAGCATCAACACCCCATTCGTCAACTAAAACTGGTATTCCAGCAAGAGATGTTACCGCATCCATGATCGAGTAGGCGTTGTTACTTTTTGCAATTTTTGCGAGGGTTTTGCCATCAGATAAAACACCGGTTGACGTCTCCGCTTGAACAAATGCTAAAGCTTTCACATTTTTGTTATTTCGAAAAGCATCCTCTACGCAGTTGGGGTCGACGGGCTCGCCCCATGAGTTCTCAACAATTATCGGAATACCACCGCATCTTTCAATATTTTCAAGCATTCTACCGCCAAACACCCCATTTTTGCATACTATTACCTTATCACCCGGGTTGACGATGTTCACAAAACACATTTCCATCCCTGCCGAGCCAGGTCCGGAAACCGGAAAAGTCATGGCATTATTGGTTTGGAATGCGTATCGCAATAGTTCTTTCAGTTCGTCCATCATTTCCACAAAAACGGGATCTAGATAGCCAATAGTGGGTCTTCCCATTGCCGAAAAGACTCTCGGATGTATTTCGGACGGACCTGGCCCCATTAGTGTTCTTTGAGGTGGATAAAAAGTACTTATTTTCCGACTTGGTTTTCCAAACTTCATTATTTGACTCTCTCAATACACATTACAAAAAGGTTGAATATTTTAACCTTGCCCGACGTCTATTAAAAGGAAAAGTTTTGTAAAACCTAGTATTAATCCGTTATGTCAGGTATTTTAATTCAACACGGGTTATACAATAGTCAGCTTTTGATCTGATTAAGAATTTATCAACTTTGATTCAAGTTCAGAAAAGTTAAATATATCGGAGTCTAGCAAGTGAGATGGTACTACCGTCTGTAATGCTGAAAAGATGGTCTCCTTTCTTCCAGGATTAGCTTTTTCCCAATCAGCAAGCATTGCTTTAATTTTTACCCGCTGTAAATTTTTTTGAGATCCACACAGATTGCAAGGTATGATTGGGAACTGATGAATGTTCGCGTACTGAGCTAAGTCTTTCTCTTTGCAATATGCTAGAGGACGAATGACTATGTGTTTTTTATCATCTGACAGTAATTTAGGAGGCATCGTTTTAACTCGCCCTCCGTAGAACATGTTTAAAAAATAAGTTTCCAATATGTCATCACTATGGTGGCCCAGTGCTATTTTGTTCGCCCCTAATTCTGTTGCTGCCTTATAGAGCGCTCCTCTTCTGAGTCTAGAGCAGAGCCCACACATGGTTCTACCTTCCGGAATAATTTTTTTCACGACAGAGTAGGTATCTTGCTGAATAATTTTATAATTAATTTTTTTTTCCGATAGATAATTTGGTAAAACGTTTGAAGGGAATCCCGGTTGCTTTTGATCTAAATTTAAGGCTATCAATTCAAACTTGACCGGTGCATACGCTTGCAATGCTCTCAAAAGTTCAAGCATCGCGAAACTATCTTTTCCACCTGATATAGCTACCATTACGAGATCGCCGTCCGCTATCATAGAAAAATCGTAGATTGCTTTTCCAATCAATCTTTTAAGCCTTTTTTCCAGCTTATTTTTATTTATGGTATCTTTTTTTAAAGTCGTGTTTAGTTGGTTCATTTATATCTAACAATAGCTAAGCCGACACCGTCACAATTGTCATATATATCAGGTTTTTCACTAGATATTTCTACCCCAGTAACTCGTTTCTCTGTGAAACAGTAGCGAGCAATTTCCTCGCACAATGTTTCTTGCAGATTAAAATGTTGCGATGAGGCTATGTCCAAAATATTACCTCTAACCAAATCGTAATCAAGGGTTTCTGAAATTAAGTCATCTTTGATTTCCTGGATTGGATTTAGAAAAATTTTTATGTTTAACAAAATGCGTTGTCTATGTTTTTTTTCTACCTCATGGATGCCGATAGAGGCGACAACAACCAGATTTCTAAAAAATATATGAGTAGCGTCGGTCTTTGTTTTCATTTTGTATTCGATAATTTTCTGTATCTGAATTAATTCTCAAATTGAACATCACGTGCCATGGGAACCATATGTTGCCCTCCATCGACAGTTATCGTAGTCCCCGTCGTCGCACTCGCATTTATTAAATATTTTACAGCATCTACAATTTCCCATACTTCAGAGCTTCTACCTAGCAGCGCCTTTGTATGGGAAGATTCAAAGTTCTCCTTGGTTTGTTCACCGCTAACCAATGTTATTCCCGGCGCAACCCCGCAAACTCTGATTTTTGGAGCTAGGGCCAAAGCTAATGTCTTGGTGGCGGCATCAAGGCTTTGTTTACTAATAGTATAGGAAAAAAAATCTGGATTTAAATTAAAAACTTTTTGATCCAGCATGTTAATAATACACCCGCGCATTCCGTCAAGTAACTGCGCCTCAAATTGTTTTGCGAGCTGAAGGGGCGCTCTTAAATTTACATGCATAGTTTTGGACCACAGCTCCTCATTGAAACCCCGGATATCATCGTATTCAAAAACTGACGCATTGTTTACGAGCAGAGATATCGGACCTATTGCAGATGAGCATTGTTCGATGAGTCTTTCTGTCTCACTAAAAACAGCAAGGTCACATTGGACAGTAAAACCTTTAACTCCTAATCCTTCTATTTTTTTCAACAAGTCTCTGGCTTCATCAGCTGAGTTTTGATAATGAATTGCGATATCCCATCCTTGGTTCGCCAACATTTCTACGACTGCTTTTCCTATTCTTTTAGAGCTCCCAGTAACCAAAGCTGCTTTATTTTTCATTTTCTAAAAATTCTCGGTCTGTTTCAAAAAAAAACATTTTTTGCGATATATTGTTTATTTAAATATTATTGTGCCAATTTACTTTAACGCCTGTTACTTGAGATGCCCCGTTTTGATATCTAATTCTTACGATCTTAGTTTACCAACCCTCGATAAAGATTCGCAAATTCGTATGAATCTTTTACATACTGCTATCCAACACGAAATAGCCAAGTCTAGCGGCTGGATCTCATTTTCCCAATTTATGGAGATCGTTCTTTACAAACCAAAACTAGGATATTATACAGGGCCTGCGCGTAAGTTCGGGAACGAGGGTGATTTTATTACTGCCCCACATGTCAGCCCAATTTTCGGTGCAACAATTGCCAATCAAATCGCTGAAGTTCTGGACTATACCAAGGATAGGCAAGTTATTGAATTAGGTGCTGGTGATGGGTCGGCAGCAGCAGACATTATGATAGCTCTGGAAAAAATTGACTCGTTACCTTCCAGCTATAGTATTCTGGACGTTAGTCCGTCTACAAAAAAGATGCAATTGGAAACGCTGTCTACTAGAGTTCCGCATCTATTATCGATGTTTCAATGGCTGGACGATGTTCCGATGCATATAAACGGCGTGATTTTCGCAAATGAAGTTTTCGATGCATTGCCTGTTAGTATTGTTGAGGTTAGCGGAAGTTCGGTCTTAGAAAGAGGAGTAGAATATAAAAATAATCGATTTTTGTGGTGTAAGAGGCAAGGGGCACATTATATTCTAGAGGCTGTTAAAGAATTAGGTTTACAATCTCCCTACATCACAGAAATTAACTTTGTTGGAAGGGCTTTAATGCGAAAGTTGGCTTCTAATTTAGATAAAGGGATGCTCCTCATCATAGACTATGGATTTAAAAAAGAAGAGTTTTACCACCCTCAAAGGTCATTCGGGACGTTGATGTGCCATTATAAACATCATAGCCATCAAGATCCGTTTGTCCTTTTAGGTTTGCAAGATATTACGAGTCATGTTGATTTTTCGAACCTAGCAAAAGTGGGCGAAGCTAACGGTCTAGATCTAATAGGTTTTTGCAATCAGGCACAGTTTCTTATCAACTGTGGTATCACTGATTTAATCGCTGAGCACAATATGGGGAATGGGTTATCAGGTACCAACCAAGCCTCGAAGCTAAATAAGTTGTTGTCACCAGCTGAAATGGGTGAATTATTCAAAGTTCTAGCGCTTGGCAAAGGGCTTGGCGAAACTGTTACGGGATTTTCTGCAGGAAATCGAAGGATAAGTTTATGACCAAAGTTTTGCGCACCCCCGACGACTATTTTGAATCACTAGTAAATTATAACTATTCCACCAATTATTTTACTGACCTTGAGGGGTATGAAGGGTTGCGAGTGCACTATTTGGATGAAGGTGACAGTAGTAAAGAGGTATTCTTGTGTCTACACGGCCAGCCTACTTGGGGTTATCTCTATCGAAAAATGATTTCTACTTTTGTCGATGAGGGATTTCGAGTGATTGTGCCCGATCTTATTGGGTTTGGTCGGAGTGACAAACCTATTGATGATCGGGTTTATACCTTTGATTTTCATCGAAGTATGCTCATTTCCTTTATAAAAAAACTTTCACTTGAAAGAATCACGTTAGTTTGTCAGGATTGGGGAGGAGTACTGGGATTAACTTTGCCAATGGAGTTTCCATCAATAATTAAAAAACTTTTATTAATGAACACAGACCTCGCAACCGGTGATTACCCATTGAGTGAAGGCTTCAAAGCCTGGAGGAGTTGGGCGGCGAAAAATCCAAATATGGACATCGCACGATTAATGCAAAGGTCTTGCCCACACATTACTGGCCTAGAGGCCAAGGCCTATGCGGCACCCTTTCCTGACGTTAATTATAAAGCTGGAGTTCGGCGTTTTCCGGAATTATTTCCAGAATTTTCAGATTCGCCCGGAGCTGAGATATCTAGAGCAGCTCGTGATTTCTTTTCAACAAATTGGCAGGGAGATACCTTCATGGCGATAGGGATGACTGATCCAGTATTAGGCCCAGATGTAATGCATAAGCTACGAAATATTATTCCAGGCTGCTCTCAACCTTTAAAAATTAAAGAAGCGGGACATTTTGTTCAGGAGTGGGGCGGAAATATTAGCTTAGAAGCGGTACAATATTTTTTCAAAAAATCAATCCGCCAATAAGGATGCATATTCATTTCCTTGGTATTTGTGGGACGTTTATGGGAGGGCTTGCCATCTTGGCCCGGTCGTCTGGACATACAGTTTCTGGTTGCGACGAGGATGTTTATCCACCGATGAGTTCCCAACTAGAGGCGGTCGGCATAAATTTGATCCCCGGTTGGGACAAAGGGCAAATTGCGCTCCAACCCGATTTGTTTGTCGTGGGTAATGTTGTTTCAAGAGGTAATGAGTTGATAGAAGAGATTTTATCGCGTCGGTTGCCCTATATGTCGGGACCACAGTGGCTGGGAGAGAATATTTTGGTAGATAAATGGGTTCTGGCAGTTGCGGGTACCCATGGTAAAACCACAGTGACAGCAATGCTAGCTTGGATTTTAGATTTTGCTGGCCTAAATCCTAGTTTCCTAATTGGAGGTGTTCCTCAAAATTTTGATCTGTCCGCAAGGTTGACGGATTCCGATTTTGTGGTCGTAGAAGCAGATGAATATGATACTGCTTTTTTTGACAAGCGATCTAAATTTGTTCATTACCGTCCTGATACTGCAATTCTTAATAATTTAGAATTTGATCATGCGGACATTTTTCAAAATCTTAAAGCCATCGAATCTCAATTCCATCAACTTGTTCGAATAGTACCCCGTAATGGTCTAATCGTATTTAACGGGGGAGACAAAAATTTAAAACGGTTATTAAGAAAAGGTTCTTGGACACCCCTTGAGCAATTTAATGGATCTAGAAGTGGCTGGAGAGCAGTCGAGATGGCTCCCGGTCGAATTAGAGTATCTCATAACAGTAGGGTAAAAGGGGAAATTCAGATACGTCTAAATGGAGCACATAACTATAACAACGCGTTAGCAGCATTGGGTGCCGCCAGACACGCTGGCGTTCCAGCGGAGGTTGGTTTAGAAGCCCTCGAAAAGTTTGATGGAGTTAAGCGTAGAATGGAGTTAGTTGGCGAAGTTTCTGGTGTGAAAGTCTTGCATGATTTTGCCCACCACCCCACGGCAATAAAATGTACTTTAGATGCTTTAAGTGACGCGATAGGTAAAGAAAAAATTATCCTCGCTTTGGAGCCAAGGTCAAATACTATGAAAATGGGGACTATGCGAAATAAACTCCTTAATAGCGTACAAAATATTAATAAAGTATTTTGCTATACGAGGGGTTTGGATTGGAGTATTGAAGAAGCTCTCAGTGGGTTCTCGGGAACATTAAATTGTTCTCCCCACCTAGATGTATTAGCAAAAAAAATTGTAAACGAGGCAGGTAGTGGGGATTACATTTTAATTATGAGTAATGGTAGCTTCGGTGATTTGGCAAATAAAATACTAGATGCGTTATGACAACCATAATTTACATACATGGTTTTAATAGTTCACCTTTATCTCAGAAGGCTACCCTGATGAGAAGTGAATTAAATAAGCTTGAAAAACCAGTGCATTTTTTGTGTCCTGGGTTGCCGGAGTTGCCGGCTTTGGCCATCGCGGAGTTATCTAAATTAGTGGAGGAGGCTTTAGCGGGCGATGTTACATTAATCGGAAGTTCATTGGGCGGGTTTTACGCGACATGGCTTGTCGAAGAATATGGCTGTAAAGCAATCCTTATCAACCCAGCCATTTCTCCTCATCTCGACCTTAAAAATTACATTGGGACCCAAATAAATCACCATACTAAGCAAACGTACAAATTAACCAACCGCCATTTAGATCAACTAGAAAAACTCAACGTAAAAAAAATAACTGTACCTCGGTTATTTTTTCTTCTTCAAAATACTGGAGATGAACTGTTGGATTGGCGTGTCGCCAAAGATAGGTACTCTGAGGCTAAACAGCTAATAATCGAAGGTGGTGATCACGGGTTCACTAACTTCAAGACATATCTGCCAGCAATTCTGGACTTTTGCGGACTGGTATGAGCATGTAGTATTTTCTCTAGAGGTAATCAGGATCGACACGAATTATATAAAATCGCTATTTTCTTTGAAGTCTATAAACGTAGCTATGATTTGTTCATTACTTGCACATTCAATTCTTTTGGGTATTGATTTCAGGTCGCCCGCCTCTGTGATGGATAATCAAGAACCAGAGTTGAAAGTGATTATTGTCAATCATAAATCATCTATAGCGCCAGTCGAGGTTAAAACATTATCCCAGTTGACCTTGAATGGAGGGGGAAACACCGAGAAAAACATCCAATCGGAAACTAATCTACCAGAGTTTGATCGGGCTACCCATGATTCAATCGAATTTTCGAGACAACGAATCGCGAGTTTGGAAAAGAGAGCCAAAAAACTTATGGCAACGGTAGAGGGAATGGTAGCTTCGGCGCAACTTAATAAGACACTACCAGAGCTTGAGACCGGCGCAGAATCAGAAAATAGTTCCTCAGCCGGAAAACAACTTAAAATTGCTGAATTGAAAACTAAAATTACGAAAGATTGGGTTGAGTATCAAAAGATGCCAAAGAGAGATTTTATTGGTGCACAAACTAAAGGCGTAGTCTATGCTGAATATGTAGATAAATGGAGAGAGAAGATCGAAGAAGTGGGTACTCGAAATTTTCCGAAAGTGACAGGAGCAGACAGCTTATATGGTAGTTTAGTTGTGACGGTATCAATTAGGTCCGATGGCACTTTGGAGGCTGTTGAGTTAGTGGGAACCTCCGGGATAGCTGTTTTGGATCAGGCAGTCACCAAAATAGTTAAACTCTCAAGCCCCTTTCCTCCTTTCTCGTCGGAGATGAGCGAAGCTATCGATATATTATCCATAACTAGGAACTGGAGCTTTACGCGCAGTGACCTACTTGTCACGGATGGCATATGACTGACAAGTATGCCGTAATCGGGAATCCAGTTGAGCATAGTTTGTCTCCAAGGATTCATCGTTTATTTGCCTCAGAAACGGGACATGCTCTAACTTATAAAGGTTTTTATTCGGAGAGAGATAGTTTTGTAGAATCTATTAATATTATGCGGTCGACCGGATTCCTTGGAGTGAACGTTACGATACCTTTTAAAGAAGAGGCGTGTGCCCTGGCAGATTCTTGCACAGATAGAGTGGTTGAGGCGAACGTCGCGAACGTACTTTCTTTTAGGGACGGAAAAATATTGGCAGATAATACAGATGGCGTAGGGCTAGTTAAAGATTTAGAAGAAAACCTTGGTTTTTCGATTGCGTCCAAAGACATTCTCATTATTGGTGCAGGTGGTGCCGCACAGGGGGTTATAGGTCCAATTTTAACAGCGGTTCCTGCGTCGGTCACTATAGCAAATAGGACCACACTGAAAGCAGAGGCCCTCGCGCGTAAGTATGAAGATAATCACTTGCCAGTTAGGGCAGTAACCATTAAGGAATTAGAAAATCACGAGTTTCATTTAGTGATAAATGCAACATCCAGCAGTCTTCACGGCGAGAGCTTAGACCTGCCTGTTGGACTGTTAACTCGTGATTCGTTAGCCTATGACATGATGTATGGTCCGAGCGCACAAACGTTTTTGAATTCAGCGTTCATCGCGGGAGCGACGAGATTGAAAGATGGGTTAGGCATGTTAGTAGAGCAAGCCGCAGAGTCCTTCTTTATTTGGCGGGGAGTTCGGCCCCAAACACGTGACGTTATTAAAACTTTTCGACAAGGCAAATAGTTCATTATGGTACACCCAGTTTTTGACCCTATTGCAATACAGATCGGTTTTCTTTCGATTCATTGGTACGGGTTAATGTATCTTGTGGCTTTTGGGACGGCATTTGTTTTGGGTAGATACCGCATAAAAACACAACCATGGATAAATCTTGATCTGAAAGACTTAGATGATATTTTATTCTATGGAGTTTTTGGAGTAATTATTGGCGGCAGGCTGGGTTACGTACTTTTTTATAAACCTAACGAGTACCTTAACAATCCGTTGGAGGTGTTTTTTGTTTGGGAGGGCGGTATGTCCTTTCACGGTGGGTTATTGGGAGTATTGATAGCAATTTTTTTATTTTGCTGGACTCGGAAGAAAAATTGGTTTTCGACAATGGACTTTATTGCACCACTGGTTCCCTTGGGCCTAGCGGCTGGCCGACTAGGAAATTTTATAAATGGCGAGTTATGGGGTAGACCAACTGATCTCCATGTTGGGATGGTTTTTCCATTTGTAGACGCTTTACCCAGGCACCCATCTCAGCTTTATCAATTTTTCTTAGAAGGTATCTTATTGTTCATTTTAATTTGGGTTATTTCGACAACCCGTAGGCCTGTAGCGGTGGTTTCCGCGTCATTTCTGATTTTGTATGGGGTTTTACGGTTTATTGTTGAATTCACCAGAGAGCCCGATAATTTTCTAGGTTTAATGTACCTGGATTTATCCATGGGACAATGGTTGAGTATTCCGATGGTATTGTCAGGAACAATAATTCTAATTTTGGCCTATCGCTCCAACTAAAAGGTTGATTAGCGCGCATTTAAGCGAGAAACATGGTCATTTAAAAGTGTTTCATTCTAAACTTACGGGAGAAAAAGTTTGATTTTTTCCCTAATTTGCGTATCATCTCGACTCATTTGTATGAAATTCAGTAACTACATCACACGTTGGAGAAATTGATTGACTAACCGCAGGGCAAAGCCGAAATATAAAATATGCCGCCAGCTCGGAGAGAATTTGTGGGGGCGTGAAAAGTGCCCAACCGTTAATAAACCATACGGTCCAGGGCAGCATGGTAACAGGCCCTCTCGCCCCTCGGTATATGGCGAGCAACTACGGGAGAAGCAAAAGTTGCGGGGTTATTATGGGAATATTTCGGAGTCTCAGTTTAGACGAATATTCAAGGAAGCCTCGAGGCGCAAAGGTAATACATCGGAAAATTTGATACAACTACTCGAGTCCCGGCTCGATGCGATGGTTTATCGAATGAATTTTGTTCCAACGGTCTTCGCAGCCAGGCAATTAATCAATCATAAGCATGTAACGGTGAACGGTAAAGTGGTGAATATCCCTTCTTTTAGTTGTAAGCCTGGCGATGAGGTTGAGATTAGAGAGAAAAGCCGGAAAATGCCTTTAGTAATTGAGTCTACAGAAAAAATGGAAAGAGATTTGCCGGAGTATTTATCTTTTGAGTCGGGAAAATTTAAGGGTATCTACAAAAGAGTTCCCCAATACGATGAAGTCCCCTATCCAGTCCAAATGAATCCTAATATGGTTGTGGAATTTTACAGCCGCTAGTCCGTACGCGCTATTACCCATTTCGTTATGTTTTGGACGTTTAGACGAGATACGTTTGAGTTTGTTATTTTTAAGTCTCGTATTAGATCCTAATGCAGATGTAACGCTGTTCGATTCTTCCAAAGAAATAGTAGTTCTGTTTCACTAGATATATCTAGGCAACATGTATTTGAGGCCTTCCTTGGATCAAATTGAAAATTATTAAATTAGACGCGTGACCTGGTAGAGCACCATAAGGCAGGTAGCGACGACCACCAGCCGATAAAAACTTGCGATAATTCTTTGAAAATTAGACATTGAATTAATTTGCTCAAAGTTTTTTGTTGGGTTGGTATGATAGTTTCGATTCATAGATACGGTTCGTAAATAGGGTTTGTTAAAAATCAAATAACCACTTCATATAGTATTCATGACTAAATATTATAACTATATCATGTGTTAATCATTATTTGTGAGGTTTTTAGAATTCTATTCGTGTTCCTAGCTCGATGACACGATTAGCTGGAATTCTGAAAAACGCCGTTGCACTGCTGGAGTTACGACTCATCATTGCAAAAAGTTGCTCCCTCCATAAAACCATTCCGTCGCCAAATTTTGGGACCAAAGTTTGTCTAGATAAAAAGTATGAAGTAGTCATGGGAGTCACAGGAAGTTTACAGGTTTTTCCTAGCATCAACCCTTCAGGGATATTTGGAGAATCTTTAAAACCGTACGATAAAGATACTCGGTAGAATCCAAGCCTTAATTCTTTAACCTTAATACAATCCTCTCTTGAAATATGTGGAATATCCGCTGTTTTAACTGTCAGTAATATCACATTATCGTGCAATACTTTGTTGTGACTAAGGTTATGTAGCAGTGCATGAGGTATTCCCTCAGAAGCTGCAGTAAGAAAAACAGCAGTTCCCTGAACCCGAGTTGGCGGATGCTTTGAAATACTATCAAGAAAGCCTGTAACGCCAAGTGAATCTGGCGCAAGTCGTCGATTTAGTATGGACCGACCCTTTCGCCAAGTAGAAAACAAAGTAAACAAAATAAGGGCGATTAAAATGGGAAACCACCCCCCATGTGCTAGCTTAATAGTGTTAGCTGAAAACAAAGAGAGATCAAATAAAAGGAAAATTATCAGTAGGGGAATAGCAATCAATCGAGACCATTTCCAAAGGCTAACCAACACAAAAAAAACTAGAACGGTATCTATCGCCATCATTCCGGTAACCGCCACACCATAAGCGCTGGCTAGATTACTTGAGCTACCAAATCCCAAAATAAGCGTTATTACCCCAAAAAGTAAAGCCCAATTAACCCAAGGCATATAAATTTGCCCAATTTGACTCTCTGAGGTGTGAAGTATGTTCAACCGCGGACAATAGCCTAGTTGTATAGCTTGCCGGGTGAGTGAATAGGTTCCAGAAATTACAGCTTGTGACGCAATAACAGTTGCTAAAGTAGCGAGAACAATAACGGGATAGAGTGCCCAATCGGGGACCATGCTGTAGAAGGGGTGTTTGAGAGATTCTGCGTTTCCCAAAATAAGTGCCCCCTGACCCAGGTAGTTAAGTAATAGCGCTGGTAAAACCCAAAAAGTCCAAGCAATACGGATAGGTTTTTTCCCAAAATGACCCATATCGGTATAAATTCCTTCAGTACCAGTTATAGCAAGTACAACTGCTCCCAGCGCGATAAAGCCAGTGATCCGGTTATTAATAAAAAAATTGATCGCATAGCTCGGGTTGAATGCATTTAAAATAAAACTGTTTCCCCAAAGATTAATTAATCCAAGAACTCCTAAAACACCAAACCAAACCACAGTAATGGGTCCAAAAAGGGCACCCACGGTGGCAGTGCCTTTTTTCTGAATCAAAAATAATCCCAAAACTACTAGGATAGTAGTAGGTATTACATACGGTTTTAACTGTGGTGCTGCCACCTGTAACCCTTCTACAGCAGCTAACACCGATATTGCTGGGGTAATAACACCATCCCCATAAAAAAGCGCTGCTCCAAAGAGCCCCAAAACCATTAGAACCCATCTTTTAATGGTTCCACGACGAACAGCTCGAAGAACAAGAGCTAAGAGCGCCATCATGCCTCCCTCTCCGCGGTTATTGGCGGTCAGCATAAAAAAAACATACTTTAGGGTAACAATTAGCAACAACCCCCATATTATCAGCGATAAAATGCCTAATACGTTCTCAGGAATAGGGGATATTCCATAGCGAGTCGAAAAGGCCTCTCTCATGGTATAAAGTGGGCTTGTTCCTATATCGCCAAAAACAACGCCGATAGCAGCTACGGTCATGAATAGAGTCTTGGAACTTTCTTTTTTTGCGTGCACGTTTTTCAATTACAACTTCTTGAAAAGTTGCGGTTCACATGAATTAAGACCTCTGAAGCTATTCTCACTGAGATTATCGCTAGTTTAATTTAAAATAATATTTTTATTCTAACTCGGGAGACAGGTATGTTAAAGACAATTCAAACAAGAAAAGCACCAGAGGCTATTGGGACGTATTCACAAGCTGTATATGCTGGCAATATTTTGTTTATCTCTGGGCAAATAGGGTTAGAGCCGTCATCCATGAAGTTGAAAAAATCTTTTTCTGAGCAAGCAAATCAAATTTTCGATAATTTAGGTTTAATCGCAGAGGAAGCAGGGTCGTCGCGAAACTCGATTGTTAAACTTACCGTTTTTCTATTAACTTTAGATAATTTTTCAGAATTAAATCAAATAATGGCAAGATATTTTGATGCCCCATATCCGGCTAGATCAGCAGTGGGCGTCTCAGAACTCCCTAAAGGTGCTCTAATAGAGGTTGAGGCTATTGTAAAAATAAAATAGAGAACGTCCGACACACATGACTTTAGAAAAAGAAAAATTGAACATCAACCCCTCGGTAAAAGTAAAACTTGCGCGATTGGGGTTAATAAATTTCCAAGATATAGCTTTTCATATCCCTGCTCGATACGACGACGAAACTAAAATTATACCGATTAAAAAAGTTGAAATCGGCCGTGTACAGCAGGTCGAAGGATTAATTGTGGATGTTAAGGTGCTTTATCGGCCTAAGCGTAATTTAAGTGTTTACATTGAGGATCCTAGTGGAGTTTTACACATAAGGTTCTTTAATTTTTACCCTAGCCAAGCAAAAACCTTAATTGTTGGAGCGAGGGTACGGGCTGTAGGCGAGGTGCGGTCGCTAAAAACTGGACTAGAAATGGCTCATCCAAGATACAAAATAATTAGAGAACATTTGCCTTTGCCAATATCGCTTACTCCTATTTATCCAACTTGTGCCGGGTTAAAACAATTAACGATAAGGCGATTGGTAAAAATTGCACTTTCACATATTTCAAAAACCGACACGCTTACTGATTCCATCAGAGATATGTATAGTCTTATGCCGTTCGCGCAAGCCTTAAGTGTTCTGCATAATCCGCCACCGACCGACGATACGCAGGCAATTATTTCGCGACAGCATCCGGCATGGCGACGCCTGAAATTTGACGAATTGCTAGCTCAACAGTTGTGTTTGCGAATTCAACGGCGCAAAAGAAATAACTTTAAAGCTATTTCCCTACCTGAGGGTAAGAGATTGGCAACCAAGTTACAGAAATTAATTACGTTTGAACTCACGAAAGCACAAACTTTTGCGATATCCGATATAAAGAGTGACCTTACAAGAACGCAACCGATGCAGCGCTTGTTACAGGGTGATGTGGGAAGTGGCAAAACAATCGTCGCTGCTTTTGCTGCTCTTCAATCAATCGAAGCAGGTTTTCAGGTTGCTGTAATGGCACCCACAGAAATCCTATCCGAGCAACATTACAAAAAATTTCATACTTGGTTTAATCCTCTTCAACTCCAGGTGATATGGTTGACTGGATCCCAAAAAAAGAGTGATCGGGATATCGCATATCAAAAAATAGCATCAGGAGAATGTAATATAGTTATAGGCACACACGCACTGTTTCAAAACAAAGTTAGATTTAAAAATCTAGCTTTAACAATAGTCGATGAACAGCACAGGTTTGGGGTGGGGCAGAGGTTAGCCCTCAGGAATAAAGGTGGAAATACAGCACAAAGAATCTTTCCTCATCAATTAATGATGACTGCAACGCCCATACCGCGGACTCTAGCCATGAGTTACTATGCTGATCTTGATGTTTCTACGATTAGGGAGCTTCCTCCTGGAAGAAAGCCGGTATTGATGAAGCTGGTATCCAGAGATAATAAAGAGAAATTAATTCGCTATATTAATCAGGTGTGTAACGCCGGCAAGCAAGCTTACTGGGTATGTCCACTTATAGAGGAGGCGGAGGAGAAACTAGGGGGAAAAAGTTTACAAAGCGCAGAAAAAACATTTGAGGAATTGTATAAAACGCTACCCGATCTGTCTATTGGCCTCGTGCATGGTCGATTATCACCAGATGAAAAAAGTGCTGTCATGACTAAGTTCATAGAGAAAAAAATTGATCTGTTGGTAGCCACAACGGTAATAGAGGTGGGTGTTGACGTTCCGTCGGCGACTCTAATGGTTATTGAAAACTCGGAAAGAATGGGTTTATCACAGTTACATCAATTACGAGGGAGAATAGGTCGCGGTAGAATGGAGAGCATTTGTGTACTTCTTTATCAGGAGCCTTTATCAGAAATTGCGAAGGATCGTCTGAAAGTAATTTATGAGAATTCTGACGGATTCATTGTGGCAGACCATGATCTGCGAGTTCGCGGACCAGGAGAATTCATAGGGGTAAAGCAATCTGGTTTGCCAATCTTAAGGTTCGCTAATTTAGAAGATGATAGTCTTCTTTTAGAAGAGGTGGCAAAGTTGTCACATAAATTAATCATGGATGATTCTAGCATTGTTCAAAAGCACATAGATCGATGGCTCGGATCTAAATTACCATACTTAGAAGCCTAGAGAAATTTGATGGGAGAAAAAATCTATTGTTACTGCCGATTAGCAAGGCTTAATCAGCCAATTGGCATTATGCTCTTACTGTGGCCTACTCTTTGGGGACTGTGGTTATCGACTATCCGAGGGCCTACTCCGTCTGTGCTAATAATATTTATATTAGGTGTTATATTGATGAGATCCGCCGGGTGCATTATGAACGACTTGGCTGATAAAAAATTTGATGGGTACGTCGAAAGAACTAGGACGCGCCCATTAGTAACGGGTGAAATAACCCATCTTGAAGCTGTATCACTTGCTATTGGGATGGTAACTCTTGCAGCTATGTTGGTCATCAACTTGAATCTTTTAACAATAAAACTATCCGGTTTGGCGTTACTTCTTGCAGCCACATACCCTTTCACAAAGCGTTTTCTTGTATTGCCTCAAGCATATTTAGGCGTAGCGTTTGGTTTTGGTATTCCAATGGCTTATGCCGCTAACACAGGAAATGTACCCCTTGAGGCGATTTTAGTTTTGGTGGCTAATGTTTTTTGGGCAATCGCTTATGATACTGAGTATGCCATGGTAGATCGAAAAGATGATGAACTTTTGGGCATTAAAACTTCAGCTCTATTGTTTCGGTCAAAGGACGTCTTGTGTGTTTTTATTTTTCAATTTCTCTTTTTATTTTGTATTTCTTTTGTTGGATGGTTAAAAGATTTTGGAGAATTATTTTATGTGATTTTACTAGTAGCCTTTGTCTTAGTTATTTTTCAATATCCTTTAATAAAATACAGAAATCCCAAAGATTGTCTCCGTGCATTCAAGAAAAACAATTGGGTTGGTGCGACAGTTTTCTTGGCAATCCTATTAGAGATTTATATGAACCAATCTTAGGGTAAACAATTCAGCAAAAAAGGTAATCAAATATGAATTTAGAATTAGATAAGAAAATAGTATTAATAACAGGCGGGAGTAAAGGTATCGGATTGGCCTGTGCAAAAACTTTTTTATCGCAAGGAGCGCACGTACTAATTGCTTCTCGCAGTGCAGAAAACTTAGCTACAGCGAAAAAGCTTTTAGAAAAATATGGCGAAACTTTTACTTATAAAGCCGATTTATCTAATCCAGACCATGCCGAAAACTTGGCTAAATCAGTACATCAAAATTTTGATAAAGTTGATATATTAATTAATTCCGCCGGCGCAGCGCAACAAGCACCTTTGAGTGAGTTAGATATGTCATCTTGGCGGAAAGCGATAGAAGCTAAATATTTTACATATATGTTTGCTATCCAGGCATTCTTACCAAAAATGCTGGAAAGAAAAACAGGAAATATTGTAAATGTGATTGGGACCGGAGGTAAATTTCCATTGCCGTTCCACATTGCAGGAGGAGCTGCTAATGCTGCATTAATGCTTACTACTTGTGGCCTAGCAGGGGTTAGTGCAAATAAAAATATCCGCATAAATGGAGTTAATCCAGGATACATCAAAACAGAAAGACTAGAGCATATTCTTCAAGCCAAGAGTAGAGATAGTGGGATTGAATTAGATAAAGTAGAAGAGAGATTGTGCCAAGATATACCAATGGGAAGAATGGGTGAGGCGATTGACGTCGCTAATTTAGTGGCTTTTTTAGCCTCCCCAAGATCTAGTTACATAACTGGAGTTAATGTCCCAATAGATGGGGGATTATTTCGTGCAATTTGAAGCTCATTTCAAAAAAAGAAAAATCAAAATTTTTTAGATTCATCCCAATTAGGATAATATCAAGCAGCCGTTTCTTTTTATACATAAAACTGGAGGTTTTTATGATTAAATTAACTTTTATCGTATTGGGAATAGTGTGCTGCTTCTCTGATGGAATTGCTTTTGCCGCAGTTGATGCTGCAAAGGCGAAAAAATTTGCTTCGAAGAAAATGTGTTTAGCATGCCATGCTATTGATAAGAAACTAGTAGGACCTTCATATAAAGATGTGGCCACCAAGTATAAGGGAGATGAGCAAGCTCTCAGTATGTTGGCGACAAAGATCATTAAGGGAGGGAGTGGTAGTTGGGGGCCGATTCCAATGCCACCTAATCCAATGACTGAAAAACAGGCTAAATTTTTGGTTGAGTGGATTCTGTCAATGTAAATAACAAATACTTTTCTCAATTGGAAAAGCCGGTAGAAAACCGGCTTTTTTTGTGAACGATGTTTATTTGTTTTGTAAATCCACATACTGTAAATTGTTGATTGATAATCATACGATATATAAAGATTTAAATAATTTAAGGAGATTGAAATGGCGACTGATGCAAAATTGAGAGGATTTTCTAATGTTGTATCAAAATGGATATTTTTACTGGGTATTTTAATATTCTCCGGGTGCGGCACGGAACAACCAAATTCTGGAAAAACTGTAGTAAAAATTGGACAAGTGAGTCCTTTGACTGGAAATATAGCCCATCTCGGGAAGGATAACGAAAACGGAGCGAGGCTCGCTATTGAAGAGGCAAACGCCCGGAACATTTCTATTGGAGGAACATCTGTCGAATTTCAGTTAATTTCGGAAGACGATCAAGCAAAACCATCCACAAGCACAATAGTAGCGCAAAAGATTGTAGATTCTGGTGCAGTGGGGGTAATAGGACATCTTAATTCTGGGACAACAATTCCAGCGTCAAAAATATATTTTGATGCCGGAATCGCACAAATATCTCCATCAGCAACAAACGTGAATTATACGAATCAGGGTTTCAATACAGCATTTAGAGTCATAGCAAATGACGCGCAGCAAGGTAGAGTATTGGGTAGCTATGCTATAAAACTAGATGCAAAAAAAATCGCAGTTATCGATGACCGCACGGACTATGGTAAGGGATTAGCTGAAGAATTTGAAAAATCAGCCAAAAGCCTTGGTGCTGAGATCGTGACGCATGAGTTCACAGATAATACCAAAACAGATTTTACAGCTATCTTAACTCGAATTAAAAGCATGAGCGCTGACTTAATCTTTTTTAGTGGTATGGATGCCCAAGCGGGACCAATGATGAAGCAGATTAAAAATCTCGGAATAAAATCGATTTTTTTAACAGGAGATGGTGGGCAAACCCCACAGTTTATAACTTTGGCCAGTTCGGCTGCAGAGGGAGCCTACGCATCTTCTCCGGGTGAACCGCTCGAGAAAATGGCCGGAGGTCCTGAATTTACTAAAAAATATATGGACACTTTTAAGCAACCGATACAGATATACGCTCCTTATGCTTATGACGCTATGAATACCTTGATAGCAGCCATGGTGGAAGCTGACTCTTTTGATCCAAGGGTTTATTTATCTAATCTTGCTACAATAAATCATAGCGGGGTAACGGGACCAGTTTCCTTTGATGCAAAAGGTGACATTGATAGAGGTACAATCAGCCTCTATCAAGTTAAGGATGGGGAATGGGTATACCTCGAAACTCTAGAGTAAATGTAATCACTGGAAAAAGTTCCGTATAAAAGCGGCGCCTTTGTTAGGCGCCGCTTTTACTTGAAAAGATTTGGGGGATATTTTGGAGATATTTTTACAGCAGATAATAAATGGACTAGTGCTTGGCAGTGTTTACGCTTTAGTGGCGCTTGGCTACACGATGGTTTACGGAATTTTGGGATTAATAAATTTTGCTCACGGAGAGGTGGTAATGATTGGGGCGATGGTTGTTCTCACGATGATAGGATTTTTATCTGGTTTCCCAGCGCCACTTTCAAATGGGGCTATATTGTTATTTGCAGTAATCACCGCGATTTTAGTTTGTTCAATGTTAGCATTTCTTATCGAAAGAGTAGCCTATCGGCCACTTCGCAATGCTCCCAGATTAGCCCCTTTAATAACAGCTATAGGCATGTCTATACTTCTGCAAAATATTGCCATGATAATTTGGGGAAGACAATATAAAACCTTCCCTGATTTATTTTCCACCGTTTCCTACAGTTTTGGAGGAGCAAATATTACGAACGTACAAGTTTTTATAATAATTATTTCGATCTTGATTATGTCAGCGTTACTTTTGACGATAAACTTTACGAGAATAGGACGGGCAATGCGAGCAACGGCAGAAAGCCCTCAAATCGCTAGTTTGATGGGGGTAAATGTTAATTATATTATTTCATTAACCTTCGTTTTAGGAGCAGCTCTCGCCGCAGTCGCGGGAGTTTTAGTGTTTGCGAATTATAGTGTAGCTCATTATTCGATGGGTTTCATGCTCGGCCTAAAAGCATTTACGGCTGCGGTTTTGGGCGGCATTGGTAATATGGCAGGTGCAATGCTAGGGGGGATTTTATTGGGATTAATCGAGAGCATCGGGGCAGGTTATATAAGTGATTTTACAGGGGGGTTCATGGGTAGTCACTATCAAGATGTATTCGCGTTTTTGGTGCTCATAGGAGTTCTCGTTTTGCGGCCGACTGGGATTATGGGGGAAAGGGTTGCTGACAGAACATGATAAATAAAGTTTTTTATTTAGAAAAATTTAAGTCGTTCCAAAATCCCAAAATTGTTTGGCTAGGCTATTCCCTTGTGGCAATTACTTTAGCAATTTTGCCGTTTATCATTGAAGCCTCGATAGGAAGAACTTGGGTGAGAATTCTTGATTTTGCCTTAATTTACGGAATGCTTGCACTTGGGCTTAACATAGTAGTTGGATTTGCCGGTCTGCTCGATCTAGGATATATCGCTTTTTATGCAGTGGGAGCTTACACTTGGGCACTATTGGCATCACCACAGTTTGGATTGCACTTGCCATTTTGGTTAATTATTCCTATAGGTTTTGTTGTCGCTGGATTTTTTGGAGTTCTCCTTGGTGCGCCAACGTTAAGATTAAGAGGTGATTATCTTGCGATTGTGACATTGGGTTTTGGGGAAATTGTTCGTATATTTCTTAACAACTTAGATCATCCTATCAACATAACGAATGGTCCAGTAGGAATTAATTTAATAGATCCCATAAGTGTAGGAGGATACGCTTTAACGCGGACCCAACAAATAGCTGGGGTGAATTTTTCGGGCGCGCATATTTATTACTACCTTTTGCTTGTGCTTTTGTTAGCATGTATTTTTGTTTGTATTCGATTAGAGAACTCTAGGTTGGGAAGAGCCTGGATAGCAATTCGGGAAGATGAAACGGCGGCTCAGGCTATGGGGATAAACACCCGGAATATGAAACTCTTGGCGTTTGCCATGGGCGCTAGTTTTGGTGGAGTTGCAGGTGGTGTATTTGCTAGCTTTCAAGGTTTTGTGAGTCCGGAGAGTTTTATTTTACTAGAATCAATAATGGTTCTCTGCATGGTTGTTCTAGGTGGAATGGGTAATGTTTGGGGTGTAGTTCTAGGCACTTTATTACTGGCGATTCTCCCAGAGATACTTAGGGATATTAGTTCTCCTATTCAGGAAAGTCTTTTAGGAGGTGTTTGGATAGATCCTGAGAGTTTGCGCATGGTGTTGTTTGGGTTGGCATTAATTTTAGTCATGTTGGTGCGACCCTCTGGTTTATGGCCATCGAAAAAACATTAGCTGGATGAGACTTTAAATATGCAAAAAGACATAGTCCTATCAGTAAAAGGAGTCACTAAATCTTTTGGAGGTTTAAAAGCGCTTTCCAAGATTAATCTTGGTATTGGTAAGGGTGAAATCTACGGATTGATTGGTCCAAATGGAGCTGGTAAGACGACACTTTTTAATATATTGACGGGAATTTATACTCCAAACCAAGGCACATTTAATTTAGATGGAAAAGATTTGGCTGGTTTGAAACCGCATTTGATAGTGAAAGCCGGGTTAGCACGCACATTTCAAAATATTAGGCTATTTGGTAATATGAGCGGCTTGGAAAATGTAATGGTTGGTTTTCACGTGCGTACTAAAACTGGGGTAATGGGTGCTGTATTCCGTCACTACCGTGCAAGAGAAGAGGAAACTAATTTAAGGAATAAATCCAAGAGCTTAATGGACTATGTAGGGCTAGATCCTGAGTTAACCCAGCCTTCAACAACACTACCATATGGGGATCAACGACGTTTAGAGATAGCCCGCGCCCTAGCGACAAACCCGAAGGTTATCGCCCTAGACGAGCCAGCAGCAGGAATGAATCCTACCGAGACGGCTGGGTTGCGCGATCTTTTGGTACGTATTAGGAGAGATGGGATTACGATCTTATTAATAGAGCATGATGTAAAGTTAGTAATGGGTTTATGTGACACGGTAGCGGTTTTGGATTACGGAAAGAAGATTGCTGAGGGTGAACCCAAAGAAATTAAAGCCAACCCTGACGTGATACAAGCCTACCTTGGAGGAGAATTATCTTGAGCTTATTAAGTTTAAGTGATTTTAGAGTGTCTTACGGTGGGATAAAGGCGGTCAAAGGGGTTAGCTTAACCGTTGAATACGGCGAGGTAATTGCTCTTATTGGGTCAAATGGGGCTGGCAAAACAACTTTGCTAAAGGCCATTTGTGGGTTATTAAAATTCGAAGGAAATTTAAAGCTTGATAATAATCAAATTAAAAACCTTCGTTGTGATCAACTTGTAAAGCGAGGGCTTTCAATGGTTCCTGAAGGTCGGGGAATTTTCGGGAGGTTGACTGTAAGTGAGAATATTTTGATGGGTGCTTTCCTGAGAAAAGATAAGATAACAGTCAGGAGAGACATTAGCCAAGTTTATGAAATGTTTCCAAGGTTAGCAGAGCGAAGAGGTCAAGTGGCGGGAACACTTTCTGGAGGAGAACAGCAAATGTTAGCTATTGGTAGAGCGCTTATGGGACGACCAAAGCTCCTTTTACTGGATGAACCATCGATGGGGTTAGCCCCCATTATGGTTGAAAAAATTTTTGAGGTTATTCATCAAATCTCTATATCTAATGTTACGATTTTGTTAGTAGAGCAAAATGCTAAGTTAGCTCTTGAGTTCGCAAGTCGGGCTTACGTTATGGAGAGTGGAAGCATCTCTTTGCAGGGCAGGTCAAGTGAATTAATGAAAGATAGCTTGGTGAAACAAGCTTACCTAGGTGAGTAAAAATCTCGCCCTAGGTAAGAAACAAATTGACGAAAATTTAAATTTTTATTTCACCATTTTCAGGTAATTATCCACACGATCTTTGTTAATCGCTACGGTTGCCTTAAATTTTTCCCAGTTTTTCTTAGTTTCTTCCATATTTACTGGTTCCCCTACCTGGACCACCCCTAACATACCCATTATTGCGTGCGGAAGGCATTTGTACAAATAAATTCCATCTTCGCTGAAGGTAACTTTTGTTGGTTTGCCGTTTAACGGTGTTTTAAATGGTTTTGCGTTTGGTGGAACAGAAAAAGATTCTGCATTGTGGGTAACATCCGATGGTTTGAATATTATGGTGTCCCCTTTATTAATTTTGATAAATCCTGGTTCAAACACCATGCTCGCGTTGTTATCGCCAACGGTTACCAGATCGACAGTGTATTCCTTGGCAAA
The DNA here is from genome assembly GCA_902601765.1 of Hydrogenophilales bacterium. Classification (GTDB taxonomy): domain Bacteria; phylum Pseudomonadota; class Gammaproteobacteria; order Burkholderiales; family Eutrophovitaceae. Next base: position 20,258 of record CACKOO010000004.1, on the reverse strand, counting down.
AGCAATTGAGGCGGAAAGGTTTATACAAAGTAATATAACAAATTTTTTCAAAGTAAACTCCTGTTTAGTAAAAAAGCGACAGAATTACGACCTTTAGTTAACTGTTAAGTTTTGTTCAAAAATAAATTTTTTTTTTGAACGGCGACTACTCTAGCTGTTCGTGGAATTAAATGCAAACAGTTCTCATTCTAAAGCTAAGTCACCCAATCTCTTTGAACTAAATATTTAGTTATCAATTCACTCTCCGGTGAGCCTTTCTCTGCTTTCCAGTCATATTTCCAATGTACAAGTGGCGGCATCGACATCAATATTGACTCTATTCGTCCTTGTGATTGAAGTCCAAAAAGGGTTCCCCGATCGTACACTAAGTTAAATTCTACGTACCTGCCCCGCCGATACAGTTGAAAATCTCGTTCCCTGTTGCCGAAGCTTGTATTCTGCCTAAGTTTGATAATAGGAACATAAGCAGGTATGAAAGCGCTTCCTAAACTTCTGCACATGGCAAGGCAAGTTTCAAAATCAGGGTCAGAGAGGTCGTCAAAAAAAACACCCCCTACGCCCCGAGGTTCATTTCTGTGTGAAATAAAAAAATATTTATCACACCAATGTTTAAATTTAAAGTAAATATCAGACCCAAAAGGGTCGAGTGAATCTTTTAACACTCGGTGGAAATGTTTCACGTCTTCCTCGTTTCCATAGTAAGGCGTTAAGTCCATTCCTCCGCCAAACCACCAACAATGAACATTAGAATTCTTTGTGGCGAAAAAAAATCTAATATTCATGTGGATTGTTGGAATAAAGGGGTTCAGCGGATGTATCACAACCGATAAGCCCATGGCCTCAAAAGAACAGCCAGCCAACTCTGGCCGGTTATCAACAGCAGAAGGAGGTAGTTTTTCTCCAGTCACATGCGAGAAATTTACCCCGCCTCTTTCGATCACAGAACCATTTTCCAAAATACAGGTTACCCCCCCCCCCCCCGAGTGATCTCGTCCAAATATCTTTGCGAAATCGATTGTAATCTAGGGTTTCTAAATCTGTAACAATTTTTTTCTGCAGTAGGGTTAGGAACTCTTTTACTTGGTCAATGTTCACATCTCGTCTGTAGGATTATGGTTGCTTCATTCTCAGTCCAATGTCCTTTCTAAACTGAGATCCTGGAATATCTATTTTTTCTAAGTGATCGTATACTTTAGCTCTGGCATGGCTAATGTCATTTCCTAACGCCGTTACACAAATTATTCGACCACCGTTAACACGTAAGCCCCCGTCTTTGTTTTCTGTACCAGCGTGGAACAGATGAATCCCAGGTTGATTTGGCGGAATATCCGTAATCCGTGTCCCCGTTAGTGGATTACCAGGATACCCTTGAGCAGCAATTACTGAGCTAATTGCACACCGACTGTCCCAATTTATGTCATATAACGAAAGACTTTGATTAATGCCGTGTTCTATAAGATTGAGGAAACTACTTTTCAATCTAAATAATATTGGTTGGGTTTCAGGGTCACCAAGGCGGCAGTTGTATTCGAGCACGCGAGGCGTCGAGTCTTCCGCAATAATCAGTCCAGCATAGAGAAACCCTTTATATATTATGCCTTCTTTTTTCAACCCAGAAATAGTAGGTGATATTACGTTAGCCATAACTTTATTTTGTAACTGTTCATTAAAGACTTTTCCAGCTGGTGAGAAAGCGCCCATTCCCCCGGTGTTTGGTCCATTATCACCGTCCAGTAGTTTTTTATAATCTTGGCTAGTAGCTAAGGGCAGGACATTTGTGCCATCTACCGCAACAATAAAACTAACTTCCTCTCCTTGTAAAAACTCTTCAATGATTATTTTTGATCCCGCTGATCCCATCTTTCCGTCTATAAGCATCATGTCGATAGTGACATGTGCTTCCTTCAAAGTTTGTGCTATGACAACTCCCTTACCTGCTGCTAGTCCATCAGCCTTTATGACGATGGGAATATCAACATTTTTATTTACGTGTTCGTGTGCAAGGGCCGGATCTGTAAAAACCATGTATCTTGCCGTTGGAATATTGTGGCGTTGCATAAAAGCTTTAGCAAACTCTTTGGAGCTCTCTAATTGGGCTGCATTTTTTGTAGGACCAAATATAGGTAGGTTTTCGGAATTGAATTTATCGACTATTCCCTGGGATAGAGGAGCTTCTGGACCAACTATAGTTAAATGTATATTTCTGTTCCTAGCAAAATCCGTAAGTTCTTGAAAGCTGTGGAGCGGTATGTTTTTGACCTTTGGCTCTGTAAAAGTTCCACCATTGCCTGGTGCGACATATACTGTTGCTACTCTTTTGTCTTTTGCTAACGCCCAAGCAATAGCATGCTCCCTCCCACCAGAACCAATTACTAAAATCTCATACATTTTTCATCTACCAATCAATATTTACAAAAAACATGCAGTCACAGACTTGCGCTACCCTCAATTTTCATTAGTGCTTAAAATGACGCTTGCCTGTAAAAATCATGGCAAGTCCAAGGTTATCAGCGGCTGAAATCACCTCTTTATCCTTTATGCTGCCTCCCGGTTGAATAACTGCCCTGGCGCCCACTCGAGCTAGTTCCTCTAGGGCATCTGGAAAGGGAAAAAAAGCATCGGACGCTACGACGGTATCTCGCAGCCTCAACCCTGATCTCTCTGCTTTCATCGCTGCTATTTTGACGGAGTCAATTCTGCTCATTTGCCCTGCGCCTACTCCCATAGTCATATCATTTTTACAAAAAACAATGGCATTTGATTTAACAAATTTCGACACTTGCCAAGCAAAAATAAGATTTTGTTTTTCTTCCTGGTTTGGTTTTCTTTTAGTGGGACACGTTACTTGTTTTTCACTCAGGTCTATTTCATTATCAGGAGTTTGTACAAGCAACCCTCCATTTATTTTTTTTATATCATACGATTGTGAATTAAAAGCGGTTGTCAACTCAAGAAGTCTAATATTTACCTTTTGTTTAAGGACTACAAAAGCTTCGGCAGAAAATTTTGGCGCTATTACCACTTCCACAAACGTTTTATTTACAGCAAGTGCCGTTTTCTCATCAACTTCGGAGTTAAACGCTACTATGCCTCCAAAAGCCGAAGTCGGGTCTGCTAGAAAAGCTTTATCATAAGCAATTAAAGAACTCTTACCTTTTGCAACTCCACAAGGGTTTGCATGCTTTACGATTACGCAGCTGGGCTCTTTAAAGGTTTTAACGCATTCCCAAGCCGTATCTGTATCAACTATATTATTAAAAGATAGTTCTTTACCATTTAGTTGTTTATATTCTCCTAAGCCTCTTTGGTCCGTTGAATTATCTAAATAAAAAGCCGACTTTTGATGCGGATTTTCCCCATATCTTAAATCTTGTTTTTTTGAATATTGAAGATTAAATGTAGTAGGAAACGGAGATCCATCTCCACCTAATTGTTTGGCAGACAGATAATTACTAATCATTCCATCATAGGCCGCCGTGTGTGCAAACGCTTCTTTGGCTAATGTAAAACGATATTCTTTGTCAATTATCCCATCGGTTTTTCTCAACTTACTCAACAGTTCCTCGTATCTATGGCTTGATGTAATAACACCGACGTTTTCCCAGTTTTTTGCAGCTGCTCTTATTAATGTTGGCCCCCCAATATCAATATTTTCAATAGCCTCATCGATAGAACAGGATGGTTTTTGTGTGGCTAAAAAAAATGGATACAAATTAACCACTACTATCGGTATCATCGCGATGTCATGGTTTAACATTTGATCTATATGATTTTTTTTTCGACTATCTCCCAAAATCCCACCGTGGATTTTAGGATGTAATGTTTTAACTCGTCCATCTAAAATTTCCGGGAAGTTTGTATATTCAGATACTTCCGTACATTTGACGCCCATTTTTGATATTAACCTTGCAGTCCCTCCGGTAGACAAAATTTCAAAACCTAAATCAAATAATCCCTTGGCAAGTTCCGCGAGTCCTGTTTTGTCGGAAACACTAATCAATGCTAACTGTCTTTGTGCGGCCATTAAAATCTCTACCTTTTAAAAATATAATTAGGTTTTTATGTTGTAAATTTTTATTTTTTTACGGAGTGTGTTTCTGTTTATTCCAAGTATGGATGCTGCCCTGGTTTGGTTGCCCTCTACATGTTCAAGAATGATTTCGATTGCTGGTTTTTCGACCGAATGAATTACCATACCCATAATCCCGATAGGGCTCTCGCCATCTAAGTCTTTGAGATACTCTTTGAGTGCTAGTCGCACATGTTTTGCTATTAGGTTATCTGCGATCAAAAGGTCGCCCTTCGACGTGTAAACCGCTGTTCGCTATTATTACAAATCTTGGTAATCATAAGGCCTTGAATTTTTAATTATAATTTAAGTTAACTTACTTCCAAAAATCATTCGTCTCATCAAAAAATTACGTAAAATTGGTGTTATATCTAAAATAGATAGCGCAAGCCCTCTTGTTAATACCAATGGTTTTAGGTTATTGGAAAACATCTTTGTCAGCAAGTCAGTAAAAGCTATCCCAAACGAACGATCAGTCAACCTAGAATTTTTATATTGCAAAAGAAAATGGATACTTCCTAAAGCATCATTTTGACTTTTACTAGTTAAGTTGGCAAGTTCCGCCATATCACGCAATCCGAGATTTAACCCCTGACCTGCTATGGGGTGTAACGCTTGCGCTGCATTTCCAAGAACTAAAAGTCTATTACCTACAATGTCTCGGGCAAAACTCATGAGGAGAGGTACACATTTGCGATCCGCGACAGATGTAAATTTACCAGCACGCGTTCCAAAATATTTTTGTAACGATACCAGGAAGTCTCGTGAAGTCAACTTTAGTCTTTTTTGAGATTCCATGGGTTTTCCCACCCAGACTAAGGCATAGGAATTGCCGAAAGGTAAAAGGGCGATCGGACCGTCTTTTGTAAAACGTTCAAATGCCAAATTATTGTGATCTTTATCACAGGCCACTATAGCCAAAAGAGCTTCTTGGTTATATTTAGTTTCACGATATTTCCCCATGTTTTTTTTCGCCAGAGCCGATCCACCGTCCGCTATTACTGCAAGATAGGTTTCTATCTCATTTTTTTGGTGTTTTCTTTCAAAAGTTACTTTTGCTGTTTTGTCGCATGAATCTGTATTTACTACAAGGGATTCGTCTGATATCTCCACTCCAATTTTTTTAGCGCTATCCAGGAGTCGAGACTGCAACTCTCGATAAGACACGACGTAGCCTAATGCTGGAATTTTTAGGTGTTCCTTCTTCAAAAGAGCACGACCAAAGTGTCCTTTATGAGACACATGAATTTTATCGATTGCAGTGACGCTATTAAGGTCTTGCCAGACGCCAAGGTTTTCTAAAATTCTTTTACTTCCATAAGAGATCGCCAATTTTTTAGACTCTTCCGGAGGTAGCAGCAAGCTTTTTGCATCTATCAGCATCACGCGTTTTTTCTGTAACCCTAAGGAAACAGCGAGGGCGCAACCCACTAGCCCCGCTCCAGTTATAGTGACATCAAAAACCATGAGCAGTTTTTCTTAGGGCCTCTATTTCTTCCGGCTCTTTCGGGGTTTTAGATGTAATAATTTCGCAACCATCAGATTTTACAACGACATCATCCTCAATTCGGATTCCAATATTCCAATAGTGTTCGGGAATGTTATTTTCGGGCCGAATATAACAACCCGGTTCAACAGTTAAAACCATACCAGGAATAAATTTTATCCATTTATTCTGCTTCTTATAAGCTCCAACATCATGTACATCCATGCCCAGCCAATGTCCTGTTCCATGCATATAGAATTTCATATATTCTTGGTTTTCAATCACAGAATCAACAGATCCTTTGCACAACCCAAGATCGATAAAGCCTTGAGATAAGACTTTTATAGCGGCATCGTGTGGTTCATTGTAATGGCGACCTGCTGAAATGCAATCAATGGCGGCAAGTTGAGCTCGTAAAACTAGTTCATAAATGTCTTTTTGCGGGGTAGTAAACCGCTCACTTATTGGAAAAGTTCGCGTTATGTCAGATGCATAACCATCTAATTCGCAGCCAGCATCAATTAATAATAAATCACCATCTTTTAGCTCAGAATTATTATCTATATAATGTAGAATGCACGCATTTTTACCTCCAGCTACAACAGAGGTATACGCTGCTGCTTTCGAGCGGTTTTTATGAAATTCATATAAGATCTTTGCCTCTACTTCAAATTCCCACATGCCTGGTTTTATAGTTTGCATTATAAGTTTATGGGTTTTGGCCGAAACATCGGCAGCGCGCCGCATAACTTCTAACTCAGATTTATCTTTTACTAAACGCATTTCGTGAATAATATTTCTTATATCGAAGATTCCAACAGACAGTTGATTGCTACGACGCGAGTTCTGTTTGAGAGACTCAATAGCACTTATAAGGGTATTATCCCATTGGGCATCAGCGCCTAGTTCCCAAAACATATTTTCTTTATTTATCAAATCGGGTAGTCTTTTTTTTAGTTGTGAAATCGGGTACGCCTCATCAAATAAAAATTCGTCTTTAGCTAGTTCAGGACCGATCCGAAATCCATCCCAAAGTTCGAGCTCTGCATTTTTTTCACGACAAAATAGAATAGATTTTGGCTTATTACCCCCAACGAGAAAAATGATTGATTCTGGTTCAGTGAACCCCGATAAATAATAAAAATTACTATCGTGGCGATACCTGTACTGAGTATCTCTGCTCCTTATTCGCTCAGGGGCATTACGAATAAGGGCTAGGCCATTCCCAATCTTTTTTATCAATTTCTTTCGACGATTTATATATATTTCAGTCATTTGGTTCTTTATGGCAAGGAATTGTTATTTATCTTGAACATTGTTGATTATTAAGTCTGCAATTTCAATGCTGTTGTCACTATTTAACTGCCTTAAGTGCTTAATTATTTTTGGCAAATCTTTTTGTGGACGATTTTGAGATAATTTGAACTTAGCTTGAATTTTCTCTATTTTTATTTCAAAACACACAACAAATTTTAGCATGTCGTCCAAATAAGATTTGGGAAGTTCAAAAGCCCATTTATTATTGCTCCCAGACTCATAAGCATTCACCAAATCTGACAAGAAACTCATAACAAGTTTTTTTTCAGAAATTATACCTACCTTTCCCGAAACATGGACAACTGCATAATTCCATGTAGGGACACTAGGATGAGAATGGTAATACGTTGGTGATATATAATGGTGGGGTCCGTTAAAAATCGCTATCGCCCTACCGTGTTTGACTAAATCTTTGTGGTGAGTGTTATTTTTCGAAAGATGCCCACGAAGGATTTTTTCTTTATCATCCAGAATAATCGGGGTGTGGCTAACAAAGGCCTCATCGACCCCATTAGAAATTAATGTCGCAAATCCATAGGCTCGGATTAATTTAAAAGCATCTTGGATTGTTTTGGGGTGAAAGTTTTCAGGTGTATAAATTATTTTAGGTCTCCCTCAAGCGCCATATTTAAAGCTTTAAGTCTATCTGGAGTACCAATATCGCTCCAAAGGCCGCCAAAATAAGTTCCAGTTATAAGTTTCTGGCATACAGCTTCCTTTAGTATAGGAGCCAATGGTTGGCTCGAGTTCATGGAAACATGGGTAAATAATTTACGATTGAAAACACTAATTCCGCTAAAGGTCAGACGATTGACTTTGGCATTCGATACTAATTGTTTGTTAAGGGAAAAGTCTCCCGTGGAATTATGCTTTGGGTTATCAACCAGGATAATGTGGCCAAGTTGGTCAGAGTTTTGGCTGATAATTGATATCTTGTTTTTCAAATGTGAAAAATCGTATTCCGTATAAATATCTGCATTAATTACCGCAAAACAAGATTCGTCAATTTGAGGCAGAGCGTAAGCAATTCCTCCTGCTGTTTCGAGCAAGGTGGTTTCTCGGGAAAAGAAAATTTGCACACTGTTGGGTGCATTTTCACGAATCATCTTCTCTATTTTTGATCCCATATGATAAAGATTAATTATAACCCTTTGGAAACCAGCAGCTTCTAGTTTTTGCAAGTGCCACAATATTAGCGGTTTGCCATTGACCTTTATTAGAGCTTTCGGAATATTATTTGTTAATGGTCGCATTCTCTTTCCCATTCCAGCAGCAAGTATCATTGCAGTAAAACTCTTTATCATATTCTTGAGAATTTAGTTAATCAGAGTACTCCTCGATTTTCACGAGGACTTGGTGAAGTTTTGTCAACTCGTCATGCCGTTTACATGTCGTTTTCAAATAATTAAAAAAACGAGGAGCATCTTTTAAATATTTTGGTTTTTTATCTCGATAGCAAATCCGAGCGAAAATGCCCAGAACCTTCAAGTGTCTTTGCACACCCATCAGGTCAAATTGTTTTTGGAAATTCGTAAAAGAATCTTCGACGGGTAAATTATGGTCCTTAGCTTTTTTCCAATAATATTTTGTCCATCGCGCAATATCCTTTTCGCTCCAGCTTACGAAGGCGTCCTTGAATAGACTAACCACATCATAAGTGATTGGCCCTACCACTGCATCTTGAAAGTCGATGATACCCGGTCCTCCTTCTGGACAAGCCATAATATTTCTTGGCATATAGTCGCGGTGAACAAAAACTTGGCTTTGTTCGATAGCGTTATAGATCAGTAAGTCGTTGGTTGACCGTAATGAGATGATTGAGTCTTCACTTAGAGTACCTGAAAAGTGAACCCCGATATACCAATCTAAAAAAAGATCTAGTTCTTTTTGTAGAAGGTTTTTGCTGTAGGCCGGTAGCTTGTTGACGGAAGTCGCACATTGCCATTTAATTAACGTATCAATAGCGCTGTTAAAAAGTTTTTCAGCGTTGTTTTGATTTATAATGTCCAGGTACGTGTTTTTGCCTAGATCAGTCAATATTAGGAAGCCGTTTTGCATATCAGAGAAGATTATTTTCGGCACTTTTATTCCTGCGGTAGCCATCAGGCCGGCTACTTTCGCAAAAGGGTAGCAGTCTTGGTGTTGCGGTGGAGCATCCATAGCTACAAGCGTCTTGCTTTCTTGCAAGACTACCCGATAGTATCGGCGAAAACTCGCATCGGAGGACACTGGCTCTAGCCTAAATCGATTACAATTTAGCTTGAGTTCGATCCAATTAGTTAATTGTTTTAAACGTTCCAAAAGAATAGCTTGTTAAGATGTTGTATATTTGTTCAATCTTATAAATACTATCATTATTTGTCATAATTACTCATTAATGTTCCGATACTGCCCTACTTTTTTCCTACTTGCCATATCAATCGGCTTTACTATTTATACATATGATAGCCATCCAGAGGGCCTTAAAAGTAATGCATACCTAAGGAAGTATGATAATGAAACAAAGAAAGTGCAATATCTATTGAGCGCGGGAAGCATAGCCGGATTTCAAGGTAATTTTGTCGAAGCATTTGATGACGTCAAAATTATGGGTGATGGAAAAACTTTAAAATCCGATTATCTCAGGTATTCATTTTCCTCTTCTGACGTTTATGCCAAGGGTAATGTTAAACTCGAATCAGATGGGTTGGAAATTTCGGGAGATAGTCTCGACTTTAATATGCAAAGTTCCAAGGGTGTTATTTATAAACCCCAATATTTTTTAGAGGAACAAAATGCCAGGGGTACAGCCGATAAAATATTTGCAGACTCAGATAGTGAGTTTGTGGTTGAAAATGGCACCTATACTACTTGTGAAGCTGATTCAGACGACTGGCATCTCAGAATTAATAATCTAGCAATAGATACAGTGAAAGATTTAGGGGTCGCCAAAAATGCTGTGGTAGTTTTTAAAAACACTCCAATATTGTACGCTCCTTACTTGGATTTCTCACTAACTGGCCGAAGAAAGAGTGGTTTACTAGCGCCCTCTGCCGGTCAAACCGGCCAGAGTGGTACGGAATTCAAGATTCCATATTATTGGAATATCGCACCGCACATGGATGCTACTATTACTCCTCGAATGATGTCGCGGCGAGGTTTTCAACTTAGCCAGGAATTTCGATATTTAGCAGAAGGTTTTAACAGTAAAATCCAAACGGAATATCTCTCTTCTGATGAATTATACAAAGACTCTCGTTGGGCGTATTCGGTATTCCAAAAGTATGTTTTTGGTAAAAACTTATCTGGGAACTTGTCGTTACAGAGTGTATCGGACGACGATTACTTTACTGATTTGAGTGATAATATCAACGCAACTTCTCTTACAAATCTTCCCCGCGAAGTTGGCCTTAATTACGATGGTGGGTGGTACAATGCAGAGGCTAGAATACAAACCTTTAGGACATTGCAGGACCCGGGCGATTTTGTGGTTCCACCGTATGAGAGAATTCCGCAGGTCCGTTTTTTTGGTATTAGGAAAACCAGAATAGGCCCAGATATAGAGGTAAGGGGGGAATTGGTTGATTTTGAGCATCGGACTTTAATAAAAGCCCGCAGAGATGTATTTTATCCCAGCTTGAAATGGCCTCTACGTCGATCTTTCTTATACCTGACCCCAAAAATAGGGTATCACTACACGAGATACACCTTTGATGACAGTGCGCCTGACACGCAAAGGACGCTTCCAATCTATAGTTTAGATAGTGGAGTTACCTTCGAGAGAACGTCAACTATTTTTAATAGCGAATACGTGCAAACATTAGAACCGAGACTATATTATGTATATATACCCTATCGCGAACAAGGACACATACCTACTTTCGACACAGCAGAATCAGATTTTAGCTTAGCACAAATTTTTACAGAAAATTTATTTACGGGAGCTGATAGGATAAACGATGCTAATCAGTTAACAGCTGCAGTTTCAAGTCGCTTTTTGAGGCCTAAAAATGGTGTAGAAAAATTAAGAGTTACTTTAGCGCAAAGATATTATTTTTCTGACCAACGCGTAAGCCTTGATTCAAGTTATGTTCCGAGAACTTCAAACAAATCCGATTTGTTAATCGGAGTAAATGGGGAACTTAATCAGAATCTTCGCACAAATGTGATTACTCAATACAGTTTGGTTGAGGATCAATGGGAGAGATCAAGTGCAATGCTTTACTATAATCCGGATCGTGGGAAGCTTATGAATGTTGGGTATAGATTTACACGAGATTCAGTTGAGCAGCTAGACTGGGCTATGCAGTGGCCAGTTGGGCGCGACTGGTCAGCTCTAGCACGCTGGAATTACTCCACTAGGGACAAGCAGCTTATTGAGGGGGTCATTGGGCTTGAACGCGATTCTGGTTGTTGGAAAACACGGCTTGTGGCACACAGGTTTGCTAGTGCCACTGACGAGTATTCAACGTCTTTTTTCCTGCAGCTTGAGTTGACGGGTTTGTCAAAGCTTGGGCTAAATCCCATTGATGTTTTAAAGCAAAATATCCGAGGTTATGGTAAAAAGTAACCATCATTTAATCATTATACGGTCACAAAAATAGAATATAGAAGAATTTATCATGAAAAATACCTTTCTGAAATTTTTATTTGGCACTTGGCTTTTACTGTTTTCGTTCAATCTCGTAAAAGGAGAAAAAGCACCGGTTTTATTGGATACAATCGTTGCCATAGTGAACCATGATGTAATAACTAAGCTAGAGTTAGACGATGAGGTTTTATCGGTGATTGAAAGACTTAAGAAAGAGGATGTTCCGTTGCCGGCGTCATCTGTGTTGAGAAATCAAGTTCTCGAAAGAATGATAATGTCTAAAATCCTAGTGCAAAACGCATTAGAAAGCGGATTAATTGCGTCGGATGAGGTGGTGAGGGATACAATATCTCGTATTCTAAAAAGAGAAGAAATTAGCATAGATCAGCTCAAAATATCTTTACAGGATTCTGGACTTAATTTTGAAAGGTTTAGAGAGCAAATCAAAGAACAAATTCTAATAACTCAGTTAAAAAAACGCGAAATCGATTCGCAAATTGCAATAACTGAATCTGACATTGTGAATTATTTGTCAAAGAATCGTAGTGGCCCCCAAGGGGCTGATCATTACCTTTTAGCTCATATTCTTGTTCTGGTGCCCGAGGGGGCTACAGCCGACATGATACTGGAGAAAAAAGTTAAAGCTGATGAGATATTGTCAAAACTCAAGGAGGGCGCAAATTTCAGGCAAATTTCAGCGAGTAGCTCTGATGCTCAGAATGCATTGGAAGGAGGTTCGTTGGGGTGGAGAACAGCGGACCAGTTGCCCGAAATCTTCATTGCCGAGGCTGAAAACATGATAGTTGGGAACGCGAGTAAAGTTTTGCAAAGTGCCAATGGTTTTCATATTTTAAAACTCGTTAATAAGAGAGGAAATAATACGCCTGTAATAGTGAAACAAACGCGAGCGAGGCATATCTTATTAAGATTAAATGAGATTAGATCGGATGAAGAAGCTAGGCGGAAATTGCTCGAGCTAAGAGATAGAGTCTTGCTGGGGGGAGTTGAATTTGCTGTTTTAGCGCAACAATTTTCTGATGACGTTAGTGCATCCCGTGGGGGTGACTTAGGTTGGCTTTCTAACGGAGAAACCGTTCCCGAATTTGAGAGGGCAATGGTTAGCTTAGAGGAGGGTAATGTAAGTGATCCAATAAAATCACCCTTTGGTTGGCACTTGATCCAAGTAGTTGAAAGGCGAGATCAGGATATGTCTGATGAGCGCCAAAGATTACAAGCCCAACAGGTGATTAGGCAGAGGAAATCAGATCAAGCTTATCAAGAGTGGATCAGGGTGCAGAGAGACAAGGCTTACATTAAGTATCTGGAAGAGGTGATTTAGCCCTGGAATTTCATAGAGTACCAAGCATCGCCAACCCAAAACTGAGTCAAAATTTTCTCACTGACCAAAATATTGCCTCTAAAATTGTAGAGTCTGTTTTGCCCGACAAGCGAGATAATTTACTCGAACTTGGTCCTGGACTTGGGGCTTTAACTGACAATATTTTTAAACGAGTTAACTGTTTGGCAGCAGTAGAATTAGATCCAAGGCTAGTAGTTTTTCTGAAAGATAAATATTCTGAATTTGATTTAAGGGTGAAACAAGATGACATTTTAAAAATAGACCTAAGTTGCTTTGGGACAAGGTTACGGTTGGTGGGTAATCTGCCCTATCATATATCTTCTCCAATATTATTTCATGTCAATTCATTTTTTGATTTAATCCAAGACGCACACTTCATGCTACAGAAAGAAGTAGTTGAAAGAATGGTTGCTTCACCCGGTAGTAAAGCATACGGTAGGTTGAGCGTAATGTTACAGTACCGCTGGAAAATGGATTCTTTATTTGACGTTTCTCCCAATTGTTTTTCCCCGGCCCCTAAGGTGTGGTCTTCGCTAGTGCGAATGATACCAATCAAAAATAGGCATATCAAAGCCAAAAATTATGAACACTATAAATTGGTGGTGGCAAGAGCTTTCTCCCAAAGACGCAAGATGCTTAGAAATTCACTAAAGGATATTGTAAACGCTGATACTTTTTGTACGGTGGGGATAGATTCCAAACTTAGAGCTGAAAATCTTAGCGTAGAAAATTTTATCAATCTTGCGAATGAGAGCTTTAAGTAGCATTAGTTTTAATTATCAGGTCTCTTTTGTTGTATAAATTCTATTTTGTAGCCGTCGGGATCTTCAACAAACGCTATGACTGTTGAGCCATGCTTCATCGGACCCGCCTCTCTTATGACTTTACCACCTCTATTTCTTATTTGGTCGCATATCTCATAGGCATCTCGAACTTCAATTGCTATATGTCCATATCCTGATCCCAAATCGTAAGTTTTGGTATCCCAATTGTGTGTGAGTTCCAGAACTGAATCAGATTCCTCATCGCCGTATCCGACAAATGCTAACGTGAATCTACCCTCAGGATATTCTGACTTTCTCAACAACTTCATTCCCAAAATATTTGAATAGAATTCAATCGATTGCTCAAGGTTAGCAACTCTCAGCATTGTGTGTAATATTCGCATAATCTTAAATCTCTCAAATTTCTGTTAATTCAAATTCCTCTTTTGTTACCCCACATTCTGGACATACAAAGTTTTCTGGAACTTGGTCCCAAGGAGTTCCAGGAGCAATACCTTCTTCAGGTAATCCTTCTTCTTCGTCATAAATCCAACCACAAATTAAACACATGTAGGTTTTGTATTCTTGCATTTTATCGACTTTATTTTAGTGGGATTTTTTAACATTCTTAATTGATTCACAATATGGTCTCAAACAAACAACACATAGTAGTGCGTATCGTATATTTTTTCTAGTGACAAATCCCCTAAATTTGAGCCGACAAAAAAAGTTTGGCATTATTTGTATTGGAATTTTTTTCTGGAATGATTATGAAGTCGCATCTTATATCAGGTCTCTATGCTATAACTCCGCAGACGGAAAATACGGATTTTTTAGTTGAAAAAATAGAAATACTTTTGAGTTTAGGGGTAAATTTGTTCCAATATCGTAATAAAATTTCATCTTTTGACAAGAAAAAAGAACAAGTGGGTTTGATATCCAAAGTTATCCGATCAAAAGGGGGAATTTTCATCGTAAACGATTCAATTGAGCTCGCAAAGCAATGCAATGCTGATGGTGTGCATTTGGGTAGATATGACGCTGAATTGAAGTATGCTCGCGAAAGCTTGTCAAAATTTGCCATAATTGGAGCATCCTGTTACAACCAAATTGATTTAGCGTTAGAAGCGTATCAAAATCGTGCGGATTACGTAGCTTTTGGTAGTTTTTTTAATTCGACTACGAAACCTTCTGCGTCTAAAGCAAATCTCAGGGTCATAAAACTATTTAAGGATCAGGTGAACATGCCGGTCGTAGGAATCGGGGGAATCAATATCGAAAATGCGGAATCAGTTATACGGGCTGGCGCTGACAGTATTGCTATATCGGGAGGGCTTTTTAATTCCCCGAATTTAGAGAAAGCAGTGATAACATTCATAAAACTAATTCGAAAAAATAAAAGTTAATTATGCCAAATAATAGAAGTCTATATGAAAAGTCGCAGGTTTTTATTCCTAGCGGAGTCAATTCGCCAGTCAGGGCCTTTGGAGCCGTTGGTGGAACCCCAGTTTTCATGGATAAAGGGAAAGGACCTTTAATCTGGGATGTAAATGGAAAGTGCTATATTGACTATGTCTGTTCTTGGGGTCCTCTAATCTTAGGTCATGCAAATGAACAGGTTACGGAGGCAATTTTTGAGGCGGCTCGAAATGGAGCGACTTTTGGAGCTCCCACCGAAAGAGAGTTGGAAATGGCTCAACTGCTTGTTGATTCCTTTGGGTCAATTCAAAAAGTTCGCTTAGTCAGTTCAGGCACGGAGGCAACCATGTCGGCTATTAGGGTGGCTAGAGGATATACAGGGCGTAAAAAAATCATTAAATTTGAAGGGTGTTACCACGGACATGTCGATTCCTTATTGGTGAAGGCTGGATCGGGAGCTCTAACTTTTGGACAACCAAGTTCTGCTGGTATCCCCGAGGCAGTGACTGCCGACACTATAGTTTTGAGTTTCGGCGATTTTCAAGCGTTAGAGGATATTTTTACGAAGCATGGTGATGAGTTAGCCGCAGTCATTATAGAGCCAATCGCGGGTAACATGAATTTAATTAAGCCGCCAACCGATTATTTAAAACTTATGCGGAAACTTTGTGACCATTCGGGCACCATACTAATATTTGATGAAGTTATGACAGGCTTTCGAGTTGGTTTGGAAGGTGCTCAAGGACTTTTTGATGTTCAGCCAGACCTTACGACATTAGGGAAAGTGATAGGGGGAGGGTTGCCTATGGGAGCTTTTGGAGGTAGGGCTGATATTATGGATAAACTAGCCCCCGAGGGTCCGGTTTACCAAGCAGGGACGTTGTCAGGTAATCCGGTTGCTGTGGCAGCAGGGTTGGCTACATTGAGGCAGGTTCTAAGCCCGGGATTTTTCAACTCGGTTTCTCGATTTACCAAAAAATTAGCCGATGGACTTACACAAGCCGGTAAAAAATCAGGTATCAAACTAAGTTCTCAAGCTATCGGAAGTATGTTCGGAGTATATTTTTCCGAAACTTTTCCACAGAGCTTTTCGGAATCGGTTTCAACAGACCAAAAGGCTTTTAAGCAATTTTTTCATGAAATGCTTGAGCATGGGGTTTATCTTGCACCTTCCTCCTTTGAGGCCGGCTTCACTTCCATAACTCATGGCCAAGAGGAATTGGACAAGACTGTTTTTGCCGCACAAAAAGCATTGAAAAAAATAGCCCAGTCCTAATTAATTTAAGCCAGAGATATATTCTGCTACTGCACCTATTTCTTTTTCAGTCATGCGCGATGCAATTGTTCGCATAACCGCTCCTTTATCGTTCTTACGAGCACCACTTTTAAAATAATTAAGTTGGTTAGCGGTATATTGTGAATATTGGCCAGCTAGCCTAGGAAACTGGCCAGGGATACCAGCTCCATTGGGTAAGTGGCAACTTCCGCATGCTGGAATTTTCCTGTCTCTGATTCCTACACGGTAAATTTTTTCTCCTACTTCAGCTAAACTGATATTTTGCACACCAACTGTTTTAGCTTTAAACGCACTAAAATATATGGATAGCTCGCTTATATTTTTTTCGGACAAACCAGATGCAATTCCCATCATGATGGCATTCTGGCGTTTCCCAGATTGGAAATTCATTAGCTGTTTGTAAATGTAGTCACTATGTTGTTGCGCAATTATCGGGTTCATGGATAACGCACTGTTTCCGTCGGACCCATGACATGCTCCGCAGACTGTCTTCGCCAAGGACTCAGTATTCTCGGATAGATTTTCCGCCTTACAAAAACTACCAACAATAGCCAACATTAATGTAATAATTACAACAGTTACTTTCGACATTCTTTTTTCAGGCTCCTATCCGAAGTATTTTAGCTTTTATGGGACATTTATGCACTTTAATTCGTGATAAATTTATGCTGAGGATCAGTATTACATGGCAAACCCTTTTACTTCTTGCAAATTCGATTTTTCCGTAGCGTCTATTGATAAATTACCTCAGTGTAGTGAGAAGGAGGTCGTTTTTGCTGGAAGATCTAATTCTGGTAAGTCAAGTGTGATTAACGCATTGACTGCCCAGAAGCATCTAGCCCGATCCAGTAAAACTCCTGGAAGAACACAATTATTAAATTTCTTCTCTACCAAGCCCAATCACTTCTTGGTCGACCTCCCTGGTTATGGTTACGCAAAAGCACCAAGAGCTGTAAAAGAAGTATGGGAGCACCTGCTAACCAGTTATTTATCGAGGAGATTACAAATTTGTGGATTAGTTTTGATAATGGATATCCGGCATCCCCTAGAAGATCGAGATTACATGTTATTGGATATTTTTTTACCAACTCAAAAACCGATAATCTTTCTTTTAAACAAGGCCGATAAATTATCCAGACACCAAATTAGCATACAGCATGCAACGATATCAAAAGAAATTGGTATCTTTTGCTCTGATTTTCATGTTAAATCGTTTTCGGCCACCAAGGGGTTAGGTATCAATTCGGTACGTACAATAATCAATAATTGGTTATTGTAATAATTGAGTCGGGGCAGATTTATTGTTCAAACCAGCTGACAGATGCTATGGTTACGATGAATTTCGGGAGATAAATGTAATGATATCAGGCGGGAAATATCCCTCCACTAGGCTACGGAGAACCAGGAGAAATATATTTTCAAGGAATCTGGTTAGAGAAACAGTACTTACGGTTGAAGATCTCGTATATCCTATATTCGTGGTCGATGGTAAGAAAAAATTGATTCCGGTTGATTCAATGCCTGGTATACATAGAATTTCATTAGATAACCTGGACGGAGTGGCTAACGAGTGCTTGAAATTTGGGATTCCAGCGATAGCGTTGTTTCCATATATCGACGAAAAGTTGAAGACCGATGATGGACGGGAATCATTTAACGACCAAGGTTTGATCGCCAGGGCTGTAAGGCTGTTAAAGATTAATTATCCTGAACTAGGGGTAATCACCGATGCTGCTCTAGACCCCTACACCACTCATGGGCAAGACGGTTTAGTAGATGCAGATGGACACATCCTTAATGATGAAACAGTGGTAGTCTTGGAAAAGCAGGCCATATGTTGTGCCAATGCTGGAGCAGATGTAATTGCGCCTTCAGATATGATGGATGGGCGGATCTCAAAAATCAGAAATGCCTTGGAGTCCTCTAACCTAAAAAACACATTGATACTATCTTATGCGTCTAAATTTGCCTCTAGTTTTTATGGTCCGTTCAGGAGTGCGGTTGGTTCATCCATGAACCTTGGTACTAAGGGGAAAGCAACATATCAACTTGATTTTTCCAATATTAATGAGGCCCTGAGGGAGGTTGAAATGGATATTGAAGAAGGTGCTGATATTGTTATGGTCAAGCCAGGCATGCCTTATCTGGACGTGGTCAGAGCAATAACTGATAACTATTTGATTCCAACTTTTGTGTACCAGGTTAGTGGAGAGTACGCGATGCTCAAAGGAGCTTTCAAAAATCAGTGGTTACCAGAAAAAGAAACTATTATTGAGTCTCTCACGTGTTTTAAGAGAGCGGGTGCATCCGCGATACTTACCTATTTTGCACTTGATGCTGCCAAGGCTCTTACCTCAAGCAATTCAGCTACCTAATACGAATTCTCTATCAATTGTTTCAGCTGTTTAAGGCTAGCTATATCGAGGGATTTTCCTTCAGGTTTGATTCTAATATTTTGTCCAATAGCTTTAATCGGAAAAACCGAGACTGAGCACGGCGTCTCATAAGGTAACAGATTGTAGATGGATATTATTTGGGAATTATTTGCAATGTACATTTTACGGTCCACAATATCGAATTCAATTTGATTATCTAGTAAAAAATAGTCAAGTTTTTTTGTGTCATCCGAATAATAATGCAAATTTATTTCTTTTAATAAACTGCGCTTGCCCTTGACTAAAGAACCTGCAAGGTAGATTTTAAATCCAGCCAGCAGCTCCATTATGCTCAACGCTTCTAGTCTAAGATCTTCTAAAATACTGGTATTATTTTCAGATTCAAATATGCCCTTAGTCACTTGCAAATGAAATTCAATTTCATCGTCGGATGGTAAAGCATCTTTTTTTGAAGCCCTTAATTGTTTGGCAGCTTTCTTTTTTGCTGTTGCATAGGAGGTTTCACCACCTTCCCTAATAATATTAGCGGCTAGGTAAGCTACATAACCTCTGAGCTTTTGGTTTTCCTTAAAATCCGGCATTTGCGCAAACGAAGTGGCTACTTTGCAGGGATAGAATCCAATTAGTAAATTTGATCTTCAATTTTGCCAGCCTCGTATTCTTCTTGTTTGTGAAGTCTTCTATCTTTTAGCTGTGTTGGCACATTTTCTTCCAAAAAATATTCGATCATTACTCGCTCAGCCGTTGGGTCATGTAATCCAGTGGCTGGGTCAATTGTGATTGGGACTATGCCGTCAGGCACTATAGGCAACACCTCTGGCTCTCCTTTGAGGGCAGCACCCATGTACGACATCCATATTGGCAAAGCTGCCATAGCTCCAGTTTCTGTTGGTCCAAGAGACTTAGGGGTATCGTATCCAATCCATGTAACAGCCACAAGATTTTTTTGGAAGCCAGCAAACCAAGCATCCATCTGATCATTAGTGGTACCAGTTTTACCGGCCAAGTCAATTCGGCCTAGAGCTAAAGCTCTTCGTCCTGTTCCCCCTTTGATTACATCTTGCATCATATTGAACATCAAAAAAGAATTCCGAGGATCTATAACTGGCATTCCACCGTCTCCAGCTTTGGGGTACTCAGCTTTGACTAGCACTTTCCCTTTGGAATTTTCAATTCGTTCGATAAAGTGTGGAATGATTCTATATCCTCCGTTGGCAAAAACCGCATACCCCATGGCTAGCTCCTGTGGGGTAACGGTTCCAGCTCCTAAAGCCATTGTTAGGTAGGGCGGATGCCTTTTAGCATCAATCCCGAATCGAGTGATATACTCGCGAGCGTAACTCGGTGTAATAGCTTGGATAATTCTGATTGAAACTAGATTCTTAGATTTTGTTAGGGCGCTTCTTAACCTCATCGGTCCATTGAATTTTCCATCGAAATTTTTTGGCTCCCAAGGAATATCTCCGGTATCTCTAGGGTCAATGGTTATCGGAGCATCTGTAATGATGGTGGCTGGACTGAATCCCCGGCTTAACCCAGCGGAGTATATAAAAGGCTTGAAACTCGACCCTGGTTGTCTA
>CACKOO010000003.1 GCA_902601765.1 Hydrogenophilales bacterium | reverse complement strand
ATAAAAGCAATGATTGGGAGTTGTATCTCTCTTTTTTCCAGACCGTGTCCTCTCGCTATCCACAGTGACCACAAAGCTAAGGGCCAAGCGGGCCATGAAAACCATGGCAATATTTTTAGGTAGTAAAAATAATCCTCACTGGGAGAAAACACAAATAAACGCTTTAAGCGTTCGATATTTTGAATATAAAACCATTCAGTAAATATTACACTGTCAGTCTGATAAAGTAATATAGGCCAGGTTAATATAACTGGTAACAAAATAGCTAACGCTACTACTATTGATATCAGAAACCTCTTGGTTCGATACAGAGGTGACACAGCCGAGACACCAAATATAATTAAAATGGCCATTAATGGATCTAACACTCCGGTCGATAGTCCGCCTACTGCAAGGCCTGATCCAATAGCAATTCCTCCAGTAATATGTCGCCTAGGAGCTAGTGCTAGTCCATAAATCGTTATCGATATGCCTGCCAAAAAAATTATAGTGTTAGTTAGTTGGTGACCACGAACCAAAAGCCCAACACAGCCAGCTAGTATCAAAGGCGCAAGCCAAGTGTTGTGACCTCCCCAAAGTTCTTTGGCTGAAAGAGCGGTAAATAAGAAGACTAATAACATCCATAGGCCAGTCGATACTCTCGCGCCATCATGGAGGGATAAGAAAGGCTCGAGCAAAATCGCGCTGACAGCCGATGAGACATAAACTAGAGGAGCATGCTTCAGGTAGGGTTCATTAGCTAGTAGCGGCACCACCCATTGATTATCTTCGATGATACTGTAGGTAACCCCAAACGTATGTGCCTCATCAGGCTTCCAAGGATCGTGTCCTGTTAACCCAGAAAAAGTCCATATAAGTATTATTACCGTGGTAACTGTTTTTGGGTTGCTGTAAATCCACTCAGAGAAAATTTTATTTCTAAGGAGTTTTTTTAACCAAAGCATTTCAAAAAAAGGACTTAATTAACGAATTTAAGCTGACTATCATCTATCAATTGTAAAGCTGAGTTGGTGACTAGCTGTTGTGATTCCTAACCTTCAAAGAAAGCATAACAAGGAGACTGACCTTTGAATTTGTTTTTCAAAAACGGCACCTAGATTCGAAGCCATTTAATTATGGTTGCTTTTTTGGCCCAAATTTCCGTATCTTTTATTGAAGCGTTCAACGCGCCCAGCCGTGTCAACTATTTTTTGTTTACCAGTGTAAAAGGGGTGACAAACCGAACACACTTCTACCGTTATATCTTGACCCATGGTAGATTTAGTTTTAAATTTGTTTCCGCAACTACAAGTAACATTAATTTCCGCGTAATTTGGATGTATATTTTCTTTCATAAATCAACCTCTTAATTCTTGTTTTTTCACACAACAATGACGATTATCTATTGGGTTCTTATTTTTTTCAAGTTTACTGACGCAGCGCTCTATAAAATACGAATTTAACCTCGCTTCATAGAGTCGAAAAATTCACCATTATTTTTAGTTGCCCTCATCTTATCTAAAAGAAATTCAGTCGCTTCCAATTCATCCATAGGATAAAGTAATTTCCTCAAAACCCATATTTTTTGCAGTATTTCGGGATCAATCAATAGCTCTTCTCTTCGGGTGCCTGATCTATTGACGTTAAACGGAGGGTAAATACGTTTTTCCGCCATCCTGCGATCTAGATGAACCTCCATGTTCCCTGTACCTTTGAATTCCTCATAAATAACATCATCCATGCGCGAACCAGTATCGATTAATGCAGTGGCTAATATTGTAAGAGATCCTCCTTCTTCAATATTTCTGGCTGCACCAAAAAACCTTTTTGGTCTTTGGAGTGCATTTGCGTCAACTCCACCGGTGAGAACTTTCCCAGAAGCAGGCACAACGGTATTGTAGGCGCGTGCGAGTCTGGTGATTGAATCCAACAAAATCACAACATCTTTCCGATGTTCAACCAAACGCTTCGCTTTTTCAATTACCATTTCCGCGACTTGAACATGCCTTGTTGCCGGTTCATCGAAAGTTGACGAAACAACCTCCCCTCGAACGGACCTTTGCATTTCTGTTACTTCTTCAGGTCTTTCGTCGATTAAAAGAACAATCAGGTAGGTGTCGGGGAAATTGGAAGCAATGGCATTTGCCATGTGTTGAAGCATGACAGTTTTGCCGCTTTTAGGGCTAGCGACTAGAAGGCCTCGTTGTCCTTTACCGACAGGTGCTATGATGTCTATAATTCTACCTGTGAGATTTTCATCAGACTTAATTTCTCTTTCCATCTTAAGATGTTCCGAAGGAAAAAGAGGAGTAAGATTTTCAAACAGTATTTTATATTTTTTTGTATTCTCGGGAGATTCTCCATTTACCTGGTCAACCTTAACTAGAGCAAAGTATCTTTCCCCTTCTTTGGGGGTTCTGATTTCCCCACCCACAGAATCTCCGGTATGCAGGTTAAATCTTCTAATTTGTGAAGGACTGACGTAGATGTCATCTGGCCCAGCTAAATAAGATGTATCAGGTGATCTAAGGAAACCAAACCCGTCCGGTAAAACTTCCAAGGTTCCCTCACCTCTAATGGTTTCCCCCTTGCTCGCCTGGTCTTTCAACAGAGCAAATATGAGATCTTGTTTCCTTAATCGACTGGCATTTTCAAGCTCTTGGGAGGTTGCCATTTCAACAAGTTCGCTCACATGAAGGTTTTTTAGATCCGATAAGTGCATAGAGTTTTTTCCGCTGAGGTGAGAGATTAAAATTCCAGTGATAACCATTCGCTCGCGCTTTTATTTATTTTAAAAAATCGCTAAATAGTCAGTGTTATAAAGTTATAATTTTATGTGTTTTGTCAATTATAAGAATTTGAGTTGGCGTTGAATCTGTTAGATACTACTATCAATGAACGCAGTCAGTTGAGCCTTCGATAAAGCTCCGACTTTAGTAGCCTCAACGTTACCTTCCCTGAAAATCATTAACGTCGGTATTCCTTTAATTCCGTATTTAGGTGGTGTTCCTTGGTTTTCGTCGATATTTAATTTTGCAACTTTGAGTTTTTCTCCATAATCCTTTACTACTTCTTCTAATATCGGGGCAATCATTTTACAGGGACCGCACCATTCTGCCCAGTAATCAACTAGGACAGGAACTGTAGACTTGAGAACTTCGTCTTCGAAGTTTTGATCCGTTACGTGGTGTATTTTTTCGACCATTAGCCCGACTTTTTGATACAACTTGTTTTGTTATGGAGTATCCAAAATAATCTTAGAAAATTTGATATGGTAGCAATTATTACGTTAAGTATACGCCAATTATTCAATCAAATCCTATTAAATATAAAAATTGCTTTACAATTGTGTTTATGTTTTTTTACAAATGATAAAAACCTTATATTAATCATATGGATGTAATTCTACCAAGTAAAGATAGATTATTTGCCTTTTTGCTACAATTTAATAGTAGCTTGGTCCAATTCTCTTAGTTCTCGAACATTTCCATTTGGTAAATAAAAGGTGGTTAAAAGCTTAGAGGTAAACCCTTAAATGACGTATGTAGTTACCGAAAACTGTATTAAATGTGTATATACTGATTGTGTTGATGTTTGTCCTGTTGATTGCTTTCACGAGGGACCAAACATGCTGGTCATAGACCCAGAAGAGTGCATAGATTGTACACTCTGCGTACCTGAGTGTCCTGCAGATGCTATCTTTTTGGATGAAGAGGTCCCCGAGGGTCAGGAACAATTTGTAGAACTAAATGCGAAATTAGCAAAAACTTGGGAGCCTATCACTTTAAAAAAAGATGCTCCCAAAGATGCGGACGAATGGAAGAATGTAAGTGGAAAGTTGCAATATCTTGAAGAGTGAAAAGACGCTATGGATAATTGATAATGAAGCATGGGATACGCGACAAAATTTTTGCTCCGTCGGCCCTAGTGCCTGGAGTCATTGCGGACATTTACCATAATGAAGCACGCTTGTTTCCTGACTTTTCATCAGTAGTTATTTTGCTTCCTACTTTATTTTCTTGTGCAGATTTTCGAAAATTTTTCTCAAGACACACGACGTCTTCTACTTTGCTTCCTAACGTCACTACCTTACATCATTGGGCGGACAACGGCGTTAGTAAAATTCCTCATAGGTCAGATATGTTTTTTATATCTGAAATTTATGGAGTTCTGAAAAAAGAAAGTTGGACTTTTAATCAAAACTTGTGGGTTTTAGCGTCAGAGATATTTAGTTTATTTAAAGAGATAACAAGCCACGCTACTAATATCCCCGATAGTGAGAGAGAGTTCAAACAATGCTTTGAAGATGCTTTTGCCTCGGTTACTTTACGACCGATAGAATATGAAGCAACTTTAATATCAAATATGTGGCAGGCTTTTTGGTCTGGAAATCTTGATTCTGATAATCAGGTGGTGGATTCGGAAGGTGCTTATTCGCTGCGTTTAAGAAGTTTAGCCGCAAATTATACGCATCCGGTTTATATGGTTGGGTTGTCCGATTTAACTAAAGTAGAGCATGACTTTTTTAATCTATATGCAAAGAGTGCTCGTACTTATCGGTATACCATTCACGGGACAATGGGTAAAGCAATTGAGAGGGAGAATTTTTATCAGTATGCTTTGATATCTTGTTTCGATAGTGTCTCAAAAGACCTCTACAGAGATGAGAGTTCTGTAGGAAGATTGTTTAAAGTAAATTCTGCGGAAATCAATGAGCCTAAAATATTAGCCACTAGAGGACTAGAAGATGAGGCAAAGGCTGTCACCTCCCAGGTGCTTTTTTGGATCTCAGAGGGGCTAGAAAATATAGCAATAGTTGGCCTAGATAACTTAACGGCAAGGCGAGTTAGAGCTTTACTTGAGAGGGAACAAATATTTTTACAGGACGAATTAGGTTGGTTACTGTCTACTACTTCTGCTAGTACAGTTATATTGAGGTGGGTAGAGGCTTGTACAAATGATTTCAACCATGAGTCACTTTTAGACTTAATCAAATCTCCTTTCCTTGTTCACAAAAATCTTGATAAAGAACTTCTACTTTCTCAATTAGGTGAAATCTTAAGAACAACCTCGGTCCGATCGTGTATCAAAGCTTATTTGTCAGAAGTAAAAAAACTAGATGAGTCAGAAAACACGGAGGTTTTCCTTAATAAATTAGAATTAGCATCGATTCATTTTAGAAAACAGAAGAATAATAGTCTGAGTGTTTGGTTGGATCATCTAGAAAAGTCTTTGAAGGCTTTGGGAATAGCACAGCGACTGATGATTGACTCAGCTGGTCGGCAAATTATGGATCTGTTGCGGAGGCACCAAACGCAGTTAGGTAGCAGTCAAGATCAATTTTCGGTTTTTGAATGGATTCAGTGGCTAAAGTTTCAATTTGAGAGCAATGAGTTTTATGATTCGGAAGTTGTAAGCCCCATAGTTTTAACTAAGTTGGATAATTCTAAGATTCGATTTTTTGAAGCTGTTGTTTTAGTAGGGTGCGATACCAATCATCTTCCCGGTAAACATAACAATTTATCGGTTTTAGGAAATTCAGTCCGCAGCGAGCTCGGCCTGCCCGGTGACAGCGCAAAGGTGAAAGCCATTGGCGAAAATTTAGTTTGGCTACTAAGCCTGAGGATACCGATCACATTTACCTGGCAGCAGCAAAAAGATGGTAATCCGAATGGCTTAAGTCCAATTCTTGAAATGCTCGATTTGCAAAAAACATTATTGGGGGGTAGAACCCTTATTTTACAAGACAACTCACCTTATTTCTCAAATGTTGGTACTTCTCCTGAATCGTGCAGTCATAGAAGTTTATACCAAGAATCCAACTTTTCTGACGCTAGCTCTGTGGCACTTCCCACTCAATTTGTTCCCACCAAAATATCATCTTCTGGATACGCCAGTCTACTGAACTGTCCATTTCAGTATTACTCGAGATACGTTTTATCTCTAAGTCCGTCGCTAAAAATAGACGAGGATCTAAATAAAAATGATTTTGGCAGAAGCATACATAATATTCTTTATCAATTTCATAAACTAAAAATTAGTGTTAACGAAGACAGCAGAAAGAAAGCGGAGATAGTTTTCCGGTCGCTTATAGCAAATGAACTCAAAAAAATTAATTGTTCTTATTTGGTTCGATTATCTTGGACCTCTGATTTTGAGAAAATCATAGAGAAATACTTAGATTGGCAGATAAAGCGGGAGAAAAATGGTTGGAATTTTTTTTCAGGAGAGGTAAGTTGCGAAAAAACAATATTAATAGATAGTGATAAAACATTAACTCTATCAGGAATAATAGATAGAATTGATAGAAAGAGCAAAGATGAATATTCGTTGATAGATTATAAGACTACTCAGTTTGTAAAATTACGAAAATTTATAAATTCTCCCGATGAATTCACTCAACTTCTATTTTACGTCTCTTTGGTGTCAAACAATCTATTACAAGCATCATACTTAGGTCTTAATAAAGGCTCCATTCAACTTTTTGATATTGAAGAAGACATAAAAGAATTTTCGGAAAAAAATATTGATCGATTAAAAACTATTTTTTCTATGCTTTATCAAGGAAAATCAATGCCAGCTAATGGCAGTGAAGCGTCGTGTAATTTTTGCGAAATGCGAGGGCTATGTAGAAAAGATTTTAAAGAGAATAATGAATAGAAACACTGATTATCTACGGCTGAAGAAATTGGCGTTAGATCCAGCAAAGTCAGTAATTGTGGAGTCATGCGCTGGTTCCGGTAAAACCTGGTTACTCATTTCCCGAATAATACGAATATTACTCAGTGACGTCGCACCGTCTGAGATAGTGGCAGTGACTTTTACCAAAAAAGCTGCGCAAGAAATGGAAGAGAGACTGCACGAATGGCTTCGATTTCTTGCGTTGGGGTCAGATAATGACGTTAAACAATTTCTTCTTGAAAGAGGAATTGAGGAAAAACAAGTAGAGTGTCAGCTACCAAAAGCTAAATATCTTTTTCAGACTGTCCTCAGCAGTCGTCCAGGAATAACAATCTGTACATTCCATAGTTGGTTCTTAAATATACTCCGCCACGGCCCATTACGAAATTTCGCCAACGTTAATAACCGTTTAGTAGAAGATCATACGTTATTATTTAATGAAGTCTGGCAAAAGTTTTCAAGTAGCTTAGATAAAAAAAAAGCATCATCTGAAAAACAAGCAATTAATTGGTTGGTGAAAAATTACGGTTTACATAATACACGTGATTTAATAAAAAATTTCGTATCAAAAAGAATCGAGTGGTGGGCTTATTTGCGCGGCAAGACTGATCCAATTGACGCAGTACTAAAAAGTCTTGGTGTCGATGAAAGCCTTGATTTCACGAAAGATTACAGGGGTGATTTAATGAAAGATAGCATTTTTGTTGATGCTATCAAACAATATCGAACTTTAATCTTGGCTACTAATTTAAAATCCGCCAAAAAAAAATCAGATTTGTTAAAAACTATTTTAGATCAGAAAGACATATTAAAATATTTTGATAACATATTCGCAATATTTTTTACGAAAAAGCCTCCTCATGACTTGCGTGTCATTGATAGTATTTCTCAGCGAAAGAATCTTGGCGATGAGAAAATGGATATGCTACTCAAACATCATTTATTCCTAGCAAAAACTTTACAGACCGTAAAAATAAAGTCTGATCAGCAACGTGCCTACAAATTTGTCGAAACCGGTTTGATTTGTGGTAATTATTTTTTAAAACTTTTCCAGCAAGTGAAAGAAGATAAAAACATAATGGATTATGTTGATATTGAATGGTGGGCTAATCAACTTATAAATGAGAGTAATCAAGCCGAATACATTCAATTTAAATTAGATGTTCGTTATAACCATATTTTAATTGATGAACTACAGGATACTAATCCTATCCAGTGGAGGATAATTAAGGCATGGTTGGAATCTTCAAGTTCAGGGGGCAATCAATTACAATTTTTTGGGGTAGGGGATCACAAGCAGTCTATATACCGGTTTAGAGGGGCTGAACCTAGGATTTTTGACATTTGTAAAAACTATTTTACAAAACATTTCGCCGCGGATGTTTTGTCGAATAATATAACTCGAAGGAATGCATTTAACATCGTTCAAGTTATAAATAAGGTATTTGGTAAAACACCTTTGAACTTTCAAAAACACCTAACTTCAAGGTATAAAATAAAAGGTAAAGTTGAAGTGGTTCCTCTATTTATTAGTAGGAATACGACGGAAGAGAATAAGTTTATGTGGCGTAACCCATTAATTTCGAAAAAAAATGATGATTTTGCTTTAGATAGAGCTTTGGAAGCTGACGGACTTGCAAAAAAAATAAAACATATTTTAAAAAATTGGAAGCTGGAGGAAAATTACGGAACACGGAGAGTGAGATATAGAGATATTTTAATCTTAGTTAAAAATCGTGTTCACCTGGAGGAGTATGAGGAAAGTTTACGCAGACATAGTATCCCATTTATAGGGGCATGGCAGGGTGGGTTGCTTGGGGCATTGGAGATTATAGATATAGTTTCACTACTAAAATTTTTGTCCAATAGAGCTTCTGATTTGGATTTGGCGATCGTCTTAAAATCTCCTATTTTTTCAGCAACTGATAATGATCTTTTGCGACTTTCGGGCTATTCAGAATCGGTTGGTTCTTGGTGGGACTGTTTGGTCTTAGAGGTCGAGGGAGAAAAAACATCACCAGTGTTTAGACGTGCTAGTCAGCTACTTAATCGATGGTACAAATTAGTAGATACAATTCCCGCACATGATTTAATTGATCGAATTTTTTGTGAAGGTAACTTATTCCAGAGATATCAAGAAACAATATCCCCACAAATGTGGGGCTTAGTTAAGGCCAATTTGGAAAAATTTTTAGAATTTAGTTTATCTGTGGATTCTGGTAGATATCCCAGTTTACAGAATTTTCTCCATCGAATAGAAGAGTTAAAGTTAGTGGAAAGAGAAAACCCCCAGGAGGCTCCGAACCTTGGCGAACAATCAGGGTTAGATGCTATTCGTATATTAACAATTCACGGGGCGAAAGGGCTAGAAGCTCCAATTGTTTGGTTACTAGATTCAAACTTGAAATATGAAAATAACAAAGTAACTTATGGTCCCTTAGTAAGGTGGCATCCCGAGAATATTGGGCCAAGTTCTTTTGTATTATTCAGTAAGAAAGATGAGGTGATAAGTAGTCAAGAAAGAATTTTAAAGGAAGAATCCGATTTAAATAGTTTGGAATGGGAACGACTGCTGTATGTGGCTTTGACTAGAGCACGGAACTACTTAATTGTTACCGGCTGTGGGAATTCGGTAGAGGGGTCCTGGTACCAGAGAATCTCAGAGGCGAATGCTTCCTTATCTCTAGATGATAGTCATCATTTTCTTTCGAACCAGTTAGAAGAAATAACGGAAGACCAAAATAATAGTCCTGATAATCAAATGAAAATCAGATCACCACAAGTCCGTAGAGTCGGAGAGATAAGAAGATTGGGTGAATCGTCTCAGACAATGTTTGGGACTCAGTTGCATCAGGTTTTAGAATATCTTATTCCTCCAGCTTTGGGTGGGAGTTATTTTGAAATTCAAAATAAATTTAAAAACATCTCGGAGGAAGAATTTAAAGAACTGTGGGACTCTGCGCAAGGAATTATGCAATCGGCTAACATGAGAAGGTATGTTGATCCTAGGTATTACAAAAAAGCATGGAATGAACTGTCATGCAGTGATGGCAGAGGCGGAGTCAAAAGAATTGATAGAGTAGTGGAATTTTCTAAAGAAGTTTATGTTATCGATTTCAAGAGTGGTAATGAGATTTATGGCTCTGATATGCAAGTAAAGTCTGATTATCAAAGCCAACTATTAACCTATGTTACCGCGATGTCTAAAATTTTTACAAATAAAAATATTATTGGTCTGATTGTTAGTTTAGAAGGTAAAATCGTATTTCGAATGGATAATTTACATCATAAGGAGATTTAAACTATGTTTTTTGCAATTTCAGCTACTTGGGGTCCGGTTGATCCTACTAGAGCTGAGCTCCCATTTATTTTTGGATCATCGGCTTTGCAAGCAGGAGATCGCGTGATGATAATGCTTTTTCATGATGCGGTGCACATGGCAACCAAAGGAACCTCTGCAAAAATTATCCCTTTTGGGCCTCCCAAAAGGTTTGACGAGGTTCTCGCTCACGCTAACGCCAAAATTTTCGTTTGTGGTCCTTGCGTCGAGGCTAGACACATTTCTAGTGATTCAATTGATAAAAGAATAACAGTGGGTGGGATGAATGATTTTCACATGGCATCCTCTCAGGTGGATGCTAGGGTCATAAGTTTTTGACAAAATTAATGGTAACTCGGTCTTTTTAAAAAATCATTTCTATCCGCTGAATTTATTAAAATATTTAATACCTTTTCATTCCGTAGTATTTTTAACGGGATGGTTGCGCCCGCATCTCCAATTGACCAAACGTTTTTAAGAAAATCCGCCAAAGATGATATTTGATTTCCGTCCACTTCTAAAATAATATCCTTCGGGTGAATGTTTGCTTTCTGGGAAGGGCCAGATTTCGCTATTCCAACAACTACTGTTTGACCGTTATTATCGGTGGCATACATGCCTAACCATGGCCTGGCATTTTGCCTTGGAGGTAATCCGTTTTCAACGTTTTTTAGGATAGGGTGAACAAGGTCAACGGGGACTGCCATATTTGCTTGCACGGAACCCTCGGCTGTAACTTCCTCAGTGAGGAGCGACCCTACCCCAATTAATTTCCCCTCGGTATTTAATAGCGCCGCACCTCCCCATTGCGGGTGTACCGGTGAAGTAAAAATAGCCTCGTCTAATAAGTACTCCCAATATCCCGCAAAACAATGTTTTGATAATAGGTTAACGCATAAGGATTTCTTTCTTCCGCCGTGCCCAACCACAAAAAGTTGTTCTCCAATAGTTAGTTTTGAGGAAGATCCGATTGAAATTGATGGTATGTTGAGAGTGCCAAGGGCTTGAACAAAACCTAATCCGGTAATTTGATCATAAGCGGTAACGGTCCCTGGTACGCTCGTTCCTTGATTCGTGGTGAGCCAAATTGTTTCGGCTTCAGTAATCAAATAACCAATTGTCAATATTAGGCCACTATCATTAATTAAAATCCCGTTTCCTTGCCTGCTAGTTCCTAGAGTATCAGCTGTGAAGCCATCGGTAGGTATTTCAGCCCTTAGAGACACCACCGTATTTAAGCAAGAGTCTAGCTCGAAATTGATTTTCGTTGGATTTGGTTGCAGATTTTGTGGAAAATGCCAGTCTTCTTCGTTCATAATATAATATTCGGTTCTTCTTTTAATATGCTAAGTCACGGCTAAGCAGAAGTTAAATTTAACTCGCTACTCTGATCAGTTACATACTCTTTCTTAACGAACTCAGTACTATAACCATTAAAAATATGTCCGAGCAGTCCACGTTCCAAATCACTAGTTCCCATTGCCCAGTCAGCGATTGGGTAAGTCAGATTCATATTTTTTTCCATCATTATAGGCTGACTGTGATGAGCCGCATGGTGCCTCCTAATAGTATTTATTAGAGGACAGTACTTTACGAACCTGTTTTCCTTAACATGGCAACAGAGGTGAAAAATTTCATAGTTCAAGTAGTAAATTGGAGTGAGCATCATTACTATGAATCCAACATTCGCTGACGTGAAAGATCCCACTAGAAATGCTGCGGGGAGAGTGGCAATCATGAATATCACCAACGCGTAGGGCGGAAAGAGCACGATTCTCCACTCTTTATTTGTATCATAGCTCATTCTACGCGAGCTAAAATACTGGTGATGTTGGTGGGTGTGCCTATGAAACACTGGTAAAAGTGCACCTTTGAGGATTTTTACAGGTCGGTGCATGGTGTTTTTGTGAAGCCACCATTCACAAAAATTATACATTAGAAACAATGGAACAATTACCAACAGTTCCCATATTGATACTAGATTGATATTTCTAGCACAGTAGCCTATGACTAGAAATCCAGGCACAAATATCGATAACAGATGACTCCAACCATTATACCAACGCGCGATATTACTTTTATATTGCTCTCTAAATTCCCTCTGCTTTTGGGACATAACTAGTTTATTCATTAACTCTCCTTTAATCTGTCTAAAGAGAAATCTTTCCTACGTGAGACTACGCTTTAAGAAATTCATGGTCAACTTTATAAAAACATCAGCCGTGCCAGGCTTTACTCTACGACGCTTAATGCTGTCATGTTAACAAGACGTCTAACCGTTGTTGTGGGGGTAACTATATGGATAGGCGCGTTTGCTCCGAGTAAAATCGGTCCTATTGTAATTCCTTCTCCTCCTACAGTTTTAAGCAAATTGAAAGCGATATTTGCAGAATCAATATTAGGCATAATCAGTAAATTTGCTTCCCCTGTTAACTTTGAACCTGGGTTTAGGTGGTTTCTGATTTCTTGTGAAAGTGCTGCGTCGCCATGCATTTCACCATCTATTTCCAGATCAGGATGTTCGGCCTCTAATATGTCTAAAGCTCTGCTCATTTTTGTTGCGGATGGTGAGCTATCTGTCCCAAAGTTTGAGTGCGAAAGCAACGCGATCTTAGCTGCAAGTCCAAAACGCTTAACTACCTCAGCGGCCATCAAAGTAATTTCAGCAATTTGCTCGGCGGTTGGATTCTCATTCACATAAGTATCGCTAACAAATAGGGTTCTTTTGGGTAACATTAGTACATTCATGGCTGCAAATATCGTAGCCTCCGCCTTTAACCCTATAACATTCGCGATATGTTTTAAATGGGTATTATGCCCGCCAAATGTTCCACAGAGCATAGCATCTGCCTCCCCACGTTTTACGAGCATCGACCCAATAAGTGTATTCGATTGCCGAACGTGCACTTTGGCGGCATCCGGAGAGACCCCTTTTCGGCGCATGATATGGTAATACTCTTGCCAAACCTCACGATATCGAGGATCACTTTCGGGATTTACAATCTCAAAATGCGTTCCCGGTTGAATTCTCAAGCCAGCTTTTTCGATACGCATTTTTATAACATCTGGTCTTCCTATAAGAACAGGTGCTGCAAGTTTTTCGTCAACCACTACCTGTACTGCTCTGAGAACCCTTTCATCTTCTCCCTCGGAATAAATAACTTTGCGATTTGCTGCTTTAGCAGCCGTAAAAACTGGTTTCATCAAAAATCCAGATTGGTATACAAAGTTTGTTAATTTTTCGGTGTAGATTTCGAAGTTTTTTATTGGACGTGTAGCAACATTACTATCCATTGCAGCTTTCGCCACTGCTGGTGCTATTTTTGTAATTAATCGTGGGTCAAATGGTGTTGGAATGATATAGTCCGGGCCGAAAGTCAACGATTCATCTCCATAAGCTGAGGCCACAACTTCTGACTGTTCCGCTTGGGCAAGTTCGGCGATTGCCCGTACGCTAGCCAGCTTCATTTCCTCTGTTATTTTTGTTGCTCCAACATCAAGAGCTCCTCGAAAAATAAAGGGAAAGCAAAGGACGTTATTAACTTGATTTGGATAGTCAGAGCGGCCTGTAGCAATAACGGCGTCTGGTCGCACGGCCTTCACTTCCTCAGGAAGAATTTCTGGTACCGGGTTTGCCAGAGCTAAAATGAGGGGTTTCTGGGCCATCGTTTTTACCCATTCTTGTTTCATTACCCCTGGTCCAGAGAGACCTAGAAAAATATCGCTGTCTGGTAGAGCATCTTTTAGGGACCGCATAGGTGCGATTGTGGCGTAACGGCTTTTGTTCGATTCCATACTAGCTTCTCGGTTCTTGTAAATCACCCCCTTTGAATCGCAGACAACGATGTTAGATTTTTGAACCCCTAGTTTGACCAAGGTGTCGAGACAAGCAATTGCGGCAGCGCCCGCTCCAGAGCACACTATCTTGACATCTTTTATGTTTTTATTAACGATTTTAAGGCCGTTAAGGATTGCGGCCCCCACAATAATAGCAGTTCCGTGTTGATCGTCGTGAAATACGGGTATTTTCATTCTTTCTCGAAGCTTTTCTTCAATATAAAAGCATTCAGGTGCTTTGATATCCTCGAGATTGATTCCCCCTAGAGTAGGCTCTAGAGCTGCGATAATATCCACAATTTTTTCGGGGTCAGTTTCATTTAACTCAATATCGAATACATCAATGCCCGAAAATTTTTTAAATAAACAGGCTTTGCCTTCCATCACTGGTTTTCCTGCTAAGGGCCCAATATTGCCAAGTCCAAGAACTGCAGTTCCGTTTGTAACTACCCCAACCAAGTTAGCCCTAGAAGTTAGCTCTGCTGCTAGGTGGGGATTGTCTCTTATAGCTTCACACGCGTGGGCAACTCCAGGAGAATACGCCAAGGCTAAATCTCTTTGGTTTGTTAAGCCTTTTGTTGGGCTTATAGATATTTTGCCAGGCGTTGGAAGCCTGTGATAATCAAGGGAAGACTCCTTAAAATTGTTAGTCACGATTTAGTGCTCCTATTCAATTATTTTTACAATCATAATAAGCTACAAACTTTTGTTTTGCATTAATGTTTGTAAATATTTTTTTCTGGGTTATTTAAGGTATTGATAATTGATATAGTGAGAAAATTTATGGCTTGATGTTTATTCAATATAAAAGTATCCTTATTACTTATGCTTAACTACGCAGGTTGTTTTCGAAATAAGTTATGCAATTGTTTACCGTAGTTAGGTGGGGTGTTATTTTCAAAGAATAAGAAATTAAGTTTTTCTGGGAAGGTTAAATATTAGATGGGTACCGGTACTGTTAAGTGGTTCAACGAGTCGAAGGGTTTTGGTTTTATAACTCCAGACGATGGTGGGAAAGATCTTTTTGCACATTTTTCTGCGATAGAAGGGGATGGTTTTAAGACCCTTCAAGAAAACCAAAAGGTTTCTTTTGAGGTTACCACTGGTCCTAAGGGAGACCAGGCGGTTGCAATAAAAGCGATGGAGTAAGGACCAAAATTATGGAATGTAAAAAAACCCGGTTGTCCGGGTTTTTTTATGCCTAACAAATCCTTGCTTAGCACCTTTGCGATACTTATAAATGATGATTAGGATATTTTTTCGTGAAAATAGCTAATGTAGAAGTTTTCGAGTTAGAGATACCATTTGATCGAGGCACTAAAGTTGAATCACCCAAAAGTTTTTTGAAAGCGAGTGGTCTGGACTTTTGTCTAATCAAGTTGGAGTCAGATAGTGGTCTAATTGGCTGGGGAGAGGCATTTGCTTACCATTGCCGGCCCGCGGTAGCAGCAGCGATTGAACATATGGTTAAGCCGTTATTAATTGGTAAAGATGTAAGGGATGTCCTAGGGATTAACGCCGATCTACAAAAAATGTTACACATGTATGGGAGATACGGAATTACTATGTTTGCGATTAGTGGGGTAGACATAGCACTTTGGGATTTGTTGGGTAAGCGTTTAAACCAACCTATTTTCGAAATATTTGGATCATCGGGTAACTCCAGGGTTCCAGCGTACGCAAGCTTATGGAGATACGAAGATCCGGAATTGGTAGCAGACAGGGTGAAAGCGGCAAGGTCTTTAGGTTATGGGATGATAAAATTACATGAGGTTGGATTAGCGGAGGTACATTCAGCCCGCGATGTAGTTGGTCCTGAAATACCTTTAATGTTGGATACTAATTGTCCCTGGACTCTCTTGGAAGCTAGGGAGATGGTATTAGCTTTAAGAGAATATAATTTATATTGGTTGGAAGAACCATTAAGTCCGCCAGAAGACTTCTCAGGACTTTCTTACCTAAAAAATGAAACAGGAGTAAGAATCGCGTCAGGAGAACATGCATGTACGGCGTTTCAATTTAGGGATATGCTGCAAAAAGGTGCGATAGACTTTGCCCAGCCAAGTGTTACAAAAGTAGGCGGTATAACTGAGTTTAGAAAAGTCATTAACTTGTGTGAGTCATGTGGAGTTCAGGTAATGCCGCATTCTCCATACTTCGGTCCTGGATTTCTGGCTACTTTGCACTTGTCTCAAGTTTCTAATACCCCTGGGTTTGTGGAGCGTTTTTTTGTCAAGCCCGAAGCAAATTTATACCCGGAAGAAATATTAAATCCAATGGAAGGTAATTTTAGCGTGCCTAAAGGGCCCGGCCTGGGATTCGATCCGGATATGGATGTGGTAAAGACTTATCTTACAAATTGATCATCTAATTATTAGGGAGCTTCTTCGATAGAACTTGATCAGATACAAAAGGATTTGACATGCGCTCTTTTTTAAACGTCGATATTGGGCCATGACCTGGTAAAAATTTTATTTCAGAACCGAGTGGCCACAAAACTTTTGTTATTGAATTTATCAGTTCGGAGTGATCACCGCGTGGAAAATCGGTCCGTCCTATGGAGCCGGAGAATAATACATCTCCTACAATTGCAACTTTCTCAAGGGAGTTATAAAATACCACGTGCCCGGGGGTGTGACCCGGACAGTGTAGTACGTCTAAATGAACGTTTCCAAATTTTACTCTGTCCCCATGCTCTAACCACCGGTCAGGTTCGAAAGTTTTGGCGTTTGGCATTCCAAATTTATTTCCTTGTTCTGATAGCTGTAAAATCCAAAAATCGTCGTCCCGGTGGGGTCCTTCTATATTTACATCAAGTATACTTTTTAATTCACTGGCACTTCCACAGTGGTCTAAATGTCCATGAGTAATAAGAATTAATACCACCTTTACTCGCAATTCATCTATTTTCTCGAGAATCTCATCAAGATTTCCTCCCGGATCAACAACAGCCGCTTGGAGTGTGTCTTCGCAAATCAATATAGAGCAGTTTTGCTCGAATGCAGTGACTGGTATAACTACAGCTTTCATTTTTTGTGATATTCAAATAGGCTAATGGTTGTTACCTTGCATTATAACCAAATTAAAGGAGCGAGAAAAACCATGAATAGGTTGCACAATTATGTAGGAGGTGAGTGGATTGATCAACCAGTAGATTCGGTCGATATAAATCCGTCGGATGTTAATGA
Organism: Hydrogenophilales bacterium; assembly: GCA_902601765.1. Taxonomy (GTDB): domain Bacteria; phylum Pseudomonadota; class Gammaproteobacteria; order Burkholderiales; family Eutrophovitaceae. The sequence goes on along the minus strand of CACKOO010000003.1, from coordinate 89,386 downwards.
TGTAGTTGCCGAATACACTCAGGCTGACGCTAAATTAACCCTAGATGCGATCGGAGCTGCTTCTAGTGCCGCTAATGATTGGGCAAGATCGAATATTCAAATGAGATCAGACATATTGGATACCATTGGAAATAATATAATCGCCCGTAAGGATGAATTGGGAGCAGTTTTATCTCGGGAAGAAGGAAAAACTCTACCGGAAGGAGTGGGTGAGGTAGTGCGAGCTGGCAGTGTTTTTAAATTTTTTGCGGGAGAAGTTTTGAGATTGACAGGTGATTTAGTTCCATCGGTTAGAACCTCTGTGGATATTGAGATTACCCGTGAACCAGTTGGAGTAGTGGGTATTATATCTCCTTGGAATTTTCCAGCCGCTATTCCCGCGTGGAAAATTGCTCCAGCCTTGGCTTTTGGTAACACTGTGGTTTTTAAACCAGCTACCCTAGTGCCGGCTATGGCGGCAGAGATAGCTAAAATAATTGTGGATGTTGGGTTGCCACCGGGCGTTTTCAATTTTTTAATTGGTAAAGGCAGTGAGGTGGGTAATACTATTGTTAATGACCCTCGTGTTAACGCAATTAGTTTCACGGGATCAGCTGCGACAGGACAACAAATAGCAAAAGAGGCTGTGGCGCGCATGGCTAAATTTCAGTTGGAGATGGGGGGCAAGAATCCATTAGTCGTAATGGATGATGCGGATATTGATGTGGCTGTCAATTGTGCTATTAATGGAGCGTATTTCTCTACTGGACAAAGGTGTACCGCATCTTCACGTCTTATTGTTTGTAAAAATATACATGATCAATTTGTAAAAGCAATGCAAGATCGATTAGCAAATACAGTCGTTGATAATGCTCTGAAGCAAGGGACGCATATCGGTCCTGTAGTCGATAAGAATCAACTCGATCAAGATCTATTTTACATTGAAGAGGCAAAAAAAGAAGGCGCCAAGCTTATTTACGGTGGTAATCTTTTGACCAGAGATACGGAAGGGTTTTACTTGGAGCCAGCTTTATTTACGGAAACTGAAAATAATATGAAAGTTAATCAAGAGGAGGTATTTGGACCAGTCGCGACCGTAATAAAGGTTTCGGATTATGATGAGGCACTTGCCACTGCAAATGCTACTAACTTCGGCTTGTCTTCCGGGATTGTAACGAAATCACTAAAGTATGCATCACATTTTAGGAAAAATGCTCAAGCTGGAATGGTAATGGTAAATTTGCCAACAGCAGGTGTTGACTACCATGTTCCATTCGGAGGCGCAAAAGGTTCAAGCTATGGGGCGAGGGAACAGGGAAGTTATGCAAAAGAATTTTATACGACTGTAAAGACGAGCTATGTTTCTTGTTAAGCTCGTTGAATTTTTCTAATTGCTTCTTAGAGAATCTACTATTTCCAAGTTTGCGGCGTGAATGGCGGGTAAGGCACCGCCGATCACGCCCATTATAGTAGCGATACTTAGCGCCTTAAAGACTATCACCGGTGTCATTACGAAACCAAATGATAGGTCTGCAAATGTTTGAAAATTTGTTGTGGTGAAAGAGGAAAATTCCATTAACAAAGATCCTGATATTCCAAAAATTCCACCCAGAGCCCCAAGGATAGTTGATTCCAGCAAGAACGCTATAAGGATATCTTTTTTCTTGAAACCGAGAGCTCTTAAAGTTCCTATTTCACTGGTCCTGTGGGTTACAGTTGCGTTCATCGTAATCATAGATCCGATAGTGGCTCCTATAGAAAAAATAATCGTTAATGTGATTCCTAAAATATTTATAAATTTTGATAATGCTTTCGATTGATCTCGGTAAAAATTTTGTTCTCGTTTAACTTCTTGCGATAACCTAGGATCAGCATCAAATTCGATTTGAATTTGTTCAGGGGATTTCTTTTCAGTCGATCTAAAAACAAGTACTGAAAAATTATCTCGGCGAAAAGCTTGCATTAATTGTTCTACGTCTCCCCATATCTCGGAGTCAAAAGCAGTATTTTTAGCGTCAAACCTCCCAACAATACGCCAATTTCCCTGAGCAAAATACAGGTCATCCCCGATCCGTGCTCCAGCATAGCCCTTGGAAATCGCCGAGCCAATTAATATTTCTCTTGTGCCAGGTCGGAAATTCCTACCTTCTACAATTTCCACCTGAGGTCTAAGTTGAAAACCTTTGGCGGAGGTTCCTCTGACAACCACATTAGACTGTTGTGCGGCATTTTTTTTAAATAATGATATCAGAACAACACTTTCTTTAGATATAAAGGGTTTCCCTGTTTCATAAAATTCTACTATCGGGTTATTCTCAATGATCGCAGCTTGATTTCTATAAATACCACTTTGAACTTCCGTGTCAGACCCTTTTCTCGTTACAATAATATTATTTAGTTCTCCTGTGTTTACAAGCGTTTTTTTCAAGCCTTCATCAAGCATTAGAATAGACGCGAAAACAAATACAACTAAGGATAATCCCCCCGCAGTGAGGCATGTTGTTATCTTTCTGACCCAGAGGTTTCGTAATACATATAAAATTGGCACTTTCATTGGTTTAGGTGACAGTTTTAAGGCCATCAACTACTTTTATTTTAAAAACATTGATGGCTGGTGCGATTGCAGCTAATACTCCTACTGATGAGGCACAGATGATTTGCAGCATCACGGTTTTTTGTGAAACTGCAAAAACTGGGAATATATTATCAGTGACCAATTGAAACGCGCTTGCCGAAGGAGGTGTTAACAACATACCAATGCTTCCTCCGATTAGAGCAATTAATAATGATTCCGAGAAAATTAGCGTGCTTAGGAAACTTGGCTTAAACCCTAGTGCCTTCATAGTTGCTAATTCTCTAGTTCTCTCCCTTACGCTCATGGACATGGTGTTAGCCATTACGGCAAGTATTATCAACACTATCACATAGGATACAGTCCTAATAGCTTCAATAATTTGATCCGACATTGCGACAAAACCTAATTGAAAAGCTTGTTCTGTTTCGGTGTAACTAGGAGCAACAGAGTTTTTAAAAAAAGTATCGATATTATCCGAAATTCTCGCGGCGTTACGGGAATCATCAATTGTTGATATAAAAACGCCAACATTGTTTGGTGCCGCAAGGTTGTTTTTGGGTATACCCAGAATATATGAATTTAAATAATCCCAGTGGAAAAACATTCTGTCTGTAACTTTTGTGTCGTCGGATCCTTCGTAAACTCCTTTTATAATAAATTCCCAATTACCGGGGTAAATAGTACCCTTTAATTGTATTCTGTCGCCTTCTTTAAAATTAAAGCGATTTGCTAATTGTCTTCCAACTATGGCTCCCCGTTTTTCATTAATCCATGCGATTTTTTTTTCGTCTGTTAGGATGAAATCAGAGTAGACATCTAAATAATTACTTGATACCGCGAATTGGGGGAAAAAGTTTTTTGGTAATTTGTATATTCCTCCAAACCACTGAGCATGGGCTACTTCTGTGATTCCCTTTATTCCTCTGATTTGATCTTTATAGTAAATTGGAAGGTCAAAAATAAGTGATGTTGCATTTCTGGTAACTAGACGTGCTGTAGAGGCAGAGGTGGCTTTTGAATACCAGGCTGTTATAACGGTTTGAAGCAAACCAAACGCTAGTAAAGCGACTGCTAAACCCAGTAAGGTGAGTATCGTTCTAATTTTATGGCGGAAAGCATTTTTAAGCGATATGTTTAAAATAAATAACATTTTTAATAGGCCAGCGGCTTATTCTCTACTAGTTCACCTTTATCAAGATGAATAACATCTTTTGCGGATCGAGTAGCATGAATATCATGGGTAACCATAATTATAGTTTTACCGACTTCTAGGTTTAGCCTTTGTAACAAATCTAAGACATCTGACGCTGACTGTCGATCTAAATCACCAGTTGGCTCATCAGCGACTATTAGTGTAGGGTCAGTAACTATTGCCCGAGCTATTGCTACTCTTTGTTGTTGTCCTCCCGATAATTCATTTGGATAGTGATCAAGTCTATCCTCAAGACCGACCATTTCCAAAACCATACGAGCGCGTGATCGACGTGCTTTTGATGTAAAATTTAGAAGCAAAAGTGGTAGTTCTACATTTTGAGCTGCCGTTAAAACCGGCATAAGGTTATAAAATTGAAAAATAAATCCAATATTTTGCGAGCGCCACTCCGCTAAATCACTTTCAGACAAGCTTGTGATATCGATTCCAGATACTGTCAGTCTACCGCTGTCTGGCTTGTCGATTCCCGCTATTAGGTTTAAAAGAGTACTTTTTCCAGATCCTGAAGGCCCCATTAGTGCGGTAAAGCCGCCATTTTGCACTTTGAGGTTGATTCCTTTCAGAACAGTTACAGTTTGTTCACCTCGAAAGTATGATTTTCTCAATTCATTAATTCTTACCAAATCAATATCCAAGTTAGCACCACTATTGCCTCTCAACCCTTAAACCATTCTGCAAATTATTTGTTGGATTTACAACTATTTCATCACCAACTTCTAAACCTGAAATTTCTATTTTCCCCCCAATTTTTTTTCCTAACTGGACGGGTATTTCATATATATAACCCTCTTTAAAAAGGTACACTATATTTTTGGAATCTTTGTTAACGATTGCAGAAGGAAAAATTGCAGGCACTGCGTTTTTCTCTTTTTCAGGAACTTTTTGGGTCAAAAAAGCAACTTTTGCGCTCATATCTGGAAGAACTCGTGGATCGTATTCTGTAAATTGAATTTTTACTAATACCGTTGCTTTCGATCTATCTACCGTCGGAACCATTCTCGAAACAAAGCCAGTAAGCCTTATATCTGGAATAGCATCGAGTGAAATTTGGCATGGCTGCTCGATTTCGATTTGATATATTCTTGACTCAGAAACATCGGCTTCAACCTCTAGTGTATTCATGTCAGCGATTGTTACAACGGCGCCTTTGCTGTCTGCAGCTGATGAGAAAGGGGTAATATTATCCCCTACATTTGCTGATTTAGTTAAAATAACCCCATCAAATGGGGCCGTTATTACAGTTTGCTCGACTGCTATTTTCGCAACCCGTATACTAGCTTCTCCAGATTTGATGGTTGCTTTTAACGCTTCTATTGAGGCAGATGATTTTTCTAAATGACTAAGATTTGAGTCATGCTGTGCTTGCGAAATATATTTTTTTTCAAATAATTCTTTCGAACGCCTGACATTGAGTTTAGCCTCCCGAAGCTCGGCCAATCCTTTATTTAAATTGGCTTTGGCAACTTCGTTTTGTGCTAAAGATTTCTGGTAAGCCGCCTCTACATCGTTTTTCTCTAATCGGGCTATTATCTCTCCTTTTTTAACTTTACTCCCCTCTAATACTCCCAGCCATTCAAGTCTACCTTGTGCTTTGGATGAAAGTGATGCTTTTCTCTGCGGAACAACATACCCGGCTGCATTCAACAAAGTGTATTTTTGAGATGGAAAAACCATGGTTACCTTAGATAGCGAAACTTTGGGGGTGCTGTAATAGGGTTTGAGGAGAATCAATGCTAAAGCGATCGTGGCTGTTAAAGCTAAAGCTACTAACCGATTATTTTTTTTTGATTTTCTACCTGCTTGCGAAGTAGTTATCTTTTTCTCTATATTGAGTTCAGACAAATTAGAGGGTGTCATGCGTTTCTCTTAGTTAAAGTTACAGCGTTTTGTGTTAACTCAATTGAAGTTTCTACTTACTAAAATTTAATTCTTCTCGACAGTACCAGCTTCCTCGCAGATTTCTTTTCCCTTCGCCAGAGCTAGTGTTAAGGACGATTTCATGGTGGTTTTTGTTATATTCAAAATCTTGAGTCCGTTAAGAAAGTTTTTATTGATGTCACTCAAGCCTGCTATTATAACCTGATTGTCATTTGCATCGGAAAAATTTAAGAGATCGTTTATGGTTAATGCAACTGATGTATCGATGTGTTCGAGCCTCGTCAGGTTAATAATCGCCACCTCATATTTTGATAATTCACCAAAATTAGACGCTAATTCTTTTGCCGAACAAAATGAAAAGGGCCCATTAAGTTCGATAACCCCTATCTTATCGCGTGAATCATTTAGTTCTTCTAACTGCTTATCGGAAAGAACATTATTGATCTTGTTTTTAGGAAAATATTTTTTTATCTGCTTGGTCTCATATGCTTCTTGTTTTTTTGCACTTAACAAGAATTGTAATATCAGACCTACGCCAACCGCTATAATCAAGTCAACTATTACTGTAAGAACCAGAACTGAAAGCATAACGATTAGGCCGTTAGGATCACCTCTATTAAGACGTTTTATATAATTCCAGTCTATAATATCCCACCCAACTTTTATTAGTATCCCAGCCAGTACAGCAAGGGGTATATTTTCAGCGATTGGAGCAAAGCCTAGTAAAACAAGTGCTAAAACTACTGAGTGAAGAATTCCAGAAAGTTTTGTTCGGGCACCAGCTTTAATGTTTACTACAGTTCTCATAGTTGCGCCGGCCCCTGGTATTCCACCAAAAAAACCAGCGACAATATTGCCAATCCCTTGCCCGAAGAGTTCACGATTCGAATCATGCTGTGTTCTGGTGAGATTGTCAGCAACTAGTGATGTTAATAGACTATCGATAGTTCCTAGGGTAGCGAGAATAAAAGCGCTTCCCAGCAAGGATGGTATCTCGGAAATGGGAATAACTGGAACATTTAAGGCTGGAATACCCCTCGGAATTTCACCAATGATGGGAGCCTCAGTGATAAAAGCAAACCCGACAAGAGTTCCTATTATCAGAGCTAATAATGGTGGTGGTGCAATCGAGTGGATTTTTTTAGGCACCATAATAACGACTGCGAGTGCGATTGCCCCGCTAATGAGGGCGTGTATGTTAGGAGATGCCATAAACATCGGTAGCGCTTCTAGCGATGATAATATGCCGTCTTTAACAGGGGGATACCCAAAAAATGTTGATAATTGAAGTATAATTATTATACATCCTATGCCACTCATGAAACCCGAAACCACGGGATATGGCATTTGCGATACGTACTTACCCCATCCCAAAAGTCCAAAACATATTTGCAAGGCTCCTCCGGCAATTACTACAGCAAATGCGAGAGATGGGTCATGCGCGTATTGCATGATGATGGCTGTCATAATTACGGTCATCGGCCCAGTTGGCCCGGAAACCTGCGTTGGAGTACCACCAAACATAGATGCAAAGAAACCAACTAAGATTGCGCCATATAAGCCTGATATGGCGCCAGCGCCAGATGCCACTCCAAACGCTAGCGCCAAGGGAAGCGCAACCACAGCAGCCGTCAAGCCACCATAAATATCGCCTCGTGCTGCACCTAGGATTCTTAGTAAATCCATTTTTTTATTCATAGGTTTATTTATGGAATCTAGTTGATTTCAGTCACTGCATCATATTCTTTATAATATTTTTTACATCCCGACTACTCCAATTCAATTCACCTATAGCTACATATCTTATAACGTTTTTTTTATCTAAAATATATGTAGTCGGAAGTCCTGTGGTTACCCAAAAATCATTAGAAAATTTAATTTCATCTGAGTAGATGCTTTGGGTTTTAGGAAACGATTCGGCAAAACTTTTGACTCTATCGGGGCTTTCCCCAAAATTTATCATCACTAGTCGAAATGGTTGATCTTTAAGATAGTCAGACAATTGTATAAGCGATGGAATTTCGTTTATGCATGGCGCGCACCAAGTAGCCCAAAAATTGACAACGGTTACACTTCCCATAAATTCCTCTATGATTTTTTTTTCTCCATCTAACTGATAAAACTCTAAAGATGGTCTGTCGTCGCCTTTCCATTCTTTTAATTTTCCAGAATCAGCGTGGGTCAATTGTATAACTACGAGAAACAAAAAAATAACACATGCCCAGGTTCCCTTAATTGGGAGTAGGTGGTGCCAAATAATTCTCAAATTTTCCAAGGGTCCTCCCTATCAATTGAAATTTGATATTTAATGATCGCTTTTTGAATAATTGTTTTTTCAATATCCCCATCATCAGCTAATGCCTTTAGCGCCGCAACTACAATATGCTTTGCATCTACTTCAAAAAAATCCCGTAACTTTTCCCTTGTATCGCTTCGTCCGTATCCATCAGTTCCAAGGGTAATATACCTCCTGTGAATCCACGGACGGATGAGTTCAGAAACTGTTCGCATATAATCGGAAGCTGCGATTATCGGTCCCTTTGTTTTATCTAAACATATTTCGACCCAAGCTCTCTCTTTTTTTGATTTGGGGTTTAATCTATTTTTCCTGTCTGCGCTGTGTCCGTTTCTCTGCAATTCTGTAAAGCTTGTGATGCTCCATATATCACTGGATATACCCCAATCTTTTTTCAAAAGTTCTGCCGCTTTTGCTATCTGTCTTAGTATTACTCCCGCCCCAAGAAGTTGGACATGTGCCTTTGATTTTTCCGGTTTCGTTTTAGCCTGTGATATTTGATACATCCCATTGATAATACCTTGTTTGGATCCTTCAAGAAACGGAGGATGTTGATAGTTTTCATTCATAACTGTGATGTAATAAAAAATATCTTCTTGGTTTTCTAACATTCTTTTTATTCCATCTTGGATAATGATAGCTAGCTCATAGCCATATGCCGGATCATAAGCGACACAATTTGGAACGGAGGACATTAACAGATGGCTTGATCCGTCCTCGTGCTGTAGTCCTTCCCCTGATAAAGTTGTTCGGCCAGCCGTTGCCCCAAGTAGAAATCCTCTTGCACGTGAGTCACCCGCCGCCCAAATAAGATCTCCTATCCTTTGGAATCCGAAGCAAGAGTAAAAAATATAAAAAGGTAAAGTTTGAATATTGTACGTGGAATAAGAGGTGGCCGCAGCTAGCCATGAAGATATTGCCCCAGCTTCAGTTATACCTTCTTCCAAAATTTGGCCATTAGTAGATTCTTTGTAAAAGAGAAGTTCACCTTTATCTTCCGGTTGGTATAGTTGGCCGAATGGAGAATAAATAGCAATCTGTCTAAATAAAGACTGCATTCCAAAAGTTCGTGCCTCGTCCGCTACAATCGGCACAATGTTTTTCCCTATAGTTTTATCTTTTAGTAACATCGACAAAATGTTAACAAAAACCATTGTAGTAGATTGTTCTCTCTTCCCTGATCCTTCCATAATTCTCGAATAATTACTTTCTGTAGGCGTTAATTTATTTTCAGCTTTTGTTCTGCGATAGGGGAGGTAACCACCTAGTTCGGCACGACGACTGTGTAAATATTTCATTTCTTCGCTATCTTCTGGAGGTTTCGCAAAGCCCAAATTTTCTACTTTAGTGTTGTCAATATCAATTTTAAATCTATCGCGGAACGCTATCAGGGCATCCAATTCCAGTTTTTTTTGTTGATGGGCCCCCATCTTCCCTTGCCCCCAGTGGCCCATTCCAAATCCCTTTTTTGTCTGCGCTAAAATTACAGTTGGTTGTCCGTCCGTTGCCATGGCTGTTTTATAGGCAGAGTAAATTTTTATTGGATCGTGCCCCCCCCTTTGTAGTTTATCAATGTCATCATCTGTTAAATTTGCGACTAAATTTTGTAATTCTGGATATTTGTGAAAGACATGTTCCCGATTAAATCTTCCGTCCATTGCTGCATAGGTTTGTAGCTCGCCATCCACCATTTCGTGAAGCCGTTTAAGGATCAAGTTATCCGTATCCGTTGCAAATAAAGAATCCCAGTTTGAGCCCCACAAAACTTTAATTACACGCCAATCTGCTCCTGCAAATAATCCCTCTAATTCTTGAATAATTGATCCGTTTCCTCTTACGGGCCCATCAAGCCTTTGTAAGTTGCAGTTGACTACGAATATTAAATTATCAAGTTTTTCGCGCGCAGCTAGGGAGAGAGCTGCTAAGGATTCTGGTTCATCCATTTCCCCATCACCAACGAAGCACCAAACTTTTCTTCCGCTTGTTTGCGAGATTCCACGATGTTCAAGGTACCGCATAAATCTAGCTTGGTAGATAGCATTAATGGGCCCTAGGCCCATAGAGCCCGTTGGAAATTGCCAAAATTTTGGCATTAACCAGGGGTGGCAATAGGAAGATAGTCCCTCCCCATCTGATTCTTGCCTGTAAAGGGTAAGTTGTTTTTCCGTTAAGCGACCTTCCAAAAAAGCCCTTGCATATACTCCAGGTGATGAGTGGGGTTGAAAATAAACACAGTCGCCATGTTTACCAGCTCTAAAAAAATGATTGAATCCAACCTCAAAAAGATCAGCTGACGAGGCGTAAGTGGCAATATGTCCTCCCAGCTCTGCATGAGCTCGGTTAGCTTTAACCACCATGGCAAGGGCATTCCATCTGACGAGGCCAGAAATCTTTGCCTCTAATTCTAAATTACCGGGAAAATTAGGCTGACGGTCCAAGCCAATAGTATTCACGTATGGTGATCGTAGCGTGGACGGCAAGGCGATACTTTGCTCTCGGGCCTCGTTAAGGAGTTTTTGAAGAAGAAATGTAGCCCTGTCGCTCCCTTCAATTTTGATAACCTGTTTGAAAGCATCAACCCACTCTAAAGTTTCAGTTGGATCAACATCTGAGTTGTTGTCTATTAATGAATTGATCATTCTTCTTCTTCCATCTGTAGGATTAGTCACTTTGCTGTCTCGCTCGTGTAGGAGTTAGTTGTTAACAAAACTTCCTTAATTTTTAACACCATAATGATATCGTAAATTAAAAAGCATTTAATTTTGTTTTTGACTATAAAAATCATTATTTTTAACTTAAAATATTGTAAAAAAGCCATAAAACGAGAGATTATGTCAAATAAGCTATTAGATTTAGTGGATTGGAAGATCCTTTCCCTTTTACAGAAAAATGCTAACTTGAGCAATGTAAGGCTAGCAAATGAAATTGGGCTCTCACCATCGCCGTGTCTTGCAAGAGTCCGGTATTTGGAAAAAGCAGGGTACATAAATCACTACGTTACTTTGTTAGACCCTATTAAAGTGGGACTGAAAGTAAGTGTATTTATACATGTAACATTAGAAAAGCAGATTGAGGCAGTACTAGAAAAATTTGAACAAGCGGTTTTAGGACGGACTGAAGTAATGGAGTGTTACTTAATGACGGGGGAGTCCGATTACCTTCTCAGAGTAATGGTTCCTGATATCCAAGCCTTTGAGGATTTCATTTTGAATTTTCTCTCAAAAGTACCAGGTGTGGGTAATATTAAATCTAGTTTTTCATTAAAACAAGTAAAGTACCAGACGGCGTTGCCTCTCGATACGGTTAATAGCAAAGTGTAATTTATGGCTATAAAAGAGATTAAGAGCATTTGTGTTTTTTGTGGTTCTAATACAGGTTCTAGCAGCGTTTATTCATTAGCTGCAACAACCTTAGGGTCTTATCTCGCGGTGCATAAAATCCGATTAGTATTTGGTGGAGGGCAAGTCGGCTTGATGGGTAAATTAGCCAATGCCGTTATCAAGGGAGGGGGTGATGTCATAGGCGTAATGCCTAAAGTTCTGTTCGGAAGAGAGTTGGGTCAAGCGGAAGGAAGTGAATTAATTGTTACCAATTCAATGCATGAAAGAAAACTTAAAATGTATAGTCTTGCCGATGCATTTTTAGTGTTACCAGGAGGTATTGGTACAATGGAGGAGGTTTTTGAAACCTTGACTTGGCGACAGTTAGGAATTCACCGTAAGCCTATTGGGTTGTTGAATGTCAATAATTTTTATGATCATTTTCTAAAATTATTAAGAGTTATGGAAAAAGAAAGCTTTTTAAAACAAATTAACACCGGCCTGCTCTATGTTGATAAAGATATCCATAAGCTCGTTACTAGGTTAAAATTCGACAAGAGCATTTGGCAAAATTACTCGTGACTGCGTATGGAGAAATAAGCATGAATGATAGGATCAAAGTTCTAACTTTTGACACGGGAGGGACTGTCTTAGATTGGCATAGTGGATTTCGTGATGCTTTAAAGCGCACAGGTGAAAAATATGGTCTTACAAAAGACTGGGCAGATTTGGCTAACAAGCTTCGTAAAAAATCGATGAATGCAATGTTGCAACTTGGAGAAAACTCAGATCCTGAGTACAACTTTGACGGCGCACATCGGTTTTGTTTGGAGGAAGTTTTAAGGGAGGAGGGTGTGACGGATTTTTCTGATGCTGATATGCATTTTATTGCTTATGAAACCCCGCATAGCTTTAATTGTTGGGCGGATTTTCCAGATGCACTCGAACGACTCCGAAAAAAGTTTTTGGTTTGTTCTTTCACAATTCTTAGCTACCGCTTAATTATGGATTCAGCGAGACATAATCAACTCTCATGGGATGCAGTATTTTCCTGTGAGGGAATAGGTAAATATAAAATGTTAGCCGAACCTTATGAGAGAGTGGCTTTCTTTTTACAGGTTAACCCCGAGAATTGTCTCATGGTTGCCGCCCACCCATGGGACCTAAATGCTGCTAAAAAATCTGGATATAGCACAGCGTTTGTGGAAAGACCCAGTGAGTGGGGGGGGGAGAAAGCTCCATGGGCAAAGAGTGATACGATCACACCGGACTCGTACGATATCGTGGTGAAAGATTTCTCAAAATTGGCTGACACCCTTGGTGTTTAACAGAAAAGGTCATTAATCAAATTCTTTTTTTGTCCACCAAGGATAGTAGCTTGGCATATCCCTACTGACTTTTTCGCGAAATATAGCAGGACGTTTTTCCAGAAATGATTCTATACCTTCAATACCATCTTTGGATTGTCCTCTAATCTGAATCCCCCGGGAATCAATTTTATGGGCCTCTATCGGGTGGTTAGCTCCTAACATTTTCCAAAGCATTTGCCGGGTGAGTGCTACTGAAACGGGTGATGATTTTTGGACTAGATTTTTAGCAATTTGCTCAGCACGGTCAAGTAAGTTTTCCGGAGGAGTTACTTCGGTGACAAGCCCGGCGCTCAGGGCTTCATCTGCAGAAAAAATCCTGCCGCTTAAGCACCAATCCAAAGCATGTGATATGCCAACAACTCTCGGGAGAAACCAACTCGAACAGGCTTCTGGAACCACACCACGGTTTGTAAATACAAAACCAAACTTTGCGTTTGATGATGCAATTCTAATATCCATAGGAAGCTGTAAGGTTGCTCCAATTCCCACCGCAGGCCCGTTTATCGCAGCGATTAGTGGTTTCTTACAATCAAATAATCTCAAAGTCAATAGTCCCCCTTCGTCTGGAGCTATCCCATTGACTTTATCGTGGCGTTTCGAGAAATCAAATGTCGCTTTCCCCTCTGATAAATCTGCCCCTGCGCAAAAGGTCTTTCCCTTACCTGTAAAGATTAATGCTTTTACCAAGTCATCATTATCCGATTCATCAATAGCGGCGACCAGCTCCCGCATCATTTGCGTCGTAAAGCTGTTGAGTTTTTCGGGACGATTAAAGGTTATTATTAACAGCCCGTTTTTGTTCTCACAGGTTATTGTTTTGTAATCATTAGCCATTGTCGAGTGATTTCATATCAAGGCAGTTAACTCTTTTCCTAACTCCTTAGTGGTAGCCGTCCCGCCCATGTCCGGGGTTCGTGGACCATCTATAAGGCAGGTATCTATAGCTCTCATTATCGCTTTCGCAGCTTCATGTTCTCCAAGGTGATCAAGCATCATAGACGCTGACCATATTTGCGCTATAGGATTTGCCATCATTTTCCCGTAGATATCAGGTGCCGATCCGTGGACCGGTTCGAATAGTGAAGGAAAGTGGCGTTCAGGGTTAATATTCCCTGACGGAGCTATACCAATTGTCCCAGTAGTGGCGGGACCAAGATCTGAGATAATATCTCCAAACAAATTAGATCCAACTATAACGTCGAAACGTTGAGGATTTAAAACTAATTGGATAGTCAATCCATCAATATGATATTGGTCAACTTTTGTTTCAGGGTACTTTTGGGCGATAGCTTTTACCCTTTCGTCCCAATAAGGCATGGTAATTGAAATTCCATTTGATTTGGTAGCTGACGTTAAATGATTTTCTGGCCTTTGGTTGGCCAATTTAAAAGCATAATCCAGAATTCTATCTACGCCTTTTCGCGTAAACACTGTTTCTTGCACTACGAATTCCCGATCGGTTCCTTCAAACATTCTCCCACCAATAGAGGAGTATTCTCCTTCTGTATTTTCCCGCACCACCACATAATCGATTTCTCCAACTTTTCTATTGCTAAGTGGGCAGGGAATACCTGGCATCAGTTTTACTGGCCGCAGATTAACGTATTGGTCGAAAGTTCTTCTAAATAAGATAATTGAATCCCAGAGTGAAACATGGTCTGGTACCAAATCTGGCCACCCAGTTGCCCCGAAATAAATGCAATCCGAATTACCTATATTTTCCCGCCAGTCTGGAGGCATCCACCATCCATGTTTACGGTAATTATCACAACTCCAATCGCATTCATTTAAGTCGAGCGAGAAATTATATTTACTGGCTGTTGCGTCAAGCACTTTTAACCCCTCAGGCATTACTTCTTTCCCTATTCCATCTCCTGGAATGACTGCTATTTTATATTTTTTCATTTTTGCAATTTTTTATATGTTGATTATCGGATTAACCATTATTTCTTATAAAATCTGATATTAGCTTAATTACCTCTTTTGGCTTTTCCTGCTGAACCCAGTGACCAGCTCCATCAACCAGGTGAATCCCGTTAAAATTATTACAAACGGTTCTTTGCATTTTGGTAATTGCGCCTGGGACTTGAAAAATTCCCCAATCTTTCGACCCAGCAATAAAACATGTAGGAACAACAATCTGGAGACTTTTGAATAGCTGAAATTCTGCTAAAAATTCAGGGTGAGTATTATTCCAATAACAATTTAATCCCCCTTGAAATCCAGTTTTTTGATATTCGTTAACATAAACTTTTAGTTCCTCTTCTGTTAGCCACTTGCAGTTTTCTATCTGCGATCGAGTCGGCATTTCCTCGGCAACCGTTTCTGCCATAGTTTTAGAAGCCTCCATAATGTAATAGTGAGGCAATTTTTCGAGTTCCTTAGCGTTCCAATGCTTGAGTTCAAAGGGTTTATTTTTTAACCAATCTCCACTCTTCATATGATAGTATGCCCGGAAGAAATCTTTTAGCCCTTGTTTACTATCAAGCAATTCAGCGTTAGCATTCGGTGTGGTGTAATACCACTGATAATGCTTCCTTGGTGGGATAAGCTTCAACAAGTCTTTGTGGATTTTGTCTTCTGTACCTTTGAGGGAAGGGCTTCCAGAAAATGGAGCACTCATCAAAATTAATGACTTGAAAACGTCGGGTCTTACAAGACAACACCACCCTGCCACTGGTGATCCAAAATCATGCCCAACTATTGTTTTTACCTTTGAGTGGCCGAGTGACTCAACCAAACTTAAACAGTCGCGCACAAGATTGAGGATACCAAATTCGCGGGGAATTTCTCGATAATTTTTTTCCAAACTTTCAGACTTTCCATACCCACGAAGATCCGGGGCTACCACATGAAATCCCATTTCAGCCAAAGGAGATATAACTTTTCTCCAACTAAAAGCAAGTTCTGGAAAACCATGGAGCAGTAAAATTAACGGATTTTTCGGATTTTGGAACCCAGCTTCCAAAATATGCAAATTGATTCCATTAATATTTTCCAAAAAGCGGGACCGTACATCACAAGGCAAAGCATTTGATTTGAGCGGTGTGAATATTTGGGCTTGTTCCACGATCAATTTGGCTCCTTATCAAAATAGAGTTAAGGTTATACTTTAAAAATACACATAAAATTTTATCTTGTCATGTCCTGCTTAAATGGAAGCAATCAAAACCCATGAGTAAAGAAACCGAATACTTGGAAGCAATGTATGACGCGCGAGGATCGGTTGCTGATTTAGCAACCTATTTCAACTCATGGGCTTCCAAATCGAAAACTTTTGTTCAGTCTGATTTCCATCGTGCCACCCGAGATGTATCCTACGGCGAAGATAACTTAGAAACTATGGATATTTTTCAACCTAAAGTAAAAAGTTCGGGGTTATTAATGTTTATTCATGGCGGCTATTGGCGATCGTTGGATAAAAAAGCCTATTCTTTTGTTGCGGAGCCATATGTGAAAGCGGGAATTACGGTAGCGGTTATAAATTATTCGTTATGTCCTCAGGTCGAGATAAACCAAATTTGTCTTCAGGTGGTTAACGCTGGGGCATTTCTTTACCGAAATGCCTCAGCAATTGGATTTCCAAAAGACAGGATGTATGTTGCTGGGCACTCGGCTGGCGGACACCTGTCTACTATGGTTTTAGCATGTTTGTGGAGACAAATTGATTACCGGTTCCCCGAAAAAGTGTTCAAAGCAGGGATATCCATTAGTGGCTTGTATGATTTAAGGGTTTTAACTCGGGTTCCATCACTCAACGCTGATTTGAAGTTAAATCTGGACACGGCTACAAAGGTGAGCTCTGCTCTGATGAGTCCTCCAAAGGATGTTTCTTTGATTATTGCTAAAGGGGGAAAAGAGGTCGGGGGCTTTGATGATCAGCATAAGCGCATAGCTCAGAACTGGCGACAAGTGATTTTTAAGAACATAACGTGTAATGAGGACGACCATTTCAGCATAATTCGGCAGTTCTCCGATGAAAACCATGTTCTGTGTCAATCCGCGTTGGAACTTCTTAGAAGTTAGTGGTCAGTTGCCTTTGAAAATAGGGATCCTTTTTTCATTAAAAGCGTTCACTCCCTCTCTTCGGTCTCTGGTCGGGATGGTTCGATTATACGCCTCAATTTCAAAAGCTAATCCGTCTCGTATAGATAGCTGTAGGCCACGGTGAATAGCTTGTTTTGCCTGTTTCACGGCCACAGGAGCATTTTTAGAGATGATTTTTGCTATCGAAAGCACCTCCTCTAGTAATTTCCCACTAGCAAAAACTGAATTTACAAGTCCCCATTTTTCAGCATCACGCGCCCCAAAAGGTAATCCACTAAAAATAATTTCCTTGGCTCTTCGTTCTCCTACTGCTCGGGATAAAGTTTGAGTTCCTCCCGCGCCGGGAATAATGCCAATTTTTGTTTCTGTTTGAGCAAATTTTGCGTTATCTGAGCAATAGATAAAATCTAGTGCTGCCGCTAATTCGCACCCCCCTCCAAAGGCGACTCCGTTGATAGCACCTATTGAAGGGATTGGACAATCTAATATTGATCTGATCATTCTTTCAAAAATCAGATGCTGAGCGCTCCACTCTTGATCTGACATTCCTCTCCGCTCCTTTAAATCGCCTCCTGCGCAAAAAGCTTTTTCCCCTTTACCAGTTAATACAACGGTTCGGTTTCCAAGTGTTTGTAAAGATAAACTTTCGAATAAGTCGATAATTTCCTGGGCCATAACCGTATTAAATGCATTGGAATACTCTGGTCTATTGAGTGTAATTAGAAGCACGTGTTGGTATGGATTACTCACTTCGAGAGTGGAAAATTTGGTTGTTTTCATTATCACGGTCTCTTTTTTAATTGAGTTAACTCAATTTTACCAATAAAATTAGCAAACGATACAAGGGCTCTCTACCTTAAACGGTTTTGAGTTATCCTATCCTAGAATCATAGTATAAGGTGTGAGCCTATTTTAGATTCGTAAAACTATTTATTATTTTTAGCTAATTTTTTAGACAAAGGGGACTTATGATTTTCAAAATCTTTAAAACCTTAGACGCGATTTTTCAATTTGAGTGTGCCAAGGCCCATTGTGATATTCCGTGTAAAATTTACGATCCCATCGAAGCCCAAATTGCGTGTCTCACGATGGTTCGACTTAATGATATTTTGGCTGAATTGATGGCAAATACATCAGTCTCGGCAGGTGACCAAGCGCAAATTTCTCGTTTGATAGCACAAAAGGAAGAGCATGGATTAAAGGTTAAGGAGGCCATTCGGGTGATATGGGGTGATTATTTCAAACAACCTCAAATTGAAGCACATCCCGATATTCATGAGATAGTTCATGGAATAATGTTGTTGGCGTCCAAGGCAAAGCAAAACGTAGATCGGCAGGCTTCAGTAGATTTGTTGGATTCTGTAAACCAGTTTGCGGATATATTTTGGAAAACAAAAAATGTGGCCACTCACAGAGCTACTTGCCCTTATCCTCCAAATTTGGAACTGGTATACCCCGATTTAAAAAACTAGTTTTATCTTGAAGATAGCGGTTTACAGGGTTACTGGCGATAGTATGGCGCCGACAATAGTTGGGGGCGCCTATATATTGTGTGTGGCATACAAGAACATGAAAATCAGGAAGAACATGCTCTACGTTTTTCATCATCGAACCATAGGTATCATGGTCAAGAGAATGGTCAGCGTCAATGGTGAAGCTTTTCTTTTTAAAGGCGATAATTGTAAAAGTATTCCAGCCCAAAAGATTGGTTTTATTCGCCGGGGAGAAATCTTGGGGCAAGTTTTTCTAAGCTTCTCGTCTGAAAAGTGGATTACTTTACACCTAGCTACCTAACTTCTGATTTTAAACCTACATTTTATTTTTTTTAGGTTGACTGCATTTGGTATAGACATCTTGTTTTTGATATCTATGTGTTTTGGGGGCGTTTTAGCTGCGTCCGCCGAGTACCTGTTATTTAGTAGCCCCAGCAATGCGATATAACTCGGGTGTTAGAAGCCAAGACACATTTATCAAAAATGCAACAGATGCTCTGTTACTTCCGATAACTCTTGAGGTTGAGTCGAGCTCATTATTTTCGAGCGAATCAACTTATAACCGTAGGGGGTGTTTAGATAGGCGCTATCGAATCAGGAATACCTTGGTAATAGAGAGGTGAAAAAATGTTTAAACTGCTGGATTCACTCTCGGGATTCGTAACGGTGGGAGCTATATGGAGTGTGGTCCTATATTTTATAGTTTAGACCTCTATGGGAGGCTGACAAATGCAAATATACCAGGGACTGTGAGGTGGATACATGTCTTAGCCCGTAATGCAGGTGGATCGTGACGTTCCATTATTTGATTTTCTTCCAAGTTCCGGCTCTGAAAGAAATTCAGGTTGATGTCATGACTCTGTCTATTTTGGATGCTAATCGCAATTTGTGGCTTACTCGGCTGGAGGAAGTTGTTCAAGACCTCTGAGCTTATCACCCGATTTAACTCCGTTTTTTACAAACCAGCCCTGATTCATCTCTAGCGCATACTTAACTGGTCCTGAAGAGGAGTGATGGGATAGATCCATAGGCTGCATTTTCTCAATGTTCAAAATTTCCCCTGATCTAGTGATGAAAGCGACAGATAGTGGAATAATTGTATTTTTCATCCACATTGCTGTTTGGGTTTCATTTTTGTATACGAATACCATTCCTTGATCTTTGGGTAATTTTTTTCTGTACATCAAGCCCGATAGTCTAGTTTTGTTGGTGTTGGCTACTTCTGCTCTAATTGATAAACCATTAATCTCCAGTGGGAAGGTAAGTAAAGGGTTAGCTTGAGCAACAGGCAAAGAGAGTACTAATAACACAATATATATGCCTATTTTCAGTAACTTATAAGCTTGTGTTGTATTTATGAAAAATTGTAGAGCCAAAATTTAGCACCAATACCTGGTTGTCTGATATGAAGTTGATTCTTCCATAAAAATTTTTAATAGACTACCAAATTCATAAATTTATCAGATATGTGCACAAATGTTTATAATATGTATGGGTTGACAATAAATATTTGTTGATCTAACGTAGCGATTAGTCTGCAGGGGGCTAAAACCCCGGCCGGCTAACAATTAAAATTTAATCATGATTAACATTTAGCCTACACAAATTTTGTTTTCTTAATCGTAGGCGCAATACTGGGAGGTATGTTTAATGTTGAAACGTACTGTTATGTCGTTAATTGCTTTAGTGGTAATGAGCTTCTCATCTTTAGTAGCTGCTCAGGGTGTTGATAGACTTGGATCAGTTTTATATCCAAACTATGTAACTTCTGACATGTTATTAAATGCGGGTATGGATCATCAAAACTGGATGCATTACGGCAAAGATTATGCAACAACTCGCTACAGTGCTCTGTCTACTGTTAACAGAGATAATGTTAAGAGTTTAGTACCAGCTTGGAACCTTTCTTTTGGAGTTTTAGAGGGACAGGATAGCCAAGCAGTCGCAGTTAATGGAACCATCTATGTCACTACTTCATTCAATAAAGTTCTTGCTGTAAACGGAACTACTGGAGAGCAATTGTGGAAGTATGAACGTGAATTGCCAGGTGACGTGTTTCCAAAACTATGCTGTGACGTAGTTAACCGTGGAGTTGCTGTTTATAAAAACAAACTCTATCTCGCAACCCTTGATGCACATATAGTTGCTCTTGACAACCAAACTGGTAAAGTCGTTTGGGATAAAAAGATTGGTGATTATACATATGCCGAAACATTTACCATTATGCCGTTGGTTGTGAACGACAAAGTGGTATTTGGAACTGCTGGTGCTGAATATGGTGTTCGCGGATGGATTGCCGCTATTGATGCTGATACCGGCGCTCCAGCATGGAAAACCTATACAATTCCAGCTCCCGGTGAGCCAGGTAACGACACCTGGGCAGGAGAGTCATGGAAGTATGGTGGAGGTTCTGCTTGGATTACGGGTTCGTATGATCCAGACACCAACTCACTATACTGGCCAACGGGTAATCCAGGTCCTGACTTCGATCGTCATGTTCGCCTCGGAGACAACCTGTTTAGTAACTCTACTCTTGTCTTAGACGCTGACAGTGGAAAAATCAAGAGCTACTATGCCTATACTCCTAACGATCCATACGATTACGACGGTGTTAACGAGAATATCCTTGTTGACCTAGGTGGTAAGAAAATGTGGATTCACGCTTCTCGTAACGGCCACATTTATTCCATGGACCGTGTCAATACTATAAGCAGAGGTCCCGGGCTTAATGAGCACAAGTGCCTATGGGTTAACACCTTAAGCCGTGTGAACTGGATTTCTCAGCCAATTAGTCCATCTCATAAAAACTGCCGTCCAGTCTACGACTGGCCGAAAATGGATGTTGTATATGATCGTGTAACCACGAATATATCTCCTTCTCTTGACGGTGGTAAAGAATGGCATCCAGCAGCGTACAGTCATCGTACTAAGATGGTGTATGTTCCAGTTTATGACTTCAGCATGGATCTCCAAGCCAAGAAAATGGAATGGAAACGTGGTGAGTGGTATCTGGGCGCGAAGGTTATTACCTTCAACGCTGGCGCAGGCCACAACAAGGCGTATGACGCAGCAACAGGTAAGCTTGTCTGGACTAAGTCCCAAAGCTGGCCGGCAACTAGTGGTATGCTAGCTACCGGTGGTGGTTTGGTGTTCTACGGTGATCCAGATGGCTACTTTAATGCTGTAAACGATGAAACTGGTGAGCACCTTTGGGCGTTCCAAGTTGGTTCTTCCATTCACGGAAATCCAACAACCTACACTAGAAACGGTGAGCAGTTTATATCTATCGTTTACGGTCGAGGTGGTGGTGGTATTTGGCCACTCTACTACGCCGAGTATGGTAAAACACACAATAAAGGCGCTGGCCTAATGGTCTTCAAGGTAAATTAATTTATTTGAAGATACGCAGGTCCATAGCTAAGTGTATGGTCAAACAAGGGGAGGCGATTTTTAGCCTCCCCTTGTTTTTCTTCAGAGATTAGTTTGAAAAAGAAAAATGAATGGTTGCAATTGATAAGATTGTCTTATGTGATACATACGATAAGTTACCTATGGAGGTTGGTGTGATTTATAAAATAGCGAAACAGCTTTTACTAATATTTATTTTTATTTCTTCTGGTATTGTTTCCGCGCAGACTACTACGGATCCAGACGAGATACTTACCCCGGACCCCAATGACATATCGGATTCTCTTGAGAGAGCTAAAGCAAAAGGAAAAATTGTAGCGTGCGCTGATCCATATGGCTATCCATATGCTAATCAAAATATGAACCCACCAGGGTTTGATGTTGAAATAATGGAAGCGATAGCCGCCAGAGGTAATATGCGTATGGAAATGTACTGGGCGGATACCGGTACAAGAGGAGGAATGTCTAGGGCGCTCAGAAGGTCTTTAATGAAGGGACGCTGCGATGTTTTCATGGGAGTCTCTGATTCGGGAGATGAAGACCAACTAATGGGGAAACTCGCTTTTACCAATGCCTACTTGGGTATAGGTTATGTGTTAGTGACCCAAGGAGATGCGGTAGGAAAAAAGTCGATAGAAGAACTTTTTGAAGCAGGAATAACAATTGGTGTTCCGATGTCCACTCCTATTGACAACATGTTGTTCGAACGAAAAATACCGAGAGCACTCTATAAAGACAATCGACGTATTATGCGGGGATTTGCGAAAGGTGAGGTCCAGGCAGCCATTGTGTGGCCCACAGCTATGGCAGTTGCAAGAAAGGAAGTTCCAGGTTTTGAGGTGGAAATGGAGAAAGGATATGTTCCAAAAGAAGGGCAACGTTGGAATTTATCGTATATGATGATGAAAAAAGATAAGTCATTGATGGATTTTTTAAATCAAGGAATAGCTGCACTTTTAGAAAATGGCACTATCCAGGAAAAAGTAGAGAAGTACGGAGTACCTTATTACGCTCCGTTTCAATAGAAACATATTTTTAAGTTGTTCGTTGGAGGAAAGCTGTAATGATATTTACTGTTAACAAAACAATTGGTATCTTAGTTATGGTCCTAGGGATCGTCATGGTAAGTAGTTCATTTGCTGGACACAAAATGCATGATGCAGATCTTGAGTTAGACGTTGATAATGCCGAAGTTGTGAAACAGGGCAAATATTGGTTCGCGAGAAGGTGTGCATTTTGCCACGGAGGTGGAGGAATTGGAGGCAAAGGGCCGTGCCTTACTTGCGGTAAGTTTGCCTATTCGGCGAATACCAATGTAGATATAATGACCACGATATCAATTGGTATTCCACTAAATCGTGGGGGATCAATGGGAGCATTTGGAACCACCATGCCCGCAGAGGCTATAATCGCTGTTGTCACTTTTATGCGATCGGAAGAAGCGCGTCGTATCAAGTCAGGAGAAATAGAGGATCCTTATGCTCATAAGGAGGAAGCTATGGTATTTCCGGAGTAATATAGTTATTCTACAAAAAGTCCAGGGTGATTCTTGGGCTTTTTAGGAAGTACCAGTACTTCCAAATCCACCGTTTCCGCGTTTGCTGAGCTCAAATTTTGACACCAGATTGAATTCGGCTTTAATTATTGGAACAAACACTAATTGAGCCAGGCGATCCATTGGCTCTATGAAAAAAATCTTTTTACTTCTATTCCAAGTGGATATAAAAATTTGTCCTTGATAATCTGAGTCTATCAAGCCGACTAAATTCCCCATTACAATTCCATGTTTGTGGCCCAAACCTGATCTTGGCAATATAATTGCCGCTACCTCTGGATCATTAATATGTACGGCTATACCTGTTGGTATAAGTTCCGTCTTGCCCGGATTTAGCGCGAGGCCAGTCTCAATGCAAGCTCGCAAATCTAGGCCGGCAGAGCCTGGGGTGGCATAAGTTGGAATTTTATATCCAATCCTAGGGTCTTGGACAAGTAAGTCAATTTTTATGCTCTTCAAAAATACCTCCGATGTGCTGCATAAGTTTCCGAGCTTGGTTTAGTTTGGTATCCTTCGGCAATTTACGAGACCCTTTAGAATCGATAAGAAGTAATTCGCTGTGTTTTAATCCAATCGAATCCTGTACAAGATTTCCTACTATAAGGGGTATGTTCTTATGTAGCCGTTTTTTCTGCGCGTTTATCTCAAGGTTTTCAGTTTCTGCAGCAAAACCAACGCAAAGTGGAGGTTTGGTAAGCGCACCAATCTCCTTGAGAATATCACGCGTTGGTTCGAGAGAAATTTCCGTAATAGGATTAGAATTCTTTTTAAGTTTGTATGATCTGGGGGACTTAACTTTATAGTCAGCTACTGCAGCTACGCTAATAAAAATATCTGTTTCCGCTATTACGTCTGTGACGGCACTATACATCTCTTCAGCCGACTCTACCTTAATAATGCGGCAATTATTCGGAGGATCGGCAGTGGTTATACCCGCTACAATTGTGACCGAGGCCCCACACTCTATCGCCGCACGAGCTACGGAAAACCCCATTTCACCTGAGCTTTGGTTAGTGATGCCTCTTACAGCATCAATTTTTTCGAAGGTACCACCAACCGTCACCAAGATATTAACATTTGAAAAAAAAGATTTTGTAGATAATAAACTAACTACTGAATCAAAAATAATAGCGGGTTCTGACATTCTGCCCAAACCTATTTCTCCACATGCTTGATCACCTCCCTCAGGACCAACAAAAGTAATTCCATCACTCTCGAGCGTCCTTATGTTTCTTTGTGTTGCTTTGTTTTCCCACATTTCCCTATTCATGGCGGGTGCAACGACGACCCTGCAATTACGAGCTAAGCAAATAGTAGATAAAAGATCGTCCGCGGCGCCATGAGCTAATTTTGCTATGAAATTTGCTGATGCCGGAGCAATTAAAATAAGATTTTTCCCCCTACTAAGTTCTATATGACTCATTCCATGCCCTTCTCCTTGCCACATATTTTCAGCAACAGGTTTCCCAGAGAGAGCCTGCATGGTAATTTTAGAAATAAACCGTGTCGCTGCATTAGTCATTACAACTTGAACATCAATTCCAGATTTCGTGAGTAGCCTTATTAAGGAAGCTGACTTGTATGCTGCGATACCTCCTGTTATGCCCAGTAATATTTTTTTCATAATTATTAGGATTATATAGTTGGCTTACTACTAAAGAAGTTATAGTCTAGCTCAATTTGAGGTCTCATTGATTAATTTTACAAGATTATCAATATGGAAATTGGCAATCGTAAAAATGGTAAAGCCTATTAAGATATATCTGCTAACAGTATCTGGCGCCACATCTCCTACTGCTATTTTGCGCCAAGGCAACGAATCAGATGCGTGTGTATAAATAATTAAATAAATTTTTGGATTACTTACACCATACTCATCTGCTAAAGGGTTATATTTGAAGACTCTTTCTTTCTGCGCGCGCCCAAACCCAGTTAGTGCATATTGAATTTTTGAATGTTGATCGACAGTAGTACGTTCATGGTTTTTGGTACTATCCCCGTACTCCTGATGGTAAATCCAGTTGCCCGCCTTTGTTCTTTGGTATCTATGTGCTTCGCCGCCTATAATAATTTCTAGAGCTCCAATAGATTCAATTTGCCCTGGAACCACAAATTTATTATTAACAGAGGCTTTCTTGCGTTCATTATACTCTTCAGGACTTCTAGTTTTTACCCCCATGTTGACTAGAAATATTATCATTAATAAGCTTGATAATACACTCCAAACTAAGATCGTGTTTGAAAATTTTTTTATCATAACTTAGCGTTGCCTCCACCATACTGCAATACCAACAAGCAACAAAATACCGGGTACAAAGATTATACTAAGAAAAAATGTTCCCTTCATTTGGCGATTAGTTAGATTTACCCTAGGAAGGTCATATGTTTTTGGTTCAATACCGATTAAATTCTCTTGAGCTGATAAATAGTTAACCGCATTCAAAAACAGATTTCCATTCCCTAGTACATGGAAGAAAGAGTTAGTCGCGAAATCAGAGTCACCAACTACCACTATCCTAGAATTTTTATCAACCTTAGGTCGCGTAGCTCGACTAGATGATTGATTTTCGGGAGTGACGAGAATGGTTGGGTCTACATACTCGGGATTACGGACAATAACCGCCATAATCGTATTCGGCCCCGGCGTATCAACTCCCAATTCAAATTCCACGTCGTTTTTACTGGTCTCAGCAAAGCTTCTTTTAGACGAATTAATCAGGGGTTTAACTGCATTACCAGGTACCGGGTACTCAGCAGGAGACAATGAACGAGCTCCCATGAAGAAAGTCAGGGGAAGTCCCTCTGTGATAGCATGTCGATTATAGTTTGTTACCGCCGGTGCTGAAATATCCGTCCAAAAATGGCTCGCTTCATCAATGATTAACGTATCATTAATTTTTACACCCAAGCTCTCTATGGTTTTCTCAAGGCCAGAATGCACAAAAGGGTCGAGCATAAAAAAAACGTTTCCTCCGGCGGTAATGAATTCTTCAATTACATCTATTTCCCTTGGTCTGAGTTGTATTTGCGGACCAGCTACGATTAATACTTCGCAGTGGGCTATTTTTTGTGTTGAATCTAAAAGATTTAGGGATTGAACTTTGTAATTCATACTTTCCAAGCTTTTGCGAGCTTTTCCCATACCGTGTCTTTCATGCATCACTATTTTTGTATCTAGCCCGTGAGAATGGCCAGCTTTTCCAGGCGCTTCAAAATGATCATGATGTTCTAGACTGAAAGGGTCACTTTCCGCATGCCCCTCCAAAAAGCAAAGAGTTTGTTGTCGCCCTTGCGAAACACGAAGTATCCCGTTAGCAATATCAACCTCAGTAAATCCGTTTACCCTGACTTGACGACCTTCGCTTTCAAGAAGAGCAGTGCCAGCAAATTCGATACCCTTCAATCTTGCTTGAGCTGGGTTTACCATTGGATCGAGAAATTCAACGGTAATATTTTTAGTATAACTGCCCATTAACTTGTACAGGTCGTCAGTTTCGCGCATCATCGCATCATGAAAAAAAATGATATGTATTGGTTTATCTAGCCTATGCAGCATATTTATGGTTTGTTGTGAAAGAGAATGGGTGCGCTCTTTTGTCATGTCTAATCGCAAGGTAAAGTTTTGACTTAAGTAACTCAAGGCAAATATAATCCCTAATGCGCCGAAGGTATTCAGAACAACTTCTCCTCTTTGCGCCCTAAAAAACCCCACCATCTGCCGGCGCATTTGGTAGAAACCTAAAATGATTAGGACTACTCCTATGGTTAGAATTAACAATTCCCAGTAATTATCCTCGAGAAATATTGCGTGAC
The DNA here is from genome assembly GCA_902601765.1 of Hydrogenophilales bacterium. Lineage (GTDB taxonomy): Bacteria > Pseudomonadota > Gammaproteobacteria > Burkholderiales > Eutrophovitaceae. The sequence goes on along the minus strand of CACKOO010000003.1, from coordinate 62,439 downwards.
TTATTACCGCAAAAGAGACCATTGCTACGCCTAATAGCAAAATGATAACGGCTTTAAAAGATTTATCCATGAATTAACGTCGCCATTTAATATAACTTATGGTCAAAATTATCGATGTTGCGGCGACGAGAAGGTAGTAAATAACTGCCTCTGACCGAAGTAGTCCTCGGATGAGTTCACTGTAATGCAAAGAAAATGCTATGTACCCCAGAAAGTCTTGCATAAAGCTATTAGATTGCATGTTTTGTAAATGACCAACCCACCAAAATCCAAGGAGAGTCGGTAACGTTATAAGTGCGGCCACGATTTGATTTTGGGTGAGTGCGGAGAAAAATAGCCCAATTGAGATGGAGGCCATTCCCAGCAGTATAAATCCAATATAGCCACAAATAATGTTGACCAAATGAGGATTTCCATAAAGAAACATTGGAATTAAATTTACAAAAGTTGCGACTGTCATTATCACAAGTATTGTGACCGCAGCTAAGTATTTACCCAACACAATTTGCCAAGTGTTGATGGGCAACGCTATCAGAAGTTCCATGGTACGTCCGGAGTACTCTCCAGAGAATATTCTCATGGTAAGAACTGGGACTAGGATCATCAATAAAAATGCCATGTCACGAAATGTCAAATCCATAGTGGCAGTGCCGCTACTGAAAACATTGTAGATAAAAAAATATCCAGTACCAAGAAGAAAAGAGGAAATTAGGAAATATGCTATCGGAGAGCGAAAGTAGGTAGCCATCTCCTTGCCATAAATTGCCAATAAACCGTTCAATTTGTATTCCTCAAGTCTTTGCTCTCTTTGATATAACGCAAAAACACGTTCTCTAAGCTGGGTGATTGTCTATTAAGACTAAAAAGATTACCTTTTTTTATTACTATTCGGGCTATTTCAGACTCTATATTGTCATCTGATTCAACATGACAGGTAATTTTGGTTCGATTCGATTTGTCAGTTTTTGCCGAAATTGATAGAACGTTATCAAGGTTGGATAATTCTTCTTGTATACTTGTGCTATTTCCAGAAGTTACGAGACCAACAGTACTTGTTTCTTCTAATGCTTTTTGTAAACCTTCCGGAGAGTCGATAGCTAGTAATTTCCCTTGGTTTATGATTGCTACTCTACTACAAATTAAGGTCACTTCAGTCAATATGTGAGTACTTAACAAGACTGCATGGTTAGTTCCAAACTTTCGGATAACTTCCCTTGTTTCCTGAATTTGCCCTGGGTCTAGCCCCGCCGTAGGCTCATCTAATAATAGAACTTCTGGGTCACCAACAAGCGCTTGTGCTAGGCCCAATCTCTGGCGGTATCCTTTTGATAGTTTGTAAATTTCACTCTCCACCACATTTTCCAACTTACACGCGTTTACGACTTTATCTAGCTCAATTTTTCGCAGTCGCCGGGGTATTCCTTTCGCGTTAGCAATGAAATTTAAAAATCCCGATACCTTAAGAATATCGTAGAGTGGAGGATGCTCAGGAAGGTACCCAAGCCTTTTGGTTCCTTCTTCAGGTTGCGTTGCCATATCAAACCCGGCCACACGGACTGTTCCTGACGTTGCGGTAGAAGTGCCCGCAATCATTTTCATGGTAGTGGTTTTTCCTGCTCCGTTAGGCCCTAAAAAACCTACTATTTCGCCCGGTTCAACATCAAAGGAAAGATTATGGATTATTTCCTTAGGCCCATAACGTTTTGATATGCGTTTTAAAGAGATGGCTGACGAATTCATTTTTTTGTATGCGTCTAATAAATCGGGGGCCACCCGAGCCCCCGAAAATAGTACAAATTAAATGATGATAATTGTACTAATTATCTCTTAATACCACTGGTTTCCGCCAGCTTCCCACTGGGCACCATCGTGCCCCATGTATAGTGGCGCCCCCTGAAGGTCTCGCATCATTTTCAGGCGTGTTACAGATTTGCTGTAGTCTTGAACACTGTAATTAAGACCTGCTGGATAGCCATCTAAATTTTCCTGCATCCAAATTGCGTCTTGAGCGAGTATCATGACTCCATTTTTCTCCGTCACTACCCTTACCGACTGGTGACCTAGGGTATGTCCAGGAGTTGAGAGGATTTGTACCTTCCCATCGCCAAAAAGATCATAATCTCCTTCTAGCTCGAGGTAGTTAAAATCTCTTGCGTTATCCAAGTCAGCAAGAACGAATGGTCCTTTGCCATCTCTTCCTTGAAACTTTTCTGGCCACCATCCTTGATACAGTTCCTTCTTTTGGAAAATATGGATAGCATTTGGGAACATCTCAATGTTACCTGCATGGTCGAGATGCGCATGGGATGAAATGACGGCTTTTACATCGGATACTTTATAACCTAGTTTTTTCAAAAGACCATCGATGGTGGTTTCCTTGGTTTGGCTTGGCTTAAGAAAATCACAAAGTCCTGGGGACCAATAAGTTTTACAATTGTCGACGACCGCTACGTTGTTACCTGAGTCGTATACTACAAGTCCCATTGGGTGATCAATTACCCACATGCTGACTGGTATGGTAATGTCTCGAGCTTGGTCGGCGGGTAAAGAAGGTATAAGACCTCGGATATCAAAAGGGCCAAACATACCGCTTGTTCCCCAATAAGCTTTTACACCCCCCTCGTGATGACCGGCTGTAGCGCTAAATGATAGTAACCCCAACCAGCCAAAGAACGCTGCTGCGAATAGTTTTTTCATTTTTGATTAACTCCCTAATTATTAATTTTATTTTTTATTATGATGCTTTCAGACATAAGCATGGGATATTCTTCCCTTATCAACACATTAGTGAACATTTCCGCATTTGTAAAGGTAATTATTTGTATGGGTGCGTAAAGTAAATTCAAAATAAATTCATATGAAATTATTTTACAGATAAATATTTATTAGGCATTGTTTTAAATGATTAAAATAGATTCGTATTATGAAATACTAGTGTTTGAAAGATGAGTGATAATAAGGTGAAAACTTGATCGATACTTGTTAATTGTGGTATAAAGCTCCGTAAATTTTTTTATCTTCGGAGATTTTGAGATGTCGCGAGTATGTCAAGTAACGGGCAAAAAGCCCATGGCTGGAAACAATGTGTCTCACGCTAATAATAGAAACAAGCGTCGTTTTCTCCCGAACTTGCATTCCAAAAGATTTTGGGTGGGAAGTGAAAAGCGATGGGTTAAAATGCGAGTGTCGCACGCCGGAATTAGGATTATAGATAAAAAAGGAATAGATACAGTTCTGTCTGATATGAGAAAAAAGGGTGTAAAAATCTGAACACACCAGTTCTTGGGAATAAGTCAATATGAGAGAAAAGATTAAGCTAGAGTCCAGTGCCGGTACCGGTCACTTTTACACGACGACAAAAAATAGACGTCTGAAACCGGAAAAGATAGAAATTAAAAAATACGATCCGGTCGTTAGGAAGCACGTTGTTTACAAGGAAGCTAAGATAAAGTAGCGGGTAGGCGTTTCCCGACGCTGATGACGCAAGCTTAATTGTAGCTTCGCAAAGTCCTCGAAAAATTTTCAAGCTGCACTATACCAGTCTGGTCTGCTTTTTGGCACCAATCTTCTAATTTCAGTAAAAGCTGGTCTCTACTCAGGTTTGACTGGTCCCATAGGTCTGATAACTCGGCGCGCATTAAATAGATGTTCTTTAGAATGGGGCTCTTGTTAAGCAATTGATAAAAAATCTGAAGTTCTTGTTCTTCAAATTGGGTTAGATCGTTGTGCAGCCAAGTTTTGAATTGTCTCCAGTTAATTATGTTTTTCACACCCCCTTCAAGCAATCTCTGAATCTCGTCATCAAATATTTTCTTTATACTGTTGGTAAACCTTGATAACACTTCATATCGATGAGTAATTACTGATTTCAAGGTCTCAAGGTCACATTTGTTTTTTGTGGGTCCTACATTAACCCGAGGTGCAATATTTTTGATTTTGGCTAACTTAAGAGACGCAAAAATACAGACGTACATCCAACCAATGTCAAATTCATACCATTTTGAAGATAATCGCGCTGATGTGGCATAGGCATGATGATTGTTGTGTAGTTCCTCACCCCCAATAATAATTCCCCAAGGCAGTATGTTAGTACTCTTATCTCCGGTTTGGAAATTTCGGTAACCGCAATAATGACCAAAGCCGTTGACGATCCCAGCTGCTGTTAACGGTATCCAAAGCATTTGTACGGCCCATATGGAAATTCCTAATGGGCCGAAAAGCAAAAGATTGATTAAAAACATGCTAGAAATACCTAGTGTACTAAATGGTGTATAAAGATTTCTCTCCAACCAGTCATTCGGGGTCCCATGGCCATATTTTTTTATAGTTGAATCATTTAAACTTTCTTTTTTATATAATTCAGCTCCTTCAAAAAAAACTGTCCATATTCCGGAAATATGCGGGCTATGAGGGTCCCCATGACGGTCACATTTTACATGATGCTTCCTGTGTATCGCGGTCCAAGCTTTGGTCACCATGCCGGTCGTTAACCAAAGCCAGAATCGAAAAAAATGAGCTAAAATTGGATGAAGGTCTAAAGCGCGGTGCGCTGAGTACCTATGGAGGTAAATAGTTACTGAAATAGTAGTGATGTGAGTCAGCACCAAGGCCAGGAGAATATAACCCCACCAATGCAGATGGACAGCCCCGTATATCAACGTAGCAAATAAGTTTTGTATATCCATTGTTTATTTAATTTATTATTAGTCTTTCAAGCAGTCGCTACATTACTGAAAAATCAATATAATTTCTAGTTCTTGTCTCATTGCATGATATACAAGAGTCGAAATTAAGTTGTTTCACTCAACCGTAAGTTTTGTGAGAAATGATTCGAAGACTCTTCTTTTTTTATCGGTATATTTTATTTTTATCGGAAGATTATATAAATCTACAGCAAGCCAAAATTGAAATTTCCTTTCCTCACTTTTATTAGTATTCTTTTCAAGAACAACTGAATCTAGAGGTCCAATTGGCGTGTCAATTTTTTCGGATTTTTTTAATGAATAAGAATATGTCTTTAATTTTTCCCCATTTGTAATTGCTATATCAAATTTTGTTTGCGGCAATCGCTTCATAAACGAAAAAATGAAACTCGTTTGATCTACTGTTCCTGGTGAGATAGGCATTTCGATTTTGCCTTTTTTAGTTTCTAATCTAATCGTTTTATTAATCCAGTCAAACTGGGCTATTCGGGGTCCTCCATCGCGACCAGTTTCCTCAAATTTATTTGGTATAAGACCGTGGTTAGTCAACCGACCAGTTGATTTGCGAAGAATATTTTTCATAAAAATCGCAGCTACTCCTTTGGGTACAGTGTGGCTCGTTACTTGATAGCTACTTCCGGTTTTTTGAAAAATCTCTTTACCTATTCCTACTACTATTCCACTGGTAATGATTTTAAACTCTAATGAGACCTTATTTGGCAGTCTATTATTTGCGATGGAAACAGAAGAGACTAGGAGGGAAACTACTAAAGGTATAAATAATCTCATGCTTGTGAATTAGTATACGGAAAAACCAATGGATCTGGAATTTGAAGATTATCTTTTAAAATGACTCGATTGTTTTCTATCACTAACTTATTCTCCAAAAACCATCTGATAGCAAGTGGGTAGATTTTATGTTCTTGTTTAAGTACTCTTTTGGCAAGCGAATCGTGGTTATCTTTTGGAAGCACTGGAACTACCGCCTGAATAATGATTGGACCGCCATCAAGTTTATTGGTAACAAAATGCACAGAGCATCCGTGTATTAGGCAACCTTGTGCTAAGACTTTTTTATGAGTGTTTTCCCCGGGGAAAGCTGGAAGTAACGATGGATGTATATTAAGTATTTTGTTTTCAAATCGCATTACAAATTTTTCGGTTAAGATTCTCATAAACCCAGCTAAGGCAATCAGATCAGGATGATAGCCTGCTATGGTATCCGCCAATGCAGAATCGAAGTCCTCTCTTCTTGAAAATTTCTTGTGGTCTATTACCTTAGTGTCAATTCCCATATCCCTAGCTTTTTTGAGGCCTAGGGCGTCAGGGTTATTACTGACCACAAGTACCACTTTCCCGGAAAAGTTCGATAGGATCAGGTTTTCCATGTTGCTCCCTTTCCCCGATATAAGTATTATTACGCGCCTCATATTAGACTTATCTTGTCAAAATTAAATTTTCTTCACTGGATTTCGCGACAACTTCTCCCAACAAGAAAGCGTTATCACCACTGATTTTCAGAGCTTGTACCGCATCACATGCATTTTTTTTTGAAACCACGACAACCATCCCAACCCCACAGTTAAAAATCCTCATCATGGACGACTCCTCTATATTTCCCTCTTCACTAATCCATCGAAATATTTCTGGCATTTCCCAGCTGCTTATATTTATTTTAGCGCTTAAATGCGGAGGGATTATTCTGGGTAAATTTTCTATTAACCCACCGCCGGTTATATGGGCTATACCTTTAACACGCATTTTCTGTTTTAAATTTTTTAGAGCTTCAACATAAATTCGAGTTGGGGTTAATAAAATATGCCCCAAGGTGGAATCTCCAAACTTTGATGACAAATTCATATCAGTTTTTTCTAATATGTGATTAATCATAGAGTAGCCGTTGGAGTGTACACCACTACTGTTAATACCGATCAGTTGATCACCAGATGAGATGTTTTTTCCAGTTATCATGTCATTTTTTTCGACCACACCGACAGCAAAGCCCGCTAAGTCGTACTCTGCATCGTTATACATTCCTGGCATTTCTGCAGTTTCACCCCCTATGAGGGAACAATCAGCCAAAAGACAACCTTTTGCTATACCAGCCACCACATCGGTGGCAGTATTTACGTTTAGCTTCCCGCAGGATAAATAATCGTGGAAAAAAAGCGGCTTTGCACCTTGGGTTAAAATATCGTTAACGCTCATCGCCACTAAATCTATACCTATTGATCTGTGCTGATTCATTGCACAGGCCAGTTTTAATTTAGTCCCAACCCCGTCTGATCCAGATACTAAAATTGGATTTTTAAAATTGGTGGGTAATTCGTATAATGCCCCGAAACCGCCGATCCCGGAAATTACCTCGGGTTTTCTGGTCTTTGCAGCCAATGGTTTTATCGCCTCAACGAGGTTATTTCCTGCATCAATATCTACGCCAGCTTTTTTGTAAGGGTCTAGATTTGGTAGATTCTTTTTCACTTTATTAAAATATTCAGTTAATAGTTATAAGATTTTGACAGAAACTAAAATTAATTTGCACTTTATTTTGCAAATCAACACGCTTAAATATCAGTTCAACATATTTTAGTATAAATTTGATGGTGTTGATCTTAAAGAAAATCCCATCGTATTGTGGATCAAATTTATTTATACTAGGGATAAGTTCAACTAGTTTCTACTATTTTTAAAATGAGCTCCAAGCAACTTTCACTTTTGTTGGATCTGAAGCCGCATCCAAGTTTCAAGAATTTTGTAATTGGTAAAAATGCCGAGCTAATTCAATCATTAAAAGATCTTTGTTCTTTGAGTGCGAGGGAACATCTTTTGTATGTTTGGGGTGAGAGGGGAGTTGGGAAAAGTCACCTTTTATTAGCAGTAAAGCAATTATGCTTACAAAGAAGTTTATCCTGTATTTTATTGAAGGGAGAAGATGAATTCACGAATACCGTAAAAAGAACGAAAGCTTCTCTATTAATTATAGATAATGTTCACCGTCTGACAGATAAAAATCAACATGTATTGTTCAACTGGTATAATGAGTTTAAAGATAATGGAGGTACTCTGTTGGTGGCTGGAAACATAGCTCCTCCCCGTTTACCGCTGCGACAAGATCTTTTGACACGCCTTAGTTGGGGGTTGGTTTACCGGGTACATGCACTTACAGATGATGAGAAATTTGACGCTATGATGAAATATAGTAGGGAGCTCGGTTTTACCGTATCCAAAGATGTAGTAAATTATGTTTTGAGACGTAACTCCAGGGATTTGAGCTATTTACTTAACATTTTGGATGGCCTAGATTATTACTCTTTAGATACGAGGAGAAGGGTTACCGTGCCTTTAGTAAAAGAGTTTTTTGCTGTAACTGATTCTCTATCAACACAAAACCCTGATAAATTTTAGCGATGCGTTTGGCACTCTTTGATCTTGACAATACCCTTCTGGCTGGAGACAGCGACTACGAGTGGGGCCAGTTTCTTATTGAAAAGGGAATTTTAGACAGAAGTATCCATGAGCAGAAAAATCGAGTATTTCACGAAGCTTATAATGCTGGCAATCTGGATATTCGAGAATTTTTGAGTTGGCAGTTGGGAAATTTAGCAAACCATAGTTATAAGCAGTTAAAGCGGTGGCATAAAGATTTTATGCTACAAAAAATATTACCGCTTATAAACCAGGAATCTCGCAAATTGATTGATACTCACAAAAATGATGTGAAAATAATGGTAACAGCAACTAACAGTTTTGTTACAAAGCCTATAGCAGAGGAGCTTAATATTCCGAATTTGATAGCCACGGAACCTCAGGTAGTCGAGGGGGAATTTAGTGGTAAAGTTGATGGTATCCCCGCTTTCCAAAAAGGAAAAGTTGATCGTCTTAAACAGTGGCTTAATGAAAATAATAGCGATCTTTCGGATTTTGAGAAAAGTTGGTTTTACAGCGATTCTGCAAATGATATTCCTTTGCTTTCTCTAGTTACGGATCCGATTGCGGTAGATCCAGATGTTCATCTTGAAAACTACGCCAAATCAAAAGGTTGGAAAATCATAAGTCTGCGCGATAACCAATGATGTGCTCTTTAGTTTTAGCTCCATGCCTTCGCTTATTAAGAGCGCTGCTATCATGATTCTCGAGTTTTTCCGCAAATTTAATTCTCGGAGCTTCAATCATATTAGAAAGGCAAAAACCTTAATCCCCCCAACAAAACATGCTATCAAAAGAAGCCATATTAGTGTGTCTGCAAAAAAAACTATTAAAGCTTTACAAAAAGCAGGGCATGAGGCTTTCATTGTTGGTGGAGCAGTTAGAGATTTACTTTTGGGTTTTAATCCTAAAGATTTCGATATTGCAACTGATGCTAAACCAGAAGAAGTTAGAGCGATTTTTAAAAGATCAAAAATAATAGGTCGTAGATTTCGTTTGGTTCATGTCTACTTCGGGAGAGAAATCTTAGAGATATCTACGTTTAGGGCTAACGCATTAGAAGATCCAACTTCTACTTTTTTGAAAGATAAGAAAGGAAGAATTTTACGTGATAATGTGTTTGGCACTCAGAAAGAAGATGCTTTGCGGCGTGATTTCACTGTCAACGCACTTTTCTATAATCCAGAAGATGAGATGGTTCTAGACTTTTGTGGTGGTTATAGTGACTTGGTTTCCCAAAAATTAAGAATTATTGGTAAGCCAGATATCAGATTTAGAGAAGACCCAGTTAGGATACTTCGCGCGGTACGTTTCTCCTCGAAACTCCATTTACAAGTTGAAGAAAAAAGCCTACGCTCTATGCGTTTACTGAAGAATCTTCTTCTCAATGTTCCTCCCTCTAGGTTATTTGAGGAAACCCTCAAAATACTGTTTTGTGGTAACGCTGTTAAAGCAATAGAAAATTTATATTCAAATAAAATATTAAATATCTTGTTGCCTGAGGTTAACAGAGGCCTAGATAATGAGAGGAGTCGAGCCTTTTTGATGTTAGCTGTTGCTAAAACAGATGAGCGTGTTGGCAATAATCAACGTAATTCTCCAGCGTTCATCTTTGCCGCTATTTTCTGGCACGAGATTTTATCTAGATGGGAGAAAAAAAAATCCGTAGGAAAAAATTCTCTTCCAGCATTGATCGAAGCTATTGACAAGTTTTCTTTGACTAGGCGACGGCAAGGTATAGACATACCCAGAAGATTTGAGTTAGACATGAGAAACATTTGGTTAATGCAGGCGAGATTTTTGAAAAGAAATGGACGTCAACCTTTTGCTCTTTTGCGAGCAACAAGGTTTCGCGCAGGCTATGATTTTATGTTGCTGCGTTGCGAAACCGGTGAAGTAGAAGAATCCTTGGGCCATTGGTGGCGTAGTTTTCAAATGGGAAATTACGAAGAGAGACTGGCTATGACGACCGATAACAAATCAGGTTTAGTTGGACATTCTACAAAAAAAAATAAAAAACCTGTAAAATTAAATAACGTCAACGATCGGAAGTACGTGTCTTGAATTCTGTTATTACCGAAGCATATGTTGCTCTCGGAAGCAATCTAGGAAATTCTCTTACGGAAATAAAAACTGCTGTTAGGCTCCTAAGTGATTTGGAAAATTGCCGTTTTTTGGCGGTTTCTTCGATATATGAGACCGAACCCGAGGGAGGAGTAGATCAGCCCAAATTTTTGAATGCCGTGGTTAAAATCTCGACATTTCTATCACCGTTCACCTTGCTTTCTGCTCTCCTTGGTATTGAAAAGCAGCGTGGTAGAGTTAGAAGCGGTGTTAATCAAGCACGAGTCATCGATTTGGATTTACTGCTTTATGGAGATGTTATAATTTCACGAAATGATTTAATAGTTCCTCATCCAAGAATTCACAAGCGCGCATTTGTTTTGGTTCCATTAATAGAGATAGATGCTAGTGTAATAATTCATGGTTATGGATTGGCTACAGACCTTTTGGGAAAAGTTTCGAAATCAGGTATTAAAAAATTAAATGCGAAATAATTTCAATTATATTGCGGTGGAAGGTCCTATTGGTGCTGGAAAGACCAGCCTTACGCGTCTCCTAAGCAGGCAGCTTGGAGGACAAATGCTTTTGGAAGACCCTGATTCAAATCCGTTTTTAGAAAGGTTTTATCAAAATAAGGAAAAATTTGCACTAGCAACACAATTAAATTTTTTCTTAAGGAGAGTGGAGCAGATAGATGAAATGGTGCAAATGAAACTATTTGATTCGGTTACAGTTGCAGATTTCCTGTTGGAGAAAGATCCAATTTTCGCAAAACTTAATCTTAGTGACGACGAATTTAACCTTTATAGGAAAATTTATGACTATTTGAAGCCTGGTGCTCCAGTTCCCGAATTAGTCATATATCTACAAGCTTCACCAACGAAGTTAATTAATAGAGTAAAGAGCCGAGGTAAAATATATGAGAAACAAATAACAAAAGACTATCTGGTATTGGTGTTTCAAGAATATCAGAGATTTTTTCACGCGTATGACAGGTCACCGTTACTTATTGTAAATAGTGACAATTTAAATTTCGTTGATAGCACACGTCACTTTGAGATGCTATATGAAAGAATTCTTGGCATGAGAGGCCCCAGAGAATTTTTTGGATTTGCCGATTAAAGCACAGATTTTTAAGAGTTCAATTTATGGAAATAATAAAAGATATTGAAAATTTGCGACAGTTTCTAAATGAAAAAAAATCTATCGGATGCGTACCGACAATGGGGAATATTCATGAAGGACACTTGAGTTTAGTTTCATTAGCCAAAGAAAAAGCGCAAACTGTTGTCACAACAATTTTTGTCAATCGTTTACAATTTAACCTCATTGATGATTTTAATGGCTATCCTCGAACATTAATGGATGATTTCAATAAGTTAGAAAAAGCCGGCAATGACTTAGTTTTTTGCCCGGATGAAAAAGAGATTTATCCTGAGGGACAGAAGTACTTTGTTGATCCACCGCGACTAGCTAAAAAGCTTGAAGGCAGGTTCAGGCCAGATCATTTTCGGGGCGTTTGTACAATTGTTATGAAACTATTCAATATAGTTCGTCCACAATTGGCTGTTTTTGGGAAAAAAGATTATCAGCAACTGGCAATAATACGTGGTCTGGTTAAACAATTCTCTTTGCCCATCGAAATTCTATCAGGCGAAACAGTTAGAGCCAATACTGGTCTCGCATTATCCTCAAGAAATCGTCATTTAAGTGATGACGAGTTTAGAGAGGCACCAAGGCTTCGGCTAGCGATGCAAAATATTTACGATTCGATAATATCCGGAGATCGCAATTTTGTTGCTATGGAATATGCGGCTGGTGAATTGTTGGCAAGGCATGGTTGGAAAGTAGATTATGTCGTGGTTCGAACGAAAATTGGGCTACTTCGTCCGTCAAATAATGACACAGATTTAGTCATCCTTGGAGCGGCGAGTCTTGGTCAAACTCGCTTAATCGATGACCTAGAAGTTTCTGGTCCAATAATATAATATTTTATTACTAGTTGAGGGAAGGTTCGGAGAAATAATGGGTGTCATTTTTGTACCAGATGAGGGGGATTTGCAGGCTGGGAAGGAATGGAAGGCAGCATTCCGGAGCAAATTTCCCAAAATGCAATTCCTCGAATGGCCGATTCAATCAAAAGCGCTTGGAATTAGGTATGCTATCGTCTGGAAGCCACCTACGGATGTCTGGGATTTTCTTCCGAGCTTAGAAACCATTTTTGTCTTGGGGGCTGGTGTTGATTTTGTCCTTGGGAACAAAAAAATTGCAAGAAAAATACAAATTGTTAGGTTATTAGATGCGGGAATGGCCAAACCCATGGCGGAATACGTGCTTTATGCCGCCCTTTTTTTTCAGCGTGGTTTCGATCAATATCAAAAAGATCAGTGTCACAAAAACTGGGTGCCTCGCGAATATCAGCCACTAACTGATTGGCCAGTCGGAGTTATGGGTGTCGGCGTCATTGGAGAAAAGGTTGCAAATACGCTTGTGGCTAATGGTTTTCCAGTTTTCGGATGGGCTCGGACTGTTAAGGAAACAAGTGGATACAAAGTGTTTTCGGGATCCAAGGAATTAAAGTTATTTTTATCTAAAATAAAAATTTTAGTTAATGTATTGCCCCTTACTTCGGCCACGGCAGGTCTTTTGAATTCTGAATTTTTTAATAAACTAGGGAAAGGCAGTTACTTTATCAATATCGGCCGAGGGGAAACCGTTGTGGAGAAAGATTTTTTAGAGGGAATAGAATCGAAACATATCGAGGGTGCGTTTTTAGATGTTTTTTGTCAGGAACCTTTACCAGCGGATCATCCTTTTTTTCAAAATACAGCAATTTACGTGACACCTCATGTTGCTGCTCCAACTATATTCAATCTGGCTGTAGACCAAATTTTAAATAACATCCAGCTCATAGAGCGTGGGCTGCAGCCGGAAGGGTTAGTGGATACTGAGAAAGGTTATTGACTTATATCAAGCGGTCGGAAGTTTATAATTTGCAAATTCCTCCCGCAATTTGTTTTTTTGTAATTTCCCCGTTGCAGTGTGGGGTAATTCTGAAACAAATACCACATCATCTGGAATCCACCACTTCGCAACTTTTCCTGCGAAAAAATTAATAATGTCCTCCTTACTTAAAGTTGCTTCCTGTTTTTTTACAGCTATTAGCAAAGGGCGCTCATCCCATTTTGGATGGTAAACCGCAATCACGGCAGCCTCGGCAATATCAGGATGCGATACTGCAGTATTTTCGAGGTCGATTGAGCTTATCCACTCGCCGCCGGTCTTGATTACATCCTTGGATCTGTCAGTGATTTGCATAAATCCATCAGGATCTATTGTGGCTACATCTCCTGTGGGAAACCATTCCAGACCATTATGGTCGGGTTTTAAAGTTTTTTCGTCACCATCGCGGTAATAACTATTCAATATCCATGGGCCTCTGACTAATAATTCACCGAAAGCTTTGCCGTCCCAAGGTAGTTCTCTGCCCTGGTCATCAACTATTTTCATGTCAACGCCATAAATTGGTCGACCCTGCTTATCTTTGATAGCTAATTGCTTGTCTTTGCTCAGGGACAAATGCTTGTGTTTCATAATTGACACTGTGCCAAGAGGGCTCATTTCGGTCATCCCCCAAGCATGTAGCACTTCAACTTGGTAATCCTCCTCAAAGGAGCGTGTCATCGCAGGAGGTACAGCCGAGCCCCCGATTACTGTCCTTTTAAGTGTTGAAAATTTTAATTTATTATCTTTTAAATGACTAACAAGCCCCATCCATATCGTTGGTACTCCAGCAGAAAGTGTTACTTTTTCATTTTCAAATAACTCAAACAGGCTGGCCCCATCCATCCCTGCACCAGGCAAAACTAATTTTGCTCCTGTTAAAGCAGCCGCGTACGGTAAACCCCATGCATTTGCGTGAAACATTGGTACGACTGGTAAAATTACGTCTCTAGCAGAGAGGTTAAGCGCGTCGGGCATCGCAGCAGCGTAGCTGTGTAGGATTGTAGTTCTGTGCTGATACATAACACCCTTGGGGTTTCCGGTCGTGCCGGAGGTATAGCAAAGTGAAGAATCAGTTTTTTCAGGAAACTCAGGCCAAACAAAGTTTCCCGAATCGCTTTCAATTAGTTGTTCGTAGCAAAGTAGATTTGGAATTTGAGAAACGGGCATGTGGGCTTTATCTGTCATTAAGACGAAGTGCTCAACGAGAGGGAGGTCGGGCAGAAGTTTCTCGACAATCGGCAAAAACGTGAGGTCAAAAAATAAGCAATTATCTTTGGCATGATTCATAATGTATATTATTTGTTCTCGGAAAAGACGGGGATTTACTGTGTGGCATATTGCTCCTGATCCGGATACGCCATAGTAAATTTCCAGATGCCGATGGGTGTTCCAAGCCAGTGTGGCAATACGGTCTCCCCTCACTACTCCGATTTTAACTAGAGCGTTTGCAAGTTTTTTAGATCGTTCATGAGCTTCCGAGTAATTATAGCGATGTATATCTCCCTCCACCGTCCGAGTGACAATTTCGGTATCGCCATGGTAGCGATCAGCATATTTTATTAGTGATGAAATTAGTAACGGTACTTCCATCATGTGCGAATTCATATAAAAATTCCTTAAATTATAAATTTAGCCTAAAGCCTGTTAACCACGAATTTTCTATTAATATTTTCTCGGCAATAATTTTTAGTTTACGCATGGATTATAGAGGGAGTAAACAAAAAATTTGAAGTCGATAGTAAAATAATTTAGGATCTATTGATATGTACGAGTAAGGTAAACGATAATCTGTTGTTCGATTTTTAGTCGGGTGTTGATATAATCTGGCTTGCAAGCAAATAGACGGTACGCAATTTAGGGGGTTTTTTGGAGTTTTTTCTTGTTACGGCGTTGAACAGTTTGTCGTATGGGTTACTTCTCTTCATGCTTTCATCAGGGTTGACCCTGATTTTTAGCATGATGGGGGTGCTTAACTTCGCTCACGCTAGTTTTTATATGCTGGGAGCCTATGCTGCTTATCAAGTGGGATATTTTACTGGTTTCTGGCCGGCACTATTTTTAGCGCCCATTTTGGTAGGAGCCATTGGAGCGGTGGTAGAGAGATATGGATTGCGTACTGTTCATAAATTTGGTCATGTTGCCGAGTTACTTTTCACGTTTGGTCTGGCATATGTTATTGAGGAAATAGTGCACCTCATTTGGGGAAGAGCTCCTGTAGATTACAGAGTGCCTGCTTCTCTCGATTTTACAATATTCACAATTTTTACCACCCAATACCCTGCTTACCGAGCTTTCATGATGGCGATCTCAGTTTCCATGTTGATCGGGCTTTATTTGATGCTTACAAAAACTCGAATTGGTCTCATAGTTCAAGCTTCACTCACTCATCCAGATATGGTGGAGGCGCTAGGTCACAATGTGCCCCGAGTATTTATGTTTGTTTTCGCTGGAGGAGCCGCCCTAGCTGGATTGGCTGGTGTTCTAGGTGGTAATTTATTTATAACGGAACCAGGTATGGCGTTTGCCGTGGGTACCATTATTTTCGTGGTGGTTGTTTTTGGAGGTATGGGTTCTCTTCCCGGAGCTTTTGTCGCTTCTCTTCTCATAGGTACGATTCAGACATTTTCTGTCGCTCTAGACTACTCTTTTGTTAATTTGATGCATTTGGTCGGCTTAGAAATAACTAGTGAGTCTATGTTTTACGGGTTATCCACCATCACCCTGTCTCAACTTGCTCCTGTTTTGCCATACATGCTTTTAGTATTAATGTTGATCTTCCGGCCCAGTGGTCTGATGGGAAATCGGGAGACTTAGTTCTGACATGATGAATTTCGCGAAAAATAATTTTATTTGGATCATTTTGGTGGCGGTTTTTCTAGTACTTCCTCATGTGTTCAGTCAGAGCTTCGCTCTATCGCTAATGACTCAAATGGCAATCGCTATGATCTTCGCACTTTCCTATAACATGCTTTTGGGGCAGGTCGGTTTACTATCTTTTGGACATGCCGTTTATTATGGTTTGGGGGCATTTTTCACGGCACATCTTATAAATTGGATAGCCTCGGGAGTCATATGGATGCCAATATCGCTGGTCCCGATTTTTGGAGGACTTTGCGGAATGTTTTTCGGTTTTATAATTGGGGTTATTACTACTCGGCGACCCGGAACTCCGTTCGCAATGATTTCTTTGGGAATAGCGGAAATGGTAGCGGCGAGTGCTCTAATGTTTACAGCTTTTTTTGGAGGGGAAGCCGGAATAGACACTAATCGTACAGCTGGAGGTCCTTTGATGGGTGTTAGTCTCAGCTCTCAAATCCAAGTGTACTACCTTGTCGTATCGTGGTGTATTTTTAGCATAATTGGGATGTATGCTATCACGAGGACTCCGCTTGGCCGAATGGCAAATGCGGTTAGAGATAACCCAGAGAGGGCGAAGTTTTTGGGGTATAACCCAACCCGAGTGCGTTGGATGTCAATGACATTGGCTGGTTTTTTTGCCGGGTTGGCTGGAAGTCTCTACATTATCAACTATGAAATAGTTACGTTTGAGACTTTGGGAATTCTAGAGTCAGGCCGAGTGGTATTAATGGCATTTATCGGGGGTATTGGGCACTTTTGGGGACCTATCATTGGCGCAATTTTGGTAACTTTTTTGCAGTCAGCGTTATCTAACTACACAGAGGCTTGGTTGCTTTACTTTGGATTATTATTCTTAGTGATTATTATGTTTTCCCCCGGGGGTATCGCTGGCCTTATCGCAAAGCACGAACCGGTGATGAGGGCGAATCTCTTGGGGCGCTTGGTGCCTTCGTATGCTGTTGTCGCAGCTACTGGTGCAGCTATGCTTTTGGGTTTCGTATCTATTATAGAAATGATATATCACGTGGAATCGGCTATATCAGGACGTGAACCCATGAATTTGTTCGGGGTAATTATTGATCCTTCCTCCAGCGTTAATTCTTGGCTGGTTGTCTTATTCTTATTCGTTGTGGGCACAACGTTTTTTATCAAATCAACAAGAATTGTTGGTAAGGCCTGGGAAGACCTTGGGCCAGATTTACAATCAAAAGGGTTATTGTGATTACTTCTGCGATAAAACTTTCGAGAGTGACAAAAAATTTTGGTCAAACTGAAATTATAAAAGGTATTGATCTTGAGATTCGTGACGGCGAGAGGCATGCAATCATTGGTCCCAACGGAGCAGGAAAATCTACGCTTTTTAATTTAATTAGTGGAAGGTTTCCAGTCACAAGTGGGTCCATCGAGTTGTCTGGCGAGGATATAACTGAGATGGATCCGCAGAGCATCAACCGAAAAGGGTTATCCCGGAGCTTTCAAATAACTAATATTTTTCCAAAAATGTCGGTTTACGAAAATGTTAGGTGTGCGGTACTTTGGGGTCTAGGATATAAATATTCTTTTTGGCACAGAGTTGACGGATTAACCGATGCTAGCGAAAGAACTGAGGAAATTGTTGAGCTAATTGGATTAAAGGATCTACGTGCCAGAATAGCTGGTGTTCTGACTTATGCAGAGCAACGTGCACTTGAGATCGGCGTAACTATAGCTGGCGGGGCGAGAGTAATACTTCTCGATGAACCAACGGCTGGCATGAGTTTAACAGAACGCAATGATGCGGTTGATTTAGTGCGTAAAGTAACAGAAGGGAAAACCTTGGTGATGGTCGAGCATGATATGAGCGTTGTTTTCGGACTTGCTGACCGAATTTCGGTTTTGGTCTATGGGCAGGTAATTGCAACAGGCAAGCCGTCGGAAATCCAGGAAAATAGTGCGGTTCAAGAAGCTTACCTTGGAACGGAGCAAAAGTGATGTTGACTGTGAAAGAATTAAATTCATTTTACGGGAAGAGCCATATTCTTCATGGCGTTGATATGTACGTTGGGGAAGGCGAGATAGTAAGTTTATTGGGAAGAAATGGAGTGGGTCGGTCAACTACCATAAAGTCTATAATGGGTCAGGTAGATTGTACAGGTTCGATAAAATTTAAGGATAGGGAATTATGCGGTAAGCCAGCATATGTGATTTCAAGAGAAGGTCTCGGTTATGTGCCAGAAAATCGTGATATTTTCCCAGCAATTACTGTTAAGCAGAATTTGTTGCTCGGTATGAAATCTGGAATCGTAAATGAGAGATGGACCATGGATGACATGTTTGATATGTTTCCTCAACTTCGCGACCGATCCGAAGCGCCAGCCGGTGTTTTATCAGGTGGTGAGCAGCAGATGCTTACCTTGTGCAGAACGTTGATGGGAGATCCCGATCTGGTAATGATTGACGAGCCCACAGAAGGTCTAGCACCAAAAATTGTTGAGCAGATGGCGGTTTTGTTTGAGGAGATAAAAAAAAGAGGCATCTCAATTGTCTTAGTAGAGCAAAAACTGACAATCGCTTTAAGAATATCAACACGTGTTTATGTGATGGGACACGGGCAAATTGTTTTTGAAGGAACTCCTAGTCAACTTTCTGAAAATGAATCTGTTAGAAAAGAATGGCTTGAAGTAACCGGGTGATCAAAGACAAATAACCAAGTTTTTGTGTGCGTATTCGATGGTTGTTTACTTAACAAGTAGGTTGTTTCTTATAATTGCGGGCGATTATGCCGGCAACCTTAAATCTTAAGAGGATCCACAATTATGAGCGATTTCGTTGACTATCAAATACACAGTGGTACCGGGGTCATAGTGATAAAAAACCCACCAGTCAATGCCATGTCAGTCAATAAGGGCGTTCCCCAAGGTATTTTAAATGCAATAAAAACTGGTGAGCACGAGCCTAAGGTAAAATCTTTTCTTATTATTGGCAGCGGAACAAATTTTTGTGGTGGAGCTGATATTAGTGAATTTGGGGGAGAATATAATCCAGAAATGGCCACCTTAACCGATCTAATTGATTATTTAGACACAGTTACCAAGCCCATATTCGCAGCCCTTTCAGGACCCACCATGGGTGGAGGACTAGAATTGGCGATGGCTTGCCACTACCGCTGTGGCAATGAGGGATTATTATTAGGTTTGCCAGAAGTAAAGCTGGGTATTATGCCAGGTGCTGGTGGTACGCAACGGTTGCCGAGACTAATCGATGGCCAGATGGCCCTTGATATGATGATCAAAGGGGACCCAATTGGTCCACAAGAGGGTCTGAAAATAGGAGTCATTGACAAGATTATAACTGGCGATCTTTTAAAGAACGCCTTAGTTTGGGTAAAAGAAGAGACTAAGCGGGAAGTAACAATACGACGTACTAGCGAATTACCGACCAAAGGATTTATCAATTTTCAAAATGAGAGAGATAAAGTTCTCAAAAAATTGAAAGGTTACCCTGCACCGCTGGCTATCATCAATACGGTTGAAGTTGGCTTCAATGAATCTTTTTTCGAGGGCATTGTTTTTGAGAGAAAAGAAATTAATAGATTGATTGAAACAACAGAATCCCTGGCTCTGAGGCATTTATTTTTTACCGAAAGACTTGCCGCAAAAATATCAGATATCGATAAAAATATTCCGTTACGAGTAATCAAAAAAGTAGCCGTTATTGGCGGAGGACTCATGGGAGGCGGAATTACCATGAATTTTGCAAATGCAGGGATTCCTGTAACTATGATTGAGACATCGGATGATGCTTTGCAAAAAGGGGTTAACACTATAAAAAAGAATTATTCCTCAACAGTCACCAAAGGCCGTTTAAGCCAAAAAAACATGGATGATCGTATGGATTTGATAGAACCTTCCACCGATTTTAATCGCGTCAAGGACGCTGATATTATCGTAGAGGCAGTTTTTGAAGATATGGATCTAAAAAAACAAATTTTCCAACGGTTAGGTCAATTGGCAAAACCTGAAGCAATTATGGCAACTAATACATCAACCCTGGATGTTAATGAGATTGCACAAGTTACAAAAAGGCCTGATTCTGTGGTCGGAATGCATTTTTTCAGTCCTGCGAATGTAATGCGTTTATTAGAAGTAGTTAGGGGAGATGAAACCGCCAAAGATGTTCTTGCTACAGCTATGCGTTTGGGGAAAAAGATAAATAAAGTTTCCGTTTGTGTGGGAGTTTGTGATGGATTTGTGGGTAATCGAATGATTCATCATTATATAAAAGAGGCAGGATACTTGGTTGAGGAGGGAGCACTTCCCCAACAGGTTGATGAAGCAGTTGAGGGGTTTGGATTTGCTATGGGACCCTTTCGAATGAGTGATTTAGCCGGTCTTGATATCGGCTGGGCAATACGAAAACGCCAGGCAAAAAACCGATCTGCATCGGAGCGTTATTCGAGGGTTGCGGATTTGATATGTGAGAAAGGTAAGTTCGGACAAAAAACTGGCTCGGGGTTTTACAGATATGAACCAGGTCAAAGAATAGCCATACCAGATCCTCAGATAAATGAACTGATAATACAAGAGTCAATGGATCGGGGAATTCCAAGAAGGGAGATAACTGATAAAGAGATAGTTGATAGACTTTTATGCGCACTAATAAATGAGGGTGCGAAAATATTAGAAGAAGGTATTGCACAACGTTCTTCTGATATTGATGTTATATATGCCTATGGATATGGGTTCCCTCGGTTCAGAGGAGGACCTATGTTTTATGCTGACAGCGTAGGGCTTGAGACAGTTTTACATTCGATAAGATCTTTTAACCAAGGATATAAAGCTGATCATTGGGTGCCAGCAAACTTGTTAGTCTCGCTAGCTGAGAACGGGAAAAAATTTTCGGGTTGGGTAAAATAATAATTAAGAGGAAAAAAATTCTTTAACGGAGGGTTTATGAAAGATGCATTGGTAGTTTCAACGGCTCGGACGGGCTTGTGTAAGAGCTGGAAAGGCGGTCTCAATATGACTCATGGAGCAACCATGGGAGGGCACGTGGTGAAGCATGCGATCCAAAGAGCAGGAATTGATCCGGCAGAAGTCGAAGATGTCATGATGGGGTGCGCAACCCCCGAGGGAGCCACTGGGGGGAACATTGCTAGGCAAATTGCGATTCGAGCCGAGCTTCCGGTATCGGTTGGTGGTATGACAGTAAACAGGTTCTGCTCCTCAGGATTACAAACAGTTGCTATGGCTTCACAAAGAGTTCTTTCAGGAGAAGCTGATATCTTTGTTGCTGGTGGAGTGGAATCGATATCTTGCGTACAAAACGAATCTAATAAATTTATGGCAGAAGAGAGTTGGCTTAACCAAAACAAACCGGAAGTATATTGGTCGATGTTGCAAACCGCGGAAATGGTTTCTAAGCGCTATGGGATTACTCGAGAAGATCAAGACGAGTATGGAGCCAGGAGTCAGCAGAGGGCGGAGAAAGCGCGTGATGATGGTAAATTTGATGATGAGATCGTTCTTTTTTCAACTGAAATGAGAATAGTTGATAAAGTAACAGGGCATAGCTCTACTCGATCAGTGACTATAGACAAAGATGAGGGTATTCGTCCGGGAACCACTTACCAAGGGGTTTCACAAATTAAGCCTGCCTTAGAGGGAGGAGTAATTGCCGCGGGAAACGCGAGTCAGTTTTCTGATGGGGCATCCGCTCAAGTAATCATGAGTGATAAAGTGGCTGCGGCAAAAAATGTAACACCCTTGGGAATATTCAGAGGCTTTGCTGTGGCTGGATGTGAGCCAGATGAAATGGGTATAGGACCGGTATTTGCCATTCCCAAGTTACTTAAACAAACAGGAAAGAAAATCGAGGATATTGGTTTGTGGGAGCTGAATGAAGCTTTTGCCGTGCAGGTGATCTACTGTAGGGATAAATTAGGGATTCCAGACGACCGTCTAAATTTAAATGGCGGATCGATTGCCGTTGGGCATCCTTATGGTACAACAGGAAGTCGTTTGGTGGGTCACGCGCTAATTGAGGGGAAACGCCAAGGATCGAAATTTGTGGTGGTAACAATGTGTATTGGTGGTGGAATGGGAGCCGCTGGATTATTTGAGGTGGTTTAGATGAGTGTAAAAAATCTTTTCGATCTACATGGTCGAGTTGCCCTAATTACTGGAGGGTCTCGAGGTCTAGGACTGCAAATGGCTGAGGGATTAGGAGAAATGGGGGCAACAGTTGTCTTAACTGCGAGGAAAGAAGAAGAACTGGAATATGCGAAAGCTCATCTCCTCGGGATGAATGTGAAAGCATTCACTATAGTAAATGATTTACAGGACTCACCAAGTATTGAGCCGATGGTTAAGGATGTATTAAGCACGCATAAAAAAATTGATATTTTAGTAAATAATGCGGGCGCGGCATGGGGGTCTCCTGCAGAGGATCATCCAATAGATGGTTGGGAAAAAGTAATTAACATTAACTTGACAGCGGTATTTATCTTGAGCCAGCTAGTTGGTAAATTAAGTATGATTCCGAAAAAATCAGGGAGAATTATTAATATTGCCTCAATCGCTGGATTAGTGGGAACAAACCCTGATTTCATGCCGACGATATCCTATAATGCGAGTAAGGGAGCGGTTATTAATTTAACGCGATCTTTGGCAGCGGAGTGGGCTCAATACAAAATTACTGTCAATGCCATTGCTCCTGGGGTTTTCCCATCAAAAATGTCAAAAGGCATGATCGATAGAGCCGAGGAATATATATTGAGTCAAACACCACTCAAGTGTTTGGGGGGTGATGAAGACTTGAAAGGACTCAGTGTATTGCTAGCCTCTGATGCATCTGCATACATTACCGGACAGACGATAGCTGTAGATGGGGGGTTTACATCAGTATAGAAAAAAAAGCTTTGCTCAAAGTTGGTATAGACATACCAGTTCCATTTGTTGAGCATATCGGGATATGTATGCTTGAAAAGTCTCCGGGTAAAGTACGTCTTTTCTTAGAATCAAAATCGGAATTAAAAAATAGCTGGGGATCATTACACGGCGGTGTAATTATGACTCTTTTAGACGTGGCTTTAGCTAGCGCTGGACGCTCCCTAGATGATAAATGTAAGGGGGCGATTACTGTGGAATTAAAAACTAATTTTATATCAGTCGCTAATGGGACCGTACTTGCGGAAGGTCGAGCACAGAGAGCTGGGAAGTCTCTGATCTTTTCGGAAGGGGAAGTTAGCGATCGAGACGGTGTGATACTTGCGAAGGGTACTGGAACTTTTAAACTGATCTATTCTTAGAGGTGGTAATGGCACTTGATGTTCAAATGCGAAAAGTAATTGATCTAGTCGAAGCCGCAAATGCTCCGCCATTATGGAGATTAACGCCGGACGAAGCCAGAAAAGAGTACGCCAAAAGAGCTAAAAAATTATCGGTAATTGAGAATATATTTAAAGCTGAAGATAGAGTTATACCTGTTAACGGCAGTGAAATCAAAATTCGAATTTATTGGCCACGAAAAGTTACGCAAGACGAAACTCTACCGATATTAACTTTCTATCATGGAGGGGGTTATGTTATCGGTGATTTAGATACACATGACTCAGTTTGCAGGATTTTATCAAATCGCGCAGATGTTATCGTGGTATCAGTAGACTATAGATTAGCACCAGAATATAAATTCCCTGTCGCTGTCGATGACTGTTTTAGCGCTCTTAAGTGGGTTGCAGATAACGCAAATATTATAGGGGGAGACGCCAGAAAAATAGCTGTTGGAGGAGACAGTGCAGGGGGTAATTTAGCCGCAGTAGTCGCGATTTTGGCGAGGAATAATAAATATCCTGAGGTTAGTTTTCAGCTTCTTGTTTATCCTGTTACTGCTCCAGAACCGGAAACCTCATCTCACTATAAATATGCCGAAGGGTACTTGTTAACACGGCAACTCGTGACGTGGTTTTACAAACATTATTTGCGTACAAACTCAGACACCAAAGACTTTCGTTATTCTCCTTTAATATCAGATGATTTATCAAATTTGCCATCAACTCTTTTAATTACAGCTGGCTATGATCCTCTGTGTGATGAAGGTGTAGAGTATGCTAAAAAATTAATTGAATCTGGTAACGAGGTTAAGCTTATTAATTATCATGGAATGGCGCATGGATTTTTGTTAATGGGTTCGGTGGTTGATATTGCTGACGAGGCATTGAGAGAATCAGCTATTGCTATTAAAAGCAAATTCAAGAGATTAAAAAATTGATTTAAAGGAAATAAGATGGTTTATGCCTTAAACGTATTTAACATCAAAGCAGGTTCAGAAAAAGAATATAGGGATTATTCAGTGAAGGCTGGAAAAATAATTTTTAGCATGGGAGGAAAGGTAATTTCATCCGGGTGGAAACCAATAAGAAAAATACATGGTGACAAAGAGAGAAGACATTTGATTGTTGTCGATTTCCCAAGCGAGAAAGTTTTCCAAAATTTTTTAGATGAAGCCGAAAAACAAGATATTCATAAGTTACGTGAAAACTCTACCAGTGATTACATATGGACGTTATATGCTGAATGGGATATGCGTCAATGGGTGAAAGACGCGGTTTAGTAACGCTACGCGTTACTAAACCGTGAAAATCGCAAGTATACTATGGTCAACATTGGTAATAAAAAACCAATGATACTTACTGTTATCAAGAGCCATCCCAATTGAGAGTAGTCTGCCGGAATTGCCAAGGACCCATTTTCCCTGACTTCTCGTGTTATCGTAAATATCTGATTTAAGTATTTTGTACCTAGTTGTGAAGCTGATAGAGCTAAGTTTGCAAAAGATGCCATTATGGCAAAAAAAGTTGCTTTAAGTTTTTCCGGTGCTGAGTTGGCAATCCAAGCAAGCATCGGAATCATTGCGACTTGTCCTAGAGGTGACTCTAGAGCTGTATCAATCATAGCAATAAATCTTGCATCTACTACACCGTTAGTGATTACAGAAGTCCAGTTATGCAGTCCAAAAAACATCCCAATAATTGGTAGAGATAGTATTGTGCCAGCAACCGTTAAAAAACCTATGACATATGAAATAGATTTTTCCGCCATAAATTTACGAAATATAAACATACCAAACAGAGCTAGTGTTGAGGCAATTAGGGAAAGTTTTGCTAAAAACTGTTGATCAAATTGTAATTCGTCAATCATCCACCAAGTGGAACCAGCTCCAGGGGTTGGCATTGCTCTAAATACAAAAATAAGAATCGCCGTCCCTACAAGTACTTTTCGTGAATCTGCATCCAATTCATCTATGATTTTATTGATAAGGAAGACAACTATTATAATGGACAAACAGAATATAAGTTCTTGGCCTAGCCCAAAGTTTCCTAGTCCAATACTTATTGAAATTAGTGAAAAAATGAATCCACCGCCAAGAATCCACCAATTAATGGCTGGCGTTTCAATGTCACCTCGTTCCAAAATTCGATTTACTTCTATTTCAGAGAGTCCCAACTTCAGCAATCTGTTTTTCTCCCTCTTTTTTAGCATATAGGAAGATATAACTCCTAGCACAGAAACTAGAGGTATGAATAGTGCTAGTTGGTAGACGAATAAATATGCCTCTGCTTTGCCAATATCAGATAATTCATTAACTCCATCCATAACAATTACATTTACAATCGAGACTAAAATACCACCGCCAATAATTGCTACTCTTCCTAAGGTTTGCATAGTTGTATGCATTGATTTCATGCGATCGGGAGATATCTTACCTCCATCACTCTCAATTTTTGGCACTGCCTCAACAGTCATCGCATCCGCTACTACGTCTTGAAGAACGTAACCAATTGGCGCTAACAAAGAAGCAAGCACAAACCACGTCCCCGGTGCTGCTAGAAGACTCATTTCTTCTGTTCTACTAAGGAGTAATATCATTATTAACAGGCTTAGTCCTATTAAGGTGGCTCCAAGATAGACGATTAACCCTTTCCATTTCCAAATCAAATCTATTAAATGCCCAACCGGCATTTTTAGGGCCCACGGTAATCCAGCCCAAAATCCTAGAGCCGCCAGAAATTCAGCAGATAAGCCCAGCCTTTCTTTGACGTAAAATGTACCGACGATACTGGTTAATCCAGATATCCCTGCAGCCATATAAACCATTAAAGGAGGAAAAAAAGAAATTTTAATTTCGAGAAAAATTCCTACTATATTTTCATTACACCATTTGTTTATAATTTTAAACATGATCAGCTATCGTAAATTTTAATAGGTTAGAGTGTTCGAATTAAATGCTCAGTTTTGATGTTTGATATCCATTGTTATGCCACATGTTATACTAAGTCAACTTTTGTGCTTTATTTCAAAAAATGATTCTGTTTTTTAGTCGAGGACAAACAAAAATCTCTTATATCTAACAGAGAACTGAACATGTATCTAAAACTAGCAACCCTAGCTCTGCTCTTACTGAGCTTCCCATGCTCGATGTCTATCGCAGAAGAAGAGGCTTTTGAACTTGAGCCAGTTTTCATATATGGAAAAAACAGAGGGCCAAAAATGGGCTACACTCCGCCACCGATACATGATCCGTTAAATGATCCTCTTTATCTGTCAGGATATAAAGATTTTAGACCTAGTGGAGTCCCCATAGAGCTTCGGGATGTTGACGCTATGACGAGAATTAAAAAATTAGGACGTATCACTGCGTGCGCTGATGCTTGGTTTTGGCCTTTCTCTAGGACGGCAAGAGACAACGAAGCCGACGGGCTTGAGATTGAAATACTTGACACCATTGCAAAAAAATATGACTGGGATTATGAAATCATGTGGATTAATATGAAAACCCGGTTCGGTCCAGGAGCACCAGGAGGAGCCTACGATCGGTCTATAAATAAAGGTGGTTGTGATATTGTTTTGGGACTTGCAATCTCGGGGGATGACCATCACATGGCCCCTAACGAATTGGTATTTTCGCAGCCTTTCATGAGTACTGGATTCGTTATGGTTACTCAGGGTGTGGCAAAAAATATTAAAACTCTGGAAGACGCCAAAGCAAATAATGTAAAGGTGGGAGTCCCCGCTTATTCTCCCATGGCGGATTATGCCGAAGCTAATGGAGTGCCTTATACTACATTTTTTCAAAATTACCGTGTTATTGATGCAATGGTCAAAGGGCAAATTAACGCGGCTATGATTTGGTCTGGCGCAATATCCCAAGCCAAGCTTGATCGCCCTCAGGCTTTATTTGAAATGGTAAAAGGCTACCAACCCGTCGCTGAAATGACCTGGAATAGCGCATGGGTGATAAAACAAAAAGAAGTTGATCTAGAAAAATTCATCAACGAATCATTTGCTGATATGTTAAAAACCGGTGAGATAAAACGTATAGTTGAGCGTTATGGTATGCCTTTTTATCCTCCAAAAAAAATTAATGAAGATCGTGAATAACGAGAAGAGGAAAAGAAAAAATGATAGATAAAATTATTGAACTTAGTATTTTATCAGGCGGCCTTCTTCCTATAATGGGATTATTATTACTGCTCACTTTGGCAATTATTATAGAGCGGTCTTACTTTTTTTATTGTGTCGCTGGTTTTGGGCTTGCTTTGGAGCGTGATTTACAGACCGTGGAATATCAAAATACTGAAAAATTAAAGGAAATTGAAAGTCATTATGAAGGGGCGATTCAGCTATCAGTTGTCACTGCTGGCTTATCATCCTCAGCAAGAAACGAAGAAGGTTTAGACCGACGTATGGAAGAAGCAATTTTGTGGCAAGTACCAAAGCTTGAAAAAAACATATGGATTCTAGATACCTCGGTTACCCTTGCTCCCTTGATGGGACTGCTCGGTACGATTATCGGTATGGTTCATGCGTTTGACATTCTAGGAGTTTCCGGAGTTGGAGGGTCTGCGACTCAAATGGTTTCGGGAGGAATAGCGGAAGCTCTAGTTGCTACCGGCGCTGGGATTTTTATCGCGATTATAGCGGTAATTTTCCTAAATTATTTTAATAGAAAAACTCGTGCGATTATCCACCAGATGGATCTTTTAAAATTAATGATGGTAAATCGATTGATTGGTTAGAGGCCATCATAAAATAAGTTTAAAAATCTTCTTTGAATCAATTGCAGATCTAACGAGGTTACAAAAATGAATTTACGTAGAAGCATAAATCCAGCATCACAAGTAAAAGCGAGAGTTGAAGTCATTCCAATGATCGATATCATGATGTTTCTTCTCGTTTTCTTCGTAATAGTGACGCTCAAAATGATCGATGGTTCAGGGGTAACCATGGAGATTCCGGGGTCAAAAACTACCCAAGATATACAAAAATCTACGCTAACTATTGGGGTAGATAAAGATGGAATAGTAATAGTAGACGGAAGTGAAATAGGCTCAGAAGAATTAACGAAAAAATTAATGTCCCTAAAACAGGAGACTAAACTTGATATAATTATAGCTGGAGATAAAGATACTTCGCTTGAGGGGTTAATATCAGTTATGGATACCGTACGAGGTGCTGGAATAAATAGCGTAGCTATTGCAGCTCGAGCTGAGGGTAAATGATCAGAAGGCCCATAAAAAAACCGCTTTGGTGTGGTTTAAAAAATAATAATGAACCGGGATACTTGGCTTTCTGGAAGGCTTTAGTCATTGCATTTTCCCTAGAATTCTTCATTCCATTTTTATTGTTTTTTGTTAATTGGCCATTCAACTTTTTACAAAATGAACCAGATATTACCGCACTAATGACGGTCAATTTAGAGTCGTCAATTTTAGAGGAAACTCCTCCTGTACCAGATTTAGAAGAAAAAAAAGAAAAGAAAAAAAACAAAATAATAGAAAACATGGAACAGATACCTTTAGCCGAAATTGAACCATTACCTAACGAGGTTACGGCAAACATTCAAATTCCCAAACCTAAACCTGAGCCTGAAATTGATGAAGAGGAAGATCTAGTTGAACTGCCGCCGTTACCCTCAGTTTTCCAAGATATTAAGCCGGTAAAGAAAGTTAAACCTAAATATCCGCGTGACGCGGAGGAGGATAAAATTGAAGGTCGAGTAAAAGTCCGCATGAAAGTAGAGTTAGACGGAACGGTGAGTAACGTAAAACTAATTTTTTCCGAACCTCAAGGGGTTTTTGAAAAAGTTGTTATTGAAGCAGCCGAAAAATTTATTTTCAAAAAAGATGGAACCAGTTTTTATGCAGATGAAAGTTTTGTTTTTATAATCGATCCGTAACTGTAAGGGAGTTTGTGAAAATATGATAAAAGTATCTAAACGTTCCGAGAATTTAGGGACAGAAAATGCGTTTGTGGTGCTCGCAGAAGTTAACGATCTGATTAGAAAGGGTAAAGATATAATATCTTTTTGTATAGGGCAGCCTGATTTTGAGACACCGAGTCATATAAAAGCAGCCGGTATACAAGCCATCGAAGATGGAAAACACGGATACACTCCATCATCTGGCATATTAGAATTAAGGGAAGCAATAGCTAGCTATATCTTTAAAACACGATCAGTGAGGGTAGAACCAACAGATATTGTTGTAGGAGCGGGAGCTAAACCTTTCATTATGTATAGTGTCCTGTCAACAACAGATTTCGGTGTGGGGGATGAGGTAATATACCCAGTTCCTGGATTTCCAATATATGAATCTCAAATTCAAGCAATGGGTGCTGTACCGGTTCCAATAAAGCTGAGCCAAAATAATCACTTTAGCCTTGATGCAAACGAATTGGAATCTAAAATTAATGAGAAGACCAAACTTGTAATTATCAATTCGCCTCATAATCCAACGGGGGGCAGTATTCCGATAACAGATATGAAAGATGTGGTAGAGGTTTTGATGAGAAATCCTCAGTGTTGGATTTTCGCAGATGAAATATATTCACAGTTATGTTACGACGATAAATTTGTATCATTGATGCAATTTCCGGAAATACAAGATCGGACTATCCTTTCTGATGGGGCTTCTAAGACTTGGGCAATGACAGGATGGAGGCTGGGTTTTGCTGTAAACAAAACTCTCGCGCCAGTTTTCTCGAAATGGGTAACTAACACTGAATCATGTGCGTCACAGATTAGTCAGTGGGCAGCAGTAGCAGCTTTTTCCGGAAACCAGACAGAAGCACACAACATGCGCGATAGTTTTTTAGACCGGCGTAATCTCATTGTTGAATTAACCAACCAATTGCCAGGGGTGACATGCTTAAAACCTGGTGGTGCTTTCTACACTTGGCCTGATGTATCTGAAGTTTGCCGTATGACTGGGATTGAAAATGCCGAAGAGTTCCGACAACGTTTATTGAATGAGGCGGGAGTCGCAGTTTTAGCTGACATTCATTTTGGGAAAAGCATGTCAGACAAAGAGCAACACATTAGATTTAGTTACGCCGCCTCCATCCATGATATAGAATCTGGAATATCTCGTATTGATGACTTCATAAGAAAAAACATCAGATAGAGATTAGTTACTCGATATTTTCTGGGCGTGTTCGCGGGTAGAATGAAACTCTATATTTGGCCACCTCTCAATAGTTAAATCAAGATTAGGTTTTGAAGATGCCAAGAAAGCGAGACTATTGGATGCGTCACTTGCAAGATTGGCGGAGTGATGTTGTTTAAACTCAAGCAATTTTTCCTTATCCGAACTTGTTACCCATCGGGCCGCATAAAAACTTAAATTCCTAGTAGTTGCGTCCACCCCATATTCAGACTTAAGCCGGTGAGAAACAACGTCAAATTGCAAAAATCCCACCGCACCTAATATGATTTCATTGCCTAGTAATGGCCTAAAAACTTGAATAGCACCTTCTTCTCCAAGTTGCTGCAACCCCTTCTGTAGTTGTTTACTTTTCAATGGGTCGCGAAGTGTTACCCCTTTAAAAAGTTCAGGAGCAAAATAGGGAATTCCTGTGAAAGTAATCATTTCCCCTTGAGTGAAGGTATCACCTATATCGATATTACCATGATTAATCAGACCAATTATGTCTCCAGGCCAGGCGTCCTCGACTGTTTCTCTTCGTTTTGATAAAAAAGAAACCACTTGGTTAGCTCTTACCTCTTTTTTTGTTCTAGTATGAAATAGTTTCATACCTCTTTTAAATGTACCCGAGCAAAGTCTCAAAAAAGCAATTCGATCTCTGTGCTGTGGATCCATATTAGCTTGTATTTTAAATACAAAAGCAGATAATTTTACCTCATTAGGTTCAACTGCCCTTTCAATAGAATCCCTAGCTAGAGGAGATGGTGCCTCATCCACTAAGATGTCCAATACTTTATCTAAACCAAAATTGTTCATTGCAGATCCAAAAAAGACGGGAGATAATTCACCAGACAAAAAATCTTCTCTTTCGAAATTAAGAGTGTCCGATTGTATTAGATTGACTTCTTCCTCTGCTTCACTTATTTCCACAGCGTTGGTATTTTTAAGATCAGTTTTCGCGAAACCTTTAACTATTTTTGTTTTCAGCGAATCGCTATTGGATAGTCCAGAGTACAAAATTGTTTGTTTTTTTATTAAGTCATAAATACCTACAAATCTTTTACCCATCCCGATTGGCCAAGTCATCGGTACACAGTGTATTTTTAAAATATTTTCTATTTCATCAATTAGTTCTAAAGGATTACGTCCCTCTCTGTCTAGTTTATTAATAAATGTAATAATTGGTGTTTTTCTAGCACGGCAAACCTCAAGTAATTTTATGGTTTGTGGTTCCACTCCTTTTGTACAATCTATAACCATTAGAGCACAGTCAACTGCTGTAAGAACTCTGTAAGTATCCTCTGAGAAATCTCTATGTCCTGGGGTATCCAAAAGATTTATAACGTAGTCCTTGTACTCAAACTGCATAACAGAACTGGCAACAGAAATTCCCCTTTCTTTTTCTATAGCCATCCAGTCTGAGGTTGCAAACCGTCCGCTTTTCCTGGCTTTAACCGTCCCTGCTTCTTGGATAGCTCCACCAAAAAATAATAATTTTTCAGTAAGAGTAGTTTTACCTGCGTCGGGATGCGAGATTATCGCAAACGTTCGTCTTTTAGCGACTTCTTTTGCTAATTGAGTGTCTTCAGTATCCAAAATTTTACTTACTAAAAGTATTAGTGGGTTGCTGATTTTGTAATATATCTTTAACCCGCATTTCAACAGTAGATTTAATCCTCGGGTGAGTTAGAATATAAAATTGATCATCAGAAATTCCCTCAAAAACAAGGTCTGCAACAGCTTTAGCGGTAATTTTTCCAGATTCAACAGCATACTTTAGCTTTTGTTCCATTTCTAGATTTTCTTGAGTCTTGACCCTTAAAGTTCCCTGTTGAGCTGGACGATTTCTTTCCGATTCTGAGATTTTTGTAGGAACATATGCTGGACACAACACGGAGCAGCTTATTTTCGCGTTAATTTCTTTCAAATCGTGATATAAGCTTTCTGTTAGCGTTACTACAGAGTGTTTTGTAAGGCAATATAAACTCATTTGTGGGAGTGATAGCAAACCGGCCACCGAGGCTGTATTAATAATGTGACCTTCAGTGTTTTGATTCAGCATTAAAGGAGTAAACACTCTTATCCCATGAATGACGCCCCAAACATTCACTCCTAGTGCCCATTCCCACTCGTCTTTGGTATGTTCCCATGCTCTTCCTGTCGCACTTACACCTGCGTTGTTACAAAGCACATCTACTGCACCGAATTTCTCCACGGTGCTTTTGGCTAAATCCTCTACATCCTCTGCTTCAGCCACATTACAGAGCTTCCCCATTACGTCGTACCCTTTTTGTTTAAAGGCTGTAACTGTTTCTTCCAAAGATGATTTTTCAATATCACCAATAACGATTTTCATTCCTTCTTCTGCGAAGCGGAATGCCATGGCCCTACCGAGGCCACTAGCTCCTCCCGTGACGACGGCAACTTTACCCTTAAAAAATTTCATTATTTTTCCTTTTGAGCGATAGAATAAGAGTTTACCATGTCAACTAATCATAATGATGGTCGGAGAAAAAAATGCAAGATCAATTTGTAGGAACCATGCCCGTTTCTGATCGTAATAAATTTGATGTCGGTAATCTAGAACGCTACATGCGGCAAAATGTAAAAGATTTTTCCGGAGTGCTAGATATCCAACAATTCAAAGGAGGACAGTCGAACCCAACTTACAGGTTGAGTGCTGGGGGACAAAAATATGTTTTACGCAGAAAACCACCAGGAAAGCTATTACCTTCAGCACATGCCGTAGATAGAGAGTTTCGAGTTATTTCAGCTTTGGAAGATAGCGACGTGCCAGTTCCTAAAACCTATGCTTTGTGTAAGGATGACTCTGTAATTGGAACCATGTTTTACATAATGGAGCATGTGGAGGGAAGGGTGTTTTGGGATCAGACGCTTCCAGAATTAACAAAAACCGCGCGGCACGATATCTACAGTGAGCTAAATAGTGTTATTGCAAAATTACACTCGGTCGAGTTTAAAAAAATTGGTTTGGATGATTTTGGTAGGCCAGGAAATTACATTAGTCGACAAATCAATCGATGGTCTAAACAGTATCGTGCGTCGGAAACGGAGCATATAGAATCTATGGAGAACCTGATGAAATGGTTGCCAGATAACATACCTGATGATGAGGAGTTCGCAATCGTTCACGGAGACTATCGTATAGATAACGTTATTTTTCACCCTACTAAGCCTAGGATACTGGCGATACTAGATTGGGAGCTGTCCACACTTGGACATCCATTAGCTGACTTTGCATACCACTGTATGTATTGGAGACTGACAAAAAGTCAATTTCGGGGGATCGGAGGTGAGGATCTCAAATCTCTTGGAATTCCAAATGAGAAAAAGTATCTTGAGATGTATTGCTCTCACACTAGACGAACAAACATACCTAACTTTGATTTTTACGCGGCTTATAATATGTTCCGGCTTGGTGCAATTTGTCAGGGAATTATGGGACGCTTTAAGGATGGAACAGCTGCGAGTGCACACGCCGAGGCGCAAGGAAAGAAAGCTCGGCCTCTTGGAGACGCTGGTTGGGAGCAAGTTGAGAGTATATTGAGGCGAGTTGATTAAGTAATTTCTTTTAGTGAGGTATAAAAATGAGAGCTGTTTTGTGTAAAGAATATGGACCACCGGAAAAGCTAGTACTTGAGCAAATTAATTCACCGAAACCGGGAGAGGGAGAAGTGGTCGTGAGCGTAAAGGCCTGCGGTGTCAACTTTCCTGATACTTTGATAATTGAAGGGAAATATCAGTTTAAACCTGAATTTCCTTTTACACCAGGAGGAGAAGTAGCTGGAGTTATTAAAGAGTTAGGTCCAAATGTGGAGAACGTAAAAGTGGGTGATCGAGTTATTGCCTTTAATACTTGGGGAGGATTTGCGGAAGAAATATTAGTTGAAGCCAACCGGACAATGAAAATTCCCGACCAAATGGATTTCATTCATGCCGCGGGATTTGTCCTTACTTACGGAACTTCAATGCATGCTTTGAAAGATCGTGGAGCGTTAAAATCCGGAGAGACTTTATTGGTATTAGGAGCATCGGGAGGTGTTGGACTGTCTGCTATCCAGCTAGGTAAAACAATAGGGGCTAAAGTAATTGCAGCAGCATCGAGTGATCAAAAGCTATCGGTTTGCCGCGCAAATGGTGCTCATGAGCTGATAAACTATACCACTGAAGACTTACGGTCGCGGGTAAAAGAAATAACAAAAGGGCAAGGTGTTGATGTAATCTATGATCCGGTAGGTGGAAAATTTTCGCAGCTTGCCGTTAGGGATATGGCATGGAAAGGACGATACTTAGTAATAGGATTTGCAACCGGGGAAATACCCAAAATCCCCTTAAATTTAGTATTATTGAAAGGATGCTCTATTGTTGGCGTGTTTTGGGGACAGTTCACTCAGAGGGAAATAAATGAGAATAGTATTAATAACAGAGAGTTAATGCAAATGTTTGCCGATGGAAAAATTAAACCTCACATTCACGCGATATATCCATTAGAAAAAGCAGCAGATGCCTTAAACGAAGTATTACTTAAAAAAGTTAGTGGTAAAGTGATACTGACTACAGAAAAAGAATGATTATGCAGCGCTAGATTAATGTCACAAAAAAGGGACTTGAAAAATGAGAATGGAAATTTTTCGACCAGAGTTGCCAGTTTTTAAAAACCTAAAAGAGGAACGGCTACACATAAAGCAAAAGTTAGCAGCAGCTTTTCGTTTATTTTCAAAGTGCGGATTTGATGAGGGGATTGCTGGCCATATTACAGCTCGAGATCCCATCGAAAAAGAATGCTTTTGGGTTAACCCTTATGGAGTCCACTTTAGTCAAATCAAGGTTTCAAACCTATCCCTAATCAACCATCGCGGAGAAGTTGTATCAGGAGCTCCATGTAATGCAGCAGCATTCGCTATACATTCTCGAGTTCATATGGCCAGAAAGGATGTGGTGGCGGCGGCGCATGCTCACGGAGTATATGGCAAGAGCTTCTCCACCTTAGCCCGACTATTAGATCCATTAACACAAGACGCTTGCGCGTTTTACCAAGATCACGTCTTCTATCCTGGGTATAACGGTGTAGTATATGATACAGATGAGGGCGATAGAATAGCCGATTGTTTAGGTAAGAACAAAGCGGTTATTATGGCAAATCATGGTAATTTAACTGTAGGGGAGACTGTTGATGCCGCTGCGTGGTGGTTTATTACTATGGAAAGAAGCTGCCAAGCGCAGCTTGCTGCAGAGGCGGCAGGAAAGCCGAATCTAATCGATAACAAAAATGCTTTGTTGACAAGGGATCAGGTCGGTTCACCTTACGGCGGATGGGTTGCATTTCAACCATTGTTTCAACGCATAGTTGCTGAACAGCCAGATTTACTGCAATAAAATTTCATAAGAAAAGCAGCCGACTAGACACGCAAAAAAATACCCGCGTCACTTTCATAACGCGGGTATGTGTTTCTAGAAGCTTACTTAGAGGCAGTGATTTTGTAAATCTCACCTTCGTCAGTTGTAGCATATAGCGCGTTATCTGGTCCCATTACTAGACCACGAAATCTCTTTGAGAATCCAAGAGGCATACGAACAACACTTCTGATTGATAAACCATCAGCAGCAATATCGTACATATCGATACGTGAACCGGAGGGTGTATCACCAAAAGCAATCCCCATGATTCCGGCACTTAACCGGTTCTCATAAATACCCCAATTGCTACCCTTTAAGAATGCAGCAGATCCAGTACCTTGAGAAAATCCATTATTGTTCCATGCAGGGGTCATTAGATCTGAGAAACGAGTATCACTCATAGGGGTGTAAGCTGCGCGAACCGCTGGGTCGACACCTTCCATTTGGTTAGGCTCATACCCACAATATTGATCAGGGCAAGCGCCTCTACCAGCTCTCTTCTCGTGGGGATCCCAACCACCGTTACCACCATTGATCAATGCGGTAATCTCGTCGTTATGCCATGGTCCATGCTCAGCGGTGAATGCTCTACCATCGCTAGGACGGAAATCAATACCTTGAACATTTCTATGCCCGTAAGTATAAATACGATTGTCAGCGCCAGCGGGTGGATTATTTCCTGGATGTGCGTTACCGTCCCCGTCAACTCTTAGCACGACACCGCAAAGAAGTGAATTGTCTTGTGGACAAAGACCTCTATGTCGGTCACCCGTTCCAACCCATAGGTATCCCCCTGGTCCGATACGAATTCTACCTCCATTGTGCGCTCCTGGTCCGCCAAATGGTTGGTCAGACTTGAATGGCTTATATTGGATGTCTGTAACGATGTCAGTCCGACCAGAAACACTCTTCATGTTTTTGGCAACTTTAAACTTCATAACTATGTTTCCGTCGCATTTTTCGAAATTGGTTTTGCAACCGGAGCCATGATATTTATTAGAAGTAGAGTAAAGATAAAGTGTACGGTTTGATGCGAACTTAGAATCTGCAACGACTCCTAACATTCCAGCTTGCCCTTCGCAGAAAAGATCGGAGCCGGAGCTTTTGTAGCCTTTTGAACCTTTCATTCCGTAAAGTGCGTGAACCTTACCTGATGTTGTTCTCACTGAGAGACCTTTACATTTCTCTGTAAAAAACATTGTTCCATCTGGTAAAAAAGCCATATCCCATGGATTTTCAAGTCCGGACATGACTACCGAAGATTTAATACTCGGTACAGCCATGCCTGAATGTCCATCAGCAAGGGCGTTAGAAGTTAATCCACACAGCATCATAGCGGAAGCTACGAGAGCAGAGAAAAACTTAAACTTGCCTAAAATTGTCATAATGTACTCTCCATTTAGTTAGTATATTTTGCATCTTTTAAATATTCAGCTAAATTTGCAATTTCTTCATCAGTCAAAGGTTTTGCCATCATTATCATCAAGCCTGAATTAGGTCCAATTTCAATCCCATCTCTATAGATTTGCAACTTTTCGGTCACATACGAGATTTCGTTTCCGGATATTTTGGGATAACTTGCTGCACCCTTACCTGCTGGCCCATGACAGTTAATGCAAGTTTTGTTGTATCTTGCCTCTCCTGCTTCCTTATCACCACTAATTGCATATCCCGAAAAATTAAGAAAAACTAAAAACAGTACCCGTAAAGCTATAGTTGACATGATGTTTAATTCCATCCCCCCAATAAAAATTTTACGTAAAACCAATATAGCTGTTTTTGTGTAAATTTAAAAATCGCTTTGCAATAGTATTGAAATAATGTCGTTTATGCAATAAAACAATTCCTACACAAATCATTAACACTAAAGGTTTTTAATTGATTAGCATGCAAAGAGTGATTTTTTATGTTTTTCAATGTTTTATGCGTTAGATTTTTGATGGTGAGCGCTTTGGTCAAAGTGTTTTGCGGAAATAAATAACGCCTTTGCTGTTATTCGGATCCAGTTATGTTTTGGTTTTCTATACTTAAGGTTAAAAAAAATATTCCAAAATATGTTTGACGCTTTAGCGGTTATCGCCAGCCAGAAGGAGAGCACCGTTTCTGATATTGAGAGAAAGCTTATGTCTAATCGATAAACTCGGAAAGGGTTACGCTACTTTTTGCTCAAGGCGCTGGGCATACCGGTTTTTTTCTAGAGGTGAGAATCTCGGCCCATCGAAGGCGGTGGTTTGGTTTTACCTACTTTATGCCGTAATCGAGAAATATTCACCCCAATAGGGTAAAGATGCTTATTAAGCTGGTATTACTATAAAATCTTTAAGATTTAAGACGTTTTCGGGTTTTTGCCAAAGCCTAAATTCAGTAAACTAGAAAATTGTTAAAATCTTGTTTGAATAGTTTAGTACCCACGATTGTTAGGCCAAATAAATGGTTAATTAGTGCATGAAAATTTATGTCAAATTCGAAAAGCAATATGACGTAGTATTACTCGTTATTATGGACGTCACCAAATCAATCGAAAAACTGTGTAGAAATTTGACCTCTAAACATCAATTGTTTAATGAAAATTAACCTAATTAATCTTCGACTGGGTGTTTATTACATTGTGGCTTTATTTCTAGTCCCTGCAACCCACGCCTATGAGCTATCTACTGGCGAACGGGTATTCTGCGAGGTAGATTGGGAGGGCGTGGAGATAAGGGTGGAAGAGCAGTATGTAGGTAATAGTGAGCTAGGAGATAGGCGTCCTCGCCTTTGGGGAAGTGCAGCTATTATACGGTATCCTGAGGGGGGTAAACCAATAATTGTTTTTGACAAAGGAGTCATGGCCGACGTGCGTGATTTATTGCCACTAGCCACAGATTTTATTTTTTACCATGAATGTGCGCATATTCGGTATAAGACGGATGATGAGTTTTACACGAATTGTCGGGCGGTGGTAGACATGTATGACGACGGTTTTCTTGATCTTAGAAAATTTTACCTCCTAGAGAAGTACCATAAGACGATGCGTCTTCTTCCTCCAAAATACGGAGGAGCAGGATTCGTGTTCTGGGAAAAAACAAAACGATGTTTAAGGAAAATTCGCCACCCTTTAGTGGTTGGATTGCTACAAAACTAGTTGACCAAACCCGCTAATCGCCTTTTCTGCATCTTTTCTGTAGGAAAAAAGACACTTCACTATTGAAGCGTTTTTGCAACTTTGGGCGCTTAATCTTCGACCTGCCTAGGTAATACAATTTCCAAAAGCTGAAATTTCTAGTTATGAAAAAATCTCTGCAGCCTTTAATCTTATCCGAGGTGATCGTAGCACTAATGGAGATTGCGAGATTCTCATAATTCCATAATTTATCTTTATGATAACCTATTGATCCCGCACCATTTTGCTATAAATACTGCCAAAACCTGAGTGACGCGAACTATGCTGTCTATTGATACCGATTCATCAATTCCATGGATATTTTTCGCATTAGGACCGTAACAGGTTGCGGGAATATTGCCATATAACTCAAACATTTTAGCATCTGTTGTTGCGGCGCTTGCAAAAAAATCAGGCTCATCCCCCGTGATAATTTTGTGGCTGTTAGATAATGTTTTTATAAATTCCGAATTCATGTCAGCTACATATCCTTCGGACTGAAAACCACTATAGTGAAGGTTAAATGTAATATCCGATAATTTTGTACTCTGTTGAATAGTTTCATTAAGATTTTTTTCTAAAGCAATACACACATCTTTTACTTTAGTTCCTGGAAAAAAACCAAGGCGAAGGTTCATTTGGCATCGAGTTGCTAATGACGAAGCCCATTCTCCCCCTTCGATAATGCCGAGATTAAATTTAATGGGGTCGTCACAGGCTGAAAATGCATCGGGCCTATTACGGTCGCTATTCCAATCGTCTTGCAAAATTTTAAGCCCTTGCCAGAGCGCAAATGCGCCCTCGATTGCATTAGTACCTAAGTTTGTATTCAAGACATGTGACGGTTTTCCAAAAACCTCAAGGTTTACCCAGAGAACACCTACCTGCGCTGACATCACGGTTTCATTGAACGGTTCTGGAATAACGGCAGCTTCAGCTTTATATCCTCTGTGAAGGCAAGCAAGAGCTCCATTTCCCGTGCATTCTTCTTCCACCACCGACTGCAGAAATATTTTACCTGCGGGCTCTATCCCAATTTTCTTGAAAGAGGAAAATGCGACGATAAACGCGGCTATTCCAGCTTTCATATCTCCACTTCCTCTTCCGAATATCTGCCCTTCACGTACACTGGGAGTGAAAGGGGACGTCGTCCAAAGCCTTTCATCACCAACAGGTACAACGTCAATGTGCCCGTTCATTATTAGTGAATGACCTTTTGTTTTTTTTGGGTAATAGGTGCCTACAATATTTTCATGATTTTCCCAATTGCCCACAGAAGGTGAGTATCCGGCAAGCTTTGAAAGCTCTTGATGATCGACCCCAAAACGATCGGTTTCTAGAGAAAGATTTTTAAATTGATCTTCCATAAAATTTTGGGCGTCGTGTTCATTACCGAGTAAACTATTCATACTGACAAGATGAGACGTTAATTCTACCAACTCTTTCTCACTATCTTCGATTGTCTGCGTGAGGTCTTTTATTAGTAGTGGATCACTACTGATGGTTGTTTTATGTCTACTTGGCTTCACAATTTGTTCTCCCACTCTTGATCTTGCAAAAATCTCCATTGAATTTTCCCAGTCCCGGATTTTGGAAGACATTCGATAAAGTTTACTAATCTCGGAACTTTATATGCCGCCATATTTTTCCTCGACCAGGCAATGATTTCATCACTAGTTGTCTCAATGTTTGCATTTTTAAGTGAAATTACGGCTTTTACTGTTTCACCCCTTCTGGGGTGCGGGGATGAAATTACCGCTACCTCGCGAATTTTGGGGTGGTTGTAAAGAATGCTCTCCACT
Organism: Hydrogenophilales bacterium; assembly: GCA_902601765.1. Classification (GTDB taxonomy): domain Bacteria; phylum Pseudomonadota; class Gammaproteobacteria; order Burkholderiales; family Eutrophovitaceae. Next base: position 21,558 of record CACKOO010000003.1, on the reverse strand, counting down.
TCAGCGGGCCAGACTTTGAAACCAGCTGCATTTATCATTCTTTTAAGGCGGTCGGCTATGTAAAAAAAACCATCGGAATCTCTTGATCCCAAATCGCCAGTTCTTAGATACCTTATTCCATTAATTTCTATAAAAACCTCGGCGTTTGCTTCCGGATTGTTCCAGTACCCTTTCATAATTTGAGGGCCTCTTACCAGAATTTCTCCTTTTTCATTTTCTGCAATTATTTTCTGAGTTTCAGGATCTATTATAATAGACTCAGTGCCAAACGTAGGAATGCCAAGACACCCCTTGCGTAGTTGGTTTGGTGGGTTCAGGTGGGTTTGAGAAATGGTTTCTGTCATGCCATACCCCTCCATGTACTTTACGCCGCATCGATTGTATAAATCTTCAGCTACTCTTTCAGGCATAGCACTGCCTCCGCCGAAAATAACCTCAAGGGAAGACAAATTCCTATGTTTAGTAGACGGATGCGCGAGCAAATCTACTACCATCGTAGGAACATTTGCCCAATGGGTACATTTATATTTTTCGATCATACCGCTTGCGAATTCTGGATCCCAACGAGGAATTACCACCATCATGCCTCCACTATAAATAACGGCATTAAGGCTGTGCTGCATACCAGTAACGTGGAACATAGGAGCAGTGCATAACGATACGCTATCTTGATTCATGCTTTCCCACAAAGTTGCTCCAACAAGTGTATGCATTAAATTGAGATGAGAAATAACGCATCCTTTTGGTTTGCCAGTTGTTCCCGAGGTATACAAGATGGCAGCAGTATCAGTAGACCTTGCATCCGTATTTTTGGAAAACTTGGGTGTTTTCATTACCTCTTTCCAATCTGTGACTTGGGTGGTGTTAAATGAATATTTTTTGCTAACCAAAGATGCGGGTAAAGTAGTCGACGAATCCGCCGTCAGATATTCTTCATATTTAGTTACGATAACATGTCTTAAATCATCTTCAATTAATGGCATAAACTCTGTCAATACGTCTTGACTGGTAATTGCCACCTCAGCGCCACTATCATCGCAGTAATGTTTTATTTCGTGTGTAACGCTCATAGGGTTCACCGGAACGACTATTCCACCAGCAAATAGGATTCCATAATAAGCAATTATAAACTGAGGGCTATTTTGCATATCCAAAAGAACTCGATCTTCTTTTTGCAAATTACAACTTTGCTGTAGGTAAGAGCTTAGTATTTGTACTTCAGACAGAAGTTGAAAATATGTGATTTTAGTATCGTAAAATACAATCGCTGTTTTTTGTGGGTATCTTTCCGCAGAAATAGCCAAATTGCGCGATATGGAAGTGTTAGGTACAGTGAGTTCACGTGGTAAATGAGGGGGCCAAAACTTCTGATTTTCATTTTTCATCACATTAAGCATTCTATTAATATTATTACTGCCCTAATTCTATCGCAATCTTTTGGTTTAGTGATATTTGGTTATACTATTTGTATGGTTATTACAGGTGAGGTGTTTTATGGAGAAGAATTTTTTAAATGGTAAGAATGTGCTCATTACTGGTGCTAGTAGAGGGCTTGGACGAGAAATGGCAATAAATTTAGCGGGCGCAGGAGCAAAAATTGCGCTTGTTGGAAGAGCGGAGGCCAAGCTCGAAGAGACTAAAGGCATGTTAGAGACTATGGGCGTTATGTCGAAAATATTTCTGGCCGATGTTTCCAAAGAGTTAGATGTAGTAGATTTGGAAAAAAAGGTCTCCTCAACAATGGGAAGGATCGATGTTTTGATCAATAATGCTGGCACCGCCGTCAGAAAAGATGTTAAGGATTTTGAGGTCAGTGAGTGGCAACATGTTATGAATACCAACCTTACAGGAGCTTTTATGATGTCAAAAGCTTTTTGCTCCCAAATGATAGATTCAGGTTGGGGTAGAATAATTAATATCACGTCGATTATGGCCCATGTTGGTAGCTCAGGGAGGAGTGCATATTGTGCCAGCAAGTCAGGGCTATTGGCACTGACGAAGTGCATGGCTCTTGAATTAGCTAGCACTGGTGTCACAGTTATGGCTATTAGCCCGGGGTTTTACTCCACGGACTTGACGGCCCCTCTTAGATCAGATCCTGCCAAAAACGCGGCTTTATTGGCTTCAACACCCTTGGGTCGATGGGGTGAATCGAAGGATATTGGAAAAATAGCGCTGTTTATATGTTCAGACGCCGCTGATTTTATGTCAGGAACAGATATTATATCTGACGGTGGATGGTTGGCGCAGTAATTCAAGTGGTGGCTGATGAACTTGCTGAGATCTTTTCCTACTAACAGATTGTGGGTTATGTGTTTTTAAAATGGTAGCAGTTATTAATTGATTAAGGTTTTTAATGAGAATTATTGTTATTGGGTCTGGCGTAATCGGAGTGACAAGTGCGTGGTATCTTTCAAACGCTGGCCATGAGGTGACGGTAATTGATCGTCAAGAAAGTCCAGCAAGGGAAACTAGTTTTGCAAATGGTGGTCAAATCTCTGTAGGTCAAGCTGAGCCGTGGGCTAACCCAGCGGCTCCCTTGAAGATTTTAAAATGGCTAGGCAGAGAGGACGCTCCGTTACTTTTTCGCTTGCGATCAGATTTAAACCAATGGTCTTGGGCATTAAAATTTCTAATTGAATGTTTGCCCTCTAGAACTGAGGCTAACACGCTGACATGTCTTAGGCTCGCCAATTACAGTCGCGACAAATTAAGGCAACTCCGAGGGGATATTGGAATTTCCTACGACGATCTTCAGAAAGGCATTTTGACTCTCCACACTGACGAGCAGGAGTTCCAAATGGCCTGTAATCGAGTCGAGCTATTTAGGAACCATGGCGTTCAAATCAATATAAAAACGCCAGAAGAAATTCAAAAGTTAGAACCTACCCTACAAAATTCTCGAGTAGATCTTGTTGGTGGAACTCACGCGGTGGATGATGAGTCCGGGGATGCGTTTCTTTTCACTGAAAGATTGGCAGAATTTGCTAAGAAACGTGGTGTAGGTTTTGGCTTTGGCGTCGAGGCTGTTGGTTTTCTTTTTAACGGAAAGAATATTTCAGGACTCGCAACGCGATTTGCTGGACGGGAGGAGATTTTGTCTGCAGATGCCTACGTGGTTGCAATGGGCAGCTATAGCCCCACTTTATTAAGCAAAATTGGCATTCACGTGCCTATTTACCCGGTCAAAGGTTATTCTGTTACGATCCCGATTCGGAACCCCGATATGGCTCCAACTGTTTGCATAACTGATGAAAATGCAAAGATTGCAATGTCAAAGCTGGGTTCACGATTGAGGGCTGCAGGGACCGCTGAATTAACCGGATATAACTTGGCTGTTCGTAATGATAGATGTGACTCTATTCTTGCAAGGGTTAAAAGTTTTTTCCCGGAAGCTGGTGAATTTGAGAATGCTAGGAGATGGGCCGGTTTACGACCAATGGTTCCGAACAACATCCCTCTAATAGGAAGAACGAAATTTAGTAACTTATACTTAAATACTGGACAAGGGACTTTGGGCTGGACGTTGGCTTGTGGTTCAGCGGCTGGATTAGCTAATGTTGTTAATGGGTCCCCACAAGATATTGATTTCCCATTTTTATGAACGAGATAACTAACTATATGGTCAAGGTCATAATTTGTGTAAAAAAGGGTTATAAATTTTAAAGATTACGAAGTGAAAGCTCTCAGTTTTTTTCGTAATGCAACAATAAGGAGAAATATCGAATGGCTGTGTGGCTGAAAGAAGGGATTTCGGAAGAAATAGATAATAAAAATGTTGGCGCGGTTAGAAAAACGGTAGAGCTGGTATTAGAGGATATTGATAAACGTGGTGAACAGGCGGTGAGAGAATTATCTAAGAAATTTGATGATTGGGCCCCTGATAGTTTTCAGCTAGATCAGAAGCAAATCTCAGATTGTTTGGAAAGTTTACCTGAGCAAGCTATCAACGATATCAAGTTTGCTCAGGCTCAAATTCGAAATTTTGCGCAGATCCAAAAAAATGCGCTAAAAGACATAGAAGTAGAGACTTTGCCCGGGGTTACTTTAGGGCACAAGAATTTGCCAGTGGGTAGTGTGGGGTGCTATGTACCTGGAGGAAAATATCCGATGGTTGCGTCGGCCCATATGACAATAGTTACGGCAAAAGTTGCCGGTGTGGAGAGAGTTATAGCCTGCGCGCCGCCATATAAAGGAAGTCCGCACCCTGCCGTAGTCTCAGCAATGCATTTGGCAGGTGCCGATGAAATATACGCCTTGGGAGGCATACAAGCAGTTGGGGCAATGGCCTTAGGAACGGAGAATATTTCTGCGACGGATATGATAGCGGGGCCAGGCAATGCTTTTGTTGCTGAGGCTAAACGTCAACTATCAGGTCGCGTCGGTATCGATTTATTTGCGGGCCCAACTGAAACATTGGTTATTGCGGATGATAGTGTAGACGGTGAAATTTGTGCTACAGACCTTCTTGGGCAAGCAGAGCACGGCCCAAATTCGCCCGCAATTCTCTTAACAACGTCAAAGAAGCTTGCAATGGATACTTTGGAGCACATCGACCGGCAGCTTAAAACTTTGGAGACAGCGGCTGTGGCTGAAGTCGCTTGGCGTGAGTATGGGCAGATAATCCTTTGCCAAGGAGATGAAGAAATGGTGAAAGTCGCCGATGAAATTGCTTCTGAGCATGTGCAGGTGATGACTCGCGATCCAGATTTTTTCTTGAGAGAAATGCGAAATTACGGAGCATTATTTCTCGGGCCAGAAACCAATGTGTCATTTGGGGATAAGGTAATCGGGACTAACCATACCCTACCTACCAGAAAAGCAGCTCGTTACACGGGTGGATTGTGGGTGGGCAAATTTATCAAAACTTGCACCTATCAAAGAGTTTCGCCTGAGGCAAGTGCTATGGTTGGTGAATATTGTTCAAGACTGTGTGCTCTGGAAGGATTCGCTGGTCACAAAGCCCAAGCTGACATACGAGTAAGCCGTTATAAATCAAAAAATCCTGGAAATGGAGAGTAAAAGTGGAAAGTTTGTATGATAAAGTGATGATGGACCACATTCGGAATGCAAGAAACTACAGGCGGCTTACAACCCCAAGCAGTTTCGCCGAGGGAGTTAATCCATTGTGTGGTGATCGATTCAGTATTTTTTTGAAAATTAGTCAGACCGTTATTGTTGACCTAAGTTTTCAATGTGAATGTTGTGGTATTTCGATGGCATCAGCATCAATGATGACAGAGCTCATTAAAGGGCAGACGGAAACCCAAGCTCGCCTCGTGATAGACGAGTTTAAGAAATTTCTAGGTCAATCTGGAGCAACCTTCAAACATGGTGCTGACATAAATTCAATATTTGGTACTATGGAAAAATTTCCATCTCGCGTCAATTGTGCTTCGTTAGGCTGGACTACCTTAGAGAGCGCTTTAAACGGAAAAACCAAGGTTACTTTGGAAATATAACCAAAATTAAGTTAACGATCAGGGAAATTTATCTATTGGATAGATTGGGCGTCTAATATTTTTATATTCAAATAATCGCCAGTCGGACGCGGTAACCCCGGTGCCGTTGCAATATACCACCTCACTTGCGATCGGGCCAAAAACTGGTTTAAAGTACATACGAGATTTTAGTAGTAGATATTGTTTTTTAGTTGGGTTAATTCCAACGCTCGTGAAAACACCAAGGTCCAGTGGCTCCTGTAGTTCTTCCGTGATGACAATTTCTGCTCGATCAGTTTCGAACACCACCGTTCTTCCCATTCGCATTGTCATCCCAGTAAATTGAGGGCCGGTAACTAGATACTTCCCATCTGTGATGTTTTTTACTACTCCAGTTAATCGCAAAGGTTCACCTAAAATATTAATTGCTGGCATATCGACTTTTCCGCCGATATTTAAAGTTACTGTAATTCCTTTTCCAATTTTAATAAGCTTCTCCACAGCCTCTGGATCTTTTATTGGGCCAACCGCGATTTCTTTTAAACCTTGTTTCAAAGCCTCTTTTAAAACATGCATCGTATCCTGCGTTCCCCCGGATGCACAATTGTCTGCATGGTCTATGAGTAGTACGGGTCCTTTGTCAATCCTGGCTGCTTTTTTTATCGATTTTACTAACGGAATGTCTTCCCATATAAATTCACTACGATTAGTCCAAGCGAGTTGCATAATTTTGTTACAGGTGGTTTTAGCTAACTTTTTATTTCCGTCAGTTACAACCACTGAACTCATTCCAGCAGTAGGGATATCTGCCATTGGAAAGCCTCCGAAGGCTGATGCTGCCAAAACATCTCCGGTTTCAGAACTTTGAGCAATAGCTGCAAGTTTTGCCATCGCCCCTTCTTTGGTATCCATTTTTAAAGTGTGTGCAAGGATAGGTTGGTTTATCCAAGCCATCACTGGATTTATTTCTTGCTTTAACGATTTAAGCAGAATCGAGCCAGCAAGATAACCAGTTTCATACATATCAATGTGTGGGTAGGTTTTGTACCCTACTATTACATCGCAATTGTTCACAATGTCTTCAGTTACGTTAGCATGCAGATCAAGAGAAACAGCTATCGGAACTTTTGAGTTTATGTTTCTGATTTTTTTTAATAAAGTTCCCTCTCCGTCGAGACTACCATTTTTTACAACCATTGCACCGTGTAGGTCTAAAAATACGGCATCACAGCCTATTGATACTTCTTCACATATTAGGTCGCAGAATTTTTGAAATGCCACTAGATCGACTGGCCCGCTAGGAAGTGCGAGTCCAGCTATGGGAGTTCTAATATCAGCATTTATTTTATTGGCTAGGTCAATAAAAGCACCAATGGGAGTTTTCGTCCCCTTCATAGCGGCGGTTACCTCCTTCCCAATGTAAGGCCCATTGGGGCCAAAAGAATCCCATGGAGTGGGAACCGGAGAGAAAGTATTTGTCTCGTGCTCCATTTGAGCTATTACAATTTTCAATCGTTTAGAGTCCTCAGGGAAGTGGTTTGGTTAGCTCTAAGCTGATTTAGAAAGTACTGAGCGAAGCGTATCCACAATAATATCAATATGAGTTTTCTCCGCGATCAGAGGTGGTGTTAAGGCGATATTATCTCCAGCCGGCCGTACTAGCACACCTTTCTCAAAACACTTCTCAAAAATATTATATGCTCTTTGACCGGGTTTATCATTTATTGGTAATAATTGGATTCCACCCATTAAACCGTAATTTCGAATATCAACTACATACGGCAATCCTTTTAAAGAATGCACGGCTTCCTCAAAATAGGAGCTGAGCGAGTAACTTCTTTCAAATAATCCTTCGTCTTTGTATAGCTTAAGGGTTGCATTCGCGGCAGCTGTTGCCAATGGATGCCCCGAATATGTGTAACCGTGGTAGAACTCAATTGCCCAATCTGGCCCGGACATAAATGCATTGTAAATTTCGCTTTTTACAATAACCCCTCCCATTGGAACGGCCCCATTGGTAACTCCTTTCGCAAAAACAATCATATCTGGGATGACGTCGAAAGTTTGTGAGGCGAAAGCATGCCCGGTTCTGCCAAATCCCGTGATTACTTCGTCAAAAATTAATAGTATTTGATATTTATCGCAAATTTCCCTAATTCGTTTTAAATAACCCCTGGGAGGCACTAAAACACCAGCCGAACCAGAAATAGGTTCAATTATCACAGCAGAAATATTGAGTGGATCGTGTAACAATATAATTTTTTCTAGTTCATCCGCTAACTCAACCCCTTCAAGAGGTTCTCCTTTTGAAAACGCGCTCTTTTCTAGGTTGTGGGTATGCGGAAGATGATCTACACCAGGTAAAAGAGATGAGCTAAACATTTTACGATTGGGGAGGATCCCGCCAACTGAAATTCCTCCAAACCCTACCCCATGATAGCCTTTTTCTCTACCAATAAATCGATGTCTTTGCCCATCGCCTTTTGTTCTGTGGTACCCCAGAGCTATTTTTAACGCACTATCGACACCTTCAGAGCCGGAGTTTGTAAAAAAAACATGATTGAGTCCTGATGGAGCCATATTTGCTATACCTTCGGCTGCTGTGAATGCTCCTTCGTGCCCCAAATTGAACGTGGTTGAATAGTCAAGTTCTTGCGCTTGACTTTGAATGGCGGCAACAATCTGTTGTCTACAATGTCCAGCATTAACGCACCATAGTCCAGCTATACCATCCAATACTGATTCTCCCGTGTTGGTTCTGTAATGCATCTTCTCAGCACTTTTTATCAACTTAGGTGAAGCCTTGAATTGCCGATTAGGAGTAAATGGAAGCCATAACGGGTCCAAGTTAATAGGGTGATTTGATGAGGCAGGATCTGTCTGGAAGTCTTCTCGGATTTTCATAACACTCTCCTAAGGATAAATCTCAAGGTATAAATAATTTTTATAAGCCTAGTATAGCCTGTACTACTTTTTTATCCAATTTGGGTTGTCGTTGCATATAGGTTGCCTTATGCTTTAAGGACAGAAATGATATTCGGCAGTAATCACAATGGGTGAATATATGGAAATAAGATTAAAAAGCGAAGATAAAAAATTCGAAAGTGACGTAAAAAAATTTGTTGCTGAAAACTTACCTAAAGATGTAGCACGTAAGGTTATTGAGCATAGGCCACTTGAAAAACAAGATGTTGGACGCTGGCAATCAGCCCTACATAAACAAGGATGGGTAGCTCCAAATTGGCCGACAGAATTAGGCGGTGCTCAGTGGTCTGCTATGCAGCAACATATTTTTGATGTGGTAAGTTCCGCCGCTGGTGCACCTAGGTTATCGCCATTTGGTATAAATATGATCGGCCCCGTTTTAATTGAATTTGGTAGTGATTTCCAAAAAGAGCGATTTCTACCGAAAATTTTGTCGGGAGAAGAGTGGTGGTGTCAGGGTTATTCGGAACCTGGCTCAGGGTCAGACCTTGCCTCGCTGAGAACGACTGGAGAACTCCATGGTGATAAGTATATTGTGAATGGACAGAAAACTTGGACTACGCAAGCTCAATGGGCAGATGTGATGTTTTGTCTTGTTCGCACAGGGCAATCCGGAAAAAAACAGGACGGCATATCAATGCTACTTATTGACATGCATCACCCCGGCGTTGAAGTTAGGCCCATAATTACTATAGATGGTGGAGGGCAAGAAATTAATGAGGTTTGGCTGCAAGATGTTGAAGTTCCGGTTGAAAATTTAGTTGGCGAAGAGGGGAGAGGTTGGTCAATCGCAAAGTTTTTGCTATCACACGAGAGAACAAACACCGCTGGAGTGGGCGCCTCAAAAAGGGAATTGGCACATCTTAAGCATATCGCAGCAAAAGAATTCTTAGATGGAGTTCCATTGATCGAGGATCCGCTTTTTAGAGATAGAATAACCAAGTTGGAAATAGACCTAATGGCTCTGGAATGGACAGTTCTGCGAGTCGCAGCAGTTGAGGCTCAAGGGGCTGTCCCCGGCCCCGAAGCTTCTATACTAAAACTACGGGGTACGGAAATTCAACAGGAGCTCACGGAATTACAAATGGAGGCTGTTGGGCCTAATGCACTTCCTTATTTGCCAATGTCCTTGGAGGAAAATTGGATCGGACCAACCGTGGGGCCAAATTATGCTACGCCATTGGCATCAAGATATTTTAATTACCGGAAAGTATCGATTTATGGGGGAACAAACGAAATACAAAAGAACATTATTTCTAAAAGAGTATTGGGGTTGTAGTTACAGAATCTAATGTCTAAGAGAGTGGGTTAATATGAATTTTTCGTTGTCAGAAGAGCAAAAAATGCTAAAAGATTCGGTCGACCGGTTCCTAGAAAAAAACTATTCGTTTGATCTAAGGCAATCGATGATTGAAGAACGACAAACAATGTCGGGTGAAGTATGGGAGGGGCTGGCCGGATTAGGGCTTCTCGGCGTCTCTTTCCCGGAAGAGTATGGAGGCTTTGGCGGTGGCGGTATCGAGACCATGTTAATAATGGAATCAATGGGAAATCATCTAGTGATTGAACCCTACGTGTCAACCGTGATTTTGGCGGGTGGCTTAGTTAACAAAGGGGCTGCAGACTGGCAAAAACAAATAATTCTGCCTGGAATTATTGATGGTTCTATGTTGATATCCTTTGCACACATGGAGCCGGGATCAAGGTTCAATTTGGAAAGAGTGCAGACTGTTGCAAAACCTGACGGTAATAACTGGGTTTTAGAAGGCCAAAAATCGATTGTACTTCATGGGCCAGTTGCTGAAAAACTTATTGTCTCAGCGCGTACATCTGGAGAGGTAGAAGATCAAGATGGAGTGACTCTTTTCATCGTAGAGTGTGATGAAGAAAATTTAGGTGGGCACGAGTACCCTCTTTACGATGGCACAAGGGCCTTAGACGTTCAACTGAATGGAGTTCGAGTAGGGCCAGAGTCGGTCATCGGTCAACTCGGTAAGGCGATGCCGTTAATATCTGAAGTAGTGGATCATGCAATGGCAGCCTTTTGCGCTGAGGCGGTTGGGGTAATGGAACGTACGCAGCAGATGACGCTGGAATATTTAAAAACCCGGAAACAATTTGGAGTGCCAATATCTAGATTTCAAGTGCTTCAGCACCGAGCAGTGGATATGTTTATTACCCTTGAGCAGGCTCGCTCGATGGCGGTTCTAGCTTCTGGCTCGCTAGCATCGACGGATTTGTCAGAGAAGAAGAAAGCTATTCTGGCGGCGAAAGATTTTATTGGTAGAGCTGGACGTGCCGTTGGGCAAGAAGCTATTCAACTGCACGGAGGAATGGGGATGACTCAAGAATTGGCTATCGGGCATTATTTTAAAAGACTGGAAGCGATAGATTTGATGTTTGGAAATTCACAGCATCAAAGAAGGGAATTTGCCAAGTTAAGTAATCAAGAAGGACCGGTTGAATACGTCCAGCCGCGAAAAAAGTGGAAGCAAATTTGAAGTGAAAAACATGGTGATAACCGCGTAAGCAGTTTATTCGATTCGAGTATTATAGTGATGAATATTAAGGTTACTCAAAAGATTAGGTGGCGGAATGTCTAGCATAAAAAAAAATACAAAATTTTTTTCTCATGAGATCCATGTGCTTTTTAAGAGAGAGGAATTAGAGGACGAGGTTTTGGAAAATAAAGTTGTTGTCGTTCTCGATATATTGTTCGCGACAACCACCATAATTACCGCGTTTGCTAATGGGGTAAAAATAGTTATTCCTGTCCGAGACGAGGCAAGTGCAAGGGCGGAAGCAAAACGTCACGCCGAAAATAGTTATGTGCTAGCCGGTGAACTTTACGCACAGACTATTACAGGCTTTGCCTCCCCTTCTCCTTTGGCACTGAGGGAATCACCTCTCGATGGTAAAACTTTGATTTATTCTACAACGAATGGGACCGTTGCTTTAAAACAGGCTGCTAGCGCTTCTCATGTCTTCGTGGGGTCTTTGATAAATGCAAAAGCTATTGTTAGTCGAATTAGTGAGCTTTATCCTAGAAAGCCAGTTTTGATAGTGTGTTCAGGCTCAATGGGATTGCCCAATTTGGAGGATTCGTTCGGAGCCGGCTATTTTGTGGATTTATTTATGAAGAATAGGAAAAAAGATATTACTCAGTATTCTGATGCAGCTTTGGCGGCAAGACAAATTTTCATTTCAGGGAAATCAAACGAGATACTTTTGACATCTAGAGTAGGACGTTTAATGATAGAGAGAGGGAAAAAAGAGGAAGTTAATTATGCTGCTCAATTGTCAGTGCTTGAAATTGTTCCAAAATTAACAAGTAACAAGATAACGATCTAAATTTAATTAAGGATACTGAATTGAGAGCACTTACTCACTTAATTATTTTGCTGCTTGTTCACATAAACCCAACATTGGCAGCGGTAGACTGCGCCAGGGCCGAGAAAAATGTTGATAAACTTGTATGTTTTAACAGCCGAGCGGCGAAAGCCGAAGAACAAATGGCCGTAGCATTTCACCATGCTCTCCAACGGGGTATTTCACCTAAGCTTTTAAGGAAGACTCAAAAAAACTGGAAGGAAAGCGTTCGGGATGTATGTAAGGATGTGCAGTGTCTCGTTAGTGCTCATGAGACCAGAATCGCCGAACTGTATGAGCTTCAGTAAGGTGATTTTTCTAACCAAGCATTGGAAATTGGTTTTGAAAGATCAATATCAGGCAAAATTGAAGCTAAAAGTTCTACCAGTTGTTGTTGACTTTCCATTGATATACTAGGGCTAGGGTGTCGTACCATACTAGACGAGATTGCCCCTCTTAATCTAAAAATTTCTTTTCGGATTGCAACCCCAGGTTGTTGCTCGAACACAATCAAAGGGAGAAACTGTTTGTAAAGCTGATTAGTAAGTATCCAATTTTTTTTGTTTTTAGCTCGCACAATTGCCATTAATATTTCGGGGAATGCAAAACCAGTATTAAATCCATCCGACCCTGCTTTAAGATCGAAGAGTCCATAAAGCCCTCCCAGCCCTGTGAGCACTGTTAAGTTTGGTTGTAAATGCTTTTTTAGAGCTGCTATCTTCGAACTTGTCGGTAGGTCCTCTTGTTTGATGCATTTTATGGCCTCAGTGTTTTCAAGAATCTGAATAATGGTATCAACGGTCATTTTGACTCCGGAGGAAGCCGGGTGGTCTTGCAATACGATTGGAAGCGGCATTGATTGTGTGATGCGCTCATAGTAGGTAATTAACTTCGCAATAGAGAGGTTCGGGTCAGCTTGGGGAGTAACCATTACAGCTTTTGCCCCTAAATCATGTGCAATTTTCGAATATTCGCTAGCAGTATTGGCTCCGTTGGAGCTAGTACCAACAATTACTGGAAGATGACCAGCCGAATCAACCGTAGTTTGTATGACACGTCGCCTTTCAATGTCCGAAAGCCTGTTTGCCTCGCCCAGTACTCCCAAAACAGTTACGCCATCTACTCCAATTTTTTTCATTAAGTTGATCATGCGTCTTAATGAATCAAGATCTAGACTTTCGTCGTGTTTGAATGGTGTAACTAAGATTGGAAAAACGCCGCTGAATTTCATATTCTAGATAGTCCTGAGTTAATTTCAGAAAATAGATTTTGTGATGTACGATTAAAGCTTAACTAATAAAACATCAAATAGGGGAAAAAAATGCATATGCCGATCAATAATTTGAAAAAGAATTTAATTTCCCTCAAAAAGAATCAGTTTGGTTGCTGGTTGATGCTGGGTAACTCGGCATCCGCGGAGACTTGTGCGTTAGCCGGCTTTGATTGGTTACTGATTGACACCGAACACGCTCCAACTGAGCTTTCCGAGGTGCATCATCAACTTCAAGCGATTCAAGGGTATCCTGTGTCAGCTATCGTTAGAGCATATTGGAATGATACTGTTTTCATTAAACGGCTTCTAGATCTCGGAGTACAAACACTCCTTATACCCTATGTACAATCTGCGGAAGAGGCAAAAAAAGCAGTTCGGGCTGTAAGGTATCCTCCTAATGGGGTTCGAGGTGTTTCCGGATCTTCAAGAGCAAACAGTTATGGCAGAGTGCCAGATTATTTTGAAAAAGCGAATGATGAAATCTGTTTGATGTTACAGGTTGAGTCATTAAAGGCTGTAGCCGCAATAGCTGAAATCGCAGCGATTGATGGGGTTGATGTTGTTTTCATCGGACCAGCCGATTTGGCGGCTGATATGGGGTATCTAGGGCAACCAGCTCATCCAGAAGTCAGGAAGGTTATGTGTGAGGCGATAAAGCAAATACGCGCAGCTGGAAAAGTAGCTGCTACATTAGCTTTTGCGAAGGAGGATGCACGAGCTTGGGCAGAAGAAGGCGCTCAGCTCATCGCCGTAGCATCGGACATGAGCATGTTGACTCGGTCAGCTAATGACATAGCTAAACATTTTTGTTGAATCGAAAGGAGATAAATATGGCTTTGATAGTTATCGATAGTGTAGATCATTTATACAGTTATCAAGGAAAAGAGTTGGTGGTCAGCGATTGGCTCGAGGTAACACAATCTATGATCAATGGTTTTGCAGATATAACCGGCGATTCACAGTGGATACACATCGATAAAAAAAAAGCAAAATCTGATTCACCATTTGGAGACACCATAGCCCACGGTTTTCTTACGGCCTCATTGATGGTTTTTTTTATGGACCGCTCGGTGGACATGTCGTTTTCGAAGATGGGAGTAAATTATGGGTTCAATCGGTTACGTTTTACTTCTCCCGTGATAGCTGGCTCAAAATTGCGGGCGCGTTTTGAAATTAGAGAGATCTCTAGAATTGATAGTGGTATCCAAATAGTATGGGGAGTTATCATGGAGTGTGAGAAAAGTAACAAGCCAGCTCTCGTGGCTGAGTGGGTTACTCGTCGATACGAATAATTGTAAAATTACATTTTTTCTTCAATTATCATGAGAGTGGTTAGTTATTCGGTTTAGTGCCAGAAAAGGACAAGTAAATGGCGAGAAGTAATTTTAGTTTTAGTACAAAAATTCGGGTTCGTTGGGCGGAGGTGGACAAACAAAACATTGTGTTTAACGCTCATTACCTGGCCTATTTTGATGTTGCAGTGACTGATTACTATAAGGCCATAGGTCATCCTTACACTGGACCATTTTTACAAACCGGAACTGACTTGTATCTTAAGTTGGCGAAGCTAGAATATCACTCTCCAGCTGGGTTCGATGAAGTGATAGAGGTTTGCATTCGTGTTTTTAGATTAGGAAATACTAGTTTTGAATTTAGATGTGAAATTTACAGAGATGATACACTTCTAACTTCTGGAAGTTTAGTATATGTTAACGCAGATCCGGATACTTTAGTGCCAGTTACCGTTCCTAAGTTTCTTAGAGATGCGTTTGTTCGCTTTGAAAAAACTCCTATTGAGTAGTATCTGGCAAACAAGTTGACATAGATGGTTTAATGATCGGCAAGCTAAAACGCAATTGGTTGAGGTAAACTAAATTTCGAGATTGCTGAATTGAATAACCACAAAATTTATGCGTAAAAAAAATGATAATCAGGGAGTTATAAAAATGGATTTTGATTTTTCACCCAAAGTAAAACAATTACAAGAAAAACTAACAGATTTTATGGAATTAAACGTTTATCCTAATGATCAGCGTTATTTGGAAGAAGTAGCAAAAAACCGTACCGAAAAAAATAACCCGTGGCTTCCAACTGAAGTGGTGGAGGCTCTCAAGCCCAAGGCAAGAGATGCTGGTCTCTGGAACCTTTGGCAGCCTAAAACTCACGGAGGTACATTGACTAACCTTGAGTATGCGCCGCTATGTGAAATTATGGGTAGGTTGCAATGGGCTTCTGAGATCTTTAACTGCTCCGCACCAGATACGGGAAACATGGAGACGCTACTCCGCTATGGTACTGATGAGCATCAGAGCACATGGTTAATGCCTATTTTGAAAGGGGATAATCGGTCTGCGTTTTTAATGACCGAACCTCAAGTGGCATCTTCTGACGCAACCAATATTGAATGTCAGATAGAAAAAAAAGGTAATGAATACGTTATTAATGGTGAAAAATGGTGGTCCTCAGGTGCTGGGGACCCTCGGTGCAATATATTTATTGTTATGGGCAAAACAGACCCGCAAGCTGCGCGTTACAATCAACAATCGATGGTCTTGGTGCCTGCTGATGCAAAGGGAGTTAAAATCGAAAGAGCCCTCTCGGTGTTTGGTTATGATGACGCGCCCCATGGCCATATGCAGGTCACACTTAGAGATGTCAAAGTGCCGGCTACCAATGTCTTGCTCGGCGAAGGACGAGGCTTTGAGATAGCTCAAGGCAGGTTAGGCCCGGGAAGAATTCATCACTGTATGCGGATAATAGGGCAGGCGGAGAGAGCGTTTGAACTTATGTGCAAACGATTAAAAAGCAGGGTGGCATTCGGAAAGCCGGTTTCGGAACAAAGTATATGGCATGAACGAATTGCTGAATCACGCATTATGATAGAACAAGCAAGATTATTAACTTTGAAAGCTGCACACATGATGGATACGGTTGGAAACAAAGTTGCCAAATCAGAAATTGCAATGATCAAAGTTTTAGCACCCAATATGGCACAACAAATTATTGATTGGGCGATACAAGCTTATGGCGGTGGCGGGCTGAGTCAAGACTCTCCTTTAGCAAGTATGTTTTCCCATAACCGAATTCTCAGGCTAGCTGATGGTCCTGACGAGGTGCATCGACGAACAATTGCAAGACTTGAGCTTTCAAAACAATATTTGCAAGAGGATAAGGATATTCACAACAACAAAATATTTTATTAATTATTTCATGAATAAACCGCCAAGTCAGAGGTAAGTAATTAAATAAATTTAACAATTTTCATACTTAGTAATTGTTCTCGAAATGAGAATGAGTATCATTAAAAAAAGCAATATAAAACAATACCTTCGATACCTTTTGTATACCTTGAAACGTAGGCAAAGTTGGTGTAACGTGCGAACCATAACTAGGAATAGTTATAACTTTAAAGTTATATTTTTCACAAAATGAAATTGAAACCTACCTGCTTGAAAGGGGGAGTATCAAAATGAAAATAAGTTTCCAACTAAACGGGAAGCGAACAAGTGTCGATGTGGCTCCTGACACACCACTTTTGTGGGTCGTCAGAGATACGCTTGGCATGACAGGTACCAAGTTTGGGTGTGGTAAAGCCCTATGCGGTGCTTGTACCGTTCATCTCAATGGCATGGCAGTTCGTTCATGTCAAACACAGGTTGGTTCCGTGGCCGGTCAAAAGGTAACAACTATTGAAGGTCTTGGAGGCAATCACAAAGTTCAACGGGCATGGATGGCTCTTGACGTACCACAGTGTGGGTACTGTCAATCTGGGCAGCAAATGCAGGCCGCAGCATTGTTAGCAAATAACAGAAATCCGAACGACCAAGATATCGACGCTTGGATGTCTGGAAATATTTGCCGCTGTGGTACTTATCCTCGTATTCGCGCCGCTATTAAAGCAGCTGCGAAGATGTCCTAGGGAGGCTAAGACAATGGGAAAAATAGAAAATGTACTAAAAAACGAGAATCGTCGTGATTTTTTAAAAGTCAGTGGAGCAGGCGTTGGTGGTTTAGCGCTTGGTTTTTCGCTTCAGCTTGGACCTAAAATTGCCCAAGCTGCCACGACTCATTCACCAAACGCTTGGATAAAGATAGGAACAGATAACTCTGTAACTATAATGTGCGCTCGGTCCGAAATGGGGCAAGACGTATACACTTCAATGCCAATGTTGGTTGCAGAAGAATTGAATGTTGATCTCAACAAAGTCAATGTAGAGTTCGCTCCCCCAGCTGAGGTTTATATTAACGCATTGCTGGGTGGACAATTAACCGGTGGTTCGACGTCTGTTCGTGATGCTTGGGAAAAGCTCCGCAAGGCTGGCGCTTCTGCTCGCATGATGCTTGTCGCAGCCGCAGCTGATGACTGGGGAGTGGATGCAAGCAAATGTTCGGCAAATAACGGCATGGTTAAAGGCCCAGGAGGCAAGAAAGCCAAATATGGTGCCCTAGCGGAAAAAGCTTCCACAATGGAAGTTCCAAAAGAAGTTCCTCTGAAGCCCAAGAGCGAGTGGAAGTTTATTGGAAATGTGAAGCAGGCCCGTTTGGATACCAAGGCGAAAGTGCAGGCAACCGCGGGGTATGGTATAGACACCAGAGTTCCCGGAATGCTTTACGCTGCAGTCTGGATGCCACCTCAAACCATGGGTGCAAAAGTTACCTCCTACGATGATTCCAGGGCTAAGAACGTTCCTGGTGTCAAAGCGGTTGTTCAATATAGCCGAGGGGTTGCAGTGGTAGCTGACAGCTATTGGACGGCGAAAAAAGCTAAAGACATGCTCAACGTGAAATACGACGCGGGCCCCAATGGCAAAAAAGATATGGGGATGATTTGGGAAGAACTGGAATTAGGTGCAGTAGAGCCGGGAGTTACCTTTAGAGAGGCAGGAAATGCCGACGAGGGTATGGCGAAAGCATCCAAGACTGTTGAAGCTGAATACCGTCTTCCGTTCAAGTCACATTCTCCACTAGAGCCGCAAAATACTATGGCTGATGTTAGGAGTGATAAGGCAATTATTATCACACCAACACAATTCCAACAGATTGTTCCTCACGTTGTTTCCGGAGCTATTGGTCTGAAGCCGGAACAGATTGAGGTTCATACTACCTTTTTAGGTGGCGGGTTTGGCCGTAGGGTTGAAACTGATTATTGCATTGACGCTGCTGAAATTTCCAAAGCTGTTGGCGCACCAGTGCAAATGATCTGGAGTCGTGAGGATGACATGATGCACGATTCTTACAGTCCAGGCGGAATATATAAATTAAACGCCGGATTAGACTCGGGTGGTCAAATGGCAGCGATGACTTACAAAGCAACAAGTCCATCGATATCTGCTGTATTGTTCCCAAGTCTTGTAAAAGACGGAATCGACCCGTTTGCAGTTGAGGGGATCGATAACTTCCCGTATGCGACGCCGGATATGAAATTCACTTACCAGATGACAGATGTTGGAGTAAGGCCTGGATACTGGAGAGCTGTTTCGCACAACAACAACGTTCCTGCACTCGAGTGTTTTGTAGATGAGTGTGCGCACGCTGCAGGTAAAGACCCTATCGAATACCGGATGGCACAGTTCGATATGGACGAGTCTGGTGCGAAGAAGCACAAATGGTCAGGACTTTCATCAGGTATTGCTGAAGGCCCACGGTTCAAGGCGGTTCTTGAAGCGGTTCGTAAGAAATCAAACTGGGGTAAAAAGATGCCTGCTGGTAAGGGCCAAGGAGTGGCTATTATGGAAGGCTACAACACGGTTCTTGCTGCTGTAGCTGAAGTTTCGGTGGATTCCTCCAATGTCATTTCATTAGAGAAAATAACTTCTGTAGTTGACGCTGGTCAGCTGGTCCATCCTGACCAAGCACTAGCTCAAATGCAGTCATGCTTTGTCTACGGGATGTGCGCAGGAATGTTCAGTGAGATAACTATCCGAGATGGTGCTACTGAGCAAGACAACTTCGATACGTACCGGTTGGCGAGAATGAATGAGGTTCCGAAGGTAATGGATATTCATTTCATGCCGAGTGACGGTAGTTTCGTTGGTGGGCTAGGTGAACCGGGAACGGCCGTAATTGTTCCGGCAATAGCTAACGCCGTATTTGCTGCGACTGGCAAGCGTGTTAGAGAATTCCCGCTAACGCCAGAGCGTATCTCAGCAGCCTAATTATTTTCTAGCATTTTGTTTTCATAGGAATGCGCAGGTAATTAGAACTAAGACTATGCCCCCAAGCTTTCAGCTTGGGGGTTTTTTTTTTAATCAACAAATGTGGTATTGTCCTAACTCAGATTAGAAACGGAAAAATTATGGATAGTATTGACCAGCAAGTACTAAAAACTAGCGTATCTTGGTTTAATGAAGGGATGAATGTTGTTTTAGCGACTATTGTTGAAACTTGGGGTTCATCTCCGCGGCCTCCAGGTGCGATGCTTGCCATAAGGGGTGATGGGCAAGTTGTAGGCTCCGTATCTGGTGGATGTGTTGAAGATGATCTGATAGCTAAAATCAGAGATAATTCTATGAAAATTACAAAGCCAGAACTTACTTTGTATGGAGTCACTAAAAAAGAGGCCCAAAAATTTGGGTTGCCGTGTGGAGGAACGTTAAAAATTATCTTAGAGCCAATTGGGAAGCAATCAAAACTTGAAGCACTATTGGAGCGAGTGGAAAGACAGGAGTTAACCAAAAGAAAGCTAAACATGGAAACTGGAGATGTTTCTTTGGAGCTTGCTAATGGCCAAGACACCTTAACCTCTGATAAGAAGTTTCTAAAGACCCTACACGGGCCCAAATGGAGACTGCTGATAATTGGTGCGGGCCAGCTTTCCGAGTATATTGCACAAATGGCTCACGCTCTGGATTATTCTGTGACGGTATGTGACCCTCGGTCTGAGTATTCAGAGGGTTGGGCCATTGATAGTGCAGTTCTCACTCAGGAAATGCCTGATGATGTTGTCGGCCAATTAAATGTTGATAGTCACACAGCGGTAGTCGCTTTAACCCATGATCCCAAATTAGATGATCTTGCCATCATGGAAGCATTAAAGTCGCCGGCTTTTTATGTAGGCGCGTTAGGCTCGCGAGTCACCAGTGGTGAAAGACGAAAGAGGTTAGCTTTGTTTGATCTTACACAAAATGAGATTGAACGTTTACATGGCCCAGTTGGTTTGCGAATTGGGGGGAAAACCCCACCTGAAATTGCAATAGCTATACTAGCTGAAATGACAGCTATTCGGCATGGAATTTCCCTTGAAACAATTGGAAATAAATCTAGTAAAAGCGCTGGGAACAAAGAAATACGTGAAGTTGAATCAAGCCTAGCATAAGGATCTAACGATCACGCTTCACTCAAGGAGGTTGTAACATTGAGGAATAAAACATGCGTTTAAAAAATAAAATAGCGATAGTCACCGGAGGAGGATCTGGGTTTGGTGAGGGAATCGCAAAAAGATTTTCAGTGGAAGGATGTAAAGTCGTAATTAATGATATCAACATGCAGGGAGGAACAAGAGTAGCTAAAGAAATTCAATCAGAAGGTGGGGACGCAATATTTGTCAATGCCGATATTTCGTTAAATGAAGGGTGGGCTAGTCTAGTGGGGCAAGCGGTAGAAAAGTATGGATCGTTTTCTATTGTTGTTAATAATGCCGGGTTCACTCATAAAAACCAGTCAATGTTTACTGTTAGCGAAGAAAACTACGATCGCATATATGCAGTAAATGTAAAAAGCTTATATTGGAGTGCAAAAAATGTGGCATCTATTCTAGAAAAGACAGGAGGTGGAGTTATGATTACAGTTGCCTCGGTCGCTGGAATAAGGCCTCGACCAGGGCTGACTTGGTATAACGGCAGTAAAGCAGCAGCAATTACGACCAGTCGCTCTATGGCAGTTGAGCTCGCTCCAAAAAAAATAAGAGTAAATATAATTAATCCTGTGATGGGTGAAACTGCAATGTTAGAAGATTTTATGGGAATGCCAGATACCCCAGACAATCGAAAAAAATTCCTAGATACCATTCCGTTAGGTCGGTTAGCAAGGGCGAGTGACGTGGCTAACGCTGCGTTGTACCTTGCTTCTGATGAGGCGGAATTAATAACTGGAGCATGCATCGAGGTGGATGGGGGGCGAACTATTTAAATTTGATATTTAGCTCAGTAAAAAGCTTGTATTCCAGTTTGGGCCCGTCCCAAAATTAGAGCGTGAATATCGTGAGTCCCTTCATACGTATTCACTGCCTCAAGGTTCAGCACATGCCTTATTACGTGATACTCATCTGAGATGCCATTGCCTCCGTGCATATCCCTAGAAACCCTTGCAACCTCAAGCGCTTTACCACAGCTGTTTCTTTTTATGAGGGAAATCATTTCTGGTGTAGCTTGACCTTTATCCATCAACCTCCCAACTCTAAGAACAGATTGTAATCCAATAGAAATTTCTGTCTGAAAATTTGCAAGCTTAAGCTGTATTAGTTGAGTCGCGGCTAATGGTTTACCAAACTGT
>CACKOO010000002.1 GCA_902601765.1 Hydrogenophilales bacterium | reverse complement strand
TATATAACAGCTGACTCATCCGGTCCCAAACACTTAGCAGTTAAAGTTTCTCGAGCAAAATTTGAGAGTCTTGTGGAAGATCTGATTGATGGAACCAAAGAACCTTGCTTAACAGCAGTGAAAGACGCGGGATTGAATGTGGCAGATATTGATGATGTAATTTTAGTAGGTGGGATGACCCGCATGCCAAAAGTGCAAGAAACTGTTAAGGATTTTTTTGGTAAAGAACCCCGTCGAGATGTTAATCCTGACGAAGCTGTTGCTATGGGAGCATCTATTCAAGGAGGGGTTTTGAAAGGTGATGTTGACGATGTGTTACTTCTAGACGTGACCCCCCTCTCCCTGGGAATCGAAACTTTAGGGGGGGTTATGACAAAATTAATACAAAAAAATACCACCATTCCGACTAAGGCCAATCAAGTCTTCTCTACGGCGGAAGACAATCAATCTGCGGTAACAATTAAAGTACTTCAAGGTGAAAGGGAAATGAGTTCTGGTAATAAGCCTCTTGGGGACTTTAATCTTACAGAGATACCACCGGCACCTCGAGGTATGCCTCAAATTGAAGTTACTTTTGATATCGACGCAAATGGTAAACTGCATGTATCTGCCAAAGATAAAGCATCTGGAAAAGAAAATAAGATCACGATTCAGGCAAGTTCAGGTATCAGCGAAGAAGAAATTGAAAAAATGGTAAAAGATGCTGAATTAAACGCAGAGGATGATAAAAAAGCAAAGGAATTGATTGAATCTCGCAATCAATTAGACGGTTTAATTCACTCTGTTGAAAAGTCCATTATCGAACATGGGGATAAGTTGGAAAAAGAAGAAAAATCTAAGATAGAAACAGCCCTAAAATCGTCCAAAACTATACTAGAATCAGGAGATAAGGAACAAATTGACAAGGAAAGTCAAGAGTTGGCAACAGCGTCGCAGAAGTTGTACGAAAAAATGGCTAGTGATAGTGATGGGAGTCAACAAAAGAACACCGCAAAAGAAGGAGAAACACCCAAGACAAAAACAAGAGAGGATGAAGACATTATCGATGCAGAATTTGAAGAGATAAAAGACGATAAAAAATAAAATGAAATATAATAAACCCCACCGCCATCTGTTTTTATGTGGCTTCTATTAAATGTAATATGATAAAAATTAAAGTAATATAATTTCAAATGGCAAAAAAAGACTACTATAGCGTCCTTGGCGTGGACAAGGGTGCTGATGATGGCGCGCTAAAAAAAGCTTACCGGCGGTTGGCAATGAAATTTCATCCAGATAGGAATCCAGATAACGCCAAGGCGGAAGCCAGCTTTAAAGAGGCCAAAGAAGCTTATGAAATTCTCAGTAATCCGGAAAAACGGTCTGCCTATGATCAATTTGGACACGCAGGGGTAGATCAAAATACTTCTGGAATGCAAGGGGCAGCAGGGTTTGGTGGGTTTGCCGATGCCTTCGGAGATATTTTTGGAGATATCTTTGGTGGCCAGGCTGGTGGTAGCCGGTCAGGTGGAGGGGTTTATCGAGGGGCAGACCTTCGCTACAACCTTGAAATAACCCTCGAAGATGCTGCAAGAGGAAAAGACACGCGGATTCGAGTTCCAAGTATGGATAAATGTGGAGGATGTGGAGGTACAGGCGCACAAAAAGGAACATCTCCTACAACATGTTCAAGTTGTAATGGCCAAGGACAAGTTCGTATGCAGCAAGGTTTTTTTTCAGTCGCGCAAACGTGTCCAAAATGCGGTGGTAACGGACGTGTTATCGAAGATCCATGTAAGCAGTGTTCGGGAGATGGGCGAATAAAAACGCAAAAAACCCAAACTCTTAAAATACCTGCTGGTGTTGATAACGGTGATCGTATTCGACTAACAGGGGAGGGAGAATCTGGTGGCAATGGTGGTCCCTCGGGAGATTTATACGTTGAAATACATTTAAAACCTCATGAGGTTTTTACGAGGGACGGTAAAGATCTACACTGTGAAATGCCAATAAGTTTTACTAATGCGGCTATAGGTGGCAATCTAGAAATTCCTACTCTAGATTCATCTGCAAAAATAAAAATACCTGGAGAGACACAGACCGGCAAAGTATTTCGGTTGAGAGGTAAAGGAATCCGAGAAGTTAGGTCGTCCGGGGTTGGAGACCTCATGGTTCACGTGATAATTGAGACCCCTGTTCAACTTACCACTCGTCAACGTGAGCTTTTAACCGAGTTAGAAGAAATCAGTAATAGCGATTCAAACCGCCATAATCCCCGCTCCAAATCCTGGATGAGAAAAGTAAAGGCGTTTTTTGACAACTAAATAATAGATTGAGAAGAGCTCGTTACTATTTTTAACTTTATTCGAATAGTTTGGTTGGTGGTATAAATTCTGCCGCGCCAGTTTTGGGATTGAGAACCATCCCGTCCGGCCTACCGACTTTTACTCTACCGTTTTTTTTATCTCTAACTTGATAAGCCATGTTAAAAGCTACTGATCTTCTCTCCCCCTTACCAAGAAACGGGTAAACCGTATGTAAAAGGCTTGATGGAAATAGAAAAAAATCTCCTACCTTTGGGGCATGTCTGTAAGTTCCATTTTCCAATCCATCCGGCACTGATTTGGCTATGAATTCAATTTGACCATCTCCAGAGCTCTCCTTGAAGTTTCTGTCCTCGTCCCATCGTTTTTCGTATTCGGGTATTTTCAAATAACAAACGGATGAAATATCGCAATCAGTATGGATATGGGCCGGATTATATTCCCCTTGATATTGAGATACCGCCCAAACACTAGTGAAAAAAACCTCTAAGTTGTAATCTTCCTCAAAATTTTTAATTTGAGGTTTTAAAACTCGCGTAACGTATTCAACTGCACAACTATGAAAAAAATGGGCAGCGCCAACAATATCCAGCATCTCTACCGATAAATATGGCTCGTGATATATTTGCCCCGCCAACTGATGGCCGTGGGTCAAATAATCGTCGCCATCAAGAACTTTATCAGTCAGTAAGGTGAGGCCTTGAGTAATTTCTTGTGGCATTTCTATACGTGCTAAGGGAGGGCCAAAAATATGTTCAACAGAAAACTTTTTGATTTCCCAATTTTTTTTTACTTTAAACACGTTCTGTTGATTCTCCATTAAAAATTTTCCTTACTTAACAGTTCTAGTTTTTATAGTATAGACGAGGTGTAAGCTAAATTAATTTACCGTCGCTTCCAAATAGTACCTTTAGCTGTATCTTCCAGCTCTATCCCTTTATCCAATAATGCCTCTCTGATCTGGTCAGCTAAGTCAAAGTCTTTATTTTTTCTCGCAAGATTTCTGCTACTAATTCGTTCTTCAACTTCACTGACTGTTAATTTTCCCGGGATGGCTCTGGACTGAAAAAAATCTAATGGGTTTCTCTCCAATAACCCAATAGTGCCTGCAAGAGCTTTCAACTGGTTAGCCATAATATGTGAATTTTGTCGGTTAACTTCTGTGGCTAGTTCAAATAAAACAGCTATTGCTTCTGGCGTATTGAAATCATCATTCATAGCACTACGAAATTTTCTTCCATAAAAACAGGTCCAATCAGCCTCAGTCTTTTCCGTTACTATTTTTACAGCTTGATACAACCTCGCGAGCGCTGCCTTAGCATCTTTAAGATGCTCATCAGAGTAATTCAAAGGACTCCTGTAATGTGCCCTCAATATAAAGTATCTGAGAACTTCTGGGTCATATTTTATAAGTAAATCTCGGATAGTAAAAAAATTACCTGATGATTTCGACATTTTTTCGTTATCAACTCTGACAAACCCGTTGTGCATCCAATAATTCACGAATTTAACACCGTTTGCACATTCCGACTGAGCTATCTCATTTTCGTGGTGGGGAAACTGTAAATCTTCACCACCACCATGAATATCAAAACTTTCCCCTAGTAGCCTCTTACTCATAGCAGAACATTCGATATGCCAACCGGGCCGGCCATGGCCCCATGGAGATTCCCAAAATGGCTCGCCTGCTTTAGATTTTTTCCAAAGTACAAAATCAAATGGATCAACTTTACTGTCATCAACTTTTACTCGATTACCTAGTCGTAAATCGTTTAGGGTTTTTCCTGATAATTGTCCGTATTTTTGAAATTTTTTTACGGAAAAATACACATCTCCCCCCGGAACGTGATAAGCCATCTTGTTGTTGATCAGGATCTGTATGATTTGCTGCATATCGTCCACATGGTCGGTAGCCCTGGGTTCAAAATCAGGCGATAGAACTCCCAGAAGGGAGGCATCCTCGCGCATGGCACCTATAAACTCCTCGGTTAGATCACCGTGGAACCTTTGTTGCTCAGAGGCCCTATTTATGATTTTATCATCGATATCCGTGATATTTCGAACATATGTCACGGCATATCCAATATTTTCTAACCAACGTTTTACAACATCAAAGAAAACCATCACTCGAGCATGTCCCAGATGACAAAAGTCGTATACTGTCATTCCACAAACGTACATTTTTACGATTTTAGGCTCGATGGAAGTAAATTTTTCTTTGGTTCTAGTTAGAGAATTGTATATGTGTAACATAAGGTTTATTGAATTACCCATCTGCAGAAACGTCCAAACTTCGCATTCGTTTTAGCGAAGTACTTAAAAACGTTTCGGAAAACCTATGAGTTTGTCATGGTTGTTGTTAAACTATTGCTTTACTCACAACACTTAAATCCTATCAATGTGCAAAACATTATAACAGATGCGGCCGATTTTTTTTCTTCCAGTAATAGCGTTATCACTTTGTTTTAGTACAGGGGCTGTACTATCAGACGATTTGTACCAAAAAGCCAAGGTTCTTTTTGAAAAAAATAAATATTCCGAAGCTCTTAAAATAATTAATTCCGCGAACATATCAGCCGATAAAAGTTTGCAACCCAGATTTCTAAAGGGTTTAATTCTTATGAAAATGGAAATGTATGACGAGGCGGAAAAAATATTCGATGGGTTAACCTTTGACTACCCCAAACACCCCGAGCCATACAATAATTTAGCAGTTATTCATACCCAAAGAGGCGATTTCGAAAGAGCTAGGAAATCATTGGAAGCCGCCATCAAAACTAACCCGAGTTTTCAGGCGGCTTATGAAAATCTTGGTAAACTATATGCGCAACTTGCTAGCGAGGCATATAAAAAAGCCATTAAAAAAACTCCTTTGTCCGATAACTCTATTCAGTTATCTTTGCTTTTGAATATTACCAATGCGCCATTTGTTATATCGAGTGAGTCCTCTAAAGTCGCCGAAAGTGCAAGTGTGAATATAGACTCCACTCGTAATATATCGGGAATAAATAGCAAATCCGTTCCTAAAACCTCTAAAAAGCAAATATCTGACACAGTATTAGAATGGGCTTCTGCTTGGTCGGCAAAAGATGTTGATAAGTACCTAGGTTATTATGCGAAAACTTTCAAAAGTTCCCAAAAATCTTGGGAAGAATGGGCTGCCTTGCGTCGATCGAGAATAAATGGACCGAAATCTATTTCAATTTCTGTTTATAACTTGAAAATAGTTTCGGAATCGGATACCGATGCAACAGTTCGATTTGAGCAACATTACAAATCTAACCTCATTGACTCGAAGGGAATTAAAACTTTAATATTGCAAAAAATAAAAGAGGACTGGTTAATAAAACAGGAATTGTTCTCTAAATAAATTAGGTCTTATCATGCAAATATCTGACTCTCAGAGAAAAATAAATTCTCGGGTTCAAAAACTCGTAAAGGTAATTTTTGCGATTTCGTTTACAATTACAACCAGCCTACCCCCAACCTTGGCGCTATCCGAAGACAAAGATATCGAAACTAGATTAGCAGAAATCATAGAGAAAATTCATTCAAAAAAAATGGAAGAAGCATTACGTAAAGTAGAGGATCTAACAAAAGATTTTCCTAACTTCGCTTTAGGATACCTTATCATGGGCGATTTACTATCTGCTAAATATACGACTCTAAACAAGCCTGGCTCAGATAATGACTCCCAAAAAGCTACATTAGATTTAATCGAAGAAGCAGTTGCAAGAATCAACAGACACTATGGGAAAAATCTGCCATCTACAATCCCTGAAAATCTCATTAAAATCCCTTCTAAATATGCCCATGTAATTGTTGTCGATGCTTCAAAAGCAACGATGTATGTATTTAAAAATAGTAATGATGAATTTCACTATGTTACAAATTTTTACATCAGTATTGGGAAAAAAGGCATGGGGAAATTTAGAGAAGGAGATAAAAAAACTCCGATTGGTATTTATCGTGTTACTAGCAGAATTGACTCATCTAAACTTTCAGACTTTTATGGGGCTGGAGCTTTCCCCATTAATTATCCGAACAACTGGGATCAACTGCAGGGATATAGTGGTTATGGAATTTGGCTACACGGAACACCGACAAGTACTTTTAGTCGACCACCAAAAGCAAGTGATGGCTGTGTGGTTCTCAGCAACATCGACTTTGAAACCCTATCCCAGTACATCGATGCGTCCGGAACTCCGATTGTTATAGCTAAAGAAATAAAATGGACTTCTCCTAACCAAAATAAAAAAAATAGAGAAGCATTACTAAATGAACTAAAAACCTGGAAAACTGATTGGGAAAGTTTAGATATTGATAGATATTTAAATAATTACTCAGAAAAATTTACGGATGGTAAAAGAGATTTTAGATTGTGGTCAAATCGCAAGAAGATAATTAATTCTCGGAAACAATGGATAAAAGTCCTAATTGAGGATATTTCAATATCAATATATCCGGGAGAGAAAAATATAGCGGCGATCACCTTTAAGCAAAGCTATAAAAGTAATAATCTAAACGACCAAATGTCCAAAATACAATATTGGTCAAAAGAAAATGATAATTGGAAAATTATTTACGAAGGAAAACACTAACTCATACAAAAAATACTTTAATATTGTCAAAGGAAATAATATGTATAAATTTTTAGTTTTTATTTTTTTTATCACATCAACTAATATGGCATTAGCTGATAACCCTAAAGTCTTAATGAAGACCAACGTAGGGGATATGGTTATTGAATTAGATATGGAATTAGCACCAAAAACGGTTGAAAACTTTCTACGTTATGTGGAGAGTGAATTTTATACCGACACCATATTTCACAGAGTGATTCCAGGTTTTATGATACAAGGAGGAGGATATTCTTCGGAATTTGAAGAGAGAACTACCAACGAAGCTATTAAAAATGAAGCTGACAATGGATTAACCAATATGGTGGGAACAATAGCGATGGCTAGAACCAATCAACCGCACTCTGCTACGGCTCAATTCTTCATCAATGTCGCCAACAATCGATTCCTAAACCATACGAGTAAAAGTCTCAGAGGATGGGGTTACGCAGTTTTTGGAAAAGTAGTACAAGGAATGGACGTAGTGAAGGAGATTGCGGGCACTCCCACGGGAAGGGGTGGCCCCTTTGCAAAAGATGTACCAAATAACCCAATCATCATTCAATCTGTAAGTGTTTTAGGGAATTAATATGAAAATTCTAGTAAAAGTTACCACTTCTGAAGGCAGTATGGTAATCGAACTTGATCAAGAAAAAGCACCGTTAACCGTTGATAACTTTCTTAGCTATGTAGATGCAAAATTCTATGATGGAACAATTTTTCACCGAGTCATTGATAACTTTATGATCCAAGGAGGTGGATATGAGAAAGGACTGGTAGAAAAAACTACTAATGCTCCAATCAAAAACGAGGCGAACAATGGGATTAGTAATTCCGCATATACTATTGCAATGGCCAGAACCAATGAACCGCATTCGGCCTCTGCTCAATTTTTTATCAACGTGGTAGACAACAAATTTTTGGACTTTAAGTCAGAGAGTGCGGAGGGTTATGGATATTGCGTTTTCGGTAAGTTAACGGAAGGTACTGACACCGTTGATAAAATAAAAGCAGCCAGCACTGGAACCCAAGGCTTTAATGCTGATGTCCCTAATGAAGATATAGTAATAATTTCAGCTTCCCGAGTAACTTAGTTAATTAATGAAGCAAAACTCATTGTTCATATCTGACTTGCACCTGTGCGCTTCAAGGCCTGAAATAACAAATGCGTTCAAAAATTTTCTTTTTAAATATGCCATACAATCTGAATATCTATTTATTCTAGGAGATCTCTTTGATTATTGGATTGGTGATGAGGATATTATAGACCCACTAGCCTCTGAAATAATAGCAAATCTAAAAGAAGTATCGGATGGAGGTACTGCGGTTTTCCTTACGCATGGTAATAGAGATTTTCTCTTGGGTAATAAATTTGCAAATGCTGCTGGGTTGAAATTATTAGGGGAAAAAAGTGAATTTGATCTTTACGGAGAAAAATATCTTTTAATGCACGGTGACACTCTATGTACAGATGATCATAATTACTTAGCATTCAGAAATATTGTAAGATCAGGAGAATGGCAAAAAACTTTTCTCAAACAAAGTACTGACGAACGAAGAAATTTTGCCCAATCAATGCGGGCTAATAGTAAAATAAATAATGCAACAAAATCAATCGAGATAATGGATGTGAACGGCGGTGAAGTAAAAAATATCTTCAAAAAGCACTCTTACAGAAAATTGATCCATGGACACACACACAGACCCGCTCACCATTCGTACAGAGTCGATGGAATACCATGTGACAGGTATGTCTTGCCGGATTGGGATGACGGAGGCGGCTATATAATGTGTGACGTTTCAGGTTGCCAATTAGTTTTTCTCTGAATTAATTCTATTCCAACATTATCCGGAAACCAAGTTTAGATCCAATTGATTACTGGCCGTTAAATCTTTAGAAAGCTGTTTGTCATTGCGACGAGATTCCACTAAATTTAAATATTCCGGCGTCACATCGCCCGTTATATAATCTCCTGTAAAACATGAAGTCTCGAATCGATGGATATTCGGATTTACGGAACTAACGGCTTCAACCAAACAATCTAGTGATTGGTATATCAATCTATCTACACCTAGCTCCTCGGAGATATCAGCATTCTCTCTTCCGTTCGCTATCAATTCTTTTACTGATGGCATGTCTATTCCATAGACATTTGGAAAACGAACGGGGGGCGCTGCTGATGCAAAAAAAACCTTAGATGCTCCTGCCTCCCTCGCCATTTGTACTATCTCTCGAGCTGTCGTACCACGGACGATAGAGTCATCAACCAACATAACATTTTTCCCTCTGAACTCCATACTTATAGGATTCAGTTTCTGACGCACAGATTTTTTTCTTGTTTCTTGACCAGGCATAATGAAAGTACGCCCGATATATCTATTTTTGATGAACCCCTCTCGGAAAGGAATGTTTAAACCATTAGCCATTTCCATTGCCGCAGGGCGGCTGGAATCTGGAATCGGAATTACTACGTCAATTTTGAGATCAGAATGGTCTTTTTGAATTTGATTAGCCAAACTTCTTCCCATGCGTAACCTTGTCTCATATACAGAGATGCCGTTGATAACAGAATCAGGCCGTGCTAGGTAAACGTACTCAAAGATACATGGTGATAATTCCGAGTTTACCGCACCATTATCTGAGAAAAAATTTCTTTTCATGTCGATAAAAATTGCTTCACCCGGATTGACATCTCTTAAAATATTAAAACCAAGGGCACTAGCGGCGACGCTCTCCGACGAAATTATGTACTCGGGGTTTTCATCCGTATTTTTAATTCCGATTAATAATGGTCTAATACCGTAAGGATCGCGAAATGCTAGAAGTCCATACCCCGCGATCATAGCAACTATCGCATATGCTCCCTTAACCCGTTTATGAACTTCTTTTACTGCCCGGAATACTGTCGTTGGCTCTAATTCATATCCTGTAACTACTTTTTGTAATTCATTTGCGAGGACATTCAAAATCACCTCCGAATCAGAATTTGTATTAACATGCCTAAAATCTTCACGAAAAATATCTTTCTCTAATTCGTCGGAATTAGTTAAATTTCCGTTATGAGCTAGTACGATTCCGAATGGGGAATTAACATAAAATGGTTGAGCCTCTGCAGATGAACTAGCTGATCCGGCGGTTGGATAACGGCAGTGTCCTATACCAAACTTGCCCTCAAGATTTCGCATATCTCTCGTTCGGAATACATCACGAACAAGTCCTTGCCCTTTTGCCATATGGAAAGTGTTACTTTCTGCCGTAACGATTCCGGCAGAATCTTGTCCTCGATGTTGTAAAACTAGTAAACCGTCATAAAGCAATTGATTTGCCGGCTCTCCAGATGCTATTCCAATAATTCCACACATAACCAACCAGCCTTCCTTACGTCAATACATAAACCCAAACACGAGAAACTATGAAAAATTTTATTCGCTAGCACTAGTCCTCTCTATTAATTCATCCGGTACCCAATTAAATAATAAAGAAGCTCTTTCGAGTTCTGATCGAAATAACGCATTTTCCCAAAAATCTTCATTAACTAACGGCGAAAACCCTACGGCTACAGCTGCAATTGTAACAATGAGCAATCCCCTTGCGAGTCCGAAAAAAACCCCGAGCAATCTATCGGTTCCCGACAATCCAGTGTGTTTTACAAACCGGGATAATTGGCTAGCAATAAAACTAAAACCAAAGACGGTCAAAACTAAAATTACGACAAAAGCTGTTCCATATCTCACTCCTGGGTGGCTAACCGTTTCAGGAAGCTTGAGCTCTAGCCAAGGTGTAAAGTTTATGGCAATATAAATCGCTCCTATCCAAGAAACTAAAGAGAGAACTTCTCTAACAAAACCTCGAATAACGCTGTAAAAAATCGAGATCGCCAGTATCAGAATAACAATGTAGTCTACGAGTGTCATATTTTAAATTTAAATCCTATTCCTAAAATTCACACTTACACTTGCAAAACCACTATTACCTACGAACCAGTAAAACTGCAGGCTCTCCAATTCTAAGTCGTAGCGCTTTGACTTTTTTAACTACGCTTTGCGCTACATTTTTTTTAGAATAAGGTCCAATTCTCACACGGGTTCTGACTTTACCGTTTTTATTCAAACTTTCCGTATAAACAGGTAAATTGATTTTTTCGACTGTTTCAACTAGTTTGCTAACAGCAACGCTATCGCTAAATGCGCCGAGTTGAACCACATACGTTTTTCCGTCATCTGTAGCTTTATCTTTTTCAGCCTTAACACCGTCGACCTCGGTTTCATTATTTTTTTTTCGTTTATCAGAAACTGAAGAATTCCCGGCCGAATCTGTTGGAGGGGTAGTGTAGTATTTTTGTTCCAATGGAGCGTTTACGGTGAGTGGAATATCTGGTATCGATATAATGATATCTTCCGAAATTGGACGAGGTTCTTTATCTAAAACCATTGGCAAAAAGACGACAACGAGCAAAACCAACGTACTAGCTCCTATCAATCTGTGGCGAGCCAGCTTTTTTAACTCATTCGACGCAGGAGGTGTTTTTATAGCCATTTTAAAAACCTTTAATAAAATTCATCGTATCAGCTACCAGAAAGAAAGAGCCAAAAACTAAAATTCTATCACTATCCGATGTTAAGTCACGGACGATTTCAAAAGAATCATTTATAGATGAAGCGGCCCTTAATTTATTATCCGAAATACCGCATTGTGAGAAAGCCAAGCGAAGGTCAATTGGGCTCATATTCTTTTCGGTTCGTAGCGGTGTAATTATCCAATAATCAATGTTCAGCTTTATGGCCTCAATGACTCCGATCGCATCCTTATTAGACAGTATTCCAAAAATCGCTACGGTCTTTTTTACTTTTGGCATTTGACTCAAATTCATGCTAAGACTTTGTGATGCATGTGGATTATGACAAACATCAAGAATAATTTGTGGTTTAGTAGGCAAAACTTGAAATCGTCCCTCTAGGACGACACTTACTAAGCCTTTTCTTATTGAACCCAAATCTACCGGGACAACACTCTTAAGAGCATCTAAAACTGCTAATGAAACAGCCGCGTTATTTAATTGCACATCTCCTTTAAGCGATGGCCATGGCAATGAGATTTTTTGCTTATTCTTTATCCAAAACTGCCACTGCCTATTGTTCTCTACCTTAAATCCAAAATCCCTTCCCATTAAATTTAAATTCACCTCTTTGTCTTTAGCAGCTTTTTCTAATGCCAGAGGTGGATTTTCTTGCCCACAGACCACCGGACGGTGTTTTCGAAAAATCCCAGCCTTTTCAATCGCAATTTCGTCGAGGGTAGATCCTAAAAATTCTTTGTGGTCGACTCCCAAACTGGTTATCACCGAACAATCTCCATCGAAAGCATTAACCGCGTCTAACCTTCCACCCAAACCCACCTCGAGTAGAATAACATCTAAGTCAACTTTAGAAAAACAATCGATTGCAGCAAGCGTGGCATACTCAAAATAAGTAAGCAATATGCCTTTTGTACTATTCCCAATTCGCTCAAAAGAATCTATGAGTTGCTCGTCAGATACCTCTTGCCTTGATATTTTTACTCTCTCATTAAATCGATGAATGTGCGGGGAAGTATAAGTACCGACACTGTAACCTGACTCGCTATAAATTGATTCTAGAATAGCACAAACTGAACCCTTCCCGTTTGTGCCTCCCACTAATACAATCGGACACTTAGGGACCAGTCTCATATTGTCACGAACCTGCCTTACTCTATCAAGTCCCATTTCTATACCCTTAGAATAAGAAACTTTACTTTTTATTAACCAATGGCCTAGAACATCGCTTTGCATATTTTTTATATAGCGGTGCTTTTTAGGGATATTTCGATGAGTTTCTTAAAAGCAGAATTAGGTTATACAAAGTATCTTTCATCTGCCGCCTGTCTATTATCATATCGATCGCCCCGTGCTTTAAAAGAAATTCGGCTTTTTGAAAACCTTCTGGAAGCTTTTCTCTAACCGTCTGCTCTATTACTCGCGGACCAGCAAAACCTATCAAAGCCTTGGGCTCTGCGATAATTACATCGCCTATCATAGAAAAGCTGGCTGAGACTCCTCCCATTGTGGGATCAGTGAGTACGGAAAGGAATGGTAATTTTTTTTTTGTCAATTTAGTCAAAGAACCCGTGGTTTTAGCCATCTGCAATAGCGATAAAACCCCTTCTTGCATTCTGGCGCCACCACTAGCTGCGAAACAAATGAAAGGTAAATTATATTTACAGCATTCTGCGACCGCTAGCGAGAATTTCTCGCCCACAACTGATCCCATGGACCCACCTAAAAAATCAAACTCAAAGGCTGCACAAACTACACTCTCTCCCTTCAGCTTACCTTTTACAACCACAAGAGCATCTTTTTCATCAGTTTTCTTTTTAGCTAATTTAATTCGATCTACGTACTTTTTACTATCCACAAACTTAAGAGGATCCTTTGATACAATATTCCGAGCTATTTCCTCACGATCATTATTATCTAAGGTGATATCTAGTCTAAGCCTAGCATTTAGTCGGCTGTGGTGTCCGCACTTTGGACAAACATTTAAATTTCTTCGAAAGTCAGCCAGATAAAGCACAGTTTCACAATTACTACATTTACTCCAAAGACCTTCAGGAACCCCTCTGCGTTCGCTTTCTTTCGAATTCTTGATTTTCGGCGGTAAAAGCCTATTTAACCAATTCATACTTCAAAGCTCATGACGGCTCATCAATAGCTTTTCGAATATCACTTACTAATAGATAAAGATTTTCCTCTATTTTATCTTTTGGTGAACTCTCAATTTCTTCAACTATTCGGCTCCCTATAACGACCGCATCTGATACACCTGCTACAGATTTTGCTGTCTTAGTATCTCTTATCCCAAAACCAACTCCAACAGGAAGATCTATTTCCTTTTTTATTTCGGGAATCCGTTTAGCCACACTTTCAATATCTAAATTAGTTGCTCCAGTGACCCCTTTTAAGGATACATAATAAACATACCCTCCTGCAGTCTTAGCCACCTCTTTCAT
Organism: Hydrogenophilales bacterium; assembly: GCA_902601765.1. Classification (GTDB taxonomy): domain Bacteria; phylum Pseudomonadota; class Gammaproteobacteria; order Burkholderiales; family Eutrophovitaceae. The sequence continues at coordinate 110,190 of CACKOO010000002.1, read as the reverse complement.
TCGTTTTGTAGTTGATGTGGGTGCAAGAAGGTATATGGAATCTACAGCTTGTTTTTTTAGTTGGATGTTTAATTCACCACCTTCCTCTGGAGGATAATCAACAACAAGAACCCCATCTACTCCAGCATGTTTGCATAAATTCGCAAAATCAGTATATCCAATAGCCTCTATTGGATTTGCATAACCCATTAAAACCACGGGTGTAGTCATATCTGTGCTCCTAAACTCCTCGACAAAATTTAAAACCATACGCAAATCTGTTTTTTTTGCTAACGCTCTTTCACTCGATCTTTGTATTACGGGGCCATCTGCCATCGGGTCAGAAAAAGGCACTCCCAGTTCTATAATATCAGCCCCAGCTTTTACTAAAGAATGCATAATACTCACAGTTAAATCAGGGGAAGGATCCCCTGCCGTAAAAAAAGGAATCAAAGCCTTTTTATTGGAAATCTTTAGTGAATGAAATGTTTTTGCTATTCGTGACATTATTTTACCTAACCACCGTTTCTTCTAATTCAATTGTTAATCAATCGATTATAATTTTATCCCACTTACTTTAGCCACTGTATCCATATCTTTATCTCCTCGACCTGACAGATTCACCAAAATAACTTTATTTTTTTGATGAGATGGAGCTATTTTTATGGCGTGCGCAATCGCATGTGCCGTCTCTAATGCAGGTATTATTCCTTCTACTCTAGTCAGCTTATGAAAAGCATCAAGAGCCTCTTGATCGGTAACACTAACATACTCAGCTCGGCCGTTGTCTTTTAACCAAGAATGCTCCGGACCTACACCTGGATAATCAAGGCCTGCGGATATTGAGTGTGTTTCGACAATTTGACCATTAGAATCTTGAATTAGGTAAGTACGATTACCATGTAAAACGCCCGGACGCCCAGCACAAAGAGTTGCGGCATGTTTACCCGTCTCAATTCCACTTCCCCCAGCCTCGACACCTATCAACTCTACATCTTGGTTTTCAATGTAAGGGTAAAAGACGCCCATGGCGTTGGACCCTCCTCCTACGCATGCAACTATAGCGTCCGGATGCCTTCCAATTTGCTCCGGCATCTGTTTCTTTATTTCTTCTCCTACCACTGAGTTAAAATCCCTAACCATCATAGGATAAGGATGAGGGCCCGCAACAGTCCCTATAATGTAGAAGGTATCACTAACATTAGTGACCCAGTCTCGCATTGCTTCATTCAAAGCATCTTTCAACGTCCGAGAACCACTCTCCACTGGTACGACTTTCGCTCCGAGCAACTTCATGCGGTACACGTTGGTAGCCTGCCTTTTTATATCCTCCGATCCCATATAAACAACACAATCCATTCCATACCGTGCTGCAACGGTTGCTGACGCAACGCCATGCTGGCCAGCACCGGTCTCTGCAATTATTCTGGTTTTACCCATGTGTCTGGCTAGAAGTGCTTGGCCCATGGTGTTATTGATTTTATGAGCTCCAGTGTGGTTAAGATCTTCTCTTTTTAACCAAATTTGCGCCCCGCCAATTTCCTCGGAAAGCCGCTTAGCGTAATAAATCGGGCTAGGCCGTCCAACATAATTCTTAAGTTCTGAGGAAAACTCTTCCATAAAAGCCTTGTCCTGGCGAAGGGTATGATAATTCTTTCGTAAATCCTCTAATGCATGCATTAAAGTTTCAGCGACAAAAACACCTCCATATGGGCCATAATGCCCCTCACCATCTGGCAAATTATAATTACTTAAGGGCTCATTCATTTGCATTTTCTACTCCTTGAAAAAAAGCTAACATTTTACTTGAATCTTTGACGCCTGGACTCTCCTCAACGCCGGTACAAACATCGATTGCCCATGGTCTCACATCCTTTATTGCTAATCGAATGTTATCTGGATTTAAGCCTCCCGCCAAAATAACAGGAGCGGCTAAATTGTTAGGGATGATACCCCAGTTAAACGTTACTCCAGATCCACCCATTGAACCTTCCACGTGGGAATCCAACAAAATACCCCTCGATTGTGAATAATGGGAACATGATTGTATCAAATCCATATTTTTGTGCACCCTTAATGCCTTAATGTACGGTCTTCGAAACTGTTCACAAAATTTTGCTGACTCATTTCCATGAAACTGCAGAATATCGGGCTTAACTTGTTCTATTATCTCGTTTACGTGCTCTGGTGAGGGATCCACAAATAAGGCAACACTCGATAAAAATGCAGGAAAAGTAGTTACTATACTCTTGGCCGCAGAGGCGCTGATTGACCTAGGGCTGTCATTATAAAAAATAAAGCCTATAGCATTAGCGCCACAATTAGCAGCCATAATGGCATCTTCAATACTGGTAATTCCACAGATTTTTACCTTTGGTTTTGAGCAACGAAATTTCATACTAATTTCCATAAACAATTAAAGGATGATGCTTGGATGGCAGATTCCATCGATCATCATAACTTACTTTAGTTAGAAATAATCCATCCGGAGCATAAGTTGGACCAGCTTGACGTCTATCTTTCGCCTCTAGAACTTTTCGTATCCAAGAGGTTGATCGAGCACCTGTTCCCACTTCTACCAAGGAACCTATAATATTTCTGACCATGTGTTGTAAAAATGCGTTTGCGGTGAGTTCAAACTTTATCAAACCATCCTTACTAACAATACTGATAGATGTGAGGTCTCTTACAGGTGATCTGGCCTGACAAGCAGAAGCCCTAAAAGAACTGAAATCATGCGATCCAATGAGGTGTTGGGCCGCATTTATCATACGGGATACCGATAATTGTTGTCTGCACCATCCTACTTTCTTGTCTAGAAGACCAGGGCGCTGTTCCCGACAAAGTATCAAATAAGAGTATGTCCGAGATATGGCTGAATATCTTGCGTGAAAATCTTTATCTACAAGCCTACACCAGTTTACAGTTACACCGCTATTTAAGAATGCATTACTACCATTGACCCAAGATTCAGGCTCTCTAAAAACCGGACTATCAAAATGGACAACTTGGTCAGTCGCGTGCACTCCTTTATCAGTTCTTCCAGAACAAACTACTTGGACGCTTTCGTCAGCGACTTTTGAGAGAGCTTGCTGTAAATCATCTTGGACAGTTGATTCACCCGGTTGTGTCTGCCAACCATTAAAACTTTTTCCATCGTATTCCAACCCAAGAACGATCCTATCCGTTTTATGCCGCTGCATTATTAGAACTCGATATTAGTAATACATCTTATTGATCTAGCTCAGAAATTGTTTGCTTAGCGGCAGATTTTTGATCCTCATCTCCTTCTGCAACTACTTCCATTAAAATTTGCAAAGCCCCATCTCGGTCTCCCATTTCTTGATAAGCTTTTGCAAGATCATATTTTGTCTGAACCTCATACCACTTGCTTCCTTCCTTTTGGTCCACGTGTTGCCCAGGTGCTGAATCTAAATCAAGGTCTATGCCTGACAGGTCAGGACCATTTTTTTCTTGATTCTTTTGATAACCTTGATCTTTTAACTCCGCTTCAGAAGGTTCATTAGGAGCTGAATTTTGTTTTTTTTCAACTTTTTTCTTCGAAACTTTGTCCGCCTTGTTTCTTTTCTTTTCAACATCTTTTTTATTTAATTCGTTCGATTTCCGCAGAGCGCGAAAAATCAGATATCCAATAAGTGAAATCAGAATAATCACGATGGCCAAAAACAAGTAAAATGGCGCTTGAAGAATTTTTTTTCCTATAGGGTGACTGTTTAAACTTAAATAGAATGAATGTTCTTTAACACCACTGAGAGCAGAATTTCCAAGCATTTGCTCAATATTTTTCTCTAAAATAAGATCAAGAATGTGCGTAAAAGAATACTCAATTTTAGCTGATTCCTTCTCATTATTTTCAATAGAAATATTAGAGGAATCCGCCTCTAAAGTTTTATTTCCATCCGGAGATTTAGCAGATAAATTCTTATTTTCAACTTCAATCAGCGCCTGAAGGTCTTTAATGGTTTTTTCCAGTTTTGCTAACCTTACATTCGCTTCATTGACCGCATTATCCTTTGCAATTAACTCTTCTTTAAGTTGTCTCACTTGGTTGATTATATTGTTACTGCTCGTGGATGAATCATCTTGAGATAGTCTCAATACCTCTTTTGGAGTGCTTACTACATTATCCGGCCCAGCGTCTTCAGCAGTCACTGAACCGGTGACCTGCTGCCGACTAGTCGATTCCGCGGGGACACCAGTCCTCGCTATTTGAGAAAGTTGGTCCTTGTAATTACGCCACTCAACATATTGGTTTCTAACTATTTCTCTACTCTCTTCCTCACTAATCGACCTAAAATCGTCTTCATTTGGAAGTTCTAGTATCGGTCCCACTTTCAACCGATTCATGTTCTCGCCGATAAATGCGTCAATATTTTTTCGGTAAAGTAAAACTAGCATTTGCTCAAGCGACACCCCGTCTGGTTTCAACTGTACCGCTATTTTACTTAACGTGTCCCCCGATGAAATCGGACCAAACTCATTTGTTAGTCCCGATTGATTGTCATCGGGACTCATCTCATTTTTATCTAACTGATCCGGGTTGTATTTCTCTGAAGGCACCTCACGCAAAGTTACCTCATTATCACTGATCGTCTCAGCAACCTCAGGTTCTACCAGAGCATCTACTAAATCCGTTTTCTCTACATTTTCTTTATTTTTCTCATCGATAGTTATTGGAGACGAAGCGTCATTGTTTGTTGATTGATTGAGTGTTTGGCGATTTTCCTTAGCAAGGAATATTTTTGGAGGATCAATAAACACTGTAAAGCTTTTTCTAGCTCGACTATCTAACCACGACAGTTCTATAAGCAAATCAAAAACCGGAACTCCGATATCTGTTTTGGAAAAAACTCTAACAACTGGAGCATTTGGTTGGCTGCGATCTAATCTAGCCCGCAAATCCGAAATTAGACTAGTATAGGCTAGGCCAACCTCTTGATAACTATTCATGGTCCCTACCCGCGCAACCATTGAGGTCAACTCATTAGCATCCGCTGCCACCGGAATTTCTATTTTTAGAGGGTCACCAAGTGCTGAGGTTACCTTTGCGTCGCCTAGGGAGGCGCCCAGCACTGAGCCTACTGCTGATAGCGATAGACAAAAAGAACTTAAGATTAATAAATTAGTTTTCAGAACCCTCTCCAAAGTTACTACAATTAAATAAACATAAAGCCAAACGATTTCTTCGTATTGTAGCTGATCTCTCAATTTATTGACTGAGTGATTCGTTTTTTTGAACGATTTAGTTTATTTATTTGATATGTTGGACAATAATTTTTAGCATCCTCCTCAGAGGCTCTGCCGCACCCCAAAGTAATTGATCGCCCAACGTAAAGGCAGAATAGATATTATCGTCAATTGACAATTTGCGTAATCTTCCTACGGGAATCTTCAAAGTACCACTAATTTTTGCCGGTGAGAGTCCCGCGATACTACTGTCTTTATTGTTACCAATTACAGTAACCCAATCATTAGCATCATTGATAATACGAGTAAGCTGGCTCAAGTCCACTTTCTCTTTTAATTTAAACATTAATGCTTGTCCATGACATCTAAGTGTCCCGACGCGAACACATATCCCTTCTATCCTAGTGGGATTTGATTCCGTTCCCAATATGCGGTTTGCTTCCGCTTCAGCCTTCCACTCCTCCCTGCTTTGTCCGCTCCCCAGGTCTTCATCGATCCAAGGAATTAGACCACCGGCCAGGGGTGCTTTTGTAAATTGCGTAGGAAAGTCGTCGTGGAGCATTCGCGCCCTGATCGTCTCCTCCATTTCTAAAACGTCGGGCTTATTTATCCCGGCCTCGCTTATCTCTCCCATCTGGGAAATCAGCTCCCTAATGCTTTCAGCTCCTGCACCCGAAGCAGCTTGGTAAGTCATCGAGCTTACCCATTCGATTACGCCACTATTAAATAACCCGTGAAGAGCCATCAACATCAAACTTACGGTGCAATTTCCCCCGATGAAATTTTTTTTCCCCGCTTCAATGGCGCTGTCGATCAAATTACGATTAACAGGATCTAGGATGACAGTTGAATCAGGGTGCATTCTAAGGAAAGAAGCCGCGTCTATCCAATAACCAGACCAGCCGTTCTTTCTGAGCTCACTATAAACCTGTTTGGAATACTCTCCCCCTTGACAAGACAAGATGACTGCGTTTTGCGATAGTTCTTCGAAATTATAAGCATCTTTTAAAACCACCTCTTCAGATAATCCTGTAATTTGCCTTTGAACTCCTTTTTGGGATGTGGTAAAAAAACTAGAATCAAAAGATCCAAAATCCCCGCATTCCCTCATCCTATGCAAAAGAACAGAACCAACCATCCCTCGCCATCCAACGAAACCAACTTTCAAAATTACCTCTCACACTAATGCGATTAAAATGTAAAACTCTCGATCTTAGAGCGCTTTGCGAACAAGTTCACCCATTAAACTCGTACCCACAGTTTCCTTTCCATCTTCTGTAATATCCTCTGTACGATAACCATCAGCTAAAACTTGCCCTACTGCTCCTTCCAACCTAGAAGCAAGATCACTCCTATTCAGAGAATATCTAAGCATCATAGCCAAAGACAATATAGTTGCTAGCGGGTTTGCTCGATCAGTTCCAGCTATGTCTGGAGCCGAGCCATGCACGGGCTCGAAAAGACCTTTTCCACTATGGTCCAATGAGGCAGAGGGTAACATTCCTATGGACCCCGTGAGCATTGACGCTTGATCTGAAAGTATGTCTCCAAATATATTCCCGGTGAGAATCACGTCAAACTGTCTTGGATTTTTCAATAATTGCATTCCTGCGTTGTCGACGTACATGTGCGAAAGAGAAACGTCAGGGTAATCACGAGAGACCTCATCCACTACCTCTCTCCAGAGAATACTAGTATCCAAAACATTTGCCTTATCAACAGAGCACAATTTAAAAGATCGTTTTTGAGCAATTTGAAACGCGACATTGGCAATCCGAACGACTTCTGATTCCCTGTATTGCATTGTATCAAAGCCCTCCCGTTCCCCAGATCCAGTTGACCGTCGCCCACGGGGCTTACCAAAATAAATATCACCGGTTAACTCCCGAACAATCATTATATCCAAGCCCTCTATAACACTAGTTTTTAAAGTTGACGCACCTAACAATTCACTATGAATCACTGCTGGCCTCAGGTTAGCAAACAAACCAAGCTCTTTCCTAATTCTTAACAAACCTTGCTCGGGTCTTAGGCTTCTTGGCAAATTATCGTAATTTGGTCCACCGACCGCTCCTAAAAGAATCGCCTCCGCTTTTTTCGCCTCCTGCAAGGTGGTTTGAGGCAAAGGATCCCCATGAGAATCATAGCCTGCTCCCCCTATTGGCATAGTGGTGACTTCAAAATTAAAGTCTTTTGCCCGCAGTTTTTCAAGAACTAAAATAGCCTGCTTGATAATTTCGGGCCCTATTCCATCACCAGGTAACGCTAGAATCTTCATAAATAGATAATCCTCTAAACCCAGACTTCAAAAATCACTGATATAGCCACGGTTGCTCTAATTTCTGTTTCATTTCAAACTCTTTTATTTCGTCTGAATACCCAAGCGTTATACCAATGTCATCAAGACCCTTCAATAAACAATCTCGTCTAAACGCATCAATTTCAAATGAATACCTTTCTCTACTTCCCGTTTCCACGAACTTCCCGTCAAGGTCTACAGTTAGTGAATACCCTGGAGTTGCGGCAATCTCTTTAAATATAGAGTCAACAATCTGGCTCGATAAAGCCACCGGAAGCAATCCATTTTTAAGAGAATTATTATAGAAAATATCTGCAAAACTCGGAGCAATAACAACCCTGAAACCGTAATCTACCAATGCCCACGGTGCATGTTCCCGAGATGATCCACAACCAAAATTATCGCGCGCTATCAAAATAGTAGAACCAAAGTATTCTTGCTTATTAAGGATGAACTCAGGGTTTATCGGCCGACTATTAAGGTTAACTCCAGGCTCTCCATTATCCAAATATCTCCAAGCATCAAATAAATTGACCCCAAACCCACTTTTATTTATCGACTTTAAATATTGCTTCGGGATGATCGCGTCAGTATCAACATTCGCTCGATCCAATGGAGCAACCAAGCCTGTTATACGAATAAATTTTTCCATGGTTATCCAAATCCTTTCATTAATATTACCTATCTCACCAAACGTGCATAAGCCCGGCTTTTATTGAAAATAATCATCTCGCACATCGACAAAGTGTCCAGCAATAGCCGCCGCTGCCGCCATCGCGGGACTAACTAAATGCGTTCTACCTCCCGAACCCTGCCGACCTTCAAAATTCCGATTTGATGTTGACGCACAGCGCTCACCGGATTGTAACTTATCGTCATTCATCGCCAAGCACATTGAACAGCCTGGTTCTCTCCAATCGAACCCTGCGTCTTGGAATATTTGGTCAAGGCCCTCAAGCTCTGCTTGCTTTTTCACCAGACCTGAACCCGGGACAACCATAGCGTGTTTAATCGATTTTGCAACCTGCCTGCCGGTCACAACCTTTGCTGCCTCTCTCAAATCCTCGATTCGAGAGTTAGTGCATGACCCTATAAAAACTTTATCAAGCGGTATATCGATGATCCTCGTATTTGGTTCCAATCCCATGTATGCCAGAGCATTGTCCAAAGATTCTTTTAGAATAGGATTTTTTTCCAGAGACGGGTCAGGAGTGCTACCCGCAATCGAAGATACCATTTGCGGAGATGTACCCCAAGTTACTTGGGGGGTAATCGCCTCACCGTTGATGTCAATCACTTTGTCAAAAACGGCGCTCTCATCGCTATGTAATTTCCGCCAACTAGCCTTTGCCAATTCCCATTGGTCTCCTATAGGAGACATGGGTCTTCCTTCAAGATAATCTATTGTCTTATCATCAACTGCTATTATTCCTGATCGAGCTCCTGCCTCGATCGCCATATTACAGATTGTCATTCTACCTTCCATTGATAATTGACCGATCACTGAGCCGCTAAATTCTATCGCATAACCGGTACCTGCCGCTGTACCTATATGGCCGATAATATTCAAAATTACATCTTTTGCTGAAATGTTAGATTTCAAATTACCATTAACCCTAATCAAAAAAGTCTTAGCTTTTTTCTGAAGAAGACATTGCGTTGCTAGAACGTGCTCTACTTCTGAAGTTCCTATTCCAACAGCGAGACATGCAAAAGCCCCATGAGTAGAGGTGTGCGAATCACCACAAACAACTGTCATTCCCGGGAGAGTTGCTCCATTTTCTGGGCCAATAACATGCACAATGCCCTGTCTTGAATCTCTGAAGGGATAATATGCCCTAGCTCCGAACACGGAAATATTAGCGTCCAGAGTTTCAACCTGCAGTCTTGAGATCGGGTCAATTATTCCTTTTGCCCAATCGGAAGTAGGGGTATTGTGATCTGCTGTAGCGACTATACTGGATGTCCTCCAAGGCTTCCTACCTGCAAGACGTAAGCCCTCGAATGCCTGAGGGCTGGTAACTTCATGAACTAAATGTCTATCGATGTAGAGTAAGGCAGTTTGATCCGATTCAGTTCTAACAACATGCGAATCCCATAATTTTTCGTAAAGCGTTTTACCTGTCATGTTTTTCCTACAAAACTAAAATTAAAAAACTAAATACTAATCGAAAACCCTGGGTACAAAACAAATAAGTAAGAATGTAAGTAAGGCAAACAGCGCCCCTCCAGTAAACATCCAAGCCCCTCCGAAATGTGACCAAGCTAATCCCGACAACAGGACACCAAGACCTCCCCCGGCTCCATAACCTACACTAGTATAAAGCGCCTGCCCTCTTACTGCACTACTAAACGTGAATACTTTGTTAATGGCAGCGATGCCTGCAGCGTGAAATGCTCCAAAAGTAAAAGCATGCAGTAGTTGGCCCACACATAGCACTAACGGGAATTCAGCATACCATCCAATAAGTAAAAATCTTACAAACGCAAGAAAGGCGCTTGTTGCTAAAATTGATTTTATCGAAAAAACCTTTAACATTTTAGGTAGGTAAAAAAATAAGACAATTTCGGAAACCACACTAACGCCCCAAAATAAACCAATGGAGATTTTAGTATAACCCTGCTCTTCTAAATACAAACTCAAAAAACCATTTAAGGGACCATGAGCTAACTGCATGCAGAAGAAGACCGTAAAGGCCAAAATTACGCCGGGATTGGAAAATACCGTGAAAATCGAATGCTCGTATTTCTTATTATCCCTAAGTTTTTCCTTCGGTATAAAAACGATACTTAAAGATAAAATACCCAGAAAAAATATTACACTACCGTGAAAAACCGATAAGCCAAAATTCTCAAAAAACAACCCGGTCAGCACTACTGCGAGAATAAAACCCACGGAACCCCAAAGCCTAATATGTCCATATAAGATTGAATTATCTCCTAATGCTCTGAATGTTCGAGCCTCAGCAATAGGTAAAACTCCAGACATTAAAATACTAAAAAAAATTAAACCGCTGGCGAGTGCTAAAAAACCCGAGGCGAGAAATAGCCCGAAAAAACAAATAAACGCTCCAAGTGCCAAAACCAATAAAAGGATTTTATTATTTCCAAAATGATCCGCGATTGTTCCCCAAAGGTATGGCGAAAAAACCCTAGCAAGTGGCCCTATCGCCAATAAAATGGAAATTTCTAACGCATCATATCCCAACCAATTAAGATACAGCGCGAAGTAGGGAAAAAAAGCACCGACAAACGCAAAGTACCAAAAATAGAAATTAGAAAAAGCGCAAAACGGAAAAATAGGATTGGTATCTTTGTTAAATATACCCATTCAATCAAGCACCCCTTAAATCCGGAATGGAGTATTTGATGCTAAAAAGTCCAAAAACAATTTAGGCCTCGTTGGGCTCAGGGTTGTTTACTATAATTTCACTTTTTGTCATCTCTGTTTCGGGGCTCGATGGAATTGGTCGGGTGAGAAGACTAACATCACCATAAATTCCGCGATGAATTAACGCAAAGTCCATTAAAACTAAAGCCAACATCGCCTCGCCTATGGGAGTAGCTCTTATGCCAACACAAGGGTCGTGTCGGCCGTGTGTATTTACAGTGACTGACTCCCCTCGGATGTTAGTAGAACGTCGATCCAACCGAATACTGGAAGTTGGTTTTATAGCAATATTGACTATTATTTGTTGCCCCGTCGAAATCCCTCCGAGAATACCACCACTATTATTTGATAAAAAACCGTCTGGAGACATTTCATCACTATGTTGTGTTCCCATTTGCTCAATCGAACTAAAACCCGACCCGATTTCTACCGCTTTAACCGCATTAATTCCCATCATAGAAGATGCTATGGCTGCGTCTAACTTTTCATAGACAGGCTCGCCCCATCCCGGCGGAACATTTTCGGCAACAAAATTAAGTTTGGCGCCACATGAATCTCCCGACTTTCTCAACTTATCCATAAACGCCTCAAGCTCAGGAACCATACTTTGATCAGCTGAGAAGAATACGTTTTGGCTAACGTCATCCCAAGATCTAAATGCCATTTTGATACTACCTAGCTGGGACATACGACCTCTTATGATAATGTTGTATTTTTCCCTCAACCATTTCTTTGCAATTGCACCAGCGGCTACTCTAACAGCGGTTTCTCGAGCTGATTGGCGGCCTCCCCCCCTGTAATCCCTGAAGCCATATTTCCTGTAGTAGGTATAGTCTGCGTGGCCAGGCCTAAACACTTCAGCAATGTTCCCATAATCTCGCGACCTTTGATCCACATTTTTGATAAGTAGCGCGATGGGAGTACCGGTCGTTTTACCTTCAAAAACACCAGACATTATTTCTACTAAATCAGTTTCTCGCCTCTGGGTTACATGTCTCGAAGTTCCTGGTTTTCTACGATCAAGATCAAACTGAATGTCTTTTTCCGACAGCTCCATCCCGGGCGGACATCCATCGACCACACAACCGATAGCAGGGCCGTGGCTCTCACCAAAAGATGTAACGCTAAAAATTTTACCTAAACTACTACCTGACATTTAAAAAATTCCCGGAACTAAGAAATCAAATTATAGTTTAACATATGATATTGTAGCTAAATCTCTAAAAATTCTTTTCAATTTGATTTAATCCCAAATATACTTATTTGATTTAGCATAAGAATCAAACCGGACGCTCATTTGCGAATAAAATGAAAACTTACCTCAACTTAATGGAAGAAATTCTAAATCATGGCGAACAAAAGGGTGATCGGACCGGAACGGGTACCCTAAGCCTCTTTGGTGGCCAAATGCGATTTGACCTCTCTAAAGGGTTTCCGCTTCTGACCACTAAAAAGTTACATTTAAAGTCGATTATTTACGAACTCTTATGGTTTCTTTCTGGAAGCACCAACATTTCATACTTGACTAAAAATAAAGTTTCTATTTGGAACGAATGGGCTGATAAAAATGGCGATTTGGGGCCAATATACGGACAACAATGGCGTTCTTGGCCGACAAATTCGGGTGAGAAAATTGATCAAATATCCGAAGTTATTAGTGAAATAAAAGGTAACCCCAATTCTAGACGATTGATGGTGACAGCTTGGAATGTTGCAGATATTGATAAAATGGCGCTAGCTCCCTGCCATGCGCTATTCCAATTTTATGTCGCCAAAGGAAAATTATCGTGCCAACTATATCAACGAAGTGCAGACTTTTTTCTTGGTGTTCCCTTTAACATAGCATCTTATGCGCTCTTAACTCTAATGATCGCGCAGGTTTGCAACCTGGTTCCCGGTGAGTTTGTCCATACTTTCGGTGATAGACACCTCTATCTCAATCATCTACCACAAGCCAAAAAGCAATTACGAAGAGATCCCCGTCAACTACCGCAAATTCGATTAAATTCTGAAATTAAGAATATATTTAATTTTAGATATACTGATTTTGAACTTGAAAACTACAATCCACATCCGCCTATAATCGCGCCGATAGCTATTTAAATTTACTATGCCTGAAAAAAAACCCGTTATTATTTTGATTGTGGCAATGTCAAATAACCGGGTAATTGGAATTAAAAATCGACTTCCTTGGAGTATTTCTGAAGACCTGAAGCATTTCAAAGAATTAACAATTGGACACGCAATATTTATGGGGCGTAAAACCTATGACTCAATAGGAAGAGCGCTTCCCGGAAGACGAAATTATGTAATAAGTCGGAATGAGAAACTAAAAATACCAGACGTCACGGTGGTAAATTCTTTAGCCTCAGGATTATTAATGTGCGGTCGAGAAGAAAAAATTTATGTTATTGGAGGCCAACAAATTTATGAGAAAGCACTGCCCTTAACCAACAGAATAGAAGTAACTCGCGTTAACCTGAATATAAACGGAGATGCTTTCTTTCCTTCACTGGATAAAACCAAATGGAAAGTTCTCACGTCCCAAAAACTCGTTAGTAAAAAATCTAATATCGAATTTGAATTTCAAACTTTCTTGAGAACCAAGCCTAAAGAAATTTTAGTAAGGGAGGGGGAAACCCATTGAAATGACTAGCATAAACACTAGTGTAAGCACCAGCATTAAGGATATGTACAAAATCACCAGTCTTGATATTTTCCGGTAATAGCTGCTGTCTTGGAAGAACATCGATCGCGTCGCATGTAGGACCGGCTATAGTCCAAGGAACAAGATCTCCAGAACTTTCGGCGTACATAACGTAAGGCAATCCTTGTGAAATTTCCAGAAGCCCCCCAAACATTCCCACATCAAGGTAAACCCAACGACCCGAGTCTCGACGAGCGGTGTTTATTACTTGAGCAATTAAACAACCAGCCTCCGCGACTAAAAATCTTCCAGGCTCTGCGATGACTTTAATATTCTTTGGCAAAACCAATAGGCTCGAAGCTATTACTTTCCCTATTTGGTTGATAGAAGGAACCGGGGTAGACAGCTCGACTGGGAAACCTCCTCCTATGTTTAGAATTTCAATTTTTAGTCCAGCATCTTTCATCTTTGTCATAATAGCTTGCGATATTTTTATCGCCACTGCCCAGTTTTCTGGATTTCGGCACTGTGAACCCACATGAAATGTTAAGCCGCAAACGTCAGCTTTTACCTCCTTGGCTAACTTTATTAATGTACCAACCTCGTGTTGTTTGGCCCCAAACTTGCTACTTAGAGGCCAATCACTACCTTCATTCGGAACATCAATCCGTAAGCTTAGCTTTGCATCGGGTTTAATATTTTTAATTTTCCTCAATTCCTCGGCCGAGTCAAATGTAAACCAATTAATTCCTTTTTTTGCTGCAAAACCAATTGATTTTTCACTCTTAATTGGATTGCTGAAATGTGTATCTTGGGTTAGAAAACCCAGTCGATCCAAAAGATTAATTTCGTGTAATGAGGCTACTTCGAAACTACTTGATAGATTATGTAGCGTGGCAAGCAAATTAGGATTTGGGTTCGCCTTAACCGCATAGTGCGGCTGTATATCTGGCATTGCATCAACAAATTCTTTATATTTTAATTTCACAATGTCGGTATCCATGATTAACAATGGACTTTCGTAACAATCTCCAATTAAATCCAAACCTCTCGAAATAATAGATCGCATACCTGAGTGACAAACCTGTGATGAGTTTTTCTCGGCATCTTGCTTTGTTTTCTGAAACGTAACTGCCATTTTGTAGGATTATTTTTTAATTTACAGATTTAGAGGGATATTTTTTTACCTTGAAAGTTTCAATTGACTTTCAAAAAGTTATTATAGGTAAAAAAATAGAGAAATAAAAATCAAGGGGTTTCACTAATTTAAGTATTAAATTTTGGGTAGTGTTACACCTCCCTGCCCCTGATATTTTCCTCCTCTATCCTTATATGATACCTCGCAAATATCGCTCGGATTGGCCTCAAAAAAAACAACCTGCGCAACACCCTCATTCGCATAAATTTTTGCTGGCAAAGGAGTGGTGTTTGAAAATTCAAGAGTGACAAAACCCTCCCATTCAGGCTCGAATGGGGTAACATTCACTATAATACCACACCGTGCGTATGTTGATTTTCCTAAGCAGACCGTCAAAATATTTCTTGGTATTCGGAAATATTCTACAGTCCTTGCTAAAGCAAAAGAGTTGGGCGGAATAATGCACACCTCACCTGTGAAGTCCACAAATGATCCGGAATCGAAATTTTTAGGATCCACAATAGTGGAATTAATATTAGTAAAAACTTTGAATTCCTGAGAACAACGGATATCGTAACCATAGCTGGAAGTGCCATATGATATGACTTTTTTATTATCGAC
This sequence comes from Hydrogenophilales bacterium, assembly GCA_902601765.1. GTDB lineage: Bacteria > Pseudomonadota > Gammaproteobacteria > Burkholderiales > Eutrophovitaceae. Next base: position 94,907 of record CACKOO010000002.1, on the reverse strand, counting down.
TTGACTAATCTGTTGTGACTCAAATGGTTGAATCATCTTGTCACTATTGGCCATAGCTCGAATCCATTTATCTGATTTAATACTCATATTTCCTCGCTATCAAATATTGTTATGAACATTACTCTTTTCATGATTTTTGAACAACGATTTTAGGAAAAATATTTTTTTTGTGTTTTGACAAATGGGCCACCTTCATCGCGGTTTTTAAAGCAACATGCCGGTATTTCGTGGCCACTTCACTCTTTGGATCTGCCACCACCGTCGGACAACCAGAATCGGTCTGAGCTCTTATACTTCCCTTAAGAGGTAATTTTCCGAGAAAATTAATATTGTACTCGGAGGACATTTTTTGCCCTCCTCCTTCACCAAAGATTGTCTCCTCATGGCCACATTTTTCGCAAAGGTGAACACTCATATTTTCTAAAATACCCAAAATAGGGACTCCAACTTTTTCAAACATCTTTAGAGCCTTCCTAGCATCAATTAATGAAATATCTTGAGGTGTCGTAACTATTACGGCGCCAGTTAATGGTACTTTTTGAGATAGTGTAAGTTGAATATCCCCCGTTCCTGGAGGCAAATCAACAACCAAATAATCTAAATCCTTCCACTCCGTATCCCTTAAAAGTTGCTCAAGAGCACTTGTCACCATAGGCCCCCTCCAAACCATGGGTGTGTCTTCCTCAACCAAAAGTCCGATAGACATCACTTGCAAATTGAATTTAACCATTGGATTTATTTTTTTTCCATCAGGGGACTCCGGCTTTCCGGTTAGACCTAACATTTTTTGTTGAGAAGGACCATAAATATCTGCGTCCAAAATTCCCACTCGCGCACCCTCTGCGCTCAACGCCAAAGCCAAATTAACCGAGACAGTAGACTTGCCTACACCGCCTTTTCCTGAAGCAACCGCGATAACATTTTTAATTTGTGGCAATAAACCAAGATTGCGCTGTACCACATGCGGCGCAATACTAAATTCTATTTCTACCTTGACTGTTTTAACACCTTGGAGACTCATTAATGTGGAGACCACATTATCTCTAATGCTATCCTCTATTGATTTTAGCGGGTAACCAAAAGTCAAATGTACTAATATTTTCAAACCATCCGATTCGATTTTGGTTATGTTGGTGGTTTCGATTAAAATTGAGTCATCTAAAGGATGTTTTAGTTCAAATAAAGTTGTTTTAACAATTTCTTCTGTAATTTTCATTTTACTTACCAAGTTGGGTTATAGTTAAACTTACCTGATCTTATAGTAGTTCATAAACTCATGCGTAGAATCTTAGTCACATCCGCTCTGCCTTACGCTAATGGCAGCATTCATTTGGGCCATTTGGTTGAATATCTGCAAACCGACATTTGGGTTCGTTTCCAAAAAATGCTTGGACATGAGGTTCATTATATATGTGCCGACGACACTCACGGCACCCCGATAATGCTAAGAGCAGAAAAAGAAGGAATAACTCCAGACGAATTAATTTCTCGAGTTAGTATTGAGCACAAAAATGACTTCAATAAATTTTTTATCAATTTTGATTATTATGGATCAACCAATGATCAAGCTACTAAGGAAATTGCAAGCGACATTTATATCAGATTAAAAAACAATGCGAAACTCATATCGCAAAAAACCATCGAACAATTTTATGATCCGGAAAAAATGCTCTTTCTATCTGACAGGTACGTAAGAGGCACTTGCCCAAAATGTCAGTCAGAGGACCAGTATGGTGATTCCTGTGAAGTTTGTGGCGCAACATATCGACCCACAGAATTAATAAACCCCATTTCGGCATTATCAGGAGTAACTCCAATTCGTAAAGAATCAGATCATTACTTTTTCCAATTATCTGATCCTCGGTGTTTAAATTTTTTAGAGAAATGGGTGTTACAACCCAATCGGTTGCAACCTGAAGCAAAAAACAAAATTAAAGAGTGGTTTGTCGCAGGTTTTTCTGATTGGGATATATCGCGAGATTCTCCATATTTTGGTTTTGAAATTCCTGATTCTCCTGGAAAATACTTTTATGTTTGGCTCGATGCTCCCATTGGATACTTTGGTAGTTTTAAAAATTTATGTGAGAAAAAAAGTCTAGATTTTGAATCGTATGTATCACCTCAAAAATCTGAAAAAGAAAAAACAGAATTGATTCATTTCATTGGTAAAGATATTTTATATTTCCACGCGCTATTCTTTCCGGCGATATTACATTTTGCTGGATATAGAACTCCTACTCAAATCTACGCCCATGGTTTTTTGACCATCAATGGTCAAAAAATGTCGAAATCAAGAGGCACCTTCATTACAGCTAATGATTATATTCGTAGCGAATTAAACCCTGAGTGGCTACGTTACTATTATTTTTCGAAATTAAACTCATCACTTCAAGATATTGATTTGAATTTTGATGAGTTGTTGCTAAAAGTTAATGGGGATCTTATTGGTAAATTCATAAATATAGCAAGTCGTACTTCTAAGTTTATCAACTCGCAATTTAATAATACGCTATGTTCTATTGTAAACGGGAAGTTGCTAGTCGAAATCAGAAACAAAGAAGCCGTAATCTCGCAACATTACGATAACCGAGAGTTTAGTAAAGCTTTGAGGGAAATCATGCGCCTAGCTGATAACGTTAACCAATTTATCGACACAGAAAAACCATGGAAACTTAAAGAAACAAATTCAAAACGCCTTCAAATAGTTTGTTCTACAGCTCTAGAAGCTTTTCGTTTGTTGACGCTTTATCTAAAGCCTGTATTGCCGGTAACTTGCTGTAAAATCGAACAGTTTCTTAATATCAAAAGCTTAACATGGGATGATATCAACAATAGGCTTGAGGATGGACATAAAATTGAAAACTACACACATCTAATGCATCGTGCTGATAAAAAATGTATTGATAAATTAGAGTCAACCCCAAGTTCTCCAAAACCAAAAAAAGATTTGTCAATTAATAATAAAAAGATGGAAACAAAAAACTCAACTGATATTTACCAGCAAAATATTTCAATTGCAGATTTTAACCGTGTGAAGCTGAAAATTGCGCGTATAACTAAAGCAGAGGAAGTTGGAGGAGCTGACAAGTTGCTCCGACTCCACCTCGACTTAGGGGAGAATATTACACGCAAAGTATTGGCAGGAATCAAGCTTGGATACAAAACTACTGACCTAGAAGGAAAACTGACAGTTATGGTAACTAATTTGGAACCCAGAAAAATGAAATTTGGAATTTCTGAAGGTATGGTTTTAGCTGCGAGTGACGATTCAGGAGGAATATTTTTGTTATCTCCGGATTCTGGAGCTGAGCCAGGGATGGAGGTGAAGTAAGGATTCATCACAAACTTCAAACTATTGATATTCGATATTAACGTTTTTCGACAAAAATTGGTCTGCCAAAATTTCTAGTAACTCATCTTCCAATGTTAAATTCCAAGTTTGGCCGAGCTGTATCTCAGCGACTGCTAGCCCATTGTTATAAAATATACTAATAGGAACCGTACCATTGTTGTACGGCTCGATAATTTCTTTAAGTTTCGCACTGTCTGCATTTGACGCCAGATTTAATTTTAATCTTGTCGCAAAATGAGTTCTCGCCCCAGAAAGACTAAATATCCGCTCGACTATTAATCTTGGACTTCCTGTGACAAAATTATCATGCCGTCGCCGATCTTGCTTAACCTTAAAAATAACAAGTGAATCGACTGTGATATGGTTAATGTTGGCAGTATAAAGATCATTAAAAATTGGAAGCTCTATTTTTCCGGTTCCGTCATCTAAGGTCACCATAGCCATCAATCCTTTTTGCGTCTTTCTTCGATTTATTGCGTGAATTACACCGGCTATAAATTGCACATCAGAATTAGTAATCACTTCTGAAATGCTTTTTTTCGCGAACCTTCGAACCTCACTTTGATAAATATCAAACAGGTGACCTGTTAGATAAAAACCTAAAGCCTCTTTTTCTTTTCGATAGCTTTGCTCTAGAGTCCATGAATTAGCATCAAATAGAACCCTCCCAGAAATTTCTCTACCTGTCGTAGCAAATAATGTAGCTTGACCTTCCGACCTAGCAAGCTGTTCAGCAGCTTCTAATGCGAAACCAATACTGCTGACTACTTGACAGCGGTTGTCATTGATCGTGTCGAAAGCCCCGGCCCGAGCCAAAGACTCGATGCTTCTACGATTTACTATCCGCCTATCGACGCGTTCACAAAAGTCAAAAATATCAATGAAAGCCTTATGATTCCTAGCCTCCACTATATTTTTTATTGCTGATTCTCCTGTTCCTTTTATCGCACCGAGACCAAAACGGATAGTCATCTTATCTGTGGGAACAAAATTATACTCCCCCTCATTAATGTTGGGCGTCATCAATTTCAAATCTGTATTTTTGATGTCAGAAATTAAGTGCTCCACTCTGTCCGTATCATCCATAGCCAGCGAAAGATTGGCTGCCATAAAAGCCGCAAAGTGATGTGCCTTCATAAAAGCCGTATGATAGGCAATTAAGGCATAAGCAGCCGCATGGGACTTGTTAAAACCATAGCCTGCAAACTTTTCCATTAAATCAAAAATTTCTCCGGATTTTCGCTCTGAGAGTCCATTATTGGAGGCACCTTGTTGAAAAATATCCCTCTGTTTGGCCATTTCCTCAGGTTTCTTTTGTCCCATGGCTCTTCGCAAAAGATCAGCTCCCCCCAAGGAATAACCACCGATAATCTGCGCCATTTGCATCACCTGTTCTTGATATACCATAATTCCATACGTTTCTTTGAGTATTGATTCAACCCGGGGGTCTGGGTAGTTAAATCTTTGCCCATGTTTCCGGGCAATATAGTCAGGAATTAAGTCCATTGGACCCGGACGATATAATGCTACCAGTGCAATGATATCTTCAAACCTGTCAGGCTTTGCTTGCGCGATGAGGTCTTGCATACCTTTTGACTCAAATTGAAACACCGCCACTGTATTTGATTCAGAGAAAATTTGATACGCGTCGGTATCATCAAGTGGAATATTTTCATAATTAATCTCAATGCTTGAGTCGAGTTTCTTTAAGTAGTCAATAGTCAAATCTAGAATAGTAAGCGTGGTCAACCCTAGAAAATCAAACTTGACTAAACCTATTTCTTCTACATCATACTTATCTAGTTGCGAAACTACGGAATCCGAACCAGAGGCTGAATATAGTGGGCAAAAGTCAGTCAACTTAGTCGGAGCAATAAGAACACCACCCGCATGCATTCCAACATTTCTTGGCAAACCTTCCAACTGCTCCGCAAGCTTAAGAAGCTCCTTTGTATCCTCATCATTTTCAGCGCGTTCCCTCAGGCGGGGTTCTTCTGATTTGGCTTGTTGGATAGTGACAAGTTTTCCGGGGTGAAAAGGTATTAGTTTTGCTAACTCATCGCTCTTGGAGAAAGGCCACTCCATCACCCTCGCGACATCTCTAACAACAGCCTTGGCAGCCATTGTCCCAAATGTGGCGATTTGGGATACAGATTCCTTTCCGTACTTATTCCGGACATAATCAATTACCAGATCCCTACCGTGCTGACAAAAATCTATGTCAAAATCGGGCATACTAACTCGCTCGGGATTTAAAAATCTTTCAAAAAGCAAGTCATATTTCAATGGGTCAAGATCAGTAATTTCTAAACAAAATGCCACTAAAGAACCGGCACCCGAACCTCTACCGGGACCAACTGGAATTCCATTTTTTTTGGCCCAACTAATAAAATCAGCAACAACCAAAAAATACCCTGCATATTCCATCTGTACAATAACATCAAGTTCATAATTCAACCTTTTTCTATAGACTTGAATATCTTTGGGAATACCTTTCTTTGTTGGGTATAGGCGCTCTAGTCTGTTCCTTAAGCCTATTTCTGCTGAACTTTTCAAGTAAGTAGCCAAATCTTGTCCGTTTGGTATCGGAAAGACCGGTAGTTTCGGTACACCAAGATCAAAAACAAAATTACACCTTTTGGCGATTTCTACTGTATTTTCTATCGCTCCCGGACAATCATTGTATAAATCAATCATTTCGGCTTGTTTTACAAAATATTGACGCTGAGTATAATTTTTAGGTCGGGTAGAGTTTCCTAGGGTTTCTCCACTGGAAATACATACCCTTGCTTCATGTGCTGTGAAGTCATCTTTTGATAGAAACTGAACCGGATGCGTCGCGACTACTGGAATTTTTAACTTGCTCCCTAGGTTAGATGTTTGCCAAACTAATTTGTCTGATCGCTGTGTGTTCAACCTTTGGATTTCTAGATAAAATCTTCCAGGAAATGTTTCCTCCCAACTTTGGGCTAAAGACTCTGCCAGTTCAAAATTTCCATTGTTGATAGCTTGACCAATATCGCCAGATTCACTGCCTGATAGAGCTATTAGGCCCTCCGTACCAGATTCTACAAACCATTCTTTATCTACTTCTGGTCTTCCCTCATTTTGATTATTCAAGTGCGCTCGACTGACCCATTCACATAGTTTCAAATAACCTTTACGGTTTTGCACCAACAGAAGCACCCTAGACGGCCTCTCCCGTTCTCTTTGATTTGTGACCCAGATATCACATCCTATTATCGGCTTTATCCCGAATTTTCTTGCCTCTTTATAGAACTTCACCATTCCAAATAGATTCCCCAAATCTGTAATTGCAACAGCAGGCATAAAGTCTTCTGCTGCCGCCCTACATAGATCTTTTATTCGAAGAATGCCGTCCGATAGAGAATATTCTGTATGTAATCTGAGATGTATATAACTTGGCGCTGACATGATGTATATTTGAAGTATATTTTACAATTTAGGTTTAAGATGAAAAAAGGAATATGGTATTTCGATTTTATATCACCCTATGCGTACCTGCAGTCTGCCATAATTAAAAAACTAACGGGACAAATATTTTTAGAACCAAAAGCTATTCTTTTTGCCGGACTTCTCAATTATTACGGACATTTGGGCCCCGCGGAAATCCCCTCAAAGAGAAATTTTGTAATGCAGCAATGTCTTTGGTTGGCAAAAAAAAATAACATCGTACTAAAATTTCCGCCCTACCACCCCTTCAATCCACTGCCCGCACTTAGGTTAGCAACGAGCTGTGGGGGTGATTTTGAAAAAATTCTTAAAATATTTAACTTCATATGGAAAGAGGGACGAAATATAGAAGATCCGACGGAATTTTCTGAATTAAGTCATCACTTAGGAATTAGTAATCCACAAAAGATCATTAATAATGAAACAGTAAAACTAAAGCTTAGAGACGAAACAAATCTCGCGATTGCTAATGGGGTTTTTGGAATTCCCACTATTATTACTGACAATCAACTTTTCTGGGGATTTGATTCGAATCAATTTTTACTAGATTATTTGGCAACACCAAATTCGTTTATCAAAAGTATAGTTTCTCCAACTCAAAATTTTCCATTTGGCAGTGTAAAACGAAAACTACCTCAACTATGAAACCATCAAAAAGCCAATTTCTCAAGATCAGAGGACTAAAATATCATATTCGCGAATGGGGTAATCCGGGAGGGAAGCCGCTAATAATGCTGCATGGCTGGATGGATGTATCAGCGTCATTCCAGTTTGCTGTAGATGCCTTGAGTCGAGACTGGCATGTTTTTTCTCCTGACTGGAGAGGATTTGGATTGACGGAATGGGCAAAGACTGATTATTGGTTTCAAGACTATGTCGCAGACCTGAGTATCATTGTTGATAATATCGTGCCCAATAAACCCATTTCGATCGTCGGACATAGTATGGGAGGAAATATAGCCGGAATTTTTTCTGGTATTAAACCACAGAGGATTGAAAAGCTGATTTTAGCTGAAGGTTTCGGCGTCAGGCCTTCACTTGTCAGTCAAATTCCGGAACAGTATAAAAAATGGCTTGATTGTATTGCAACACCGAAACGCCTGAAGCAATATGCTAGCTTTTCAGATGTTGCTAAGAGGATAATGGAAAATACTCCAACGATAAACCCCCAGCATGCAGACTTTCTAGCCACCCATTGGGCAAGAAAAACATCCTCTGGGAAAATCGAACTTAGGGCCGACCCGAAACACAAACACCCTAAACCATCAATCCTTAGGCCTACTGAGGCAATTGCGTGTTGGCAAAAAATTTCTGCCCCTGTTTTGTGGATTTACAGTGATAGTGATTGGTTGAAGAAATTTATGAAAAACCGATTAGATATAGTTGATAGCCATAAAAAAGCCTTTGAAAATTTAACAGAAATTACGTTGGATAAATCTAGCCATATGATGCATCTCGACCGACCACGCGATTTTGCAGAAGCTATAGAGAACTTCTTGGCAAACTAATATAGTAATCGACTAATTTAATAATTAGGGAAAAATATGAAACTAACATCAAGAATACTTTTTGCAATGATTACCGGAATTATGTTTGGTGTTATTTTCAATTTAATGAACACCGCGACTTTTTCTGAATCAATATTGTTCTCCACGATTCACAAATTTCTTATTGATGGTCTACTAGACACTATTGGTCAAATTTTTGTCTCAAGTCTTAAAATGATGGTTGTTCCTTTAGTTTTTGTTTCACTCGTTTTGGGAAGTAGCGCATTAGGCAATAATGCCCGTATGGGAGTAATGGCTGGCAAGGCGATCCTTCTCTACCTAATTACTACAAGTATCGCCATAACCCTTGCTATTATCCTAGCAAATTTTATGGAGCCAGGAACTGGTATGGACAGAGTCACTGATATCGAATTTACCGGTAAAGACGCTCCTCCCTTGAAAGATGTATTTATAGATATGGTGCCGAGCAATCCAGTGATGGCTATGGTTGAAGGCAATATGCTACAAATTATTGTTTTTTCGATTTTGATGGGGATATCACTAAGTAGGGTAGGAGAAAAAGGCCAAGACGCTATAAAAATTCTTGAAAGTATCAACGTAGTTATAATGAAAATGGTTTTTATTCTGATGCAACTAGCGCCAATAGGAGTTTTTGCATTGCTGGCTCGACTGTTTTCTGAATTGGGATTAGTAGCAATATTAGACCTTGCGTCTTATTTTTTTACTGTATTGGCTACCCTCATAATTCACGGAATTTTTATATACGGAATATTCATTACTTTTTTAGGTGGATTACCAGCCCATCGTTTTTTCAAGAATGTTAGGCCGGCAATTATTTTTGCCTTTTCCACAGCTAGCAGCAATGCAACGATCCCCATATCAATGGAAGTTGCAGAAAAGAGACAAGGTGTCAGTAAAAGCATTAGCTCTTTTGTTATCCCCTTAGGCGCTACTATAAACATGGACGGTACTGCGATAATGCAAGGCGTGGCAACAGTTTTTATAGCACAGGCATACAATATCGAAATTGGGTTAGTGGGTTACATTACTGTAATTTTAACGGCGACCTTAGCGTCCATCGGAACCGCGGGTGTGCCTGGTGTAGGACTTATAATGCTTTCTATGGTTTTGCAACAAGTGGGACTGCCAGTAGAGGGCATAGCGTTAATACTTGGAGTAGATCGCCTATTGGATATGGTGCGAACTGCGGTAAATATCACTGGCGATTCAATGGTGTCAACAATTGTGGCAAAATCAGAAAGGCTACTGACCGAAAAAACTTTTTATAACCGACAAGACTAATACAAGATTTTTAAAATTACTTTTTATCGTAAGGGATTAGAAACAGTACACCTCGGTAAAAACTGAGCATTCCAATGAACGCAAAAGGATAAGAGTAGCTTCCAGTAAACGAGTACACACCCCAAAATAAAATCGGCAGGACGACAACACCAGTATAAGTTACGGTCAACGATCCGCTAGTTGCTGCGCCAACTTTATCTGGATTTACGATATTAGCAACAGCTGCTAAATATACGCCATTCCAACCGACAGCTGATGCCCCAAATACCACTGCAAAAATGTATACCATAGGGATTGACCACGCGACCGATATGAAAGTTGTAAGAAAGGCTGAGCAAGACATTACTAACCCAAGAACTCCGAGAACTTTTCGAGGAGAGAAAAATTTATCCGACACAAAACCCCAAAAAAGACGCCCTATAGCTCCTGCAACCATCGCTGCAGAAAGTGCACCCCCAGCAATTGTTATAGAAAAATTCGTATTTTGTGTTAGTAACACGACAAGAAATGTTCCGAGGCTCATTTGCATTCCAGAAAACACTCCTGACGAAAGGGCAAGTTCTTTTAAACGTACATCATTAAAAATAAGTTTTAAGGGGGCAAGAATATGTGAGTTACTAAAATATTTTGGGCCTTCCAAATCAATAGTTTTCTGGAAAAAACAGGAAATGAAGATCAATATTATTCCCATAATTGCAATAATTAATCCTGCGATTTGCCATCCATATAAAACCATCAAAGGTGGGACTATAAGTCCAGCAAGGGCACCCCCAAGGGGCACCCCACTCTGTTTAATCGAAAAAATAAAACCTCTAAATTTTTTAGGAACTGTGTTTGCCAATATTGCTGACGATGCTGGTGTAATTGGTCCATAACCAATACCAACAATTAAAGCACCTAATATAACTATAAACGGACTGGCAGATACCATTAATACCATACCAAAAGATGTAAATAACACACACAACTGGCTAACTCGTATGGGACCTAGTCTGTGTAGGATTTGGCTAGAAATCAAAGTTGCAGGAACGGATGTCAAATATATCAATGCCGTAATCAGCCCAACTGCAACTGCACTTACCCCGATATCAAACTGAGCTTTCGGCGCAAGAACTGGCGGCGTGAATACTATTAATGAAACCTGAATTTGAATCGCAAGAGTAACGATTAAAGGAACAAGATAAAGTGGCATATGTTCGATTCAATGCGCAGCAATTTCAAATGCCCGGTTTAAATCCCAAAGGATATCCTCGATGCACTCCAAACCAACAGAGATCCTGATCATGTCCGGAAATATACCGGCATTTTTTTGCTCTTCTTCTGATAATTGTCTGTGAGTTGTAGAGGCTGGATGAATAACTAAGCTCTTAGCATCTCCAACATTGGCCAGGTGCGATACAACCTCTAAGCCATTTATAAATTTCTCCCCGGCCTCTACGCCTCCCTTAATACCAAAAGTAAGTATAGAGCCACAGCCCCTAGGTAAATATTTTTGCGATAACCTGTGATACTTATTGCTAGAAAGATCTGGATAATTAACCCATACAACTGCTTCATGTTGTTCAAGGAATTCAGCTACTTTTTTTGCATTTTCAACATGCCGTTCCATTCTCACATGTAATGTTTCAACTCCTTGCAATAATAACCACGCATTCATGGGGGATAATGCTGGTCCTAAAGTTCGAAGTGTTTCCATACGCGCTTTCATCATAAATCCAAAATCTCCAAAAGTCTCATAAAATCGAACTCCATGATATCCTTTGGAAGGTTCAGTCATCATTGGAAAATTACCGTTATCCCAGGGAAATTTACCAGATTCAACTAAGATTCCCCCCATAGTTGTGCCATGCCCACCTAAAAATTTGGTTGCCGATTGAACGACAATATCCGCTCCGAAATCAATTGGCTTACAAAGAAATGGAGATGCGAATGTATTATCAATTATTAGTGGTAAACCGGCCTCGTGAGCGATTTCGGCTACGGTCTCTATGTCTAGAACATTCAAACCTGGGTTACCCAAAGTTTCGGCATAAACAGCTTTTGTTTTTCCAGTAATTGCCGAACGAAAGTTGTTAGGGTCATCCGGATCTACAAATATCGTATTGATACCAAACTGTCTAAATGTTACATCAAACAAGGAATAAGTCCCACCATAAAGCGTACTAGCTGATACCAAGTCATCTCCATCACGCAGAAGCGTGAGCAAAGCACACATCTGGGCCGCTTGTCCGGAACTAGTGGCTAGACCTGCACGTCCTCCCTCTAAAGCGGCCACTCTTTCTTCAAGAACAGCAGTCGTTGGATTTGTAAGTCGTGTATAAACATTTCCAAAAGTTTGTAAGTTAAATAAGCTAGCTGCATGCTCAGGGGAATCGAATACGTACGACGTTGTTTGATAGATTGGAGTAGCCCGCGAACCTGTTTCTTTATCTGGAATTTGTCCTGCATGTAGACAAAGGGTATCAAAACCGTATTCTCTATCAGACATTTTTTTCCTTTTATACTTTCTTCGTTAAAAAAATCTTATTATGTTTTAGGAAACCTTCCGGTTCGGTAACACGTTATATCGGTCGCTTGGACGATATTACCTTGGTATTAACCCCTATCGAATTTAAACCACCGAACAGTCTTGCATGCTCTATTTTCACGCACCTATTCTGAACACATTGCAAACCCGCATTGATAATTTTTTTCTTAGCTAAAGGATTTGCAACGCCCAACTGCATCCAAAATACCTTGGCACCTGAATTTATCGCCATCGGCACAAGGGGCTCAATATCCTCGCTTTTCCGAAAACAATTGACAATGTCAACCCGACTCTCAACTTCGGTAAGACTGGGGTAGCACTTTTCCCCTAAAATTTCATCATAGGAAGGGTTGACTGGAATTATTTTATAACCATACTGTTGCATATACTTTGCCGCAAAATAGCTGGGTCGGTGCCACTTTGCTGATAAGCCTATTACTGCAATAACTTTGTTAGTTTTAAGAATTTTGCGCAATGTACTAATGTCATTAGTATCGATCATTTTATTATTCCAAATTTATTACTTTTTATATTAACACTAATTACTAATTGATAATTGGATTACTCTTAGTCTTTTTTCTATCGACTGTTTAGATAAATTACTTACTTCTGAAAAGAAATCAGGGAAATTTCTATTTCGCTCTAAAAGCTTCGAAAAATATGGAACGTACTCAGAATAAGTCTTAAGTGGAACAAATGTTGCGTTATTAATTGGCTTAGAGAAAAGACCATCATACCTTGTCTGTTTCGGCCACTTGGTTTTTAAGTTTTTATATTCCCGCTTTAAATTGTCAATAATTTTTTTCTTGTTTTGATACTTAGTTTTTAAGGGTTCTTGTGATTTATAATTGGTTTCTAACGCTTTTCTTTGATTTGCAATTAGCTGTAAATAATCTTCATGACTTAACCGAGCTTCACGCCATGACTTTTTATCTTGCTCCGATCCATTTTTTCTTAACCACCTACGAACTCCTTCAACAGAAACACTAACGGCAAGTGATTCATTAAAAATAGTATCATTTTTAACATAAATAATCTGATGGGCTAATTCGTGAAATATGAGGGCGACCATACTGATATCTGAATAATGTATGAAAGTATTTAATACAGGGTCTGAAAACCATCCCAAGGTAGAGTATGCTGAAACACCGGTTATTACAGTATCTAAGTTTTCCGATTTTTGTTCCTCTGCAAAACTTACGGCACTTTTTTTATCAAAAAAACCTCTGTATGTTACACATCCAGCAATTGGAAAACACCATTCTTTTGGGTTTAACGAAAGTTTTGGCGTAACAAATACATTCCAAACTACAAAAGATCGCTTAATGTCTGAATAGGTAAGGTAGCTATCATTTTTAGGTATTCCCAACTCGGTTACTGCGAAATTCCTAATTCGCTGAATTTTTTTTAAACGCTCTTTTAGAGTGAGGTCTAGGCTGGAATTTTGCAATAATTTCTCTATCGATTTTGCGTTAAGTAAAACCTCTGCTTGTCCGGTTACGGCTTGACCATAATACCCGACTGTTTGGCATCCCATCATGCATGCATTACAAACTAAAATTATCGCTATTCTTAACCCTATCAACGCATGGCACCTCACTTCATAACATTGAAAGGCCCTAGCAACAAAATATGACTAGGGCCTTTCAGTTTATTAATATTGAAGCAACTTAAAATTCTACATAAGATTTATGGCCGTTTCATATCACATGTGTGCGGTAGAATATTTTCGCTCGCAGCAATTTTTACGTCAGTATCCCAACCATATTCAGTATCGTCAGCCGAATATTTAAGCCCCTCTGAAACATTCTTAAGAGTCGCAACGTAGAGTGGAAGAATCAACTGATGGTCATCAGGTCTCATCCACACTTCCCCAACTCCCCCATCATATCTTAGGCCTTCTAAAGCAAATGCTATATCAGTAGGATTTGCAGACCCCGCTTTTTTTACGGCAGCCGCGAAAATATCGATTGCGTACTTTTGAGGGATAAACCCCCAATCTTCACCGTAAGTCTCTTTATAATCTAAAAAGTATTGCTCCAATGGTGAACCTTCGATGTTCGCATGCCACCCCATAACTGTCTTTACCCGACCTTCTCCGTAGGGACCAATTGCTCTAGGAGTACCAACCAAATATGCATAATTTGTGTACACTGAAATATCGAGCCCAGCTTCACCAACCGCTTTGGCGAACAGTCCCAAATCTGATCCCCAGTTGCCGGTATAAATCGCGTCTGCTCCTGAGGCCCTAACTTTGGAAACGTACGGTGCGAAGTCTTTGATTTTTCCCAAAGGATGCAATTCATCTCCAACTATTTCTATGTCGGGACGCTTTTTTGCCAGCATTTCATTTGATGATTTCTGAACCGAGTGTCCGTAGGAATAATCCTGATTGAACAAATAAACTTTCTTAATATCATCACGCTGAGCTATCGCCGTGGTAATTGCATCTGATTTCATGAAAACATGCGAATCAAAACGAAAATGGTAAAAATGACATTTTTCATTGGTCAACGGAGGATCGATTGCAGCAAGATTGAGATACAGGACTTCATCTCCAGGATTGCGTTCATTATGTTTGCGGACTGCGTCTGTCAATGAGTGTGCCACATGAGAGCCTGCTCCTTGTGCCACCACGCGAATCCCTTGGCTTATCGCACTTTTTAAGGCAACCAAGGCTTCTTGTGGACTTGCCTTATTATCAAAAACAACCATTTCTAGTTTTGCATCACCCAGAACGCCCTGTTGGTTGGCTTCATCAATTGCCTTTTGAATATGCCCTCTTGTCAATGAACCTTGCTGTGCGAATGGCCCACTCATCGGATCAATGAGTCCGATCCGGATTACGGAAGGCACATCAGATACGGTGGCATTGGTACCGGCTCCAGTTGAACTGTCGTCCCCGCACGCCACCAAGGCGGCTGCAGTGACAAGTATAAGTATCGATTTAAAAAATCGCATAAATCTCCCCTGTCTATTACTCGTTTCGTGAATGTGCACTCGAGTATATACCATGCCAGAAAATCGGTTTCTTGAACACCTTTTTTTAACCACATTTGGTTGTATTAATACCGAATTGTTTGAGTAACCAACTATCTATATTTTCTAAAAAAAGCTTTGATTTCCCGAGCTAAAACCTTTGGTTGCTCCATGGCAGCAAAATGTCCTCCCTCATTCTCCACTGTCCATCTTTGGATGTTTTTGTAGACGGCAGCTGCCACTTGTTTGGGGGGCTGCAAAATTTCTTTGGGAAACTGAATGTATCCTGTTGGAACATCAATCACTTTTCCGTCAGGTACTGGCCATTCTCCATGATGCCGTGCATAGTATGGCCAAAACGAGGATCCAATTGATCCCGTAATCCAATATATCATGATGTTAGTAAGCAATTTATCTTTACCAAGATAGCTTTCCAGATCACCCTTGCAATCGGTCCAGCTAAAAAATTTTTCAATAATCCAGGCGGCAAGACCGACAGGAGAATCGTTTAACCCATAGGAAAGTGTCTGAGGTTTAGTTCCCTGAATCCACTGATAGCCTATTTCTTCCTTCAAAAAATGTTTTAGTTGGCTTTCATACTTTTGATCTTCTCTTGATAATTTGATTTTCAACAGATCAGGATCTCTTCTAACTGCTAGCAAGTTAAGATGAATCCCATGGAGTAGCTCTGGGTGCGCAAATGCCAAACGAGTAGTTATGAAAGAACCCCAGTCCCCTCCTTGAGCGGCAAATTTGCTGTAACCAAGAATATCGTGCATCAATTGTGCAAATAAATCGGCAATTTGCGAAGCAGAAAAGCGTTGCTGGTCTGGTTCGAACGAAAAGTTGAACCCAGGCAAAGAAGGAGCGACCACAGTAAATGAATCACGCGGATCTCCACCATAAGATTCTGGATCAGTCAGCATGGGTATTAATTCAAGGAACTCAAAAACCGACCCCGGCCAACCGTGAGATAGTAACAAAGGCATAGGGTTGGGTCCTTTGCCTTTTTGATGAATAAAGTGCAAATCAACACCTGGTAATTTAACTTTAAACTGATCGAATTTATTTAAAAAATTCTCATTGGCTCGCCAGTCATAATCGGTAATCCAATAATCAACAAGCTTTTGTAAAAAAGCTTTATCGGCCCCATATTTCCAATTGTTACTGGGAATTTCATCCGGCCACCGTGTTAGTTTCAGTCGGTTATTTAAATCCAATAAAACCGAATTATCGACTCTAATTTCAAACGGTGTGACAAAATTTTTTTTCATCTTAATCGCTTATATTTTTGATCCGCCCTGCCTCACCTCATTCGCATCTTGTGGATCAATTGCCTCTAAAATTTCGTTGATACGCACATTAGCAGATTTCTCTTGGCTTTTGCTCAACCTTACAGAAAGTATGTTGCGCTCAGATTTGATTTTGACAAGTTCCTTTACTTCCTGAGGAGAAAACTTCTCTTGCGCTACCGTAATCCAAGCATAAGCCTCGACAATATCAACAGCTACTCCTGTTCCATCGCGATAGAAACGCCCCATAGTCGACATCGCGAAGGGATCTCCCAGATTGGCAGCCCTTTTCATCCAGGAAATTGCCTCGTTGATATCCAGATCAACGCCTTGACCTTTCTCATACATAACCCCAATGTTGTACATTGCAAGGGCTTCGCCCTGCTCTGCCGAACTCTTGTACCAAGTCATAGCTTGAACGAAATCTTGCGTTACTCCCTCACCGTTTTCGTAACAATCACCCACTGAATTCATCGCCCAAGCATCACCTAAAAATGCAGATTGGTGCCACCAATTAAAAGCCTCCTCCATATCCAGCGTTACCCCGTGACCATTAGCGTATAGCAAGCCTATGTTATTCATGGAAACCGTATAGCCCTTTTTTGCAGCCTCTTTCCACCAACGCAGAGCTTCTTCAAAACTCTGTTTACCCTCGTATCCCTTCGCCCAAAGTAACCCGATATTATTGATAGCTCTTATATCTCCTCTTTGAACCAATTCTCCTAAATTAGAAGGTTCTAACATTCCTACACCCGGGACTAAGTCAGTATAAGTCTCCTCCTGCTCAACAGCAAATACCGAAGACATAGCCATCCATATAATTAAGCTTATTACTAGTTTATCCATAATATTTTCTCCAAAACTCTTATCGACCGATTGGTTTAATTATTAGTTCGGTGAATATTACTCGATAAATCCCAAGATATCTCCCAAAATCTCATTTGGAACCTCCTCAGGAATAAAATGACCACTGACTATTCCTCGTCCTCTAACGTTGGTCGCTTTGTCCTCCCAAGTCTTTAAAACATCAAAAAGATCCATAGTCTGGTTCACGGTGCTCCAAAGAACTAGCACGGGACAGTCCACTTTTCTTTCAGAATCATTTTCATCATCTTTAATATCCACGCCCGCTGCGGCACGATAGTCCTCAAGAGTTGCACGAATAGTACCGGGCAAAGTGAACGCTCTTAGGTATTCTTTAAAAACATCCTCTTCAATAAAATCAACTCTAGAACTCCATGAACGTAGCAAAAACCTTAAAAACTCTTCCGGACAACGCGCAATCATTATTTCGGGCAGATCAAGCGCTTGAAAAAAAAACCAATGCCAATAATTAGTTGCCAGCGTTTTATTAGTTTTTTCAAAAACTGTTGTTGTGGGCACAATATCTATAACCACTAAGTGGGTCACATTGTCAGGCCAATCAAGCGCCAACCTGTGCGCAACACGTCCGCCACGGTCATGTCCAGCAATCGCATATCTTTCATGTCCAAGTACCGACATTAAATGGGCCATATCTTTCGCCATTGTGCGCTTATCATAACCGTCACGGGGTTTTCCGGTATCACCGTATCCCCTCAAATCCGGACACACCACCGTATGATTTGCTAATAATTGGGGAGTCATTTTCCTCCACATTTGGGCAGTCTGTGGGTATCCATGTAGTAATAAAATTGGTGATCCATCACCGCCAACCCACACATTGATTCTTAAATCATTCGCGGTTATTGACTTTCTTTCCATACCCAGCATGAAGTCATTCATAAGTTATTAATCCCTCTAATTTTTGGAAATTTATTTTTTCAAATATCGCTCCAGCCGCTCCACGCCCTCCTTCAGAACCTCCACCGGCTTAGGGTATGAGAATCGAACGTGCTCATGTGCTCTATATTCTCCGAAATCTAGTCCAGGAGCAATAGCCACAC
Source organism: Hydrogenophilales bacterium (assembly GCA_902601765.1). Lineage (GTDB taxonomy): Bacteria > Pseudomonadota > Gammaproteobacteria > Burkholderiales > Eutrophovitaceae. The sequence continues at coordinate 76,548 of CACKOO010000002.1, read as the reverse complement.
CAACCTTGTCTAGTACATCCATGCAAAAATCATAACTTTTAGATGAAAACGGAGAACTATCTGCATAAATATAAAAGGCTCCTTGAGGATCTACCGGAATAATAAACCCTAGGTCTTTTAACTTTGGAAGAAGAAAATTTCGTTGTTGCTCATATTTGCTACGATACGTCTCGGCTATCGCAAGTGTCTCCGGCTTAAAAGCTTCCAACGCTGCCTGTTGGGCAATGTCAGAATTTGATATGTAAAGGTTTTGAGCTAATTTTTCTAGGGCTGAGACAAATTTTTCCGGGATAATAGCCCACCCAAGTCTCCATCCAGTCATACCAAAATATTTGGAAAAACTATTGATTACAAATATATCTTCAGCAAATTCGAGAGAGGTGTGGACATCTACCCCAAAAGTTATACCGTGATAGATTTCATCTACAATCAAGACTCCTCCCCTGCTAGAGACAACTTCATAAATATCTTTCATTTCAGATTTAGGCACAATTGTTCCTGTGGGGTTAGAGGGAGATGCAATAATTGCCGCGACGGTGTTTTTGGTCCAATGTTTTTCTATTAATTGAGCAGTAAGTTGATATCCTGTTTCTGCTCCCACCGAAACACTGAGTGTTCTTCCATCCATTGCTCGGACAATATTTCTGTTACACGGATAACCTGGGTCGGCCATTAAAACTTCATCTTTGGGAGACAAAAGCACTCCCATAACTAGAAGTAATGCTGCGGAGGATCCGCTGGTAACAGCTACTCGGCCTGGGTCAACAAAAACCCCATATTTGTTTTTGTACCAATCGGCAATTTTGTTCCTCAACTCTAACCCTCCCAAGGAAGCCGTGTACTTTATGTTATTGTCATTAAGCGCTTTTATTCCAGCTTTAACGATCGGGGCGGGGGTTGGAAAGTCAGGCTCCCCAACAACCAAATTAATGATACTTCGCCCTTCATCTTCCAAAGCTTTCGCGCGAGTTATGAAATCCACAACAATGAAAGAATTTATATCATTCATTCTTTCCGAAAGCTTAATCACTGATTTTGCTTGTTTTTCCGAAGAATTGTTCATTACTTTTTACCCCAAGCTTTAAATTTTAGTATTCATTCTAAACGTAATCTTTTTTGTTATGTAAAGTTAACCTCAGGTGGTCAATTTACTCGTACGCAGAGATTCAGTATCCCGCGATATCATTCTATTTAAAAAAAAGGTAACTGTAGGGTATTATAATAGCTTAATGATTCAAGAGAATATTGAGAAGGCAAAAGATGAAGATTGCAATTGTAGGGGCGGGAGGCGTAGGTGGTTATTTTGGAGCGCGCCTGATTGACGCTGGACAAGATGTTCATTTTGTTGCTCGTGGTGATCACTTAAATGCGATTAGACAGAGCGGATTGAAAGTGCTCTCGCCATTAGGAAATCTTCACCTTCAAAGAGTTAATTGCACTGACAATGCAATGGAGATAGGACCAGTTGATGTAGTGATCATTGCCGTTAAACTTTGGGCAACAGAGGGAGCCATTGAAACAGCCATACCCCTACTGGGAAAAGATACTGCTGTGATTTCCCTTCAAAATGGTGTTGTGGCCGTGGAATCATTAAAAAAATCGATCAGTGAGGAGCATGTCGTTGGAGGTGTTTCCAAAATAGCCGCGCTAATTGAGGAGCCAGGAATTATTCGTCACAACGGCAATATGGCTGGCTTAGTTTTTGGAGAACTATCCGGCCAATTATCAAAGAGAACAAATGAACTATTAAAAGCTTGCCAATTGGCAAAAATATCGACTGAGCTGACGGACAATATCCATACGGCGATTTGGCAGAAGTTTATTCTTTTGGTAACAATGTCGTCCATTACTGCTCTGACCCGCCTGCCTATTGGACCCAATCGGGAAGATCCTGATACTAGAGCGCTTATGAAAAAAATTATGAGAGAAGTTATTCTCGTGGGTTCGGCTAAAGGTGCAAACCTACCTTCGGATACTTTGGAAAAACAATTTCGCAATATTGATCAATTACCTGGGAGCATGGTTGCATCAATGTGTGGTGACCTTCGACAACATTATCGTTTAGAATTACCGTGGTTCGCTGGCACAGTTGTACAGATTGGCAAGGAGCTCGGGATACCAACTCCGGCTAACGAGTTTATTTATGCATCTCTCAAATTACATAAAGATGGAAAACATCCCATGCTTCAAATTTAAAATTATTTTGAGTAAAACAATGGAAAATTGTCACTTTAAAATTAAAAACCTTAAAGCAAGACCAGTGCTTGTGCCGTTTAGATATAAGCCCACTACTGCGAGCGCTACAATCAATGATGCCGCAATGGTTTTAATTGACCTAGAAACCACAGAAGGAATAGTTGGACGATCTTACCTATTCGTCTACTCAAAAATAATGCTGAAACCAACTGTAGCTTGCCTGGAGGGTATCAATGAATTGCTTTCTGGCCAACCAGTTGTCCCCATTGAGATAGATAGGTATCTAAGACAATGTTTCAAGATGCACAATACTGGAGGGATTCTGGGGCAAGCCCTTTCTGGAATAGATATGGCTTGTTGGGATGCGTACACCCAATATCTTAATCAACCACTCTCTAGGGCACTGGGAGGACAAACGAAACCAATTCAGGCTTATAATAGTTGCGGGCTTTTCATACAAGATCCTGAAACTATTGCTGAAGAGGCGTGTGAGCTAATTAGCGAAGGTAATTTTAATGCTATAAAGGTTCGCGTCGGCAGACCCAATATTCGAGACGACATCAGAGCGATCCAAAACATCAAAGATGGGGTGGGTGAAAATATAACCCTGATGTGCGATTTCAATCAAAGTCTATCAGTCAATGAGGCTATTGCTCGATGCCGAGCACTAGACTATGAAGGGTTATATTGGATCGAAGATCCGATAAGGCACGATGATTACGAAGGATGCGCTAAAGTATCTGCGGAAATTTCCACACCCCTGCAAGTCGGAGAAAACCTTATCAATACATATGAAATGCAAAAAGCCATAAATGTTATGGCAGGCGACTATTTCATGCCTGACGTCCAGAGAATCGGTGGGGTAACGGGATGGCTACAGGCCTCCGCTTTAGCTCATGTCAACGACATAGATATTTCCAGTCATTTATTTCCGGAAATCAGTTGTCATCTTTTGGCTGTAACACCAACATGCCATTGGCTGGAGTTCATGGACTGGGCTACACCAATATTAAAATATCCGGTTCAAATTAAAGATGGCTATGCGTTAACACCTGATAGGGCCGGCACAGGTGTTGAGTGGAACGAAACAGCTGTACAAAAATTTTTGGTATTGTAATTACAATTAAATATTAAACGTAAAATGAGGAGACTAAAATGTCAGCTTTAACTGCAAATCTAGCAACGGCTATTGATGAGCTAACAAACCTCCTAGGTGATAGGGTTTCGACAAATATTTCGGTGAGAGATACACATAGTCGGGATGAATCATGGCATCACCCACATAGACCGGATGCGGTTACATTTCCCAAAAATACAGAAGAGGTTTCAGATATTGTTCAAATTTGTGCTCGCCACAAAACTCCGGTTGTAGCGTACGGCACAGGAACCTCCCTTGAGGGAAATGTCATACCACACCACGGAGGCGTAGTGATTGATTTGAATCACATGAATCAGGTGCTTAGAGTAAGTGCTGAAGATTTAGACTGTACTGTACAAGCTCGCGTAACGCGCAAACAATTAAATGATTATATTAGGGATCAAGGCATTTTTTTTCCAATCGATCCGGGCGCAGACGCATCTCTCGGAGGAATGGCAGCAACTCGGGCCTCGGGCACAAATGCTGTTCGCTACGGAACCATGCGGGAAAATGTTTTAGGATTAACAGTTGTTCTGGCTGATGGACGGGTTATTCAAACTTCAAGACGCGCAAGAAAGTCAGCGGCCGGTTACGATTTAACTAGACTTTTTGTTGGCTCAGAGGGAACACTCGGGATTATTACGGAAGTTACGTTGAAGTTGTACGGTGTTCCTGAGGCAATGGCTTCAGCAGTTTGCTCCTTTAAGAGTTTAGAAGGTGCCATCGATAGTGTTATTCAAACTATCCAACTTGGTATCCCAGTTGCAAGAATTGAGCTACTGGATGATGTACAAATGGATGCAGTTAATAAATATTCCGATTTAAATTATCCCGTAAAAGATACTTTATTTATTGAGTTTCACGGAAGTGATGCTGGTGTCAAAGAGCAGGCAGAATTAGTGCAAATGATTGCCTCTGAAAACGAAGGTGGTGAATTTAAATGGACAACCAAAGCTGAGGAGAGATCTAAGCTGTGGGCTGCCAGACATGACGTAACTTACGCCACCAAATCAATCCGACCAGGCTGTGAGGTTTGGGCAACTGATGTATGTGTTCCAATTTCAAGACTAGCTGAGTGTATCCTTGATACCAAAAAAGACTTGAAAGAAAGCTTTTTGATAGCACCACTTGTTGGGCATGTAGGGGATGGAAACTTTCATCTTGGTTTTGTAATTGACCGAGATAACCCTGAAGAACTCGCAGAAGCAGAGAGACTTAATGAAAGATTAATAATGAGAGCACTAGCTATGGATGGCACATGTACTGGTGAGCACGGTGTGGGAATTGGGAAGATGAAGTTTTTGACAGCGGAACACGGTGACTCTGTTGCAATCATGCGACAAATTAAAAAATCACTTGATCCTTTAAATATAATGAATCCTGGGAAAATTTTTAGCTTATGATCCTAGGAAAACAGTAAACTCTTTGAAATAAAATCAGCTGTCATCCGAACTGTTGTTTGACAGCTTTCTAAATGTGGTGAATGTCCGCACCTACCAACAACTTCTGTTTCCACAGTAGATCTAATGTGCCTCTTCAAACTACTGATTTGGGATAAGGATCCGTACTGGTCATTCGCTCCTTGAATCAACAAAACTGGTTTTTCGATTCTTGATACGTCTTTCTCAATATTCCAATCTCTGAATATTGGACTCAACCAAATATCACTCCAATCCCGAAAAACCGAGTCCACATCTAAATGATAACGGGCTAATTTGTCTCGCAAAACACCATTTTCGAAATTTTGGCACGCGTCTCTTATCCCAGATAAAGTAATTTCCTCCACGAAAACGTGTGGCGCTATTGCGACTAAGCCACTGAGTTTATCAAGCTTGTTTGCCGCATAAATTAGTGCAATAGTCGCGCCATCACTGTGCCCAACTAAAACTGGGGTATGTATGTCAAAATGGCCCAAAATCTCTGGTAAAACTTCAATTGCCTCTTGGTACAAATAACTCGTTGACTTAGGAGACCTAAGAGCTTCTGATTTTCCATAACCATGACGGGAATAAAGAAGACCATGGCAATTGAGAGAATTAACCAGTAATAGTGGAAATTTTTTCCACATAGCAACGCAACCTAAACCTTCGTGCAAAAAAACTATTACAGGGGCATTATGGTGATTCGAATGTGGAATTCCCTTTTCCCCGATCCAGCTGTACTCAATCCATTTCCCTAAAATTCTTACGCGATTTAACATTATTCTTGGTTGTTCACCACGAGGCAAATAGTATTATCAAGGTATTTCCGAGTTAACATAAAGAAAGAGGAAATCAAACCTACTTCGCAAGGTGACCATCTCTATCAAACTGGTCACCAGCGCTTATTGGCGTTTTCCTGACTATTAGTGAATAAAACACAGGGATAATAAATAGTGTAAGCATAGTGCCAAGAGTCATACCACCAACTATTACCCACCCAATTGCTTGCCGAGCTTCCGAACCTGCACCGACTGATAATGCCAAGGGTAATGCCCCGAGTACTGTCGCGAAGGTTGTCATTAATATTGGACGGAGCCTCATGGTACATGCCTCAACTATTGCCTCAAACTTAGGTAATCCCCGTCTACGCAATTGATTTGCGAATTCCACAATAAGTATTCCATGTTTTGTTATTAAACCGACCAGCATAACAAGCCCGATTCTTGTATAAACATTTAGGGTACCCCCGTTGCCCAGTTTGGAGTTAATGTACATTGCCAAAAGTGCACCAGTAAAAGCAAGAGGCACGGTCAGCATAATAACGAAAGGCCCAACAAAACTTTCAAACTGAGCGGCCAAAACCAAATATATAAACACAAGGGCTAAAACCAACGTAATGTACATATCCATCCCTGTCTCGCGAAACTCGCGAGATTGTCCATTTAAGTCTGTTATGACACCGGGAGGTAGCAATCTTTCTGATACTTCGTCCATTTTGTTCAGGACATCACCCAAACTATATCCGGGGTTTACATTGCCAGTTATTGTAGCCGCTCGGAATTTATTAAAATGGTTCAGTTCTTTTGGAGCCACTGACTCTACGAGACTAACTATATTCGACAACTGCACTAAATCTCCCGACGCATTGCGGACATAAATTGAGGTGAGATCTGTTGGTTGTCTTCTATCTTCCTCCTCCATCTGCACTACAACATCATACTGTTTTCCCTCTCTCTTATAGCGGGTAACATTTCGACCACCCAGCAATATTTCAAGAGTGCTTCCAATGTTATCCATAGAAACTCCAAGAGTTGCTGCTTTGTCCCGATCCACATTTACCTTAAGTTGCGGTTTATTTAGTTTAAGGTCGGTGTCGAGGCCATTAACTCCCGGATAATTTGCCATTTCCCCCATTATCTTAGTAACGTGTCCCTGAAGTTCAGAGTAACTAGTTCCGTAGATGACATATTCCAATTGTTTGGATAAAAAGCTGGCGCCTAAGGATGGAGGATTCACGGAAAAACTAATTACTCCCGGCAATCCTCCGAATAGTTTTGGCGTTAACTCTTTGGTAATCTGCATTTGCTTTCTATTTCTTTCATCCCAATGCTTTAAAACAGCAAAACCGATAGCGAAATTAACAGGATTCGGTCTATCCAAGCCAGGAGCTACTACTTCAAAAAGAGTATCAACTTCTGGAATTTGATTAATCATTTGCCCTATAGTTTTCATATATCTATCAGTGTACTGCATGGTTGAGCCCTCTGGCGCTACCGCAAACGCCATAAATACCCCTCTGTCTTCAATTGGAGACAATTCAGATTTGAGCTCAACAAACAACCAAGTCATACTTGCAAAAATTCCGAGAAAAATTATCACAATCACACCACTAGCTTTTAGTGCACCTCGCAGAAAAAATTTATAAAGATTATTCATACCGAGAAATACTTTCTCTGTTGCCTTATAAAATCCTCCGCTATTATCATTTTCTTTAAGAAACTTTGAGCACATCATCGGGGTTAATGTTAAAGCAACAAAACCTGACACTAAAACAGCGGCGGCCACGGTGAGAGCAAATTCAATAAACAATTGCCCAACCCGCCCACTCATAAAAACTAGTGGCGCAAAAACAGCAACTAATGTTATTGTCATTGCCATTACTGCAAACCCAATTTCTTTAGCCCCATTAAGCGCTGCTGTGTAGGGAGCCTCACCACTTTCTATCTGCCGGTGAATGTTTTCAAGCATCACTATTGCATCATCAACAACCAAACCTACTGCCAAAACAATACCCAACAATGTCAAAACATTAACCGAGAACCCCATGACATAGAGGAAAAAAAATGAGCCTATGAGGGAAACAGGAATCGTCACCGCGGGTATAAAAGCGGCCCTTACGTTTCTTAGGAATACAAATATTACCAACATAACTAATGCCAAAGCCTCGAGCAAAACTTTAAAAACAGCCAAAATAGAGGCATCAATAAACTCAGAATTATCTACGACCACATACGCTTTCATCCCTTCTGGCAAGCCCTCCTGTAACTTGGGGACTAACTCTCTGACTCCCTTGGCGATAGCCAAAGTATTTCCGGTTGACTGTTTCACAACACCTAACCCGATAGCTTCATTACCTCTAACCCTTACTATTTTCCTATTTTCATACGGCCCTGGTGCTGCGTAACCAACATCTTTAAGTCGAATAGGATAACCATCTGACTCCTTAATAATCATGTTATTGAAAGCTTCGGGACTTCCCAAGTCGGTTTTTGCCAATACCGTTAACTCTCGCTCGGAGCTTTCTATTCGTCCACCCGGAGAATCTAAGTTTTGCTCATATAAAGATCTTTCGATATCTTGCGCACTTAACCCGAACGCTGCTAGCCGATCTCGGTCCAACCAGACTCGCATGGCATATTTCCGTTCCCCCCCAATAATTACAGTTGCCACTCCCGGCACTGTTTTAATCGGATCAACCAAGTACCTATCACAATAATCTGATAACTCCATCGGGGAATGCCGATCACTGGTTACCGCTATCCACATAACGGGCCAAGCATCTGCCTCAATTTTTCTCACCACTGGATCATCAGCCTGCCTGGGCAACAATGCCTTTACGCGAGATACTCTGTCCCTGACATCGTTCGCAGCTGCATCAACATCGCGTTTTATATTGAAGGTAACTGTTATTTTACTAACTTCTTCCTTGCTCTGAGATTTAATGGTTTTAATGCCTTCAATACCCGATAAAGCATCTTCAACGGGTGTGGTTATTACGCTTTCGACGATCTCCGCTGTTGCTCCCTTGTATACAGTCCTAACTGAAACAGTTGGAGGATCTATTTTAGGATATTCTCTTACTGATAATCGATCAAAACAAATCAGTCCTAGCAAAATTATTAGCAAACTCATCACGGTGGCTAAGACAGGTCTTCTTATTGATATATCCGAAAGAATCATGCTAATCTTCTCTTACTTTTCAAGCCGCTCTAGCTCCGAGTTTTTGAGTTATCTGAATTGCTCGCTGGGTCGAGTTTCTTGGTTTCCTGTTTTTCTCCTCCCATGACCATCACGGGAGCTCCGTCTCTCAACTTTATTTGTCCTTCCGTTACGACTATATCCCCTGCAACTAGCCCACGATTGATTTCAACGCTCCCCGGTCTTCTGGTTCCCACGTCAACCTGAATTAACTTTACAACCCCACCAACCACCTTAAAAACGTAATTTTCGGTTCCTTGTGGCCATAGTGCCTCTTCGGGAACAGTAATCGCGTCCAGTCGTGTAGCCAAAGTTAGAGATACTCGTGCAAACATTCCCGGCTTTAGTTTTCGTTTTTTATTAGCAATTCTAGCACGCATCAGAACAGTTCTAGTGGCTTCATCAACCGCAGGTTGAACAGCGTAGACATTACCTCTAAATATTTGCTGAGGATAAGCATCTAACTTGAGAGAAACCTTCGGGTTAGCGGTAAATTTAGAGAGATAAATCTCAGGAATACGGAAATCAACTTTGATAGACTCGACATTCTCCAGCGAAACAATATCTGATCCGGCTCTTACATATGCCCCAGGACTAACTTCTCTTAACCCAACAATCCCATCAAACGGCGCTAAAATTTGAGTCTTATTCAAAACAGACTGGGCCTCTTCTACTTTAGCAGCAAGTTTTTCAACGGAACCCTGTTGAATATCTAAAGCCTCTTTACTAATGAATTCTTTTTCGAACAACTCCTGTAACCTATCAAACCTTTGTTGCTCGGTTCGCAAATCTGCTTTGACCGCATTAAGCTGCGCCGTGTACTCCGTACTATCAATCGTAACTAGCTTATCACTCGCCTTTACCGACTGACCTTCTTGAAAATGCAACCTCGTAATTCTTCCATCGATTTCGGGTCGGATAATCACGGACTCTTCGGCTAACAAAGATCCAACCGCGGTAACCTTATCGATAACTCTTTCAACAGTCACCGCCGTAGCTTTTACCGGCAAACCCCTTGGCTTATCTGGTTTTGTTGATGAAGACGCAGCACCTTTCACAGATTTTTTTGGAGGTTCATCAACTGGAGAAGACCCGCATCCAGACAAAATATTACCAAAAAAAGTCAGCGTAAATATAAAAACCAATAAATTTTTTAACATATAAATCTTTTCACTCTCTATGACTAAGATTTCATCCATCCGATCATGCGGTACTCTAAACTATTATCATGGCAAAGTCAGACATTTAAGCTTGCCATAAAATTAATCCAAAAAAAACAGACTCCATGACCAGGTAGGTTAACAACAAAATACCTAGCAGACATCCTACCCTAGATCTGAGGATTTATCCTGTCAGCACTTGTCCCTAACTTATTGAGTGCATCCAAATATGCTTTAGCCGAGGCTACTATAATGTCGGTGTCTGCTCCCTGTCCATTTACAACCCGTCCTCCCTTCGATAGCCTAACACCCACCTCACCTTGTGCATCTGGTCCTCGTGTTATTGCATTGACAGAGTAAAGTTGAAGATCAGCACCGCTTTCAACTATGGTTTCAATTGCTTTGAAAGTAGCATCAATTGGCCCACTCCCCGTTGCCTCAGCTGATTTTTCTTGGTTACTTGCCGAAAGCACTAATTTTGCATTGGGTATTTCTCCTGTTTCTAATTGTATCTTCATCGAAATAAACTTAAAGTTTTCCTTGTCACCTACCGTATCTTTATCCGTCGCAAGCATCATTAAATCTTCATCAAATATCTCGTGCTTCTTGTCAGCAAGATCTTTAAATTTTCTGAAGGCTGTGTTGAGAGATTCCTCGGAATCAACATTGATACCGAGATCAATTAGTCGCTGCTTGAATGCTGTTCTACCAGAATGCTTACCTAATACTAATTGATTTGTTGACCATCCAACATCTTCAGCACGCATAATCTCATAGGTTTCCCTATTTTTAATAACGCCGTCTTGGTGGATACCAGATTCGTGAGCAAAAGCGTTAGCTCCAACTATAGCTTTATTCGGCTGCACCGGAAATCCCGTTATCGCAGACACCAATTTTGAGGCCGGCACAATTTGAGTAGTATCCACCCCGGTATCGCATGGGAAGTAATCTCCTCTTGTACGAACAGCCATAACGATTTCCTCCAGTGCCGCATTTCCCGCCCTTTCTCCTAGACCATTTATGGTGCATTCAATTTGCCTTGCACCTGACATCACAGAGGCTAGTGAATTTGCAACGGCATAACCGAGATCATCGTGACAATGCACAGACCACACCACTTTATCTGAATTCGGGATCCTCTCACGTAATTGCATAATGAGCCGCGAAAATTGATCGGGTACTGTATAACCTACAGTATCTGGTATGTTTATAGTTGATGCTCCTGCTTTGATAACTTCCTCCAATATTTTGCAAAGAAAGTCAATTTCCGATCTACCTGCATCTTCAGGAGAAAACTCAACATCACTGCAAAGAGATTTAGCTAATTTTACGGAAGAAACAGCTCGCTCTAAAACTTGCTCTGGCTCCATTCTCAATTTTTGAGCCATGTGAATTGGCGAAGTTGCAATAAATGTGTGCACTCTAGCCGAATTTGCCGGTTTAACCGCCTCCGCTGCACGTCTTATGTCTTTTTCATTTGCCCTAGCTAGACCACATATAGTGCTGTTAGATATGTTTTCTGCAACCGCCTTCACAGATTCAAAATCTCCATTACTTGCTGCAGGAAATCCGGCCTCAATTACGTCAACTTTCATTCTCTCAAGCTGGCGTGCTATCTGAAGTTTTTCCGAGCAGGTCATTGATGCCCCTGGACTTTGTTCGCCATCACGCATTGTTGTATCAAAAATAATCAACCGCTCTTTCATTATCACCTCCACCGAGATATGGTTCGGTTATGATTTTAATAATTACTTTTTATAATTCTTCATTGTCATAAAGCCTTGTGGGAAGGATTAGACCCGATAACATTGATTTTTTTGATTATTTAGCGCCCAGGGCGCAGCAGATTGCCCCAAAATAAAATAATGGGATGGAAGGGGGAGCTAAAATATAAAAAAGATAAAGCCATGATTTTGATAATAAGGTCTTTTAGTAGATGTCGCAAGTACTCTATGGGCAATGCTCGTCGGGTTTATTAATGGATTTCTCCTGAAAGTTTCTACGAAATGTCTTCTTTGCCAGTAATCCGATGTAACCTGAAATGGCGTACAGTGTAAAGAAACCCAACAAGACCTCAGGCAAATTTTCCGTGATTTGGAAGCTTATGATTATCACAAAAACCATCAATACTACTACCCAAAAAGGAACAGCCTTCCTAATGTTGATATCTTTTCCACTATAAAATCCAACATTACTAACCATAGATGCGCCTGCAAATAAAGTTAACCCCCAAGACATCCACTCTAAATATCGCATTGAAAAATCATAAACTTCCACAGTCCATACGAATCCAGCTAATAGCCCAGCCGCCGCTGGGCTAGGCAACCCCCGAAAGAAGCCTTTTTCAATACCACCAGAGCCTGTATTGAAACGTGCTAGTCGTAGAGCAGCACACCCACAATAAACAAACGCCGCAAACCAACCAAACTTCCCCATTCCTTTAAGACTCCATTCATATATTATTAGTGCCGGTGCGGCTCCAAACGCAACCATATCTGACAATGAGTCATACTCCGCTCCAAAATCTGACTCGGTGCGGGTGATCCGAGCTACCCGACCATCTAAAACATCGAACATTAAAGCTATAAATATTGCTATAGCAGCTAATTCAAACCGCAAATTCATCGCTTGAACAATCGCATAGAACCCAGCAAACAAGCCACAAGTGGTAATAATATTAGGTAACCAATATATGCGGGATTTCTTAGGCGGTTTTTTCGGAGGCATAATTTCATCCTCCCTTTAAATGTCGAGCAATATTACTCATTGAAAAAAGCTAATACAGTTTTACCCGCCGACACCTTATCACCTATTGCAACCTTAGGAACAACGGAAGTAGGAAGGTATAAATCGACCCTAGAACCGAAGCGAATAAACCCATACCTTTCTCCTTGCTTCAAAATATCACCCTCTTTTGCGTAGCACAGAATTCGTCGCGCTAGAAGACCAGCTATCTGAACACAGGTAATATTTTGCCCGCTTTGGCTTTCGATCAATAGCATGTTACGTTCGTTTTTTACGGATGATTTATCCAAAGACGCGTTAAAAAATTCGCCAGGAAAATAAGTACATCTGCGGACAACCCCTTCAATTGGGCTTCGATTGGAATGAACATTAAAAACATTCATAAAAATACTAACTTTTATGGAATCCTGTGAGTTTTGAGGGTTGGTTGCTTTTTCAACCTTAAGAATCCTCCCATCAGCTGGAGCTATTATGCTTCCCTCAACTTCTGGTGTTATCCTGATAGGATCCCTAAAAAACTGAACTACAAATAGCCAGAGAATCCATAATGAAACCGACCAATAACCAATTAAAAAGATTGAAACAACAGCAACAAATCCTACAACAGAAATGTGTAACCAACCTTCTTTAGCGATGAGGTAATGCCGTGGGTCACTCATTCTGCAAAAATATCCTTAATTTGATAACCTTAAATAACTAATTTTTTTCCTTATCAACAAGTTGGTTCTCCTTAATCCAGGGCATCATTCCTCGCAACTTTTCACCAACTATTTCAATCTTGTGTTCCCGGCCTATTCGTCTCATAGCTCCAAGCTTGGTAGCACCAGTTTTATTCTCTAGTAAAAACTCCTGCGCGTAGGCGCCTGTTTGTATTTCTTTCAGAATCTTACGCATTTCATTTCGGGTGTCCTCTGTTATGAGCCTAGGACCTCGGGTATGGTCTCCGTATTCCGCATTATTTGAAATAGAATACCGCATGTTGGCGATACCACCCTCGTAAATCAAGTCGACGATTAGTTTTAACTCATGAAGACATTCAAAATAAGCCATTTCTGGCGCATATCCAGCTTCAACTAACGTATCAAATCCAGCCTTTATTAGCTCAGTTGTTCCGCCACACAAAACAACCTGTTCACCGAAAAGATCCGTTTCTGTCTCCTCTCTAAAATTTGTTTCGATTACTCCTGCTTTGCCCCCTCCAATTGCAGCAGCGTAGGACAATGCCACATCCCGAGCAATCTGGGTGCTGTCCTTATGAACTGCTATAAGCATCGGCACCCCGCCTCCCATCGAAAAAGTAGACCTAACGGTATGGCCCGGAGCCTTTGGAGCTATCATAACCACATCGAGATCTTCTCTTGGTAGAACTTGGTCAAAATGTATGTTGAAACCATGTGCAAACGCAATTGCCGCATTTTGCGATAAATTTGGCTCAACTTCCTCCAAATAAACAGAGGCTATATGCTCATCCGGTAATAGCATCATGATAAAGTCGGATTTTTTTACGGCATCTCCAATCTCCATCACTGTTAAACCAGCGGTTTGTGCCTTTTGCCAAGAGTTCCCACTTTTTCTTAATCCCACAACCACATCAACACCGGAATCTTTTAAATTCAATGCATGTGCGTGCCCTTGCGAACCATATCCCAAAATCGCAACTTTCCGAGACTTAATCAGATCTAAATCAGCATCCTTATCGTAAAAAACCTTCATAATTACCTCAATCTATTTTAGAAAAATTATCAAAAAGCGAAAACCATAATTGAAAGAGCTTTGCTAATAGCTCAAAACTTCGGATCCTTTTCCGACCCCCGAAGCCCCAGTTCTTACAACTTCTAAAACTACACTGCTATTTAGATGGGACATAAACTCGTCAAGCTCAGAAACGGTGCCTGTTAATTCGATAATATAAGTATCGTTTGATGAATCTAATAAACGGCCACCATAATTTTCGGCTAACTCTTTAGCCGTATTTTTTTCGCTTTGCGAGCCTGTTAGCTTTATAAGTAAAAGTTCTCTCTCCACATGGCTTCCAGCAGTTAAGTTAGCTAAGGTAATCACATCTACCAGTTTATTAAGTTGCTTAGTTATTTGAGTCACTACCTCCTCCGAACCGGAAGTAACGATTGTCATTCGAGAAACGGTAGCGTCATTGGTTGGTGCTACCGTTAGCGATTCAATGTTGTACCCTCTTGCTGAAAAGAGTCCGGCCACCCTAGAAAGTGCCCCCGACTCGTTTTCCAAGATTAACGAAATTACATGACGAGGTTCTTCTTCTTTCATCATTACTAGACCAGAATCATCTCCGAAAGCCCCTTTCCTCCGGGGACCATCGGGTAAACATTTTCTGTTTGATCTGTTATGAAATCCATGAAAACAAGATCATCCTTCATGGCTAAAGCCTCTTTGAGAGCTCCCTCAATATCGGAGGGATTTTCTATTTTCATGCCGATGTGCCCATAGGACTCTGTCAATTTGACAAAATCGGGTAACGCTTCCATGTAGGATGAAGCGTATCGGTTCCCATGAAAAAATTCTTGCCATTGCCTGACCATTCCCATATAGCGGTTATTAAGATTGATGATTTTTACTGGTAATCCATACTGTTTTGCGGTGGAAAGCTCTTGTATACACATCTGTATACTCGCCTCCCCAGTCACACACAGAACAGTGGCATCAGGGTGAGCAAGCTGAACGCCAAGAGCATATGGGAGCCCGACGCCCATGGTTCCCAATCCACCTGAATTAATCCAACGTCGAGGTTTGTCAAACTTGTAAAATTGAGCCGCCCACATTTGATGCTGTCCAACATCTGAAGTCACATAAACTTCATCTTGATCCGCTGTAAGTTGGTAGAGTTTTTCGACTACCATCTGTGGTTTGATAACCTTAGAATCACGATCATAGGACAAACAGTTTTTGGACCTCCATTGATTAATTTGCTTCCACCATTCAGTTAGAGCTGCTTTGTTTCTAGAAATCGATCCCTTGGATTTTAATTTTTCATTCATCTTGCCCAGTATGTACCGAACATCACCAACAACGGGGAAATCTACCTTGACTCTTTTGGAAATTGAGGAAGGATCGATATCGACGTGAATGATTTTCCTGTCGTCACTTTCAAAGTTTTTTGGGTTTCCAATAACACGGTCGTCAAACCTTGCTCCCACCGCGAAAAGAACGTCACAATTTTGCATAGCCATATTGGCTTCATAGGTCCCATGCATTCCAAGCATCCCCAAGAAAAGAGGATCGGTTCCTGGATAACCACCGAGTCCCATCAAAGTATTTGTGCATGGATAGCCAAGACATCGCACTAAAGATTTCAGCTCCTCATGCGCTTCACTGAAAATAACCCCGCCTCCCGTATAAATCATTGGGCGCTTTGCTGTTTCCAAAAGACTTATTATTTTTTCTAAACTATCTTCCTTGATATCCACATGAGGATCAGTATCGTATGATCGGATGGATACCGATTTCGGATAAAAATATTTGCCTTTTTCAGTAGTTATATCTTTGGGTATGTCTACTACGACTGGTCCAGGCCTTCCGGTAGACGCAATGTGAAATGCTTTTCTGATGGTGATAGAAATATCATCGACATTTTTAACCAAAAAATTGTGCTTCACGCACGGTCTGGTTATGCCGACAGTGTCAACTTCTTGAAAAGCATCCTGACCGATCGCGTGGGTGGGTACTTGCCCGGTGATTATAACCATAGGAACCGAATCCATGAAGGCTGTCGCTATCCCAGTAATCGCGTTTGTGACACCTGGCCCCGATGTAACAAGAGCTACGCCAACCTTTTGCGTTGATCGCGCGTAGGCATCTGCTGCGTGGACAGCTGCCTGCTCATGGCGAACTAAAATATGATTTACCCTATCCTGCTTTTCAAGTTCATCATAAATCGGCAAAACAGCCCCTCCGGGATATCCAAAGACATACCTTACACCCTCGTCAGATAGGCATTTCGGAACCATCGCGGCCCCAGTTAAATTTTTTGTAAACGCTGTTGGCAAATCCATGAAAAACGACCTCGAAATAGCTAATAAAGTAAAAAGGAAAAAGCATTACAGAATAACCTAGTAGGTTTTAAAGGGTCAAGATCAAAAATACCTCTTCACCTAATAATTTGGGGAAGAGCCGCTTTCAACCAATCGACCCAAGCCTCAAACATCACAGCAGAGTTAGCTGCAACTACGCTTTTTGACCATACCTCTCCATCCCAAAAATTTTCCGAATCTATAGTCCTTGCAATACCTCCGGATTCAGCCAAGATTAACGATCCTGCCGCATAATCCCATAATTTTTGGGAACCGTGAAGGTATATATCGAACCTTCCAGAAGCTAAATAGCACCATTCCAGCGCTCCTGCACCAAAATTTCTTTGAGAAGCATATGGAGTGTGAGCGAGAAGCTCACTGGCAATGTCTTTGGGTAATCTTTTGAAATCAATCTGCGCCATTGCTTGCCCTAATTTTCTATTCTTCATAGGTGAAGATAACTTAACGCCATTTAGGAATGCCCCACCATCTTTCTCGGCATAAAACATTTCTTGACGAGTGGGGTCATATACAGCTCCCAAAAGAGTTTCACCTTTCTTCATCAAAGCAACAGAAACTGCAAAATATGGAATACCATTGACATAGTTCGAAGTTCCATCGATTGGATCTACACACCATATGAGCTCACGGCTGGACTCCCAAAGCCGCATTTGTTCTTTTTTTGTCATTTCTTCTCCCAGAAAAGAAGCAGGACAGACATCTTGGAGGAGTTCTTCTAATTTTTTTTGTGCTGCTAAATCGGCTGGTGTTTGTAAACTGCCATCACTTTTTATACCAAAATCACCATCAGCGTATCGAGGCATAATTTCTTCCTTCGCAACAATCTCAATGGCTTTTTTTAGTTTTAACATCATTTCTAGAAATCCTACTACGATACCAATATTATATTTCGAGGAACATTAAGCTAGATATTCTTAAATTCCATCTACATGTTTAAAAGTAAGTCATTAACAACATTTATTACTAGAGTTAATATTTTATAGCTTTTTCAGATAAAATGTTAATGTAAAAATGCAAATTGCCACACATTTAGACAAGAATTCAAGAGAGTAAGATCTTCATGGGGAAAACATCCAGAGTAAAGCGGCTTCACCGGTTTTTTTGTCCGCAAATCAACACTACGGCTCAAACTGCCATTTTATCAAAACAGGCTAGTCATCATGCTAAAGATGTACTCAGGCTACGAAAGGGTGATCATATAAGCGTATTTGATGGCAAAGGTAAAATTTTCCTGGCGGAGATCAAGGAAATCCAAAAAAATTTAATCGTCATTCTAACTTATGAAGAAATTGAAGAGAGTTGCGAGTCTTCCTTGGATATTAGTCTGGGACAAGCCCTTTCCAAAGGTCATCGGATGGACTTTACAATTCAAAAATCGGTCGAATTAGGAGTTAGTAAAATCTATCCTCTTTTTACAGAAAAATCATTAGCCAAAATCGACGGTGATCGGTTGAAAAAAAAAAAAGAACATTGGCAAAATCTCATAGTTTCGGCATGCGAGCAATGCGGCCGGAACTTAGTACCAGAAATCTCGTTCCCGTTGGACCTCAAAAACTGGGTTACTCAAATTGGGGATCATGTTGATCAAAACCAGTCGAGGATAGTTTTTGATCCCTCAGCGACTCAGAGGTTGAGATCTTTCAATAATCGAAGTGAGGTTATTGTATTAATTGGTCCGGAGGGTGGATTTACAGACAATGAAATATTACAGGTTAAAAATGCGGGTTTCGAATTAGCTTCGCTAGGGCCACGAGTTTTGCGCACAGAAACTGCCGGAGTAGCCGCACTCGCTATCATTCAATCAATTTGGGGGGACTTATAAAGGTTTGGTCGCTATAATTATTGGATAAACTAAAAATTATTCGTGAAATTGAGGATTAAAGATGAAAATAGAAAATAGCACAGTGGTGGTAACCGGCGGATCATCTGGTTTGGGGGCAGCGACGGCAGAATTGATCGTAGCTAAAGGCGGAAATGTTATCGTTGCTGATATAAATGATGAACAAGGCCAAGAATTGGCCAATAAGCTAGGCCCACAATCTGATTACATCCATTGTGATGTCAGCAACGAAAATGATGCTCAATCTACTGTTGACAGAGCGGTATCTAGGTTTGGTGCAATCAATGGATTAGTCAACTGTGCCGGCATAGCGATAGGTGAGAAAACAACCAGCAAAAACGGCGCTCACCGGCTAGAATCATTCAAGAAAGTTATTACTATAAATTTATTGGGCACGTTTAATATGACAAGGGTAGCTGCTACTGAGATGGCCAAGTCAAACCCAAATCAGCAAGGTGAAAGAGGGGTGATTATTAACACGGCCTCGGTAGCCGCTTACGATGGGCAAATAGGCCAAGCTGCTTACTCGGCTTCCAAAGGAGGGATAGTCGGGATGACTTTGCCGATAGCAAGAGATTTAGCTCGATCCGGTATACGTGTAATGACAATCGCTCCGGGAATCTTTGAAACTCCAATGCTCCGAGGAATGCCTAGCGAGGTGCAGGAGGCTCTCGGGAAACAAGTTCCCTTTCCATCTCGACTTGGAAAATCAACTGAATTTGCTGAATTAGTTTCAACAATTTTTGGCAATTGTATGCTAAACGGGGAATCTATAAGATTAGACGGTGCTATCAGAATGAGCCCGAAATAAAACTATGTTAATTAATATTGTATGAGTACAACAACATCCAAAGACTTGATTGAATGGTTAAGGGCAGCAGCTCCCTACATTCACATGCACAAAAATAAAACCTTTATATTAGTGTTTGATGAAAGTTTATTGGCGAGTCCAAACTTTATGGGCTTTATCCATGATTTAAATGTGCTAGCGAGCATTGGGATAAAAATTGTACTGGTTCATGGGTCACAAACTGAGATCGAAAAAACCTTGAAGAAAAAAAAAATAACTCCTAGATTTGTTAACCAACACCAAATAATCGATAAGGAAACACTCTCTGTTGCTCAGGAGTTATCGGGACGATTAAGACTAGAATTGGAGGGCAAATTATCCACCGCACTACCTAATTCACCTATGGCGGGCAGTAATATTAGAGTATCTTCAGGAAATTTCATATTTGCAACGCCGTTAGGAGTTATTGATGGAATAGATACTTTATATGCCGGTGAAACAAGAAAAGTCGACGAAACAGCAATTATTGATAGACTTGAAAAGCAAGAAATCGTGTTACTGTCATCCATGGGGTTTTCTCCAACTGGAGAAATTTTCGTCCTAACTAAAGAAGATGTGGCTACTGAAGCTGCAATAGCTTTAAAAGCTGATAAATTGATCTTTTTATCTGAATTACCCAATATCAGAAACAAACAGAACCAACCCATTCGGGAACTTTATACCAATAAAGCTAAAACAATCTTAAAAGATGGAACTCTATGCTATAAAAATAGATTAACTCTTCGGTCAGCCATCAAGGCATGCGATTCAGGAGTAGAAAGAGTGCATGTTGTTGATGTCAAATACGACGGTGGTCTCATTACTGAACTTTTTACACATAAAGGAATAGGAATTTTAATCACCAAGAACCCTATCGAATCGGTTAGAAAAGCGATAGAGTCAGATGCGGATTCGATCTTTGAGTTAATAAAACCTTTACAGGAAAACCAAATCCTTGTGCCCCGAACAGAGAAAGACCTCGCAAAGGTAATAGAAGAGTTCATCGTACTGGAACATGACAGTGTTATTGTTGGATGTGCCGCTTTACACCCATTCCATAGTGATAAAATCGGTGAATTAGCTTGCCTAGTGGTTCATCCAGTTTATCGAAATACAGGTGCGGGAAAAATACTACTAAAGACTATTGAAAAACTTGGGCGAGAAAAAAATTTATCAGAGATTTTTGTGTTGACAACTAAGTCTACTCACTGGTTTATTCAAAACGGATTTATCAACCAACCTATCACTAAACTGCCCATTAGAAGGCAGAAAGTATATAATAGCGCTAGGAATTCTAAAACCTTATCAAAAAAAATATGACAAAACTTGTAAAATGCGTGAAACTTCAAAGAGAATCGGAGAGGCTTGATTTCCAACCTTTTCCCGGAGATTTAGGGAAAAAGATATTCGATAATGTATCCAAGATAGCTTGGAAGGAATGGCTAGAACAACAAAAAATGTTGGTCAACGAATACCGACTGAATTTGTCAGAGATTAAATCGAGACAATTTCTAATGGCTGAAACTGAAAAATATTTTTTTAATTGTGAAAAACAAGAGTCCTCTGGCACTGACAACGAAGAAGGAAAAAATAATACTAATCGAAACACCTAGATTCAACCCCTTCAATTGAACCGATTATAACTTCGTCACATTTTCGAGAGGCAAAAAGCCCATTAGTCACAACCCCTGTAATACTGTTAATAGTTTTCTCAAGATAATCAGGGTCAGACAAATCCAAGCCAATAACGTCAAGTATGATGTTTCCATTATCAGTCTGAAAATTAGTCCTAGTGGAGGCTATCCCTCCCAGTTTCACTAGCTCCGCTTTGACGTAAACTGCAGCCATGGGAATAACCTCCAAAGGTAAAGGAAATTTTCCCAAGCTCTCCACAAGCTTAGAATCATCAATAATACAAATGAATTTGGCAGATGCTGCAGCAACGATTTTCTCTCTCGTTAACGCACCACCACCTCCCTTGATCATTTGGCCATCTCGATTTAATTCATCAGCACCATCAAAATACATCGTTAAAGGATAACCTTCATCTAAAGAAACAACCTTCAAACCATTTTTAATTAAGTTAATTCTAGTCTGTTCAGAACTAGGAACGCATCCAGGAATTATGGTTTTGTATTTTGAGAGTTCATCTATAAAAATATTAACAGTTGAACCCGAGCCGACCCCGATAAATTGACCCTTTGGAACTAGCGTAACCGCAAACTCTGCCGCAGCTTTTTTGGACTTATATTTAATATCCATGGCAACAATTTTCCCGGGGAAAAATTCCCTGTATTTACTATAAATTTATGGGTTACTTCGACAATATTGGGTTAATATAACTTGCATGCTTGCTTTTAAGAAGTTCATTATATTTGAGAGTCAAAATTACCTCAATCCTAGATTTTTTCCATTATTATGTAAGAAGTCGATTTTTCAACCCCTATCAAATCACGACAGCAGCTAAAAATAATCTCGAACCAAAGCAACAGTTAAACCTACCAAAGGAGAGTTAGGTATAAAAGCTACCATTATTTTATGAAATTATTAATATTACCACCGAGACTTACTACCCAAATCTATGCCAAGACTATGCATAAAAAAACTGAGTAATTCGGTTTTGAATACCCTCGCTTATAAAACATTTTAAATCAACCGGTTCCTTTGGAAGGGGTATTTTGGTTTTTTTCTGCCGATTTGAATAAACAATATTATGTAAACAGAAATATGGGAATATGTAAAAAAAGTAATACATAATACGATACGGTATGGTGATTCATCGCACAATATTATTGTTATTGCAAAAGACCTTCTGGAGATATTCCTAGAATAATAATATCAATAGTTTATTAGTAGCTTTAATTTAATTTATTAGTTGTATTGGGAAATTAAGAAATAAAATTATGTCTGGAGGAAATATGGGAAAAAAGATAATTTGTCTTCTAGGTGGTTCCGGATTTATCGGCAGAGAAATCATTCGCCAACTTACTAAAGCGGGCTTTGCCATTAGGATTCCTACTCGTAATCGGGAGAGAATAAAAACAAACCTGATTGTTCATCCGGCTGTGGATGTCATAGAAGCCGACGTCATGGATCAGTCCTCATTAGATAATGCGATTAGGGGATGCGATGCCGTAGTTAATTTAGTTGGAATATTACATCAAACTAAATCAAACAGCTTTAATAAGGTCCATCTTGACCTACCCAAAAAAATATTAAAAGCCTGTATTAAAAATAATATCAACCGAATAATACATATTTCAGCAATTGGAGCAACCAAAGACTCCGTCAGCGAGTATCTCCGGTCGAAATGGGAAGGTGAGCAACAAATTAGGTTAGAAAGTGGGAAAAACAATATCCGTAGTACCATCATTAGACCATCAATAGTATTTGGCCGTGGAGACTCTTTTATTAGCCTTTTTGTTTTTATTGTTAAAACATTTCCTGTAATCCCTTTAATAAAACCTAACGCAAAATTCCAACCAATTTTTGTCCAAGATCTAGCGAAAATTGTATTAAAATCTTTAGCCTCTACTAAAACATTTCATCAAACACTTGAAGTTGGGGGACCAAAAGTTTATACATTTAAGGAGTTGTTGGAGACAATATGCAAAGCTACTCAAAAAAAGAGAGTGATAATTTCTCTTCCCGATAGCATTTCTTTATTGATGGCTAGGTGCTCTGAACTTTTACCTTACAAGGTGTTAACACCGGATAATTTGTTATCATTAGAAATTGATAATGTTACCAAGGAAGATTTTTCCAAAATTTTTGATATCAACCCAACCTCGGTTGAGGAAATGCTAAGTAAGAAATTTAGTAATAATAGACAAACGCGTGGTGCAAAACGTCGGTCTTCTGCTAACAGAGTTTAATCAATCGTTTTCATCAATAGGGAATAATCTGGTTGAAAATATATCTAGTCGGTGGTGCTGTTCGCGATAACATCCTAGGAATTGAATCTAAGGACAAGGACTACGTGGTGGTTAATAGTTCTCCTCAAGAGATGAAAAAAAAAGGATTTATTTCGGTTGGAAATGATTTTCCTGTATTTCTCCATCCAAAAACTAAGTTCGAATATGCCCTCGCCAGAACCGAAAAAAAAGTTGGGCACGGATACACAGGGTTTAAATCATACTCGGATCCTAATGTAACGCTATTGGAAGACTTAGAACGTCGGGACCTTACTATCAATGCTATGGCAAGGGACATTAGTGGAAATATTATCGATCCCTTTGGAGGTATTAATGACCTTAATGCCAAAATTATTAGACACGTTAGCCCTGCTTTCATAGAAGATCCCCTCAGAGTTTTAAGGGTGGCTCGGTTCGCTGCGAAGTTCAAATTTTCTATCGCAAAAGAAACTAAAATACTATTAAAAAAAATAGTCCAAAGTGGAGAGCTAGCCCATCTTGTTTCGGAGCGAATATGGCAAGAGTTAGCAAAAGGAATAATGGAAAAGTATCCGTCTGAAATGCTAAAAACCTTAATAGATTGTGGCGCATTTTTCTTTTTATTTGGCAAAATTGAAGGGACGAATCTTAAGCAATTTACGCATAATACGTATAAAAACCTATTTTCATCAGTAGATTATGCTGCCGTTCTGGGGCATCCTCTGCATTCTCGGTTTGCCATCTTGATGCAAAAAATATGGAATGAAAATCAAAGTCGAGAAAAACAGTTGAAGTGGGTCAAAGTCTTTTTCAAGGCAATCCGAGCACCGAGTAACTGTGAGAGATTTACAATACTAACATTGACCCATCAGGCACAAATTTCCAAAGCATATTCTTTGAACTGGGAGGAACTGATCCAACTAATTGAGTCTGCGGACGGCATCAGACGACCTGATCGCTTCGAAGAACTGCTATCAACTTGCAAAATTCTTTATTTATTTTCAGATATTCGACAGGACCAACCGTGTAGTCAAGAATATTTACTGAAAGTCCTTTCAGTTATAAGAAACGTTGATTTAAAAAAGGTCATTGCAGGAACAACAGCGCATAAGAAGATTCAGAAGGCGATAAAAGAGGCGAGAATTAAAGCCCTACAAGATAATCTCTAAAATTTTTTTTTACGCTTTTTTATTTTTAATCGCACCCAATAAAACAACTAGTGTTAAACCTAATAACGGAGACCAATTTAAAAAAAGTGTCTCTGTGTCTGTTAAAGCAATTCGGAACTGATCTAAAATAGGGTCGGCAGTAGCCATTGAGATTGCAATCCAACCTAATAATCCACCTCCTAAAATTACTATTACAGGATAGCGATCTATAAGCTTTAAGAATAATTGGCTAGACCAGATCATTAAAGGAATAGACAGCGCTAAGCCAAATAATAAAAGAAAAAAACTGTCTCTAGCGGCGGCGGCAACCGCTACAACATTATCCAAGCTCATGACAAGGTCAGCTAAAATGATTGTCTTAATCGCCGCACCAAAGCTTACAGATTCGATAACGCTATGAGAATTCTGCGTCTTGACCTCTGAAACAAGCTTTATACCAATCCACAAAAGAAGTATTCCTCCAACAAGCTTTAAATAGGGAAGCGTTAAAAGACTGACAGCAAAAATAGTCAGGAAAACTCGTAAAGCTACGGCTCCTCCAACACCCCAAAAAACTCCTAGTTTTCTTTGCCGTTCTGGCAACTGTCGACATGCCATGGCAATAACCATCGCATTATCTCCAGATAGAAGTAAATCGATAATAATAATCTGGCCAACAGCAACCCAAAATTGTGGACTTGATATGTCTAGTGTGAGTGAGGAGTGCACTACTTTTAACCTATTATTTTTATTCTGATCAGAGTACTGATTTGAGCAATTTGCCCATTTCTGCAGGGTTTCGGGTTGTTTTTATATTGCAAGCTTCCATAACTGATAATTTTTCTTCTGCGGTTCCTTTTCCACCAGCTATTATGGCTCCCGCATGACCCATCCGCTTTCCGGGCGGAGCAGTTACTCCAGCGATAAACCCTATTACGGGTTTAACCATATTTTCCTTCGCCCACTCGGCTGCAACTTCCTCATCGGAACCTCCAATTTCCCCAATCATCACAACCGCGTCTGTCTTTGGGTCTTCATTAAATAACTTTAGGATATCTATGTGCTTTAAACCATTGACTGGGTCACCACCAATACCGACCGCAGTACTTTGCCCTAGACCAAGTTCAGTTAGCTGCCCGACAGCCTCATAAGTTAAAGTTCCTGACCTTGAAACTACCCCAATAGCGCCTTTTTTGTGAATATGCCCCGGCATTATTCCAATCTTTAACTCTTCTGGAGTAATAACACCCGGACAATTTGGGCCGAGTAGAAGAGTCTTACTTTTAATATCATTCATTTTTTGCCGGACCTCAACCATATCTCTTACCGGTATTCCCTCCGTGATGCATATAACCAGTTCCACGCCGGCAACCACCGCCTCCCAAATTGCCGCAGCAGCTCCAAATGGTGGAACATAAATGACCGAAACATTAGCATTCGTCTTTTCTTTAGCCTCTGCTACCGTGCTGAATATAGGGATACCTTCAAAATCCTGCCCCGCTTTTTTGGGATGAACGCCAGCCACATATCCAGCGGAACCATTACCGTACGACCTGCTCAAACGGGTATGAAATTGTCCTGTCTTTCCAGTGATTCCTTGAGTCATTACTCGGGTATTTTTATCTATAAGTATCGCCATTAAGCTGCCCCTTTTATTGCATCCACCACTTTTTGCGCCGCATCTGACATATTGTTCGCAGAAATAATCGGCAATCCAGAATTGGCCAGTATCTGTTTGCCAACTTCCTCATTTGTTCCTTTCATTCGAACAACCAGTGGCACATCAAGTTCAACCTGTCGAGCGGCGGTCACTACTCCCTCAGCAATCACATCGCATTGCATTATTCCACCAAAAATATTTACCAAAATAGCCTTCAGTCGAGGATTTTGTAACATCAATTTAAAAGCCTCAGTGACTTTTTCTGCAGTTGCCCCTCCCCCCACATCTAAAAAATTGGCCGGCTCAGCTCCAAAAAGTTTTATGGTATCCATTGTAGCCATTGCAAGGCCCGCACCATTTACCATACATCCAATATTACCCTCCAACGATATGTAAGATAGGTCATGTTTAGATGCTTCGATTTCCGCCTCATCCTCCTCAGAAAAATCTCGCATACTATTTACCATTGACTGTCTACTGAGTGCATTATCATCGAAATTCATCTTTGCATCCAAGGCAATAATCTTGTCATCCTTAGTTAAAACTAATGGATTGATCTCTACCAGAGTGGCATCTGTTTCCCAGTAGCATTTATATAATTGTTGTAAGACGTTCGCGGCAGATTCTAATGCTAATCGTGGGATTCCAATATTTTCGGCCAGCATTAAACTGTCTTCATGAGACAAACCCCCTTCTGGATTAACTAACACCTTATGAATTTTTTCTGGTGTTTCCTCCGCGACTTTTTCAATTTCCATTCCACCCTCTGAAGATGCCATAACGCAAACTTTTTGCGATGCCCTATCTACAACTAAGCCAAGGTAATACTCTTTTTCGATCTCAACACCTTCTTCGACTAACAACCGACGAACCTTTTGTCCATCAGCACTAGTTTGGTGGGTTATTAACTGCATTCCTAAAATTTGACTGGCAAATTCTTTAACTTCAGAAATCGAGTTTGCAACCTTCACTCCACCGCCCTTTCCTCTACCTCCCGCATGGATCTGTGCTTTTACAACCCAAATTTTCCCGCCTATATCCTCGGCGGCATTGACTGCCTCATCGATCGCAAAACATTCCTGCCCTTTAGGAACCGGGATATTAAATTCCCGAAGAATCTGTTTGGCTTGATGTTCATGAATTTTCATTTTTTACTCCACAATAAATAAAAATACTACTCGCTTTGCCCATTGCGATTTTCGACACGAATTTTCTTAAATTGCTGGCGGTTGTTTTTTAAAACCTCTGCGGCTTTCTCTATTTCGGTTTTTTTCTGCTGCCTGATTGTTTTTATTTTTTCGTACAATGATTGTGCCGCAGCATAACGTATTTTTGCCTGTTCAAGTTTTTGAATGACAGTTATTTCTTCTTGCGAAATAAGTTCGTATTCTTTGTTAAGAACCGAAAGTCGCTCACGAGCATGGGTAACGCGCATTCGAGCTTGCTCGAAGCTAAGCCTCGCTTCGTCGGCAGGCAGTGGCTGACTGAAAAAACCACACGGTATAATTAAGATTATGCCAAAGAACCGTTTGAGTAAAATGCAGAAATTCGTGGTTTTAATTTCATCGTACAAACGCATTTAAAATTTTCCTAATCATTTACCAGTAAGCTATCATACAGTAGATCTTAATGGGAATTTCAAATCAATAAACCATAAAATCCGTTATTTTGGTTGTTGCCCTACCCGCACTTTAATAAAATCATATTCATATTGACCCTTAAAATATTGGTGCCGGCAGGAGGAGTCGAACCCCCGACCTGATGATTACAAATCAACTGCTCTACCAACTGAGCTATGCCGGCTTTCGTACCTTACTTTACTAATTGAAGGCGTCTTTTTTTTGTCGGTCTTTCCTTGGTTCCCCTTGGCTTTGATAGGTTACTAGGGTGTTTATCTTTTGGGTCATGGTTTTCAAACGCCATACCTTGCCCACTCTCTTTTGCAAAGAACCCAATAACTGCGCTGAACGGAATGGCAATCTCATGCGATATACCAGCAAAACGAGCTGAAAACTGTATTAGATCATTGCTAATTTTTAGGTGACGGGTGGCATCATAGCTAATATTTAGGGTAATTTCTCCATTTTTGATATAGGCTTCAGGCACTTGTGTCATGTCATTAACACGCACAACCACCTGTGGTGTCAGCCCATTATCAGTGCACCACTCGTGAAGTGCTCGTACAAAATAAGGAGTAGTAGAATTATCCGTCATTTTCGCATCGCTTTTTCTGCTGGAGTCATGGATTCAATATAGGACGGGCGGCTAAACAATCTTTCGGCATACTTCATTAGCGCTACCGCACCTTTAGGCAAAACAATATCGTAGCGCTCTAATCTCCATAGAAGTGGCGCTATTGCAACATCTAACATTGAACATTCGTCCCCTAACATGTATTTTTGCCTACTAAAAACGGGGGCCATTCTCATAAGATTTTCTTTAATAAACAATCGTGCTTTTTCCGCTTGCTTCGCCGTCCCCTGCTCTAAAGCATCAACATGATAGAATAATTCGTTTTCGAAGCGGAAGAGAAATAAACGAGCTCTTGCTCGCATTACAGGATCAGCTGGCATTAATTGAGGATGTGGAAACCTATCATCTATGTATTCATTAATGATGTTGGACTCGAATAAGGCAAGATCTCTTTCCACCAGAACCGGCGTTCGGTTATAAGGGTTCATAATAACCAAATCTTCAGGCTTGTTCTCTAAATCAACATCTACCACTTCAAAGTCCATTCCTTTTTCATACAAGACTATTCTGCAGCGCTGACTAAATGGGCATGTTGTTCCAGAATAAAGGGTCATCATGGGGTCATATCCTTATTGTGTTAGTGAGTAACATCTTTCCAATATTCTTTTTTCAAAATCCACGCAAGAACAAGAAAAATACTTAAAGCAAATAAAATTACTATACCTATTCGAACTCGTAGGGTTCTAGCAGGCTCTCCCATAAAAACTAAATAATTGACAAGATCACGCACAAAACCATCATATTCTATCTTATTCAAATGACCTTTTGATATTACAGCCAGCTCGCCTCTGGTTTCATCTAAATCGCTGGCTTTTAACGTCAAAACACCCTGAATTTCCCACAGAATGTGGGGCATTCCCACATTCGGGAATAACAAATTGTTCCAGCCAGTGGCAGTTTTAGAATCACGATAAAAAGATCTAAGGTAAGTATAGAGCCAATCAGCACCCCTAGACCTTGCAATAACTGACAAATCCGGGGGCAAAACCCCAAACCACGATTCTGCATCCTCTTTTGACATATTATTTAGCATTGGTGAACCAATTTTTTGTTGTCCAAGGATCAAATGCTCTTTGATTTGCTCTTTGGAAAGGCCGATATCCCCTAATCTATTAAATCTCATGTAGGAAGCTTGGTGGCAACCCAAGCAGTAATTGATGTAAGTTCGCGCGCCCCGCTGTATCGAAAGACCATCATTCAAATCAATGTTTGCATCATCTAGCTTTACCACCGTATCAGCTGAACAAGCTAGATTAGTGATTAACAGGGTCAAATAAAATATATTTCTCAAGAAGTAACCCTCTCTGGCTCAGGCTTCGTTTTGTCTATTTTTGTGTACCACGGCATCAAAAAGAAAAACAGGAAATACGATGCCGTACATACCCTCGCAACTACTACTGCCCTGTCTGCCCCGTCTAACCAGTTTCCAAATTGTCCCCAAACACTAGTTGGTTTTACTCCAAGGTAACCTAGTATGAGAAATGATATTACAAATGATGCGAGCCAAGATTTATAAATAACACCTCTATACCTAATGGAGCTCACTGCTCCCCTGTCTAGCCAAGGCATAAAGAAAAGTACAACTACAGCTAACCCCATCGCTATTACCCCAGGAAATTGTGAACCAAACAAAGGAGGTATGGCCCTAAGTATTGAGTAAAACGGAGTAAAATACCAAACGGGCGCTATGTGATCGGGTGTCTTTAGGGGATCAGCTGGCACGAAGTTGTTGTACTCCAAAAAGTACCCACCCATCTCAGGTGCGAAAAATACTATAAGTGTAAAAACCATAAGAAACACCACTACCCCTACTAAATCCTTAAATGTATAGTACGGGTGGAAAGGTATACCATCCAGAGGTTTACCGCTCTTATCTTTATGTTTTTTTATGTCAATACCATCTGGATTGTTGGATCCTACCTCATGCAATGCCACCAAATGGCAAGTCACTAATCCCAATATAACTAGAGGAATTGCAATTACATGAAATGCAAAAAACCTATTGAGAGTAGCATCTGAAACGACGTAATCTCCACGGATCCATACCGCTAAATCTGGACCCACAAATGGTATTGCAGCAAACAAGTTTATAATTACTTGAGCGCCCCAATATGACATTTGTCCCCACGGTAAAAGATATCCAAAAAAAGCCTCTGCCATCAAACAGAGGTAAATCAACATCCCAAACAACCAAAGTAGTTCCCTAGGTTTTCTATACGACCCATACATAAGGGCTCTAAACATGTGCAAATAAATAACTACAAAGAACATTGAGGCCCCAGTTGAATGGACATACCTTATTAACCATCCCAAGGGAACGTCCCGCATAATATACTCCACTGAAGCGAACGCCTGAGATGCATCTGGTTTATAGTGCATTGTTAAGAAAATTCCCGTAACAATCTGTATTACGAGAACCAACATTGCCAAAGAACCAAAGAAGTACCAAAAGTTAAAGTTTTTTGGCGCATAGTACTCAGTGAGATGATTTTTAAGAAACGAGGAAAGCGGGAACCTATCATCTACCCACCTTAATGCTAATTTTGCAAAGCTCATAA
Source organism: Hydrogenophilales bacterium (assembly GCA_902601765.1). GTDB lineage: Bacteria > Pseudomonadota > Gammaproteobacteria > Burkholderiales > Eutrophovitaceae. The sequence continues at coordinate 45,665 of CACKOO010000002.1, read as the reverse complement.
AACTAAACCTCTTTCTCCTCCCCAATCACTAGTGAATTTTCTGATAAATACATGTGGGGAGGTACCTCAAGATTAACGGGAGCTGGGACTCCTTTGTAGACCCTACCAGCCAAGTCGAACTTTGACCCGTGACAAGGACAAAAAAATCCCCCATTCCAATCTTCTCCCAAACCACTTGCCGGTCCAACCGCCAACTTTTGTGTGGGCGAACAACCCAGGTGTGTACAAATCCCAACTAATACAAGATACTGCGGTTTTATAGATCGGTGAGCATTAAGAGCATAACTTGGCTGCATAGGTGCTGCTGATGATGGGTCTTGAACTTTATCTACTATCTTTTCCAAAGACTCTAACATAGCATCAGTACGATGGAGAACCCAAACAGGTTTCCCCCGCCATTCTAAGGTAATCATCATGCCTGGCTCCAAGCCGTCAAGATCCACCTCAACTGGAGCACCTGCTGCCCGTGCTTTGGCACTTGGAGCCATACTCGCGATAAACGGAATAGCGGCCCCTAGCCCCCCTATGATCCCCGCGGCTGAGGTCCCGAGAACTAAAATTCGCCTTTTCCGGCGAGTATCTTCATCTATCATTTGTGTTACTGAATCTCATTTTCTACCTTCCTATTCTAACTTAGGCCGCAAATATAAGACAGGCCATTTCGATTAAGTATTTGTCTTAATGGCGAATTTTATTATTATAAATTGACAAAAAAATGCAATATAGTCATTAATTAGTCGAGCGTAGTTGACCTTTGGGATCGGCGGATTAGAGTCGATAAGAAATTTTTTTCATTAACAACGCCGAAAAGCTCATAAAATTCTTGACCGGCTCTGGCAATTCGGAACCTCCATATCTGACCGCCTGGTCGCCATGGCGAATTTCATCCTCTTTCATTTCCTTCAAAATAGAACGACTTTTCTGATCTACGTTAGGAAGACGGTTTATGTAATCATCCAAATGTTCCGCAACTTGCTTCTCTGTCTCAGCCACAAAACCCAGACTCCATTTGTTTCCAAATGATCCAGCCACGAAACCGAGTAAAAAAGCTCCGGTATAAAAAAAAGGATCTAACCTGCTCGTTCTTTCACCGAGCTCGCTCAATCTATTGCCAGTCATTTCTAGATGCGAAGCTTCTTCTTCAACCACTTGAAATAACAAATCTTGAATACACGGATCTCGAGCTGATATTAATTGCCCTGAATAAAGTGCCTGAGCGCAAACTTCTCCAGTATGATTCACGCGCATTAACGCACCAGATTCCGCAACCTCGTTGGCGGACATTTCCCTAGAGCAATCATCTCCCTTGTTTGTGTTTTTGTCTAGCCCTCCTTCAAATTGACGCAGGGCTTTTAAAGCACGGTCAAACTCAGTGATTATTCGGTCGGTAGGCAATTAGAATCTCCTCTACTTTTTTCGTAAAACAAAAACATATTCTCCATTCGAGTCACCGGACTCCACAAGTATGTGGCCGGTTTGTTTTGAAAAGGCCTCAAAGTCTCTAATGGAGCCTGGATCCGTGGCAAGAACTTTTAATAATTGTCCTGATGACATCGAATTTAAACTTTTTTTTGTTCGGAGAATTGGGAGGGGACAATCTAATCCTCTCGCATCTAGGTTTATATCGTAGTTTGTAGTTGTGTTTGCATCTGCCATATGTAAAGTTAAAATTAGATGATTTTAATTACCGTAATGATATGGGATTTTTAATGATAAGTAATAGGGTTTTTTCAAAAAGTTAATGGACGGATAAACTATCTTTCATTTTTTTGAATTCCTTCATCCTTGCCTCTAAACTAGATTTTTCGAAAAAATTACCTTTGTTGGTAGCTTTGGCCAATTTTAGTTGCTCTATCGCCATTGTAATTTCTCCTTCATAAAAATAAGCTTCGGCTTGGGCACGATGTTGCAGCAAGTGGTTACCTATCGCCGCGTAACCCTTTGCTTGCAAACGAAACAATCTTGGTTCGTACTTGTAGTTGAAAATGATATTGTCTAAAAAATTCACAGCCTGGGCTGGTCTGCCAATATCCAAAAGGGAATTTGCGTAACGATAAGCCAGGGACAAGCGATTTGGAAAATCTACTAGTGCTTTTTCAAAGAGGTAAAGACCACCATCAAAATCACCGGCTTTCACCAGTACTGATCCAACCAAAGCTAAAATCATAGGATCGTCCGAATTAAGTCCTAGAAGATAATTGCCCATTTCAGCGGCATATTCATATTGGCGCGCCAGATATAACGAATAAACCAATCCATACACTACTGTTATTTCACTGATATAGTTTCTGCTGTTTAATTGAGCTAAAAATCGTTTAACTGAATTCTCTGGAAAATCACTTCGAGCCTTTACCCTTGCCTTTACTAAGTTAAACGCCAGGCTGTCAGGGATTTGTTTAAAACGAGATTTTTGAAGGCGGTTTTGAATGTCTGCTAACCGCTCGTAAAAAAAAGGATGCGTTCGCAAGTAAGAGGGCGTACCAGAAACGGAAGACTCTGTGCTGCGCTGCATAAACCTTAAAAAACTCTCAACCGCATGCTCGTCAAAATCAGAATTTTGAATAATTTTTAATCCGATACGATCTGCCTCGAATTCATAATCTCGGCTAAAGTTTAAGCGGTTTTGGATAAGCCCGGCTTGCGCACCGGTAACTGCCGCTGCTGAAATATTCCCACTGGACCGGGATGCTAAGATTGCTACGGCTAATGCTGCTACAGATGCCATACCTGCTCGCTTTTGACCAGCTATCATTCTAGCTATATGCCTTTGACTAACGTGCGCGATTTCATGAGCCAAAACACTAGCTAATTCAGACTCACTCCTCACCTTGGTCAAAAGACCTGTGTGAACGCCGATAAACCCTCCTGGTAACGCAAAGGCATTCAAGCTATTATCTTCCACCACAAAAAGTTTAATTGAACCCGCTGGTACTGGGCTATTAGACACCAATTTATAACCAAGCATATTAATATAATCCTCAATTTCAGGATCATCGAGGTAATTACCGCCTTTTCGCAAACGATACATAATTGACTTACCCAATTTCTGCTCTTGTGATCGACTTATAACCGATTCATCGGAGTCACCAAGAGCGGGCAGGTCTGCTGCCATAGATATATTCAAAAGCAAGCCAAACAAAAAAGAGAATACAAGATTTTTCATGCTATTATTGGTCGTAATGGGGCATAATTAAAGCTATTAAATCAATCATAGCAAAATCATATATTATCAGAGAGACGCATTCAATTGATCGGACTTAACCATTTTGACTCTAACGGTCAGGCGCACATGGTAGATGTTGGAGAGAAACAGCCAACCCAGCGTTTGGCCGTTGCGAGTGGAGCAATTTTCATGCGAAGAGAGACTTTGGATATTATACAGTCGGGGTCGGCAAAAAAAGGAGATGTACTAGGGGTAGCGAGGATCGCATCAATACAAGCCACGAAGCAAACATCCAATCTTATACCACTTTGTCATCCTATTGGTTTAACCAGTGTGGCAGTAGATTTTGAAGTAGATGAAGAGAACATTTCGATCAAGTGTAATGTCAGAGCAGAAACCATGGGCAAAACTGGGGTTGAAATGGAAGCTTTAACTGGAGTAAGCATCGCGCTGTTGACAATCTATGATATGTGCAAGGCTGTAGACCGAGGAATGCAAGTAAGAGATATCCGACTCGTGGAAAAACAAGGAGGAAAATCTGGGCATTGGCAGCCGAGCTCAAATTGAGCGAGTTCTTATAATAAGTGATCACTACCAACAAATATGCCGCAAAATATAATCATCGTTACCGGGCTTATGATCCTGTTATCTACAGGTTCTGTTTTTGGGGCCACAGAACATTTTATCCAAGCTGAACCTGAATCGATCGGGAGGAGCTTAACGATATCTGTATCCAAAGGAAATTGCATAGCATGCCATTCAATACCAGCGGAAAAAAAAATAGTCTCGCTCGCTAATATCGGTCCCCCTCTGATCGGAATAAAACAACGGTTTCCGCTGCGGACAAATCTAACAAAACAAATTTGGGATCCTACACAAGCTAATCCCAATACGATTATGCCTCCTTTTGGGAAACACAAAATCTTAACAGAACTAGAAATTAAATTTATCGTAGACTATCTTTACACCTTGTAAAAATTAATGAAAAAAAACGCCTCGAGACGATACACAATTAAATCAGTAGGGATATTTCTAGCCCTCACTTGGATACCTTTTAAGTCTTTCGCGAACCGATGGAACAAAACAGCATTTAACGCTGATCAATTGGATAACAGTATCGAACTAATTGGAGCTGAGTACTTAATACAATCGGATGAGGTGGAAATAAAAGTTCCTCAAATTGCAGAAAACGGAACGATAGTCCCGGTCGAAATATACAGTCATATTATCAAAACTAACGCCATTTATATTTTTGTGGGAAAGAACCCGAGCCCTCTTACCGCAAAATTTTTGTTTAGTGATACTAGTTATCCTTTTGTCTCAACAAGAATTAAGATGAGGGAATCGTCGGAGCTTTTAGTAGTAGTGGAAACGAAAGAGAAAAAATTCTATGCTAACAGACGCATGGTAAAAGTAACTATAGGCGGGTGCGGAGAGGAAACCTGAAGAAAAAAGATTCAATGAAAAACAAAATTAAAACTCGAGTCACTTTAAAAGGAAAGATAGCGGATCTAAAAATGTTAATTTTTCATCCAATGGAAAGTGGACTAAGGAAAGACTCCGTAACAAAGAAATTAATTCCTCGCCACTTTATAGAAATTCTGACGATTGAGTTAAACGAAACTTTAGTTATAGAATCTCATCTTAGCAGGTCAGTTTCTCGGAATCCGTTCCTGCACTTTAAACTTAAGAACGTAGTGGTTGGTGATAAAATTAAAATCTCTTGGCACGATAATTTTGATCAAACTGGAAAAATAGAAACTGTGGTTAAGTGAAAGTTCTTTTAATCTTAGCATTGCTCTTAATGATAGATGTCTCTGCCGAACCTGTTAATAAATCTGACCCCGAAATTGATAGGAAGAATTTACTTATTTTTTTTAAAACTCAATTCCCTGACATAGATTTTAACGATTATATTTATGGGGCTTTAATGTTCTCGGAAGACGCCAAAGCGCAATACCACAGTATTATGCAATTTCCGCCTTTCGAAGATGACATAGATCGTGGTGAAAAAATCTGGAAAACCCCATTTAAAAATGGAAAACACTTCGAAGATTGCTTTAAAAGCCAAGGGTTTGGAGAAGCCGCTAAATATCCAGAATATAATGAGAGAGAAGATCGAATTATAACCTTTGAAATGAAAATTAATGAATGCTTAACCCAAAACGGTGAAAAACCTTTTCCATACGATGACGTTGACTCTATGGGAGTTCTAACTGCTTATGCCAGAAAACTATCCGATGGTTATCTAACAAAAGTGGTTATATCCTCTTCAGGTTCATTTCAAAGGTACTTCAATGGACGAGGTTTGTTTCATAAACGAATGGGCCAATTAAATCTCTCCTGCGCATCTTGTCATATCACACATGCCGGACACTACTTTAGGGATGAATTGATCTCTCCAGCGGTAGGACATACCTCACATTTCCCTGTTTTTCGGGGGGGTGAGTTTCTATTCACGCTACATATGAGATATCGCCGGTGTATGGAAGCCATGCGGGCAACACCTTTCGCAGCAGGTAGTAAAGAATTCAACGATATAGAGTTTTTTCATTCTTTTTTAAGCAACGGGCTTCCATTACAATCTTCCGTATACAGAAAATAGCTTCACATAATATAATTTCACTTGTAGAGAGAACAATTTTCAGTGATCTTGATTTAATCGATCGCAGAGGAGATCCATAATTTCTAACTCAGTGGGTTTTAGTCCTTGAGTAAAATCACATCGCCATCGATTAATTTTTTGATCTTTATTACCTGAAATTTCGGCTAAATCGTCCATAACAATAGGCACAAGATTGAGATTTTTTATAGGAAATTCTGGATAAAATATGGAAAGTTTAATCACTCCGTTTACATTCAAAGTAGAAACTTGAAAGAAATCACTCTTAATATCAGTGCAGAGAGAGACGGCATCAGAGATTGAGCTTGAGGATTTTCCTAAATATGATTTTTCAACCTTGGCAAGGCAAGGTTTTAATTCCTCGGTAACGCGCATGAAGATTTTTTTTAAAAGTGTGTGCTCATATTGATTTTTCAAAACTGATGAGGTAACGATTCCGATTAAAAAAAATAATATCATACGCTCGAAAATAGTAAATTGTTTTTTTTCCACAGTCACCAAAAATTACCTTACAAAAAACCCATGTTCCACTAATTACCGGTTATAAACTGCTTGCTTGGTAATAAAGTTAACCGATAGTCGGTTATGGTTTTTAACTCAACATCGAAGCCAATCTCCACCTGGATTTCACTGTCGGCCTTGAAGCCGCTTTTCATAACTTCATATTCTAGATAATCTATTGGTAAAAACAAACGGCGGTGAACTTCGTTTCCACTTTTATCCTGTAAACTAATTTCTAGCGTTGGATACTTTAAATCAAAAAACGCTTTGTTTCTAATAAGGACGCCAAGCTCCACATTATTTTCATTTGGATTGCTGTTTAAAACCAGGTCAGAAGACTCAATATCTAACCATATTGTAGAATTTACAATTGAGGAACCGCATTCTGGGTTACTACAAAATCCAATTATTGCCCCATAAATACTCGGATACTTTGCAGCTATTGCTTGCCGTTCTATGTAAAGCCATTGCAAAAAGGCAGCAGCTCCGAAAATCAATAGCACCAAAAAATAAATTATTGTTTTCCTTCTTGGGGCAACTCTAAATTCAGTTTCATATAAATTGATTTTATCACGGCTCTGATCATCTTTAGCAGGGGTAGGTTCAGGTTGAGCTATTTGATCAGGAACTTTTAAATGGTCTTCAAAAGATTTTTGTACTTCCGGTTTGCTGGTGTCGTCGAAATCCTTGGCGGCAATTGGAATATGCGATGTTAGCGTATCAAAAGCATCAAACACCGCGCGACAATATCCACACCTGACAGTACCACTGGACACTCTCAATTCCGCCGTAGTAACTTTAAAAACTGTATTACAGGCCTCGCAGGTAGTAAATAAATCCAAAGTTACACCTTTTTCCTTGTTCCTTGTAACAATAGCCAACCATCTTTTTCCCAATAGTCTGGAAATGAGAACCAAGGATTAAAAGCTGAGATTATAAGGTTTTCTTGCTGTCTTAATATCCCGGAGAGAATCAATTTTCCGTCATCAACCACGAGTGAGGCAAACAGAGGAGCTAAGACAATTAATGGATTAGTCAATATATTCGCTACCAACAAGTCGCAAGTTTCCGTCACTTCTTGATTCACACTTCTCACCTCCACTTCTACAAGATTTATTTTTGAATTTTGTTGAGCTGTAAATATAGCCTCCTCGTCAATGTCATATCCAATAACACTTGATGCTCCCAACTTTTTGGCGGCTATTCCAAGAATTCCTGATCCGCAACCATAATCGATGACTTTACGGTTAGACGGGGGGTGTTTTACTAACCAAGAGAGGCAGAGCCTAGTCGTCGCGTGTGAGCCGGTACCAAAAGCCGCCCCAGGATCAATTATTAACGATACGATATCGTCCTCACCGATAATCTTTTCCTTTTCCCAACTGGGTACAACCCAAAAATTTTTGGTTATTTTACTTATTGGAAATTGTTGTCGCGAGGATAAAACCCAGTCTCTATCTGGGAAAGACTGTTGATTTTTTATACAGGTAGCATCTAAACCACATTTTTCAAACGCTAACTGTAATCTTGTTATTATCTCCTCATCATGTGGAAAAATTGCCAATAGAACTACTTGGTCCCATCGCAATTGATCATCATAGTCAACTTTCTCATAAATGGGTTTCTCCGAAATACCATCCAAATATCCATCACCTAAATCTATCGATGTAGCTCCCTCCTCAAACAAAATTTCTTCGACGGTGGCCACATCTTCAGACAAAAGTTCTAGCCTAACCATTGTCCATAAATTAGTACTAGCTACCTTGTTGTCTCGAAAAAAATTACGCCCTACCAAGCTTTTTCTCTAAGTAATGGATACTTGTTCCTCCAGATAAAAAATTACCATCTCCTAATAACTCTCTATGTAACTCTATATTTGTATCGATGCCCTCAATAACCATTTCTGAAAGTGCTATCTGCATTCTACTAATAGCTTCACCACGGTCCTTTCCGTGCGCTATAATTTTCGCTATCATTGAATCATAGTACGGTGGGACGAAGTAATTGTTATAAACGTGGGAGTCAACTCGAATTCCCGGACCACCAGGGGCATGCCACTCGGTGATTTGTCCTGGACATGGACGAAAGTTTTTAGCATTTTCAGCATTAATACGACACTCTATTGCATGACCATTAAATCCAATATCTTTTTGTAATAGACCTAATTTTTCGCCAGCGGCTACTTTGATCTGGAGTTTGACTAAGTCTTGTCCGGTAATCATTTCTGTTACTGGGTGTTCAACCTGCAATCTTGTATTCATTTCAATAAAATAAAACTCACCATCTTCAAAAAGAAACTCAAAGGTTCCAGCTCCGATGTAGCCCATTTTTTTGCATGCATCCACACACTTCTGTCCTATCATTTGTTTTGCATCCGTCGACACCAACGGAGCCGTCGCTTCCTCTATGATTTTTTGATGGCGCCTTTGCATCGAGCAATCACGATCGCCAAGGGATACAGCATTATTCACACAATCTGCCATGACTTGGATTTCAATATGACGCGGATTAGCGAGATATTTTTCCATATAGAGAGCACCATTACCAAAAGCCGACTCAGCTTCCTGTCGAGTCATTGCTACAGAAGAAATCAAATCAGCACCTCGTTCAACTACTCGCATGCCCCTGCCTCCTCCTCCTCCGGCAGCTTTAATTAGCACCGGGTACCCTAATTCCTCAGCAGTTGCCATTACCAATTTTGAATCATCAGGGAGTACCCCTTTACTACCTTTAACCACTGGGACATTAGAATCAACCATCTCTATTTTTGCGCTAATTTTATCTCCCATTAATCTTATGGTCTCTGGTTTTGGTCCGATAAAAACATAGCCACTTTGTTGCGCCCGCTCCGCAAAATCAGCGTTTTCTGACAAAAAACCATAACCCGGGTGAATAGCCTCAGCATTAGTTACCTCAGCCGCGCTAATAATTGCGGGAATGTTGAGATAGGAATCAGCACTACTCGGAGGACCGATACACACTGATTCGTCAGCCAACCTCACATACTTAGCGTCAGCGTCAGCTTGGGAATATACCGCAACCGTTTTGATTCCTAACTCCCTGCAAGCCCTCTGGATTCTTAAAGCGATTTCACCGCGGTTAGCAATTAGAACCTTATTAAACATCGTATATAGTTACCGTGTTGCCTACGCTTCTTTTATTCTATTAAAAGTAGTGGCTGACCGAACTCCACAGCCTGCCCATTTTCAACATATATTTTTTTTACTACGCCATTAACGTCTGATTCAATCTCGTTCATTAGTTTCATCGCTTCGATTATGCATAAAGTGTCCCCAGCGTTTACTTTTTGACCAATTTCAACAAACGGCGTCTCATTTGGCCCTGATGCCCTGTAAAACATCCCAACCATAGGAGACTTTACTGATTTATCCTCATCAGGTTCTTTGCGCACGTCGTCTTTTTGGGCGACCGGGGCAATAGGCGTCAATTGGGTTGTCTTGGCCGCTACGGGCGGTAGAGTTAAGCCTCCGTCAGTAACCTCAACCTTGCGACTAATTCTGACTTTTTCCTCACCCTCTGTGATTTCAAGCTCCGCGATGCCCGATTGTTGCACCAAATCTATCAATTTTTTTAATTTACGCAAATCCATATGTTAATTTCTCTTGACATGTTTAACGGCATATTGGAGGGCAGCCTGATACCCGAAATCACCTAAACCACAAACTACCGCCTCAGCTATGTCACTGAAATACGAATGCCCCCTAAACGGCTCTCTGGAATGAATATTTGAAAGATGAACTTCAACAAATGGAATCTTTACTCCAGATATGGCATCCCTGAGCGCTACACTCGTATGGCTCAGAGCAGCTGGATTTATTATTAAAAATTGGTAATTCTTTTCTAAAGTTTCGTGCACCTTATCTATAAGATCTGACTCGGCGTTACTTTGGTAAATATCCAAAATAACAGCATTGTTACCTGCGATTTTTTCCAAGCTCGCATTAATTTGAGACAAAGTCTGATCCCCATAGACAGAAGGTTCCCTAACGCCTAACAGGTTTAAATTGGGACCATGTAAAACTAAAATTTTTTCCGACATTTTGGTTTTTTCTCCAATCTTAGCCGATTTTAATCAATTTTAACTACACTATACAAGCTTTTATGCTAATGACAACTTACTACTCAATAGTTGTAAAGAATTAATACGAATAAACAGATTTTAGCAACATATCATCAGACGTATTACATTTTTACATTATTTTAAGGTTAATTTCATTCAATTAACTCAATATTTTTAAGTGTGGATTCGTTGATCTCACCGGCGATCTGTTTAACTACTTTGCCTTTTCTATTTAAAATGACCGTGAAAGGAATACCTCCCACCGAGTTTCCAAGCTTTATAGACATGTCTATCCCTCGAATTTTACCATTTAACATTGGATAATTGACGTTGTTAGTTTCTGCAAATTTACGCATTTTAGCAACATGATCTATTCCAATTCCTAAAACTTGAAGGTCTTTTGACGACTTTCGGTTTTGCAATTTTATTAATAAGGGGATTTCTCTGATGCAAGGCGCGCACCAAGTGGCCCAAAAATTTATAACCACAATTTTGCCTCTAAAATTTTCCAGTTTTACAGTTTCGCCATATATGTCTTCCATCTCCATCTTCAGTACGGAAAAAGGATCCTGCGAGGACGAGTCGCTCCAAAGGTAAAATAAAACTCCCAAAAAAGTGAGTGATATAAAATATATCAACCTTTTAAATTTTAAAAACATTGTAAACCTTTTGCGTCTTAGACCAGGCGATGAGAAAGCTCAAAACCTATACATCTCTATTATCTCTACAAAAGGCAAGAAACAAATCCCGTGATCAGAACAACCTTGTGCGGTAACTCTTAACTCGAAAGGACCATTAAAGTCCGTAATGAGTGTCATAGATATTTCAACCTTTTTACGAAAAACCTCCATGTCTCCAAAAAACTCATCCGTATATTGTTCTCCCAAAGAAAATAACGGTTCACTAAGGCCATCTTGCTTTGAAGGCAATTCGAATTTAAATTTTGTTTTATACAAATAATATCCGTCCTCTATTTCGTAGCGAACCAAGATCTTCTTGCTTTGTTCCAACTGACAATATATCTTGAAAGCCTGCTTTGGAGATAAGGTTGCCGTTTCAGAGGCCATCGCTCCATTTAAGAATGCCAAAACAAAAGCGAATCCAGCAAACTTTGCGGTTGGAATCACCCGTCACGTCTTTCAGTACTTTGCTTGCGTAACCATGACATATACTTTTCACTACCCATAATGACAGGAATTCCGATAATCTCTGGATTTACATATGGATGGTGCTCCATAATCCTACTCTCGACCTCTTTATACATAGACCTCGGAGTTTTAAGCGTCATTAAAACCTCTTTATCTTGATTGAACACTCCGTTCCAATGATAAATAGACATAGTATTATCACTTATCTGAGCGCAAGCTACCGAACGCTCGGCAACAAACAACTTCGCAATTTCAAAGGCTCGCGATTTTGTTGGAAAGGATGTGCATGTTTGAATAATCGTGTAATTTTCCATAGAGTTCCCTACTTTAATGAATCCTGGCTTATTTATGAAGCATACCGTCGATAACTAGCGGAAAATTTAGTTTATTTATCAATTCTTTCTTCAGCCTCTGATTATCTAACCGTCTAGATTCTTTGATAAATGAAAATATGGAATGTGGAACACACTTTTCCACCTCTGAAAAACTTAATCTTTTTGGTTTTTCAAAGCCGAGCAGTTTTGCAGCAATATCAAAATATTCACCGAATTTTAAATTAGAGTCATCACAAACATTATAGAGACGTCCTGGTTTCCCTTTCCTTAAAGTTGCGATAATTATGTCCACCAAATCAGTTACATGAATATGGTTACTGTATGAATCTTGGCTGGGCTTGATCAAAGGAATATTCTGATTCAATGTCTTCAATGGTAAACGATCTTTAGAGTAAATTCCTGGAACCCTAAGTATTGACACGCCCACTCCAAACTTCCTACCAAAATCTCTTAGACGAAGTTCAGCATCAAGACGCCGAACAGCCCTCTGCGAAGTTGGATTCGGTCTGGTTAACTCACTTACAAAATTTCCATTTGCATGACCATATACCCCACTTGTACTGATATATATCAACCGTTGTGGTAACATTCCCGACGATTTTAATGCTCGCAAAAGATTACATGTGCGGTTATCGCGTGAACTTGAAGAATATGGAGGAGCAAGATGTAATATGTCGTGAGAAATTCCAGCTAATTTGCGTAAAGATGGTTTATCGTCCAGATCACCGAGCAAGGGAATAAGCCCCCTTTTTCTGAAAATAGAACGTTTTTGGGCGTGACGAGTCAAAGCGAAAATAAGGTACTTGCTCCGCAGCTTTTCAGCAACCCTCAAAGCAACGTCTCCACAACCTATCAACAACAGGCGTCTCATCAAATTGGTCCACAAAAAAATATCACAAGACTTAGTATATAACTTTGGTAACAAATTATGTTCGAAATTGATTTCAAATCTTTAGGAAGAAAATTTTCTGTCGAGGAGGAGGAAACTATTCTCGACGGTGCTCTTCGTAACAAAATAGAGATGCCATTTGGTTGCTTAAGCGGGAACTGTGGGAGCTGTAAAGGTAAAGTCATTGACGGTAGCGTGGACCATGGTAATGCAAAACCGTTCGTACTATCCGAGACAGAAAAAGAGCAAGGCTATGCTCTATTTTGTCAGGCCACCGCAAAATCTGACCTAATAATTAATACATTAACACTTAACAACGATTCCCCCATTGTTAAAAAACTTCCTTGCCGAGTTCAAGCTATCAAGCAAATTGCACCTGACGTCATTATAATGGATTTGAAACTACCAACTAGTCATAACTTTCAGTTTAAGCCCGGCCAATACGTCGACATACTAATGAAAGATGGGAAACGCCGCAGCTATTCTATGGCAAACGTCTCGGACGATAGTAAACGGATCGAACTGCACATCAGGCGAATGAACAAAGGACGCTTTACCGAATACGCTTTTCATCAAATGAAAGTGAAGGACATCTTGAGATTCGAGGGACCACTCGGTAATTTTTGTTTCGACCACTCGTCGGAAAAACCTACAATATTTCTTGCTAGTGGTACTGGGTTTGCTCCGATAAAAAGTATAATAGAACAACTATTTATCGATAAAACCGAGAGACAACTAACATTATATTGGGGAGGACGGAAGCCTCAAGATCTTTATTTACAAGGATTGGCTGAAAAATGGAGTGTCCAGCATACAAATTTCAACTTTATCCCTGTTATATCAGATGCAAAACCGACCGATAAATGGCTGGGAAGATGCGGGTTTGTTCATATGGCTGTGATGGATGACCACCCATCGCTCAAAAACTACCAAGTGTATGCTTGTGGGGCACCAGAAATGGTTGAAGCAGCTCAAAAAGATTTTACTGAAAAACGTGATTTGCCCGAAAACCACTTTTTTTCCGACGTTTTCACACCGGCACCTTGAATGATTTAGTGAACTTTTGGTCGACTAATTCTTGTGCTAAGGATAATTTATATCTATAGCCAGACTGACCCCAACTCAGTACTTAACTCATTAAAAAAACATCAAAGCGGTTGACCAGTAACCAAGGCCAACCCTTTCTTATAAGATTCCGCCGCCAGTTCTTTTCTATTCGTCTTCTCATATAGCTTTGCAAGCTGCCAACAAGTGAGTGGATTTCTTTTAATATCTGAGCTTTTTTTTAGGTAGCTACCGGCCTTACCCCAAATTCTTCCCATGATACAAAGCTCCCCTAAAATACGAAGCAAATCTGGATCTTCAGGGTTATTTATGAGCCACCGCTCACACCTCTCTAAGCCTGACTTAAAAGAATTACTACAACATACCGGATAATGCATTAATACTTCGGCGTCCCAAATCTCATCAAGTGAACTTTCAACTAACTTCTTTGCATACGTGTATTCCTCACTTTTCAAAAGATGATGCAATACAATTAGCACAGCTTCTTTGCTCGATTTTGCCTTCTTTGGAATTTTCTCCCAATATTTCTTGAGCTCATCGACTTTACCAGCCCTCAAGACTAGCTCTTTTTGGGCCTTCAACAGAACTATTTCATCCCTCTTGGAAAAGTCTAGATCACCCCTGCGGACCAATATTTCTGCCATGTCGAAGGCTTCTTTAAAATTTTCCGTCTGTTTGTTAGCTATTAGTAACAACCGAAGTTCGGAAGATGGTTTTTCTTTCAAACTCCTCCCGTCAGCCAAAATACGCAGGACACACTCGAAATTATTCTTATCGAACGCCGACTTAGCCTCTATAAAACCGATCAAAGCTGCTTCCTCGGGGAAAGCCTCCCGCAGATCTTTGATATAGCGATCTCGTTCTTCAGCTCGACCTAGTTTATCTGACAATAGAAACGCAAACGCCTGGGTGACCTCCTTAGCATATCCGTTTTTAAGTACTTTTTTAAGCTCACTTAAAGATTTTTCATGTGACCCTTGCATCCAGTATTTGACGCTTTGAACAAAACCATTCATTGCAGTTTCCATTTTCTTCTTTGTTCGATTTTTTTTGAGTATAGTCGGCAAATTAAACAATAAAAAGCAAACTTTCAATGAAACATTGAGGATCATAAAAAAGAACAGAACCCCGCAAATTGCTAAAGTAGCAGCAACCTCGACACGGTAAGGCGGCATTAAGAAAATAACAGTTCCATTATTTTGATGAACTAAAAACCAGAGAATAACAATCCCCAAAAAACCCAAACAAAAAATAAAAATCCATCGCATAAAAAACCCGTCAATAAGATTGTCTGACCACATCAATTGTATTTTGAATACTAGGTATTTGTATATTGCCTGACTTTTCAATCAACGAAATCAATAATTTCTCCGCCGCAATAGCGGGTTGCGATGTTAAGTCAAAAGCTTTTCCAATAAGATCTTTTACTACCTTTAATTCATTTATAAACATATCGCCCTTACCGAGCATTAATGCCAAACGGGCTGACAATAATCTGATTTTTAGATTTTCTCTAAATAAGAAATCTTGTTCTTTGTCCAGTATCAAAAGGTCGCCTGATGAGTACTTGTCAACCCGAATCATACCCGTAATTTTTTCCCAAATGCTCGCAACAAAAGATACGTTAATATCAGACAAATTGGGAGCTGAAAAACTAGAATTTTTGCTTTGGTCTATCTTCATGATCTCGAGTGGCAAAATTTTTATTTCATTTATCACCCTGTCAAGCTTTTTGGAGATAGCTAGTACGTCGATGGTGTTCAATTTAGTTAATCTTTTGATATCATCTTCGATTAAATTTTTTATGTTCGCTAACTCCAATATCCCACTTGCATCAATTACATTTGTAATTTTACTTAACGTCGTTAATGCAGAGGAAATATCTCCTGAGAATGCTAATTGTTGCTCTGTGATGACCAACGCGTGTTCAACCTCACCCAGAGTCCATGCTAACTTTGAATCATTCAATTTTTTGTAGAGCGAGTCTAAGGCTAACCTTTGATTTTTTAGCTCTGCAATATCCACGCTCATCCCACTAAACCTTAAATTTAAATTTTCTACCAGCTCCGTATTCTTACGAATAAGAATAGTAACCTCCTCTTTAAATTTACTGTTAGTCACCTTTAGCATCATATTCTCATCATTTGTAACAATAAGTTTGTTTCTCAATTCGACCCACTGATAGATCGAGAGAGCTAAACCAGCTAGCGAGAGAAAAAATAAGATGGTTATCGAAAAAACGATAACTCTTGGGATGCGGTTCGCCCTTTCTTGCTCCTTTATTTGTTTATCTTTTTCCGTATTTTTCATTTTTTAGGATAAATTACCATAAGCTAACCGCAAATTAGAACCACACTTTCAAACAGTTGATTAACCCAATATCGCCGTTTTGGGTAACAAAAACTCTATTTACTTTATACCTACTAAGAGCTGAGATGCTTAGCCGAGGATGAGTAACAAACCAAGGAGTTTGACGGACAACCTGAAGATCTAAAATTTTTTCCATAGCAAATATATTATCGATGATTTCACCGCTGGTCGCCAACCAAGCTCCTATTTTTTTTCTGTTGACCGCTCTAATTACACTAGGGCGCCAAGCTGGCTTTTCACGTTTATAGCATTCTAAATAATCTACGTAAGCTCCTCTTGCAGTTAATATCTGCTCAAGCTTTTCTCTTCCTCCTTGCCCTCTTACTATAGTAATCTTACTCGAGGTTACTGCTTGCAAACTAGGTAGAGCCAACAAAGACTCACTATCGTGTCCGATTTTCGGAGTAATAATATCTTTGAATCCTAACTTTAATAACTCAGACTCAGTACCACCTCCGATAGCATAAACCCTGGTTCCTGCAAATGATTTCCCAATTTCTAAAAACCAAGAAGCCCCAATCCTAGCTGCGCTACGACTGATAAAAATAATATGGTCAGCTTGGGCCAGTGCGTAAATGTTAGAATGATTCTTTACCATCGGGCTAATTTCGATAGCCGGCATAAAAACAGGCGCACCCCCTATATTCCTGATTTCTCTTACCAAAAAATCAGAGTAAATGGTTGGTCGCGTAACCGCTATTTTTACCCCTGACAATTTTTTGTCTATGTTCTGCGGCATCATTATAATTTAGCTAGCAAATCAAGTGCACCTTTTTCAATCAAGCTCTTCGCAACGTTTTTACCCAAATTTTTAGGATTTTCTTCAAAATTCTGGCGACCCTCTTCGGCCACGAATTCAGATCCATCAGGATGTCCCACAAAACCTTTCAGGAAAGCCTCTGATCCTATAATGCAGGCATAACCAGCAATAGGAAAATTACAATTCCCCCCTAACTCTCGAGACATTGCTCTTTCGGCCTCAATGCACCACCGGCTAGCCGGATGTTCCAAGGCACCCAAAAGTTCAGACAAATCATACCTTTCTTGTAAACATTCCACTCCAATTGCTCCCTGACCGACTGCCGACAAACATTCATCAAGTTCTAAAAAGCTGGATATTCGGTATGACATTTCTAGCCTTTTGATTCCTGCCGCGGCCAATACTATACCGTCAAATTTCCCATCATCTAATTTTTTTAAGCGCGTCTCTAAATTACCTCTTAAAGGTGCGATTCTAACATGCGGGTATTTCAGCAAAATCTGACTACTTCTGCGAAAGCTAGAAGTCCCAACTACCCCCCCATTCGATAAAGCCAGAACATTTGTAGCATTGTTTGAAATAAATACGTCTCTTGGGTCTTCTCGTTCCAAAACGCAAACTAACGAGAAACTCTCCGGTATCTCATATGGCAAATCCTTCATAGAGTGAACCGCGATATCTGCCTTTCCTGTCTCAAGGGCAAGTTCGAGCTCTTTTATAAACAAACCTTTCCCACCAATTTTCGCTAGCGAGTGATCGAGACGACGGTCTCCTTCAGTTGATAATGGAAGAATTTTGACTGAAATTTGAGGGTGAAACAATAAAATTTTTTTACGCACAAAATTAGCTTGCCAAATGGCCAAACGGCTTTTACGTGTTGCTATGACTATGGTTTTATTAACTAATTTGCTCAACATAAATCCTTTAAATCGCTAAAAAGTAGGCACCGTGAACAAATATTTACGGTTTGTTATTGGTTCTGTTTTATACTTACGTTTCTATACTTGCGCCAACTAATAACTATCATATTTAAAGTAATTAAAATGCCATTAAAAAATACAAAAAAAACGTCAGGTCTTTGGTCAAGCAGATTTAAGGAACCAGTTGCCGAGTTGGTGAAACAATATACCTCGTCCGTAGATTTTGATAAACATTTAGCAAATTATGACATTATTGGCTCACAAGCACATGCTAGGATGCTAGCATCACAACAAATTATTTCCCAGCGTGATCTATCATCTATCGAATCTGGCCTTAAACAAATACAAAATGAAATTAATAACGGGGCTTTTGAATGGTCGATTGAAGAGGAAGATGTGCATCTTAATATTGAAAAACGTCTGATCGAAATTAGTGGTGACCCTGGGAAAAAACTGCACACCGCCCGCTCCCGTAATGATCAAGTTGCGACTGATATTCGATTATATTTGAGAGATTCCATTGAAAACACCGCCTTAAAAGTTCACGAGCTACAAATTGCCATATTGAAACTGGCGGAAGCGCACAAAAAAACGATCATGCCAGGTTTTACACATCTGCAGGTGGCGCAGCCAATTTCATTTGGGCACCATTTAATGGCTTATTTCGAGATGCTGAAAAGAGATAAGGAAAGGTTGTTGGACTGCCAAAAAAGGACTAACTCTCTTCCGTTGGGAGCGGCAGCTCTAGCAGGGACTTCCTACCCGATAGATCGGCAAAAGGTAGCAAGGGAGCTAGGGTTTGAAAGAATATGTGCCAATTCTATTGATGCAGTGTCAGATCGAGATTTTGTAATCGAATATTTGAGTGTGGCTGCTATTGCCATGATGCACCTTTCGCGCTTTTCAGAGGAAATAATAATCTGGATGAATCCAGGATTCGACTTTGTAACGCTCCCTGACAGGCTCTGCACAGGGTCATCTATCATGCCTCAAAAAAAGAACCCAGATGTCCCAGAGCTGGTTCGAGGTAAAACAGGAAGAGTGAACGGCAACCTCATTGCTTTATTAACCATAATGAAAGCACAACCATTAGCGTACAATAAGGATAATCAAGAAGATAAGGAGCCATTGTTTGACACGGTTAACACCTTATTGATGAGTCTTATCGTATTCAAAGAACTTATCGAGGGACTAACGGTCAACCCTGATAAGATGGAAACTGCCACAAAAACAGGACACGTGACTGCGACAGATCTAGCTGACTACTTGGTAAAGAGAGGGATTGCGTTTAGAGAGGCACATGAAGTAGTTGCGAATGTCGTCAGCTACGCGGAGGATTTAAAAATTGAATTAGCGGAAGTCCCGCTGGAAAAATTACAAGAATTTTGTCCAACGATAGAAGATAACGTCTCATACTCTCTATCTATAGCTGAGTCACTTAATTCGCGAAATCATATAGGAGGAACCTCACCCCAACAAGTTGAACTAGCCATTGGTTTAGCAAAAAAAGAGCTAGAAGAATTTCCTACCTAGCCCTGATTTTCCGAGTATCTTAAAAAAATGAAAAGACTTGTCAATACCTTCGTTTTAATCACGATGATCCTTATCTTTTGTCCAAAATGCCTTTCAGAGGAGCCTCCCCTCCGAATCGGATTTGTATCGTTCTTATCAGGACCAGCATCAAGTGATTATGGGATACCAGCGAGAAACGCTGCTATGGCTATTGTTTCTTCGCTCAACGCGGGAGCCGCTCCCAATCCTCATAATATGCGTGGATTTTCAGGAAGGCAAATCGAATTAGTATTTATCGATGAAGCCGGCGGCACGACAAAACAAGTTACAGAATTCAATCAACTGGTTCTTCGCCATAAAGTCGATTTTGTTATTGGGTATCTTTCCAGTGCGAATTGCCTAGCCATAGCTCCAGCAGCAGAGCGACTAAAAGTTCTTACAATTCTAATGGATTGCGGCAGTGCGCAAGTTTTCGAGGAAAACAACTATAAATATGTCTTTCGTACGAGGTCGCATGCCACCATGGATGCAATAGCGGGCGCGAAATACCTATTAAAGATTTTTCCAGAAATTGAAAATTTTTCCGGGATAAATCCCAATTATGCGTACGGCCAAGAGTCATGGAGGGACTGGAATGCAGTAATGAAAGTTCTAGCTCCTAAAGTAGAAAGTCAATCTTCGCATATGACAAAGTTAGGTACTGGACACTTTAACTCTGAGATTTCATCGCTTCTGACTAAAAAGAGCCAATTAATCCACTCAAGCCTTTGGGGTGGAGATCTCAAAGCGTTCTTGATACAAGCGAAAGCGAGAGGACTATTCAAATCCACCCGGTTGCTTCTAGTAGCTGGAGAACCTAATTTACAAAAATTATCAGGATTTATCCCAGACGGGACCATAGTTGGAGCTAGGGGTATGTCCAGCGGAATGCTGGATAACCAATCCGATTTAAATATGTGGCTAAAAAGTATTTTTAAAAAAGAAACCGGTGAAACAGCGAGCTATCCGGTTTACAGTGTTGCAAACGCTATACTTGGCTTAAAAAAAGCTTATGAAAAAGCTCGCTTAAGCAAGTTACAAAAAGCCGTGCCAATGGCGGATGTCGCCGGAGTTCAGGAAGGAATGAAAGAAGCTTACTCACCGCCAAATACGCAGCAAATTATTGAGTCATTTGAGAATTTAAGTTATGAAACCCCTAATGGAAAAGTTTCAATGATACAGGGTAATGGGCATCAAGCCGTGCATGGAACATCGTATGGCGTAACCCGTACATTAGAAGGGAAAGTAAATATCGAAAACATACTTTTTTTTCCCGCAAAAGAAGTACAACCCCCTGGCAATACTAAAAGTCTAGATTGGATAAGAAATCGACTACCGACTAGAAACCCATGATTGGTGTTCTGTGAATATAAATCGAAAAAGAAAATAAATAATGATTAGCTTTTTAGCAATTTTAATTGATGGATTAATTTACTCTTCGTGGCTTTTCATTATCGCGGCAGGGCTTACGTTGATCTATGGAGTAATGAAAATTTTAAATATTGCTCATGGAAGCTTGTACGCTTTAGGGGCGTATACAGCAGCCTCTCTTTCAGGTTTGTGGTTATCTATGGGGTTCGCGCCAATAGGATCTTTTGTAATCATGCTATTGTCTGCAATCCTGGTGGGAATTATATTGGGTCCAATAATTGAACGTGGCCTTCTGCGCTTTATGTACGGACGAGATGAGATTGTTTTAGTCTTAGTTACTTACGCCTTGTTTCTAATACTTGAGGATGTTATTAAATTAATATGGGGGGTGAATCCCTATTATCTGTATCAACCTTATGCACTCTTGGGCAGTTTTGAAATTCTTGGGTTAACTTATCCAAACTATAACTTCTTACTCTTAGGGTCTGCCGTCTTCACTGGACTTTCTCTGACGTGGTTTTTACAAAAAACACAACAAGGAAAGATTTTGATCGCCGTAATACACGATAGTGAGATAGCGGCAGCGCAGGGAATAAATGTAGAAAAATTTTATTTAATTACGTTTACACTTGGTGCAACTCTGGCGGCACTGGGAGGGGTTTTGACCGCTCCAATGATATCTGTCCAACCAGGGATAGGGGCTGAGACTATAGTTCTGGCCTTTGCCGTAGTAGTCGTTGGGGGACTAGGCAGTCTTCCAGGGGCCGCCCTGGCCGCATTGGTAATCGGTTTAGTCCGGGCTGGAACAGTCCATATAATTCCTGAATTAGATCTTTTTAGCGTCTATTTGGTAATGGCTACGGTACTAATATTCCGCCCTAAGGGTTTATTCAGTTCGCAAGAGGAAAGAAAAATATAAGATGGACCGAACACTGGCTTTCATATCAATTGGTGCCGTGACTCTCATTTTGAGCGGATACGCAATGCCGCAGTGGGCAGTGTTTCTGACCACTGTATCACTATGCTACGGGACGGTGGTTCTCGGCATGATTCTTTTAGTTCGAACCGGACTGGTTTCATTTGGGCATGGGCTATATTTTTGTTTAGGTGCATATGCAGCAGGTACTTTAAAGCCATTTTTTGGTCTATCAGAACTAGTATTTATGCTTATAGCAGCGATCTTAGTTACTACAATAACTTCTTTCGCGCTAGGTTTTTTACTACGAAAATACCGCGATATTTTTTTTGCCATGCTATCGCTAGCTTTTTCCATGATTCTGTACGGTCTTCTTTCAAAAAGTACCGAACTCGGGAGTACAGATGGTTTCAATGTAACAGCAGAAACCGCATTTGGAATTGCTCTATCGGAATTGGAATACGGCCGCTACTTGATATTTGTAATTACTGTCGGCACGTCTTGGTTGTGTTGCACTTTACTTCATCTTTATCTTTTATCAAATAAAGGCAAACTAGCAGAAGCCATAAGGGATAATGAACTAAGAGTTGAATATCTAGGAGCCTCGGTTAATAACATTATTCATATTAATTACGTAATATCGGCCGTTCTAGCTGGTCTAGGAGGGGCTTTGATGTCCATAAGCATAGGACACATTGATCCAGAGATGTCTTATTGGACCACCTCAGGAGAGTTCGTTTTCATTACTATAATGTCCGGTTCGAGTAGCGTCATAGCACCTTTCCTTGGTGCTGCAGTTTTTACATCAATTCGGAGTTTTGCATATGAGTATTCACCAGATACCTGGCAACTACTTTTAGGAGTCACTATGTTAGTTATCATAGTATTTCTTCCAGAAGGGCTTTGGTCACTATTCTCAAAAATCAAAAAAAAAGGTAGCCCATGACGGCAGTACTGCGCACCAAGAACTTATTAAAAAATTTCGGCGCTGTGAAAGCAGCGGATAACCTTAATATCACATTAGAATCTGATACAACAGTTGGTTTGATAGGAAGCAATGGCGCTGGTAAAACAACGTTTCTCAATATGGTTACTGGCTATCTAACTCCAGACCATGGAACAATATATTTTGAGAATGAGAATATCACTGGCAAATCTCCAAGAGATATAACCCGTCGCGGAGTGTACAGATCATTTCAAATACCGCAGGTTTTTAATACGATGACCGTAAAAGAAAATCTTGAAATAAGTGTGTCGATAGGAATGAATCAGCCCAATTATACGAAGCACATTGATGAGACGGTTAATAATGAAAGTAGCATTATCAAAAATTCTCTACAAAAATTTAAATTAGAGGAATATCAAGAAAAAGTAGCATCTCAATTACCTGAAGGTACAAGAAAATTATTAGATATATCCATGGCGCTAGTTATGAAACCAAAACTTTTATTGTTGGATGAGCCTACTTCTGGTGTTTCAGCGGAAGAAAAATTCAACATTATGGATATGGTAATGAATGCAGTGCGGTCCGAAAAAATTGCCGTACTTTTTGTAGAGCACGATATGGAAATAATTAAGAGATATACAGATAGAACGCTTGCTTTTTTCAATGGTCGAGTCATCGCAGATGGTTTGACAAATGAAGTCTTAAACCAGGAAAATGTAATTGAAAATATTCTTGGTTCGAGCATTTAATCACTACTGAGATTCCTTAAATGTTATCAATAAAAAATATCAATGTATCTATAGGGAGTGTGAATGTATTGCGCAGTATTAGCATGGAGGTAGAAAACCAAAAATTGATTGGTCTCATCGGAAGGAATGGTTCAGGTAAAACTACATTAATGCGAACTATTATCGGATTGTTGCCGCACCAAGGGGGATTAATCATGTTTAATGGAAAGCCACTCGATCATTCGATACCAGCTTATAAGCGAGTAAGAATGGGTATAGGTTATATGCCAGAGGACCGACGATTGGTGCCAGAACTTACAGTCAAGGAAAACATACTTATTACTGGGTGGACCACGAGGAAAGATGAAGAGGTAATAAAGAAGCTTGACGCTATTTACGATATGATTCCAGAAGTACAGGAGTTATCTAAAAGGAAAGCATTATTTCTATCAGGAGGGCAACAAAAACTTGTTGCTCTAGCAAGAGCTCTTATGGCTGGCGATAGAATACTTCTCTTGGATGAACCCTTTGAAGGAGTTGCCCCGGTTCTAGCGAAAAGATTAATTGAAGTCATTAGAAACCTCAAAAATGTGGGTATCTCGATTATACTTACTGAGTCAGATCTAACTCACTCTAAGGAACTGTTAGATTCCATTTGTATGATTGATCGCGGGGAAATTATCCCTCCCAAGCAACTTTGATAAATAAAAAAAGAGAAAATTAAAATGATCGTAGAAAATACACTTGAATTGATCGGCAACACGCCGATGATAAAAGTTCGAAATATAGATACCGGAATGTGCGATTTATTCTTGAAGTTAGAATGCCAAAACCCTGGAGGGTCGATAAAAGACCGTATTGCAGTATCAATGATAGAAGCGGCAGAAAAAGAGGGTAAACTGAAACCTGGCGATACTATTTTAGAAGCAACAGCCGGAAACACGGGAATAGGGCTAGCCCTTATAGCTGGGCAAAAGGGTTATAAGATGATTATAGTTTTACCAGATAAAATGAGTCAGGAAAAAATATTTAACCTAAAAGCAATGGGTGCCGAGGTAATTATTACAAGGTCCGACGTGGAGAAAGGACACCCGGAATACTATCAAGATGTGGCTCTGAGAATTGCAAAAGAAAAGGGAGCTTTTTTCGTTAATCAATTTGGTAATCAGGCAAACCCGCTTGCTCATGAATTAACTACTGGTCCAGAAATTTGGGACCAATTGAATCATGAAGTTGATGCCGTTGTATGTGGAGTTGGCTCTGGGGGGACATTAGCCGGCCTATCGCGTTTTTTTAAAAAAGTATCTCCTAAAACAGAAATGGTTTTAGCAGACCCCGTTGGTTCTGTTTTAGTTGATTACGTCAATACTGGTAAGTTTGGAGAGTTAGGGAGCTGGATTATCGAGGGAATTGGGGAGGATTTTATTCCACCAGTGTCGGATTTCTCATCTGTGAAGAGTGCCTATTCTATTTCTGATAAAGAGTCTTGTGATACAGCAAGAAATTTACTAAAAACTGAGGGGTTATTAGGCGGTCCATCTAGCGGCACGCTAATAGCCGCTGCGATACGATACTGTAAAGAACAAAAAGTTAAAAAAAGAGTGGTTACCTTTGTATGTGATACTGGTAATAAATATCTTTCAAAGGCTTTTAACGATAACTGGATGTTTGATCAAGGACTATCTGACCGACAGTTGCATGGGGATTTGCGAGATTTGGTGTCACGACAACCAAAAGATCGAGCCGTTATTACCGTGGGCCATAAAGATACAATCACCACGGCGCACGCCAGGATGAAAATGCATAGTATTTCGCAACTGCCAGTAACCAAAGAGGGGGAAATAGTGGGCGTGATTGATGAACTTGATCTTTTGAAATTTGTAAAAACTTCAGACAAAAAATTCAACGCATCAGTTGAGGAAATTTCAATGAGACAAACTGCCGTAGTAGATATCCAGTCTAGTGTCCCCGATTTGATTACTATTTTTGAAGCAGGTAAGGTTGCACTGGTTTATGGTGAGGAACGGTTCTATGGATTAATCACTCGAATGGACGTTTTAAATCACCTAAAAAACAAATAACGCTAGGAAGCAATATGACAACAAAGACTAAAAAACATCATTTTGACACACGAGCTATACATGCCGGGCAGGAACCGGAACCAATTACTGGTGCTGTAATGACTCCAATTTTTGCAACATCTACATTTAAGCAAAAATCTCCCGGGAAACACACTGGATTCGAATATGCACGTACCCAAAACCCCACTCGGCTAGCTTTTGAAAAATGTATTGCTGATTTAGAAGGTGGTACGAACGCATTTGCATATTCATCGGGATTAGCAGCAGGTGCTACTGTGTTAGAACTACTTAAATCAGGTAGTCATTTAGTTGCTGTGGATGATATGTATGGGGGGTCGTGGCGCCTTTTTGAAGCGGTTAGAAAAAGATCAGCCAACTTGCAAGTTTCATACATAAACCCTGATCTACCGGAAACCATTGATTCGAAGATTTCCGATGAAACAAAAATGATTTGGATTGAAACTCCGTCTAACCCGCTTTTAAAGATAACGGACTTAACACAAATAGCAAAAATCGCAAAAACTCGAAATATTATTACTGTGGTAGATAATACATTTTGCTCTCCTTACATCCAGAGACCTCTAGAGAATGGAATCGATGTTGTGATTCACTCAGTAACAAAGTATATCAATGGCCACTCTGATATGGTCGGGGGAATAGTTGTTACAAAAAACCCTGAAATCGCTGAAGCACTAGAATTTTTACAAAATGCTGTTGGATCAATACTCGATCCTTTTTCTTGCTTTTTAGCTTTAAGAGGTGTCAAGACACTTCCTCTCAGAATGCACCAACATTGTTCTAACGCTGAAAAGATAGCCCACTGGTTAGACCAGCACCCTAAGGTTGAAAAAGTTATTTACCCCGGACTAAATTCG
This sequence comes from Hydrogenophilales bacterium, assembly GCA_902601765.1. GTDB lineage: Bacteria > Pseudomonadota > Gammaproteobacteria > Burkholderiales > Eutrophovitaceae. The sequence continues at coordinate 19,342 of CACKOO010000002.1, read as the reverse complement.
CATCCTCAGCATAAAATTGCTACGACTCAAATGAACGGATTTTACGGAGCCATGATATCCGTTTATTTAAAAACCGATATGGCAGGAGTTCGGCGGGCCCTTGAAAAATTATCAGTATTTACTTTAGCTGAATCTTTGGGAGGGGTAGAGAGTTTAATTGGCCATCCAGTTACCATGAGTCATGGCTCTATCCCAAAAGAACGGCGAACTAATCTCAATATTTCCGACAACCTGATTCGCCTATCGGTGGGGGTGGAAAGTGCTGATGACCTACTGGAAGACTTAAATCAATCCTTTGAAGAGATTTAAATTCCTTCGCCTTAGGACCACTTTCCTAACGATTGGGCTGGCTTCACTGTTGCTTGTTTGCGTTGCAGTTTTCTTGCAAAACATACTAGATATTGAACCGTGCCCCATGTGTATTTTACAAAGATATGCATTTATTACGATTGCAATCTTCGCATTAATCGCAAGCGTTCATAATCCAAATCAAAAATTAGTAAAAAATTGTTACTCGCTAGTAATCAGTAGTTTAGCTTTAGTCGGTAGCACTATTTCAATTCGGCATTTGTACCTCGAAAACAATCCTCCCGAGATATTTGATTGCGGAGCAGATCTCGGTTACATGCTCGATGCTTTTCCTGTGACACAAGTGTTTCCTCTAATTTTTAAAGGAACGGGAGATTGCTCCGAAATTCCTTGGAGTTTCTTAGGTTTATCTTTCGCTGGATGGGCCTTGCTCTGGTTTATATTATTTTTCGTGTTAGCAACTCTTGTAATTTTCTTTGAAAATACCGAAGATTAAGATGCTATATTACACCATCTTTATCTAATTTATTTATAAACCCTTTGCTAAAACCGAGCTCCACCAGAATTTTTTTTGTATCTGCTCCCAAAGATGGAATTGGATCCATTCTTGGCTCGCTATTTTCCACACTTACGGGAGGAATTAATGACCTGACTTTACCGTTAGGAGTCTCAAGATCTCTCCACCGGTTTCTTGCTTCTAATTGTGGGTGATCCCAAAATTCTGAAATAGTATTCATACGCGCATTGGCAATATTCGCTTGGTCTAGTCTCAATATTACCTCTGTAGATGAGACCTTTGAAAAAACTTGTAATATAATCTTGGTTAATAATTCCTGGTTTTTAATCCTGTCACTATTAGATGCAAATCGCGCATCTAAAGCCAGTCTCGAATTTTTCAAAACATCACAACAAAAAGTTTGCCACTCCCTCTCATTCTGAATCCCTAAGAATACTGTTTTACTATCCCCAGTAACAAACGGACCATATGGGTAAATAGTTGCATGTGCTGCTCCCGTACGTTTGGGTGCGCTACCGCCGTAATGAGTAAAATATGAAGGAAAACCCATCCATTCACCTAGGGCCTCTAGCATTGAAACATCAATGGTCGATCCTTTTCCATTTCTTTCCTTTTGGAACAAAGCGGTGAGTATCCCGGAGTAAGAATACATACCAGCGGCTATATCTGCGATAGATATTCCAGTTTTTGACGGAGTCTCATCTGTTCCAGTTAAAGACATAACTCCGGATTCACACTGAATAAGCAAGTCATAAGCTTTCTTCAAGCTATAAGGACCGTCCGCGCCGTAGCCTGAAATATTACAAATAATAAGATCAGACTTTATTTTTTTTAAATATTCTTGGGGGAAACCGAGACGATCTACCGCACCAGGAGCCAAATTTTGAATTAAGATATCGCTTGTTTTGATGAGTCGCTTTAATATCTCTTTCGCTTCATCATGCTTTAAGTCAAGCGTCAAACTTTCCTTGGAACGATTTAGCCATACAAAATGAGAGGATTGTCCGTGGACAGTTTCATCGTAACTCCGCGCAAAATCACCAACTATTGGTCTCTCCACCTTAATGACTCTAGCCCCCAAATCAGCCAACTGGCGAGTTGCAAATGGTGCAGCTACAGCTTGCTCCAAAGCTAGCACTGTTATTCCATCTAAGGGTCTCATTGTGCGGTTTGCATTTTTAATAAGACCGAGGCATCCCTAGGACATGTTCTCCGATAAAAGCTAGGATTAAATTTGTAGATATTGGTGCCACTTGATATAAACGAGTCTCCCTAAACTTTCGCTCCACATCGTACTCCGCAGCGAATCCAAAACCCCCGAAAGTTTGCATACAACTATTTGCTGCTTCCCACGAAGCTTCTGAAGCTAATAGCTTTGCCATGTTAGCCTCGGAGCCGCATGCTTCATTACGATCAAAAAGCTCTGCAGCTTTGAACCGCATTAGATTAGCAGCTTCAATGTTAATAAACGCCTTGGCTATGGGAAATTGAACTCCTTGGTTCATTCCGATCGATCTGCCGAAAACCGATCGATCATTAGCATAATTCTTAGCTTTTTCCGTAAACCAATAGCCGTCACCAATACATTCTGCAGCTATCAAGATTCTCTCAGCATTCATTCCATCAAGGATATATTTGAAACCTTTATTTTCTTCCCCAATAAGGTTTTCCTCCGGCACTTCAAAATCGTCAAAAAATAACTCATTAGTTTCATGATTCGGCATGTTACGAATCGGTCTAATAGTAAGTCCTTTATTTTTTCCTCTAAGATCTACCAAAAACACTGACAAACCATCAGACTTCTTTTCTAAATCCTCTATTCGCTTAGTTCTTGCCAAAAGAATCATTAAGTCTGAGTGCTGAACTCTAGAGGTCCACACCTTTTGTCCATTGATAAGATAAACAGATCCCTTCTTTTTCGCATTAGTTTTTAATTTAGTTGTATCGGAGCCGGTAGTAGGTTCAGTAACGGCAAAGCTCTGTAGTCTCAGTTCCCCATTAGCTATCAAGGGTAGATATTTGTTCTTTTGTGATTCAGACCCGTGCCTTAGCAGAGTTCCCATGACATACATTTGTGCGTGACAAGCACCAGAATTACCTCCCGACTTATTGATTTCTTCTAAGATAACCGATGCTTCTGCAAGACTGAGTCCAGACCCTCCATAGGCCTGGGGTATCAACGCTGCAAGCCAACCGGCCTTCGTTAGCGCACCTACGAAATCTTCCGGATAACTCCGGGATTCATCTAAGCCACGCCAATACTCACCCGGAAACTGGGCGCATAGGACACTGACTGGATCTCTAATTTCCCTGTAATTGTCAGAATCTTTATTAAACATTTATAAACAATATTTCTCTGCAATGTGCCTGTGACTCGATCTTGAAGCGGGATTTATTTGATTTTTATGAGAAATTATTTTAAATCAAAATGACAAACGCTAGTCCTCAGTGGAAAGCAATTTTTTTAACTCACCAGACTGAAACATCTCCCTCATTATATCTGCCCCTCCCACGAACTCACCATTTACATACAGCTGCGGTATTGTTGGCCAATTTGAGAATTCCTTTATTCCGTCCCTAATATCCTGATTTTCCAATACATTGACGGTTGCTACATCCTCTACTTCACATGCCTCGAGCATTTGTACAGCCGATGCCGAGAAACCACACATTGGGGCCTCGGGCGTCCCTTTCATATACAAAACTATTGAATTTCCCGATACCTGTTTCTTCAAAGTCTCTATGACTCCCATATTTTTCCTCACTGTTTCAATTTTAATATTAATTAATATAGAACTCTGTCTTCATTAATAATTTATCCTTAATCATAAACTTTTTCAAGCTGTCCAGCCGAGAGCCTAATATGACCAGACAAATCTTCTCTCTGTTGCACATTCGAAAATCCATAATTTTTAAATAAATTTCTACAGATTTTACTTTGGTCAAATCCATGTTCCAGTACTAACCAACCACCCTTGTTAAGGTAATTACCAGACTTATCTAAAATATTTCGGATATGGTCAAGGCCATCAAAACCTCCTTTCAAGGCAATACTGGGTTCAAATCGCAAATCACCTTTGGTTAAATGAACGTCATTATTTTGAATGTATGGCGGGTTTGAAACGATTAAATCATACTTTTTCGTTTTTAATATTTCATTAAACCAGTCACTTTCTAATAATTGAAACCTATTTTGATCAACATGGAGTCTCTTCAAGTTTTTGTAGGCTATTGCCAAGGCGTTCCCAGATAAGTCTGTGGCTAACACTTCCACCGTAGGATGATTCAAACTGACTGAAATTCCTACCACTCCACTTCCACATCCCAAATCTAAAAGTTTAGGACTAATTCTTTCCGACAAAACTTCAAGAGAAAAATCTACCAGCATTTCTGTCTCTGGGCGAGGCAATAAGGTCTCTCGACTCACAATGAATTCAAAACCGTAAAACTCCCTATGACCAACCAAATACCCAAGAGGATAACCAAATGTTCGTCTTTTTACCGTTCGTATAAATTCATCGTAGTCATCTTTCTTAACCTCAGCATCACCATGCGATAAAATATAAGTCAATTCATATCCAGTAGCTGCTCTCAAAAGATTCCTAGCTTCAGTTGTGGAGATACAAACTTTTTTCAAGGCTTCATCTATATTCATTAAATCAAATGAGGCACGCTAAATTATCATTTCTGTCAGCTGTTGGGTTTGGTATTCAGCCATCAGAGCATCAAACAACTCATTGAGGTCTCCATCAATTACTGCCTGTAATTTATACAACGTAAGATTAATTCTATGGTCAGTCAATCTTCCTTGAGGAAAGTTATAAGTTCTTATTCTCTCGGACCTATCACCCGTACCAACTAATGATTTCCTGGTTGCTGCTTCTTCAGCCTGTTGCTGAGAAATTTGTTTGTCTTTAATGCGAGCTGCTAATATCGCCATCGCCTGCGCTCTGTTTTTGTGCTGTGAACGATCATCTTGGCACTCAACTACAATTCCAGTTGGTAAATGAGTTATTCTCACCGCTGAATCAGTCTTATTTACATGCTGCCCGCCCGCACCTGACGCACGATAAGTATCAATTCGTAACTCATCATTATTCAACTCGACATCTTCTACTGCATCGGCTTCTGGCAAAACCGCCACAGTGCATGCACTAGTGTGTACGCGGCCTTGAGTTTCAGTATCGGGAACCCTTTGTACCCTATGGCCCCCAGACTCAAATTTTAATTTTGAGTACACGTCTTTTCCAACTAACTTAACGATTATCTCTTTGTACCCTCCAACCCCAGCCACGCTCTCGGAGATTATTTCCACTTTCCACTTCTGCCTCTCAGCATATCTAAGATACATTCTGAGCAGATCACCGGCAAAAAGACCTGATTCATCTCCTCCCGTTCCCGCTCGTATTTCTAAATATATATTTTTATTATCATCGGGATCTTTCGGAAGAAGCAATTTATGGAGATCTTGTTCTAATTTGGTTATCTGTGTTAACCCTATTTTAATTTCATCCTCTGCGAGTTCTTTCATTTCAGAATCATTAAGAAGATCCTTTGCAATTTCAATGTTTTTCTCAACTTCAACAAATGAGTTATAGGTCATAGTTATGGGAGTGAGATCTGAGTATTCTTTAGTTAATTGCCGGTATTTTGCGATATCATCTGTCGCACCTTCTGCCGATAGCATTATATTAACTTCGTCCATTCTGGAAGAGAGCCGAATTAGCTTCTCGCGAATGCTATCTTTCACTATCTAATCTCTTTTTTGCGCCATTATTGTAAGGGCGCGCACGATTTCGTCTCTGTCTGTCAGACTTACCTCGCTTAGTGCCGTTATCGGGCCGTGGATTACCTTATTTACAAGAGCTCGCGACATTTCCTCTAGTACTTTTTCTGCTTCATCACCTCGTCGAATCAATTTAATAGCTCTCTCTACTTCCGTCTCTCGATAATGCTCCATTTGCTCCTGTAGAGACAAAATAATCGGTATATTGTTTCGTCGACCCAACCAATTCATAAATTCATCAACTCCAGATGTGATTATATTCTCTGCTTTATCTACAGCAGCCCTCCGCAACTCAACACCCTCCTTGGCAATCTCCCCTAAGTCATCAATTGTGTATAAAAACACATCGTCCATCATCCCTATTTCGGGCTCAATATCTCTTGGAACACCTAGGTCAAAAAGAACCATGGGTTCATGTTTGCGAGACTTAATTGCCCTTTCAATTGTTCCTTTACCAAGAACCGGTATTTGACTAGCCGTACAACAAAAAAACAAATCACACTCATGAACTACTTTTGGAACATCGTTGAGAGAGATTGCATTTCCTGCGAACTTTCCCGCAAGTTCTTGAGCCCTTTCTAACGACCTATTGGCAAAAGTAATGTTTGTCATACCACTTGAAAAAAACCTGGCAGCAAATAGTTCCACCATTTCCCCAGCCCCAAGGCAAAGCACTTTGCGATCTTTTATATCAGGAAAGACCCTCTCTCCCAAACCTACGGCTATCGATGCCATAGAAATCGAGTGTGAGCCAATGTCGGTTTGCGACCGCACTTTCTTTGCTACAGAAAAGGTTTTCTGAAACAACTTATGTAAAATTGTTCCCATTGTTCCAGCAGTTTCGGCACTTTTGACCGCTTGTTTTATTTGTCCTAAGATTTGCGGCTCACCAATAATCATTGAATCCAATCCGCTAGCTACTCGGAACGCATGAGATACTGCTCGGTCGTCTGATAAGAGATAAATATAGGGGTTTATTTCGCTCGCATCCAATTTATGAAATTTAGCTAACCACTTAATGGCATCTATGGGATCACCTCCACCACAGTAGACTTCTGTTCTATTACAGGTAGAAACGATAGCAACCTCGGGCACCCCAGCATACTTTGCTACGTCTGCGAGACCATCAATTAGACTTCCTGAGTCAAAGACTACTTTCTCCCTAATATCTACGGGAGTGTTGTGATGGTTTAGGCCAAAAGCGAACAGTGACTTCATCTTATTTATTTAAGACAATATAAAAGCGCACATTATACTTCTAATCTGCAATGTTTTGGCGGCTATATTGTTAAAGATAATCTCGAGCTTGTCATATAGCTTTGAAAAGAATAATCTGATCATTGAACCGGACTGATAACAGTAAGTAAAAAAGATAGGGGAACATGGATTTTCAAAAAATCACATCTAATTTGATTAGTCGAGTTGAGCCTATCGCAAAACACTTTGAGTTTTTGCTCAAAAATAAATTCACACTACAATTTATTATCCTTTTGGGCGTTGGTACTGTTTTTGCGACCCTGGTCGCTTTTTTGATTAACAGGTTATCGTTTTAAAGTGATTTTCTAACCTGAGCAACCGCTAGCGGTCTCGGCTACACTCTGAAAGCATGTTAATTTGTTTACCAGAAGCTGCAATTCCAGCCTGCGCTGCACAAACGGCTTTTAATTTTGATTTCAAGTCAACCATTTCCAAGGCTTTTGTAAATGCACTTAAAGCTTTGGGGTCAGTCTCTCCATAGATCAACATCCTGAGGGCGCCAGTAGCGAGTAATCTTTCTGGATTCATCCCTATGCCCCCTCCCTGACCAGTTCCGCCACTCTCAGCATTTTCTGTTCCTAACGCGGCAACTTCTGAGCTTTCCGCATCCGCCGCAGCCTGAATATCTCTAAGAGCTATACCGCTCGACAAAGCAGATCGTGTTGCATCGAGTAGCTTTCCCTTTATCCTAAGCTGCTCTAACTCAGAGACATTGGAGGCAAGCTCTTGCTTCAGTTTATTACTCTCATCTTGGAATTGAGCTACTTCACTCAATTGCTTTTCGAGATCTGATATTTTGCTGATCTGTAAGTAACAAAAAACACCTAAACCAGCAACAAACAGCCCTAGCACCACTTCTAAGATAACTCTCTTCACTTTTTATGATTTCCTATATTCATTTTTTACTCATGGTAAATGGGCAAGACCCTAAAAACTAGCTAATTGTGAAACTTAACGCTATTATGCGCAGTCAGTGTCAGCAAAGGTATTATCGGCTTCAAAATAAATTTCTTGATATTTGAAAAATCAGCGGGAGGTCATAGTTGTTTAGATCCTTTTTCCTAAATAAAGATTGGGCCGTCTGGGCTTGGCCTGGGGTACTATTAATAGTGGCAGGTACTTGGTACCAAGTGCAAGTTAACGTCATGATTAATGAGTGGTTCGGAGGGTTTTACGATCTGGTACAAAAAGCACTGGGTCAAGCAGGAGCCGTAACTCTGGACGAGTATTATGGGTTTATACTGACATTCGGTAAAATAGCGGGCATCTATGTCATAGTTGCGGTAGTCCTCAGCTTCTATACAAAACACTGGGTCTTCCGATGGCGCCATGCTATGAATGATTTTTACATGTCATATTGGGCAAAACTGAGGCACATAGAAGGCGCTAGTCAACGAGTTCAAGAGGACTCGCGTCGTTTTGCGGCCATAGTTGAAACACTTGGGGCTAACTTCTTGGAGTCTGTTTTGACACTTGTTGCATTCCTTCCAATTCTCTGGGAGTTGTCAAAAGCGATCAAAGTAGTTCCAATGTTTGGTGAAGTGGCGCACGCATTAGTTTACATAGCGATAATCTTTGCTCTTTTTGGAACCGCCGTTTTAGCGGTTGTGGGGATTAAACTTCCTGGGTTGGAATTCAATAACCAAAAAGTCGAGGCGGCGTATCGTAAAGAGTTAGTGTTTGGGGAAGACCAAGAAAACCGAGCCGAACCGCCTACCATCAAAGAACTCTTTTTCAATGTCCGTAAGAACTATTTTAGACTATTTTTTCACTACATGTATTTTGACGTGGCAAAGTGGTCATATCTCCAGTTTGGGGTGCTCGTTCCTTATATCGCCTTGGGGCCCACCTTGATAGGAGCCGCCATTACCCTAGGCGTTATGCAGCAGATAGTTCGAGCTTTCGGCCAGGTTGAGTCGTCCTTTCAGTTCCTGGTGCGAAGTTGGAATATAATCGTAGAGCTGATATCAGTTTATAAAAGGCTTAGGGCATTCGAAAGGGGTATAGCAGACATGCCTCAAGAGAGTTCCGAGATCTAATTTATTGGCGGAAATTACCAATCTTGGTAATAATACCAATCCCAGTACCAATCCCATCTCTCATATTTCTCCCTCCATTTGTAGGGACGTACCGGGTCTTTTTGCGCCCAAAGTCCCGACTTTTCCATTATTGCTTTCTTTTCAGCCAGTTCGTAGGGATATCGCCTTTTTCGATCGACGCCCTCAACGTACAGTCGAAAACGCCAAGCCATGCCTGCCTCCAATTGGTTTAGAGCTACATCCTTGGTATTATGAATGACCGTACATATTTCGATACGTTGCCGAATTGTCCTGTAACAATTCGCACTTATTTTTTTTCCAAATACAAATTTATAAAGAAAGTCGCGAGATTGCCGTCCATACGGCTGTGCAAGTTCTGGAGCATCTATCGCCGAAAGTCGAATTAGACGCGTCCAGCCCGTTTTATCCTCAAGAACTGTGATACTGTCTCCATCGTACACATCCGTGACTTCTCCATCGATGGTCCAGCTCCATGCACTAAATGATTGAACAAAGCTATAAAGAACAAATAAAATTGCTATTTGTTTCTTCGTCTCGAACTCTTTCAGTCTCGTTTTAATAACGGCCTCTTAAAACAAAAGTTCTCTTCAAAGGACTAGAAATTACTTTCTATCCCTTAATAACCCAAACACATTGCGAATCAGTTTGGATTAAATATAAAAATAATCGATTATTTCATCTTTTTCTCGATTATTTTTATTAATTAATGGTGGCCAAGGGCGGAATTGAACCACCGACACGAGGATTTTCAGTCCACTGCTCTACCGACTGAGCTACTTGGCCAAGAGCTTAAATTATACTAAAAACACGCGCCTATGTTTAGTACAAATAACGAAGATGCTGAATCAATTAACGCCTCCGTATAAATTTCAATCTCTAAGTCCCCTTAGGAATCCTAATATCTTCTACCATAGATTGGATATGTTTTGGCGGTGGAGCTGTGAAAGAGGATACGGTAAAAGCCACTAAAAAATTCAAAATCATACCTACCGTACCAATCCCCTCCGGAGATATTCCAAAAAGCCAATTTTCTGCTACATTTGCAGCAAAAGGCTCGAAAAACACCCCTTTGAAGTACAGTATGTAGCCCATAGTGAAGGTCAACCCTGTCAGCATTCCGGCTATAGCGCCCCATTTATTTAGTCTTTTGCTAAATATTCCCATTAGTATCGCGGGAAAGAGGCTCGACGCTGCCAGTCCAAAAGCAAAGGCAACTACTTGTGCCACGAAACCTGGGGGATTGTAACCAAGATAACCCGCCACACATATGGCAACACCTGCAGCACATCGCCCCGCAAATAATTCTTGTTTTTCCGATATGCTCTTCATCACCGTACCTTTTAAAAGATCATGAGAAATAGAAGATGAAATAACTAGCAATAGTCCAGCAGCTGTAGAAAGCGCCGCCGCTATGCCACCGGCTGCGATAAGGGCGATCACCCAGTTTGGTAATTGGGCAATTTCGGGGTTAGCTAGAACCATAATGTCACGATCCACCTTAAGTTCACTTTTATTCCAACCATACCGCTCTCCAGCTTTTTCTGTAAATTGGGTGTTTGTGTCATTAAATGCTTGTATTTTGCCATCGTTGTTAGAGTCTTCCCATTGGATTAATTTGGTTTCCTCCCACCTTTTCATCCAATCTGGTCTTTCGTCATATGCAATACTCGTTATCTCCGTATCGTTTACCGAGGGATGAACGGTATTAATAAGGTTATACCTCGCCATAACTGCTACCGCTGGAGCTGTCGTGTATAGAATAGCGATGAATACCAAGGCCCATCCTGCAGAACTTCGAGCATCTTTCACTCTGGGTACTGTAAAAAATCTTACGATCACATGAGGTAAACCTGCCGTTCCAACCATAAGAGCAAGAGTGATACAAAAAATGTTGATCGTGCTCACACTCATCGAATCAATGTAACTGTGAAACCCCAAATCTTGGACTATGGTGTCTAATTTATCTAACAAGTGTACGCCTGGCTCTTGGATTAACTCAGAACCTAAACCCAATTGTGGAATCGGATTGCCAGTTAACTGAAAAGAAATGAATATAGCTGGGACCGTGTACGCAAATATTAAAACGCAATACTGAGCTACTTGAGTGTATGTAATCCCCTTCATACCGCCAAGTACAGCATATAGAAAAACAACTCCCATACCAATCAGAAGACCGGTAGTGATGTCGACCTCCAAGAATCTGGAAAATACAATTCCGACACCACGCATTTGTCCTGCTACATATGTGAAAGAGATGAAAATTAAACAAACAACGGCAACAATACGGGCTGTTTGGGAGTAAAACCGGTCGCCAATAAACTCCGGTACGGTAAATTTACCAAATTTTCTCAAATATGGGGCTAGCAATAATGCGAGTAAAACATAACCCCCTGTCCAACCCATTAGGTACTGACTACCTTGGTAACCCATAAAGGCAATCAATCCAGCTAGGGATATAAACGAGGCGGCCGACATCCAGTCAGCAGCAGTTGCCATACCGTTTATTATCGGATGAACTCCCTTCCCCGCGACATAGAACTCTCCCGTACTAGAAGCTCGAGCCTTGATCGCGATTACGATGTATATTACAAAAGTCACCCCAACCACCAAATAAGTTAATGAAGTAAGACTCATTTCTCCTCCCTATCTATTCTTCTACACCAAACTGTTTATCAAGCTCGTTTATTTTTTTTACATAATAAAAAATCAAAACTACAAATACGTAAATCGAGCCCTGCTGGGCAAACCAAAAACCAAGTGGATAACCACTTCCAAAAAGTCTTATCTCATTAAGTTGATCTACTAAAAGAATTCCAAATCCGTAAGACACTACAAACCAAACGACTAAGCATCTTAAGAGTAACGCGATATTCGCCTTCCAGTAATCTTGATTATTTGACATAGCCCTCCCCAGGACGCTTAAATTATAAAAAAATAGCTGTAAAGAAATTAAGTGATAATAACATTGCGCATAGGTTATTGTGTATAAAAAAACGCCTCTCGAGGAGAGAGGCGTAGTTGTTTTGCTAAATTGCTAATTTTGTGAGACCGGAAAGCTACATCATGCCTCCCATGCCTCCCATACCGCCCATACCGCCCATACCGCCCATAGGATCCCCTCCTGGAGGGCCGGCCATTGGGGCGTCATCCTTGGGTAACTCCGCAACCATAGCATCCGTAGTTAGGATTAATCCTGCCACTGATGCGGCGTTTTGGAGAGCTGATCGAGTCACTTTTGTAGGATCTACAACACCCATTGCCACCAGATCACCGTAATCAGAAGTACCAGCGTTATATCCAAAATTACCTTCACCCTCGGCAACTTTGTTCATAACTACGGATGGCTCATCTCCAGCATTGGAAACAATTGCTCTAAGAGGCTCTTCTAAAGCACGGTTGATAATTTTTACACCAGCTTCTTGGTCATCATTATCTGTATTTACTTTGGAAATAGCGTCTCTAGCTCTAATCAATGCGACACCGCCTCCGGCAACAATACCTTCTTCAACTGCTGCCCTGGTGGAATGCAAAGCATCTTCTACCCGAGCTTTCTTCTCTTTCATTTCAACTTCAGTAGCGGCGCCCACTTTGACCACTGCCACTCCGCCAGAGAGCTTGGCGAGTCTTTCTTGCAACTTTTCCTTGTCATAATCGCTAGTAGACTCTTCTATCTGTTGCCTTATGACTTTGACGCGACCTTCTATATCAGACTGTTGACCACCACCGTCAATAATAGTGGTTTCTTCCTTACCAATTTCAATTCGCTTGGCTTCACCAAGGTCTTCGAGAGTTGCTTTCTCTAAGCTCATTCCCACTTCCTCAGCTATTACAGTTCCACCTGTGAGCACAGCAATATCTTCTAGCATTGCTTTTCGTCTATCGCCGAAGCCAGGTGCTTTGACGGCGCAAGTCTTTAGTATACCCCTTATGTTGTTAACCACTAGGGTAGCCAACGCTTCACCATCTACTTCTTCTGCAATTATGACCAGCGGACGACTAGCTTTGGCTAATTGCTCAAGAATCGGGAGTAGATCCTTTATGTTAGATATTTTTTTATCGTGAAGCAAAATGTAAGGATTTTCCATCGCAACTATTTGCTTTTCCGCATTATTGATAAAATAGGGAGAAAGATATCCTCTATCGAATTGCATTCCTTCCACGACGTCCAGTTCACTCTTGAGACCGGAACCATCTTCCACAGTTATTACTCCTGTGTTACCCACCTTATCCATCGCATCTGCTATAATCTGGCCGATTTCTTGGTCCGAGTTTGCAGAAATTGTACCAACTTGAGCTATTTCCTTGCTTGTTTTGCAAGGCTTTGAAATTTTAGCAAGTTCGTCGACAACTGCATCCACCGCCTTATCAATACCGCGCTTGAGGTCCATTGGATTCATTCCGGCAGCGACAAATTTCATGCCCTCCTGAACAACCGATTGGGCTAGGACCGTGGCAGTAGTTGTGCCATCTCCTGCCACATCAGAGGTCTTAGAAGCAACTTCCTTAACCATCTGAGCACCCATATTTTCGAATTTATCTTTAAGTTCGACCTCTTTTGCAACTGATACCCCATCTTTGGTAATGGTAGGTGCGCCAAAAGACCTATCTAAAACGACGTTTCGCCCCTTGGGTCCCAAGGTTACCTTAACGGCGTCTGCCAAAACATTTACACCAGCAACTATGCGGTTTCGCGCATAGTCGTGGAACTTTACTTCTTTCGCTGCCATAATTAATTAGCTCCTGTTTTCCTATGATTTTTCATATGAGAAATTAAAACTGAAAGGTTTTTATCCCTCCATAACCCCCATAATGTCATCTTCACGCATTACCAGCAGTTCATCCCCATCCATTTTAACGGTTTGGCCTGAATACTTTCCAAATAAAATTTTATCTCCTACTTTTACATCTACTGCTCGAGTCTTGCCATCTTCCATAACTTTTCCACCGCCAACTGCTATAACCTCACCCGTATCAGGTTTTTCAGCTGCGCTATCGGGAATTACTATGCCGGACGCCGTGGTTTTTTCGTCTTCCAAGCGTTTGACGACTACCCGATCATGCAACGGACGAATCTTCATTATTTTTTCTCCTTCGAGATACCTTATTGAAACAGTAGAGAACTTGCTAGCACTCCACTTACTTGAGTGCTAATGATAAACCCATGAATAACTTTTATCAAGTAATTTAAAAAATCATCGCCGCGACATGTAGTAGAATACCGTCCATTATTTTTATTTTATTACACCTCAAATATGAGAAAGCTAATTTTATTTTTTGTTCTCTTATCCCTGCATACCAATGCGATAGCAAAGGATGAAATGCCGCAAGAGGTACTAGACGCATTACGAAACCTAGGAATTCCCCAATCAGCAGTAAGTCTTTACTCATTCAATTTATCCCAGGAAAAACTTATCTCTCAATTTGGTGCTAACATCCAACGAAATCCGGCATCCGTCATGAAACTTGTAACCTCACTAGCAGCACTAGAAATATTAGGTCCCGCCTATCAATGGAAAACTCAAGTTTATACAACTAACCCATTTGTGGGTCCCAATCTGAATGGTGACCTCATATTTAAAGGATTTGGAGATCCAAAACTTAATTTGGAAAGCTTTTGGATGCTTTTAAACAAAATCCGATCACGAGGAATCAAAAACATTCGTGGTAACGTCATTCTCGACAGAAGTTTCTTCAAAGTGCCTTACCATGACCCTGCGGCATTTGACGGTAATCCCCACCGACCTTACAACCTCGGTCCTGACGCACTCATGGTTAATTTCCGAGCTATAAACATTAACTTCATTCCTGACAAAAAATCAAAAAAAATAAATATACACACAGTTCCTAAGCCAGAGGGTCTTCAAATTATAAATAAACTTAGAATGACAAGAAGAGCTTGCTGGTCTTGGCCGGATAAACCAAAAATTAAGAATAACCAAATTATTTTTCAAGGCGCTTTCTCGCAAAGATGTGGACAAAAACAGCGATCCTACACATTACAAAGTGCTGACGATTATTTCTCTAGTATTTTTCGGCAAATATGGACTAGCCTGGGGGGAACCTTAACGGGAAACGTAAAGCCTGGACTTGTTAGAGACAGTGATAAACTTTTAATTACCCATTCCTCTAAAACATTAGTCGACACTTTAAAAGATATAAACAAATTTAGTAATAATGCGATGGCAAGGCAGGTATACCTGACGTTAGGATCGCTAACTAAAAAGATAGATATTAGTTCTTCAGACGCAGAAAAACAGTTTAAAGTTTGGTTTAAAACGACTGGAATCCCAGACACCAATTTGATTATTGACAACGGATCTGGCCTGTCGCGGACGAGCCGCATAAGTGCCCAAGCGGTTGGAAAAATATTGCAACACGCCTGGAAAAATCCATTAATGCCAGAATTTGTGAGCTCTTTACCCCTACTGGCAATTGATGGCACTCTTCGGAAAAAGCTCCGGAGAACGGCTCTAGCTGGCAAAGGGCATCTGAAAACCGGATACATTAAAGGTGTTCGTACCATTGCAGGCTACTTGGTTAACAAAAACAATGATACCACCGTAGTAGTTTTATTTATCAACCACCCAAAAGCTAAAATTTCATGGCCAGTGCACGAAGAATTTTTAAAATGGGTCTACGCCAAAACATAAATTCGATAAACTTTAACTCGGTGAAACCGCTCTTGTGCGATAGAATTCCCTCTTTAGAGAATATAATTAAATTATGGATTTAGATATCGTAATCCTTGCCGCAGGCGAAGGTAGCAGGATGAAATCAAAACTTCCCAAAGTTATGAATATACTTGGTGGTAAGCCTATGATAAATCACGTTATTGATACCGTTAAGACTCTTTCACCAAAATCTATTTATGTAGTTTATGGTAGCGGTGGCGATTACGTTAAGAAAAATTTAAATAGCCCAGATTTAATATTCATCAAGCAGGAAAAGCAACTAGGTACGGGGCACGCCGTGTTGACAGCAGCTTCCGAACTTTCTGCAAAAAATACAATGATTTTATATGGTGATGTGCCTTTAATTCGGGAAAACACCTTGAGAAAACTCGTCGAAAACCCGTCCATGCTGACGTTGCTACTAACGCATATGGATAACCCCAAAGGATACGGCCGGATAATTCGCGACGCGGATAATGACATCAAACAGATTGTAGAGGAAAAAGATGCCTCTACCAAACAACGTCAAATTAGAGAAGTAAATACGGGAATATTAGTAGCTGAAACAAAAGCTCTAAAAAGATGGCTGCCTCAGATAAAAAATAATAATGCACAAAGAGAATTCTATCTTACTGACTTAACAAGTCTAGCAGTGGCTCAGAAAGTAAAAGTCAATTACTGCGTTCCCGAATCAAATAACGAAATTCTAGGAATAAATACTAAAGCGGAGCTTGCAATGGTAGAACGAGCTCTCCAACAACGACGTGCCTCAAACTTAATTGATAACGGTATAACACTCGCGGACCCAAATAGAATTGATATTAGAGGAAATCTGACCTGTGAATCCGATGTTTTCATTGATATAAATTGTATATTTGAGGGAAAAGTCCACCTTGCATCGGGAGTGAAAATTGGAGCCCACTCAATAATTCGAGAAACATCAATCGGAAACCACAGCGAAATACTACCTTTTAGTCATCTAGAAAATGTTCGAGTAGGCACAAATTGTCAAGTCGGACCTTACGCGCGACTGAGACCAAATACGACGTTGGAAAATAATGTAAAAATTGGTAATTTCGTGGAAATAAAAAAATCGGATATTGGAACGGGATCAAAAATCAATCATTTAAGTTATTTAGGGGATGCCGAATTAGGAGAAAACGTAAACGTTGGGGCCGGAACAATAACTTGTAACTACGATGGTAATAGAAAACATAAAACCGTTATTCAAAATCGAGCTTTCATAGGATCCAACAGTTCTTTGGTTGCACCGGTAAAAATTGGAGAAGAATCTGTCATCGGCGCTGGGAGTACGATAACAAAAAATACTGCCGATGCAAAACTCACACTATCCAGATCAAAACAAAAAACAATTACCAATTGGAAAAAATCGAAAAAAACAAGTAACAGAAAGTGATAATATGTGCGGAATTGTAGCAGCTACAGCAGATGAGAATGTTACGTCTTTTTTGCTCAAGGGGCTTCAGCGATTAGAATACCGAGGGTACGACTCGGCGGGTATCGCCGTAATTGATGAAAACCTTCAACGTTTACGTAGCCACGGAAAAGTTCAAAACCTTGCTGAGCTGATAAACCGGTCCCAACTATCGGGGAATTTAGGAGTCGCTCATACTCGCTGGGCTACCCACGGAGTTCCATCGGAACACAATGCTCATCCCCACATGAGTGGCGATAAACTAGCGATTGTGCATAATGGAATAATAGAAAACTATGAAACCCTTAAAGCAGAATTAATCATAGACGGTTACAAATTTACGTCTGAAACTGACTCAGAAGTAATAGGTCATATGATTAATAGAAAAATTGCGACTGGTCGAATGTCAATTCTTGAGGCTGTTAAATTATCAGTGAAAAAACTTAAGGGATCATACGCACTCGCTATACTATCGGAAGGCCCCAGCAACCAACTTATAGTGGCGCGCCAAGGATCGCCACTTTTAATTGGGATTGGGGAAAAAGCACATTATTGTGCGAGTGACGCATCGGCACTAATAGAGAAAACTAATCAAATTCTTTATCTTGAAAATGGAGATATTGCATCTCTAACACCCCATGAATGCCAAGTTTTTGACTCGAATGGAGAGCCAATAAAAAGAAAAGTAGTAACGACTGAGATTTCTTTTAATTCCATCGATCTTGGTAATTATAAACATTTCATGCAAAAAGAAATTTTTGAACAATCGGAAGCTTTAGCTAACACGTTGGAAATGGCTGTTGCGGGAACATCTCTCAATCCTAATTTATTTGGCACCGATGCTGAAAATATATTTGCATCTATAAAATCTATTACCATACTGGGATGTGGTACAAGTTATCACGCTGGCATGACAGCAAGATATTGGATTGAGGACCTCGCTGGTATTCCTTGCAACGTTGAAATTTCGTCTGAGTACAGGTACCGCAATAGCCCAATAAAAAAAAATGACCTTGTTATAGTCACTTCTCAATCGGGAGAAACAGCCGATACAATAGCGGCCTTACAACATGCGCTTTTGGTAACTAACGACAATCCCTCCCTGGCGATATGCAATGTTGCGGAATCAAGCTTAATCAGAATGTCTCGTCTTAAATTTCTTACTAGGGCTGGACCTGAAATCGGTGTAGCCTCTACCAAAGCTTTTACCACTCAGTTGGGAAGTTTTTTCTTATTAGCTATTTCCCTGGCAAAAGTTAAAGGTAAATTAACAGTTGAAAAAGAAAAAAGCTATTTAGCTCTATTGAGAAAAATACCAGAGCTATTAATCGAAACTTTTAAGTTAGAAGCTCAAATTAAAGACTGGGCTGCCATTTTTGCGAAAAAAAATAATTGTATATTTCTTGGACGGGGAATTCATTTTCCAATAGCGCTTGAAGGTGCTTTGAAACTTAAAGAAATTTCCTACATCCACGCAGAGGGATATCCAGCCGGCGAGTTGAAGCATGGCCCTCTAGCTTTGATTGATCGAAATACCCCAGTGATAGTGGTAGCGCCAAACGATTCGTTGCTAGAGAAGCTCAAATCTAACATGAAAGAGGTTAGCGCTAGAGGAGGCCAACTTTATGTTTTCGCAGACGCAAACTCAAAGATAAATAACGAACCTAACTTAAATATAATATCGATGCCTGAGAGCTCATCTCATATCTCTCCGATTGTACATACTATTCCACTACAATTATTGTCCTATCATACGGCTTTGTTGAAAGGTACAAATATTGACAAACCTAGAAACCTAGCAAAATCAGTCACGGTTGAGTAAAATATTGAAATCATTAAATAAAAAATTAACAAAACTCGTTGCTTTGGGTTTTTTGTTAACTTTCCCTTCGATTTTGAATGCTCAATATATTGATACCAAATGGACCGTCACAGGATATTTTGGAGAGTTGTGGTTCGCCGAGGAGGAAGACATTCTCGGCAAACAACAGGAATTTTTCAAAGGATGGGCAGATGGTGTCTTTTATTCCTGTGATTACGCCGGGCAGTCTGCGACTTACAACACCTATACAATTCAAGAATTCCTTGGAAACAGGGAATTTGAACTTGTTAATCAAGATAAAGCGTTTTCAAAAGTTTTCGCAGAAAATGGTCTGCTTAATGAAAATACAAAGGTCTTTGTGCATCGGATTACATGCAATGGAAGAAAGGTCGGCGACAGTAGAGTACTGTATCCTTTTATAACAGTAGATGGTTCCAACAAGGCATTTTATGTCTATGAAGGAGCAATAATTACTTTAAAATTTG
>CACKOO010000001.1 GCA_902601765.1 Hydrogenophilales bacterium | reverse complement strand
AACATTTTACGAGTCAATCAAGTTTTTGAAGGTGTTTGAGAAGAAGTTTACAAAATTAATTCGACGAAAAAAGACTAACCAAAATCATGATTTATAATTTTTCGTTCAAGGGCAATTTTATATACCAAATTACGGTTCTCTCCGGTTAGCCTTGTAGCCAGTCGAACGGCGTCCTTGACTCCCAAGTCCTCTAATAGAACATCTAAAACGCGCTCGAGTTCATTTTCCTCCGAACTATAATTATTGAGAGGACCTTCTAAAATTAAGACAAATTCACCGCGAGTATCGAATTCACCTGAGTTTACAGCTTCGAAAAATTTTCCTAATGTACTTTCGATCGACTTTTCGAAAAGTTTAGTTAACTCCTTGCACACAGTAATCTTGCAATCATCACCAAACGTGGAAAGCAAATCTTGCACAGTAGCTTTGAGTCTATGAGGTGCTTCAAAAAAAATCTGTATCCCTTTCATTTTAGCGGCTTCCTCAATCGTTGCCATTCGGTTTGGTCCCTTGGGTGGCAAAAATCCGTGAAAATGAAGAGTACCGGCTGAAAAACCACTGATAGCTACAGCTGCGGTTAAAGCACTTGGCCCGGGAATGGAAATAACTTTCAGGCCAGCTACTCTTACTTTAGATACCAATAGCGCTCCGGGATCGCTTATACAAGGTGTGCCTGCATCACTTACAAATGCAACAGACTTACCTTTCTGCAGAAGATTTACAATTCCCTCTGATGATTTTCGTTCGTTATACAAATGGTGGGCAATCGTCCTCTTTTGGACTCCAATACTCTCCAGAAGCTTGCGACTTACCCTCGTATCTTCCGTCGCCACTATATCCACTTCCCTTAAGATATCAATTGCCCTAAGGGTAATATCACGAAGATTTCCGATCGGAGTGCCTACCACATATAATGTTCCTTCTTTAACTTTTAGGTCGGCATTATGAACCACAAACTTATCCTCAGATATTTATTAATTGTCCTACTATACCCATCATTTTCTTTTGTAACTAGCGAAGCAAATCCACAGGAAATTGGGGAAACAGATGCAATATCTGAAAAATCTTTGCAGATAGTTGATTCAACCCTTGCAATTGAACCCGGCGAACCCCAAAATCATCTCGCCATTATATTACCTACCTACTCCAAAAAGTTAAGGGGAATTACTAATGCTATTTCGCAAGGAATAGTTAAAGAAAAAAAGCAAGATATGGATTTATGGTTACCGCTGGTATTCTATGAATTAGAAGACGGTACTATCAGTACCCTAACCAGAACTTATGAACAAGCTATTTCGAATGGTGCAAATATCGTAATCGGCCCACTAACTCGAAACGGAGTTTCTAGCCTAGTTCAACAAAAGCTAAACTTTGTGCCCACTATTTGCCTGAATAGTATCTCTCACTTCCCACAGATTGATAAAAACATTTACTTATTTGGATTAAATATAGAGCACGAGACTGAGACATTAGCAAGAATGGCTTTTTCCGAGGGAGGAAGAAAAGTCTTGACCATTTATGAAGATTCTCCGATTCAAAAAAGAATTTCATACGCCATGCAAAAAGAGTGGCTAAAACTCACTGGGGAGGCTATCACACCACTTAACTTTGAAGATTATAAAAATGATCTTAACGGTTTGAGTGCATATTTAGAGAATACTGAGGCCGATACAATTTTTATGGCAGTTTCAGCAAAAACCGCCCAAAATCTTCGACCCTATTTGGGAACAAGGTTGCCAATTTACGCAACGTCATTGATACATACCTCGCATACCGACAAATTACGAATGCATGATCTGGAAGATGTCAAATTCATGGAAATGCCCTGGGTTATTAGCCACACTTCATCTTTTACTATGCTCGATGGGCTGGGAAAGTCTTTGCAACTTGAACGATTTTTTGCCCTAGGCATGGATTCCTATAAAATTGCAAAGGGAATATTAAATACCGAGATTAATCTCCCATTATCACTCAGCGGTGTGTCAGGAGATATAATATTAAATTATCCGTTCTTTTTAAGAGCAGGAAGTCCAGTTGTATTCGCAAAAGGTAGAGTTAAACCACTGATTATAAATAATAGTAAATAAAAAAAATGTGCACTTACCTTTATGCTATGCTTGAGAGAACGGGCTACCAAGAGTAAACCTGATAATAGAGGTTATATTGATGAGGAAATATTTACCCAGCGTTATCTTACTGATGTCATTGATGTTTCAAACTGGCTGTGCACCGCTACTAGTGGGGGCTGGTGTAAGCGCATCTGCAATTATTGCGGAAGATCGCCGAACCAGTGGCGCTATGCTTGAGGATAAAACTATTGAAATAAAAACACGTAAACTTATCGAAGATGAGCTGGGTGAAAAATCTCCGATTAAAATTTATAGCTTCAATCGATATGTTCTATTAGTTGGACAAATAGACTCTGAGGATAAAAAGATACAAGCAGAGGATCTCACTATGGAGGTGTCGAACGTTAGGGATGTGCAAAATGAGGTCGAAATTGCGGGTGAATCTAGCAGGATTTCAAGAAATAACGACAGCTTGCTCAAGGCACGAGTCTTAGGGACATTCGTTAAAGACAGAGAGATTAAAGCAAATTATTTAAAAATAATTGTGAATTCAGGGATCGTATACCTGATGGGTCTTGTCACTCAAGCCGAAGCTGAAGATGCGGCCAAAGCCGCGGCTAACACGAATGGGGTCAAGAAAGTAATTACCGTTTTCGAGTACCTCGATTAATTACCTCTTTCTCTCGCGCTTGTTTATACATCAGTAAAGATGAGTCGCGCATTTCGGAGTGGTCAACCACCGGATAGGGATAATCAGTCCCTATTAAGCACGAGTATTGTTTCTGATTTTGGAGGTCCATCAACCAAGGAGAATGAATAAATTTCATTGGAACCTTAGATAATTCGGTGACATATTTTTTTATGAAAGTACCTTCCCCGTCAAACCTTTTTGATTGCAAAGAGGGGTTAAATATTCTAAAGTAAGGTTGAGCATCACAACCGGTGGACGCAGCCCATTGCCAACCACCGTTGTTGGCTGACAAGTCAAAGTCTGTAAGCTTATCGGCAAAATATTGCTCTCCCCACCGCCAGTCAACCTGTAAGTCCTTGACTAAAAAAGACGCCGTCACCATTCGTAGCCGGTTGTGCATATACCCGGTCTCATTCAACTGTCTCATTCCAGCATCAACTATAGGATATCCCGTTTTACCTGTGCACCAAGCATCAAAATAAGTTTGGTTATTTGTAAATTCTAATTGGTCATAAATAATTTTAAATGACCGGTCCGTAACATACGGGAAATGAAATAGAATACTGAAGTAGAAATCTCTCCATATGAGCTCGTTTAACCAGGCCTTGTGGCCAAGAGTGCTTTTACTTGTGGCTAACCTGAAAAGGTCTCTTATGGAAACAGTCCCGAATCTCAGGTGGACTGATAACCGGGATGTATTATCGAGAAAAGGATAATTCCTTGTCTCCTCATATTGATCGATCTTAGTAGAAAAATGTAGCAGATCGCTTTGAGCACTAGATTCACCAGGCTGAACCGCTGGTTTTCCATTAAGAAACTCGGCAAAGCCTAGATCTGGAAGGGTTGGCATGGCAGACTTCCCGTCAAAGGCAAGATTTTTCCAATCTATTTTCTCCTTGCCGGTATCAGGTATTACCTTCGATGCAACTTTTTTTAACCAAGCATTTTTGTAAGGCGTGTAGACGGAGTAAGGCGTTCCTTTCGGTGACATCACCTCGTCTTTAGCCATGATAACCTGATCTTTTAATCTAAAAACCTTCTTACCGAGCTTTGTTAATGATTGAGTAACCATATCATCTCTTTTTATCGCATAGGGTTCATAGTCTTCTGCAAAAAAAAGGGCATCAATATCGAGCTTCAGAGAGAGGTTGAGAATTTCTTGTTCCGCTTTTCCGTGGGTTACATATAGTTCCCCACCATGAGAGCAAATACGGGACTTGAGTTCTGCAACACTACCCCAGATATAATGTATCCTACGGTCACGTGGGTCAGACAAATACTTTATGATGTTAGTATCGAAAACAAAGCAACAAAAAACCCTATCACCCTCTTTTAATGCTTGGAGCAAAGCTCTGTTATCTCTGACTCGCAAATCACGCCTAAACCATACTAGTACATTTTTATATTTATTGACCAAATTAATTTTCCCTCAATTTTCAACACTACTTAGCCCCGACCAACAAAGCGACTAAAACCCAAGCCTAAAAGTTGCATCAACATTCGCTGAAAATAACATCAAGCGAGTTATAACCACAAGTTTTTTAACATACCAGCGTGACAACCTTATATTTGACACTTTTCAGTAAAACTCTGATACCATCGAATTTCATACTATGAGTCTATCTGTAAATCCTATTAAAATCATGATGATATCAACAAGTGCCAAAAATCTTTAAACGCAGAGTTATAAGTAGCCACTCCAACCTGAACTTAGAGACCGCTTTTAATAAGGATAAACTCGAAGGTTAAAATGGGACTTGCCTACCAAGACAAAATTTTTAATCCGAAAATGGCCGATCGCATACCCGATAACTCTCGTCCTTTAATTTTCACCAACGGAGTTTTTGATATTCTTCATAGAGGGCACATTACGTACCTAGAAGAAGCCAAAAAACTAGGGAAAACTTTGCTAGTGGCCCTCAATAGCGATGCATCCACAAAAAAACTAGCAAAAGGAGAGGATAGGCCAATCAATACTTTGGATGATCGTTTATCTTTAATAGCGGCTTTGGAGTCAGTAAGCTTAGTCACGTGGTTTGAAGATGAAAACCCATTGTATCTAATTAAAAAATGTAGGCCAGATATTTTAGTTAAAGGAGGAGATTGGCCTGAAACAAAAATAATTGGGTCGGATATAGTAAAAGAATCCGGGGGGCAGGTAATTTCTATACCTTTCAAGTTCCGAAAATCAACCACTGAAATCTTAGCTAAAATAAGGCAATCTCAGTGATTCACAATTCCGTGTAAATCAACTATTTGTCGTTAGAGGGAACCTTCAAAAAATTTTCTCTATAATGCTTCAGCTCATCTATCGACTCCAAAATATCCGCCAAAGCTTCATGTTTACCATGGCGCTTCAAGTCTACTAAGACGAGAGGGTTCCACTTTTTAGCCAACTCCTTGAGGGTAGATACATCCAAGTTTCTGTAATGGAAATATCTCTCTAAGTTAGGCATCCAATTTGCCAAAAATCGCCTGTCTTGGCAGATAGAGTTCCCGCACATTGGTGATACCCCTTTCGCGATGTGTTCCGACAAAAAATCTATCAGCATGACCTCCGCATCACGCTCCTTTTGATCTGACTGTCTGACCCTATCGATTAGACCAGATTTAGTATGAGTCGATGTATTCCAATCATCCATTGCCTCAAGAATTTCATCTTCTTGAGAAAGCACTATAACTGGTGCTTGAGCGATAATTTCCAGATCAGACGATGTAATAACTATCGCAATTTCCAATATACGGTCCGTCTCCGGAATTAATCCTGACATTTCCATATCTATCCAGACCAAATTATTAGCATCTTGTGGCATAATCTCCCCTTAATATCGTAATAACAGAAAATTTCTTTTAAGTTCTATTAGAAAATCTTCTTCTTTTTATAACCTAACTGTATCAGTCTCTTTAAAATGATTAATAACTTTTCTATTCTATTTATTTGTGGCCTACTATTTTCCACCTGCACAAGATTTTGGTTGACAATGAGGCACATAAAATTCATTGACCTACACAAAAATGAAGTTCCAAAAGCTTTCAGCGAAAATATATCACTAGAATCTCATCAAAAAGCAGCTGATTATACCATTGCTAAAGCAAGACTTTCATTTGCGAGTATCGTTATAGATCTTGCTCTCCTGCTTTTATTAACGTTTGGCGGTGGAATAAAATTACTCGATGCCTTCACGCTAGAGTTTTTTGACAGTCCAGTTTACAGAGGAGTCTTTTTTCTTGTCTTGCTTGTTTTCATTAGCTCTTTGAGTGACTTGCCAGTAAGCTTATATAAAACTTTTATAATCGAAACTCAGTTCGGTTTCAACAAAACAACATTTAAAACATGGACGCTAGACCTCATCAAAAATACTATCGTGGCCATAACATTAGGTCTCCCGCTTTTGTGGGCGATTATTGTACTGATGGAACTAATGGGAGATCAATGGTGGTTATATGTTTGGCTTTTGATGATGTCATTTATCGGGTTAGTCCAGTTCATAGGGCCGACCTACATAGCACCTCTTTTCAATAAATTTACCATAATGGAAGATGGCGATCTAAAAACTCGGGTAGAGCTACTTCTTCAAAAATGTGGATTTTCGTCTAGTGGACTATTTGTAATGGATGGTAGCAAAAGAAGTAGCCACGGAAATGCTTATTTCACCGGATTCGGCAATAACAAAAGGATTGTATTTTTTGACACCTTATTGGAAAGACTAGGTGTGGCAGAAATTGAAGCCGTCTTGGCGCACGAGTTAGGACATTTCAAATTAAAACATGTTTTAAAGAGACTGGGCCTCATGGCTTTAACCTCGTTAATATTTTTAGCAATCCTAGGCTTCGTAAAAAACGAAGTCTGGTTTTTTAATGGCCTCAATGTTGATTTTACATCAAATAATGGCGTCGTTATCGGATTATTCTTTCTAATTGTTCCTGTTTTTACTTTTATTTTACAACCTTTCTTATCAAAAATGTCTCGCGTTCATGAGTTCGAGGCGGATGAATATGCCGCGCAATTTACACCCGCAAAAGATTTGATTAGTGCTCTGGTAAAACTTTATAACGATAATGCTGCAACATTAACACCCGACCCAGTATACTCGTCTTGGTACGACTCGCATCCCCCAGCCGCCATTAGAATCTCTAAGCTAGAAACGCTAATTAAAATTTAAAACAAGTTACTAGGCAAGGCCGTGTTAATAAAATCAAAGAAGGAAGTTGCTCAATGTCACAGATTATTAGTTCACTAATGAGGAAAAAATGTAAGTCATCTGATAATGGTTTAGAAAAATTATCAATGGAGAAAATTCAACTAATTTTAGAAGAATTGAAGGATTGGAGCCACCTCGATAACTATATCCAAAAGAGCTATCAATTTACAGATCATTACTCTGCAATATCATTCATGAATGCCGTAGCATGGATTTCGCATCGAGAAGATCATCATCCAAATACAGAGGTTGGATATAATCTTGTAAAGGTCAAATACTCAACACATTCTGTTGGCGGAATATCAGAAAACGATTTTATTTGCGCCGTTAAAGTCGATGATTTATTGAAAACCTAATAATCATCAAATTTTATCTGTAATGTCAGATTTTTTGCTCACCACAAAAGTCTGGATTATAGTTATCGTAGCGAGATTTATAATTAGTCCCCATATTCCGGCATGTATGCCAAATTCACTGAGCCCCACCCACGGAACAAACTTTATATATAAAGTCGATGATAAGCCTGCAATTACACCGCCCAAAACAGCAAACCAGTTCAACCGTTTCAGAACCACACCCAATACAATACTTGGAGTTACCTGTAGCATAATTTCAAGCTTCAATACTATTAGACTCCATATGGTATTTGATATTGACACCGCCAAAGCTGCCATCAAAAACATTAAAACCCAAGTCATCAACCTTCCCACCGCGGCGAGACGTTTATCATCTATCTGAGGATAGCATGGTCGAATAATATCTTGCGTAAACATTGATCCTAAACTTAACAACGCGCTATCAACAGTAGACATAATAGCCGCCAGAGCAGCTGCCATAAATAGAGCTAAAACCCATTTCAAAATGGGAAGCTCCGATGATAACTGTTTGAGCAATATTGGTATTACTCTGTCTGAATCGCCACCTTGTAAAATTTGGGTATCGCCAAGAATTATTACCGCAATCATGCCTGTCAACATAATCGGAAGGGTAGTGACTACCGGCATGACACACATCCATTTAAAACTTTTTTTTAAAGTAGTCCAATCTTTCGCTGCGAAAATTCTTTGGAGAGCGTGGGGATATATTGAGATCGCCAGCCCAAACATAAAAACCAATGAAACACCTCGCATCAACTGGTACTGATCAAGTGGAGGCCAATTGTAAGATTCCATTACTACTTGATAGGTAAATTCCTGACTACCTGTAAATTCAAAAATCACGATGAGGAAGACTAATAACCCTCCAAAAAGCAACATTGTACCTTGAAGAATATCCGTCCAGATAACCGCTTTCATCCCTCCTAGGCTTTCGTAAATAGCCATAATTATTGCAAGACCAAATATTCCATAAAGCATTGGTATATAGCCATTACTAATGACTTCAAGGAGCAACCCTGCCGCCTTTAAATTTGTTAGAACATAACTAGCTAAAGTAATGATTAGTATAAAGTTGATAGTGTAAACTAAAATTAAATTGGAATACCGCAGTCTTAAAAAATCCGCGATAGTGACAAAACCTTTGTCTTTAGCTAGCTGATTCAATTTGCGTGCGAACAACATAAAAACTGGGATAACCGCCGCCATACCAAGAACGGCAAATAACGAAACTGGCCCATCTCTGTAGGCCCTTCCTGCAAAACCTAGCATCGTATTTCCACTATAAGTTGTTGCGTATAACGTAAAAAAAAGACCCATAAAACTAACCGACCCACCGGCAAGGTAGTAGTCTTTAATCTGATTATTTTTTGACCTGGAGAGCCAGCCTATCACTGGCAAGCAGCACAAATAAAAAGCAACTAGGAATACCGCCAAAAACTCGGTATTCATAGATTTAGTCCTTGAAATCTATTTTTGTATTCAATCGTTAGGAGTCTAAAATTTAGAATAAACTGAAAAATGTGAAACATCCGATAACACCCATCCACATAAAGAAAACTCTAGATACCAACCGTGTCAACTTTAAAAGCTTCTCCGAATCTAGTTCTAATTTAAACTGACGCTCTACATGCTCTTTCTCAACAGCTGTATCCTCGGCCACATATGTTACTGAAATTCCAAGTGCACCGGCTGCCGCAATGAGATACGAATTTCCCTCATTTTTTAAACGTAAGTCTTTGTTATGCTTTCCCCAAGCGACTATAGCATCATCAAAATTTCCGGCCACTGCCAAACTGGCTGCAAAAATTCTTTCTGGGATCCACTCCATAAAACGGTGGGCAGATAATATCGATTTGATACCATTTTTTTCTACAAAATCATCGGATGATAGGTTTTGAATATAACTTAAAGAAACAAAGTAAACAATCGCGCCAGAAGGACCAGGAAGAATTATAAACCAGAATATTATTGCAAAAACCTGCTCAAACCACTTTTGTAAAGAATCAGAAAAAACAATGTTGTAAAGATCGTTTCTTTCTAAGTTTTTTGAGGATCGGTGCGTAATTTCCGCTATTTTTATTTGCAGCCCCTCCAAGTCGTCACGTTTATCGCTTTCACAAATATCCCGAATAGCTCTCAATTGTGGTAAGAAATAAATTATGAAAAATAGTATAACAACGCTCCATATCAACCCCAAAATTGCATGGATAGAAATAAGCAGTGAATAAATAATAAGTGTAATAACTGTAGGAATTGAAGTTAATATCACCCACTGTACATTGTGATTTTTACTTCTCAACCACGCTGAAAACTCTAACGCGCTTTCGAAATACAATGACACATACGTTTTAGATCTCTCCCTATAAATATCTAATGGAAGGAACTCTAGTAAAAAAACCACAAATAATGTCAGGAAAATCATATGTATGACTATTAACGAAAACTAAGTAAACCTTATGATAGCATTTTCAGCTATTCTTGAAATACTTGATAGCAAAACATTTGATAATTTATACTAATTACAAGCATGCAATCTTATAGCGTGGGACAAGTTCACTAATATTGCGGCCGTTGCTCCCCAAACATACCTACCCTCATATGATATCGAATAGTATTCTCTTATAACTCCATCAATAGTTTTTGAGTGTTTTACACTGTTTTTAGGTTCCAAAATAAAATTTAAAGGTAACTCGAATACCTCGTCAACCTCTTCGTAGGCTGGGAAATACTCTAGAGCATATTTTGCCCAACCAACGATAGGGGTTATCCTAAATCCGGTCAAGACATCATAGTCGGGCAATCTTCCTAAGATATTGATTGTATTTGGAGAAATCCCAATTTCTTCATTTGTTTCCCTTAAAGCGGTTGTTTCGAGATTATCATCTTGTTCGTCAACCCGCCCTCCGGGAAAGCTAATCTGACCAGCATGATGCGTCAAATTCTTACTTCTCTTGGTCAAAACTACTTTTGCCCCAGATTGATGACCAACTATAAGAACTAAGACAGCGGCACTAATAGGTTTTGAATTAAGTCTTCTTCCAGTGTTAGAAATTTTCTTGTCAAAGCTCCCATTTTTGTTGCCGACTAATGAATTTCTGACAATTTCTTTAGTGATAGAATTTGAGAACATTTTGTTGGTTTTCATTACATGCGCCAGAAAATATAACGGTTAACATTATCAGCAAAAATATTTATTTTTCAGAATATGTTGTAGCATATAGCATAACTCAATATTGTAATCGAATAAATTTTATGAAAAAATTTACTTTACTTTTTTTTTGTTTATTTGCAATCTTTAACGTTCAAATTGGTTTCTCTGCAGGATGCGCCACTGAGGTGCGAATTCTTGCAGACGACCTGAAGGGGATAACACTTACTCAGCAGAAAACTCAAAGACTAGCCAGTATATTGTTCGATGCGAGAAAATTTTGCTTTGCCCAACAAGAGAAAAAAGCCCTTAAATATATTAATAAAGCTCGTATACTTGTGGGCCTCAAAGTATCTACGGGAGAGTTTGATTGGGAAAACGTGCCGTTGGAGTCTCTTGAAAGCGAGGATTAATTAAAGACCTCGATAAATTCCAAAGGAAGTTCGATTCAATAAAAAATACAAATCTAAAGAAGGAGAAATCTATTGTCCAAGAGACTGGAGGGAAAAATTGCTTTTGTAACAGCAGCAGGGCAAGGGATTGGGCGAGCTACTGCAATCGCACTAGCGCGCGAAGGAGCAGAAGTTATTGCTACCGATATAGACTCTGAAAAACTCAAGGAACTGCCTACTAAGGCGGGCATTTCCACAAATGTTTTGGATGTGCTTGACACAAAGGCGGTAACAGACATGGCCAAGCAAATTCCCACGCCAAATGTAGTGTTCAATTGTGCGGGATACGTACACCAGGGAACTATTCTTGACTGCACCGATGCAGACTGGGACTTCTCTTTCGCATTAAATGTTCGAAGTCACTTTATTGTGACAAAAGCTTTATTACCTGGACTCATCGAAAAAAAAGATGGCTCGATAATTAATGTCGCATCGGTTGCCAGTTCTATTAAAGGCATACCAAACCGATACGCATATGGAGCTTCAAAAGCTGCTGTTATAGGAATGACCAAAGCTCTAGCTGCTGATTTCGTTAGAGAAGGAATAAGAGTAAACGCAATTTGCCCGGGGACTGTTGATACGCCTAGCCTCGGTGATCGTATGCGAGAGCTTGGAGATATTGAAAAAGCTAGACAAAATTTTATTTCTCGACAACCTATGGGACGCTTAGGCACATCCGAGGAAATCGCCGAGGCTGCAGTATATCTAGCATCAAATGAGTCCGCATTTATTACCGGACAAACAATAATTATAGACGGAGGTATAACAATATAAGCAATATCTTTGTTATTATTCATAAAATATAATAAGTTTTTTCAAACATTAAGACAGGGGGCACAAATGAAAATAGTACGCTACGGAAAAGCTGGTGAAGAGAAACCTGGCGTTGTTGATGCGGCTGGAAATATTAGGGATTTGTCTGGACATGTTCAAGATATAGATGGATCTGTGCTCTCAAAAGATAGCTTATCCAGGCTAAATGATATTGACTCTGATAGCCTTCCATTAGTTGAAAATAATTCTCGTCTTGGAACCCCGATTGCCAATGTAAGTAAGCTTATCGCTATCGGACTAAATTACTCTGACCATGCTGCAGAGACTAACAATCCTATTCCAACAGAGCCAATAGTTTTTATGAAGGCTATTAGTTCTATAACAGGTCCAAATGACGATGTAATTTTACCAACCCACTCAAAAAAAAGTGACTGGGAAGTCGAATTAGCTTTTGTAATAGGCACAACTACAAAAAATGTGTCTAGAGACGATGCTATGAATTATGTTGCTGGCTATACGATTTGTAACGATGTTTCAGAGCGCGAATGGCAGCTTGAACACGGTTCCCAATGGTCAAAAGGTAAAAGTTTCGATACTTTTGCTCCAATTGGACCATGGCTAGTCACGAAAGATGAGGTGCCCGACCCCCATAACTTACCTATGTGGTTGGATGTTAATGGAACTAGGATGCAGACGGGAAATACTCACACAATGATTTTCAATGTGCCTGAAATTGTGTCCTACTTATCCAGTTTTGTCACACTTCATCCGGGTGATGTTATTACCACTGGAACCCCCCCTGGCGTAGGTATGGGAATTAAACCAAAACCCGTTTTTCTGAAACCTGGCGACAATATGCACCTGGGAATTAGCGGACTGGGTGAGCAAAAGCAGCACGTAAAATAGTGATAAGATTAAATCATCTGATTGCCTAGTTTTTCTAATTTGTATTATTGTTGGTTAGAAATTTAATAATATGGGAAATCAAGTATCAAGAACCTTGTCTACAGCGCCAATGATGGACTGGACTGACGCTCATTGCCGTTACTTTTTTAGCTTGTTAAGTCCATCAGCGCTGTTATATACGGAGATGATACCAACGAATGCAATCGTTTATGGGAAGAAAGTACATTTAATAAAAAGTGAAGGGACAGACGCTCCGGTGTCACTGCAATTAGGAGGAAATAACCCTCAAGACCTTGCAAGAGTTGCTGAAATAGGTGAAAAAAATGGATTCTCCGAGATTAACCTTAACTGTGGGTGCCCATCTGACAGGGTTGTCAATGGCTTATTTGGCGCAGCTTTAATGAAAGATCCCTATTTAGTAAAACGATGCCTGACGGAAATGAAAAGTTCTGTATCGATTCCTGTTACTGTAAAGCATCGGCTTGGCATTGACTCGCAAAACAACTATGATTTTGCGCGTAATTTCGTCGACATAGTTAGTGAATCAGGATGTGAAATTTTTATTATTCACGCTCGGAATGCGATTTTAAGAGGTTTATCACCCACCGATAACAGGCGCATTCCTCCATTGAAATACAATTATGTTTATCGTCTAAAAAAAGACTTTCCGCATCTGAAATTCATATTGAACGGTGGACTCGATACTGTTGAGCGTATCTCGGATGAGATCGCGCGTTGCGATGGGGTAATGATTGGTAGGGCTGCTTATCAAGATCCTTATCTTCTCGCTCAAATTGAGAAAAAAATTTTTAATAAGGAGATTGGGTCTCGGGAGACAATTGCGAAACAAATGGAATGCTACGCCAAAAAAAAGACTCAGTCGGGCACTCCCATAAGATCCATTACCAAATGTATGCTCGGACTCTTTAAAAGCCAGCCTAACGGCAGAATATGGCGCCAAATTTTATCGAATAATATAATTCTAGCCAAATTTGGCCCTGAAACCATATCCTACGCTTTGTCAATTCTGTCGGATCACCAAAGGCCCTCAGTGATAAATGGGACATAGAATATCGTGATTCACAAAAACCTGAAAGCCATCATTACTATCGGGCTGACACTCCTATTTATAAACTCCATAGCAAGTTCTAATAACAGTCTACTAGATTCTCTCGATAAAATTATTATTCCTAGCACTGATGTTAATTTCGGACCCCTACAGTCTACTCCTAATACTGCACCTCCAATCGGCCCACTGATAAATAGGTCATATGCTAGTCATATACGTAATAAAGCGCTAAATAAATTTGCTAAAGTTAATGCATTTAAGAAACAGTTGATATCCAAGACTTGTGAACCTACAAGCCTCAATCACAAGGCAACTATTGATAATATTTTTTCTGACGCGTCCGAACTATTTATCAAAGGTGATAAATATTTAAAAACCATACCGCAAATCTCCATTCGCTATTTCGAGCGCTCATCTTTACTTTTGGGAAACTTGCTAAAGATAGTTGACAAATCTGGATGCATCTAACTTAAACAGAAATCTATGATGGTATTAATTTTTTAAATTATGTTTACAGGTTCTTTATGACTAGTAGAAATATTATCGAAAAAGAAAGTTGGCCTCGTAACCCACAAATTTTCGGATGGCTATCTCTTGATCCAAGAGGTCAGTGGCGCATTAAGGGAAAAAAAATTAATAATGTAAAACTAATTAAATTTATCTCAAAAAACTACCGAAAAGACAACCATGGTCGATATTACTTCCAAAATGGTGTACAACAAGTTTTTGTTAGTTTTTTCCAAACCCCTTATGTGATCAATGTTTTCGAAGTAAATCCTCTCAATCTACAAACCCATAATGGCATTATTATTGATAATATAAAAAAAGTCTGGTTTGGTAAGGATCTGAAAATATTTATTGAAACTGCAAGCATATTGGCATCTGTAGATGACAGGGACACATTATTTATATATGAAAATATAATAGATATTAATGGAAACAGGATATCCGAGATGGATCTGCCCGAGGGTTTCCTCGCAAATGATGGGTTGCCGTCGTTTGATATTTATTTCTCTTACCAAGGAAAACAAATTCAAGTCGCAAGAGATTTTGAAATGACATTTCTATCGGATCAATTCCAAACAACGCCGAAACCAATTCACGATCCCCCACCCCAATAGCTTTTTATGGCTATCAGGGTGGTCAAATCTCACCGAATACTAATTTGGGCGATTACCTATTACCGGGAACGGCCAAGCCGCTGGAGTAGCTAATGGCCGCGGGGCAGCCGGCACTATTGGTTCCGGTTTTTTCTTGGTAACAGGGGGTTTTGCTGCTACTTTCTTTTTCGGAACCGGCTTTCTCTTAGCTACTACTTTCTTTTTCGCAACCGGCTTTCTCTTAGCTACTACTTTCTTTTTCGCAGCCGGCTTTCTCTTAGCTACTACTTTCTTTTTCGCAGCCGGCTTTTTCTTAGCGGCTACTTTCTTTTTCGCAGCCGGCTTTTTCTTAGCGGCTACTTTCTTTTTCGCAACCGGTTTTTTCTTAGCTACTACCTTCTTTTTCGCAACCTGTTTTTTCTTAGCTGCTACTTTCTTCTTAGCTGGTTTCTTCTTTACTGCCATTACAATCACCTCCTAGGAATATAAGTACATAGAATCGATTAAGTTAAAAAACATGGCATCTGTATTATGCCTTACAGTGCCGACCAGGAATCTTTTTATGGGTTGTTTTTCGCAACCCGCAAGATTCAGCTGTTCTTTTCTCTGTCGTTTAATTTTATTTAAATTTGCCATTTTTAATAGCAATTATCTTGGGGGCATCCAGGTCTTTTATAAAACCTTATTCCCAATTTAGTGCACCCCCTGTTTGATATTCGGTTACTCTCGTTTCGAAAAAGTTTTTTTCTTTTTTTAGATCCATCATCTCGGACATCCACGGGAATGGATTACTCGCACCTTCATATATTTGTTCTATACCTATTTGTTGGCACCGTCGATTAGCAACATAACGCAAATACTCTTTAAACATGGGTGCATTCAAACCCAGAACGCCTCGAGGCATGGTGTCCTCAGCGTACCGATACTCTAATTCCACTCCTTGTTTTATTAGGCTTGTTACTTCTTTTTTCAGATCCTTTGTCCATAAACTCGGGTTCTCAAGTTTAAGTTGATTTATTAAATCTATACCAAAATTACAGTGCATTGATTCATCTCTAAGGATGTATTGGTACTGTTCAGCGGCGCCTGTCATCTTGTTTTGCCTTCCTAAAGCTAAGATTTGGACAAAACCGACATAGAAAAAAAGCCCCTCCATTATACAAGCAAATACTATGAGACTTTTTAAAAGTTTCTGATCATTTTCATGTGTGCCCGTTTTAAAAGCAGGGTCTGTTAAAGTTTCGATAAAGGGTATTAAAAACTCGTCTTTCTCTCTAATGCTACCCACCTCTTTGTAAGCGTTAAAAATCTCCGATTCGTCAAGTCCCAGGCTTTCCACTATGTATTGGTATGCGTGAGTGTGTATCGCCTCTTCGAAACCCTGCCTTAGAAGATACTGCCTACACTCCGGCGCTGTTATGTGCCTGTACGTACCCAAGACTATATTATTAGCTGCGAGCGAATCGGCTGTGGAAAAAAAGCCTAAATTACGTTTGACAATGAGTCTTTCATCATCAGTCAATCCTTTCGGATTTTTCCAAAGTTCTACGTCTCTACTCATGTTAATTTCTTGAGGCATCCAGTGGTTTGCACAACCCGATAAATATTTATCCCAAGCCCATTTATATTTAAAAGGTACCAGTTGATTAACATCTGCTTTACCATTGATAATTCTTTTATCTTCTAGCCGAACCCGTTCACTTTTAGGGTCACTGGAGTCTCCGTCATGGTTTTTGGTTCGTTCTTTTTCATTGGTAATCAAAAGGTCTTGCGGTGTGTATTTGGAGGACTCTACTCCCGAACCTGAGCTTTTTGTTTCTTCTTCAAACTGCAACATGTATTTACCTTTTTTCTTTTTTAGTTATTGATTTATTTAAAGTTCAAAACCTACTTTTAACTATTGTTTCGCAAAAGTTGGCGCTTCGCGTTACTGGCAAGCTTCACATTCTGAATCAGAAATCGAACACACATTCCCATCATCTCCTTCCGAAGTAGCCACACTATTCTCATTATCCTTTAGCTGTGACGGAACAGCATTCAAGTCACCCGACTTAACAGTTGCTTTCTCAGCGTGGGTGGCCCCAAGTGTTCGAAGGTAGTAAGTGGTTTTGAGTCCTCTTTTCCAAGCTAGCTTATAGATTTCATCTAGCTTTTTACCCGACACTCCGGCCATGTATATATTTAGCGATTGTGCTTGGTCAATCCATTTTTGTCTCCTGGCAGCACATTCGACTAGCCAAGTTGGGTCAATTTCGAAAGCAGTCGAATATAGATGGCGAATCGCTGGTGGGATTCTATCAATCTTTGATAGTGAACCGTCAAAGTATTTCAGGTCTGCGATCATTACATCGTCCCATAAGTTTAGCTTTTTTAGCTCAGCAACTAGGTATTTATTTGTTACTGTGAACTCTCCCGACAGATTGGATTTAACGTATAAGTTTTGAAAGGTCGGCTCTATTGATGCTGACACTCCGACAATGTTTGCTATAGTAGCTGTTGGTGCTATTGCAACGCAATTCGAATTTCTTATTCCAAAACGCTGTATACGGTCACGCAGTGCGCCCCAGTCCAGCGATGAACTCATATCCACCTCGACATATCCGCCCCTTTCTTTTCTGAGGTAGTCAATCGTATCCTGTGGGAGGATTCCTTGAGACCACAAAGAGCCGTCAAAAGTAGCATATCTTCCTCGTTCTTTAGATAGTTCGGTTGATGCCCAGTAGGAATAAAAAGAAACGGCCTCGGTCACTGTGTCGGCAAATTCTACAGCTTGGGTTGAAGCATAAGGAAGATTCATAAGGTGTAAACAATCTTGAAAACCCATCATCCCCAAACCAACCGGCCTATGCTTTAGGTTTGAGTTGCGTGCCTTGTCTACAGGGTAAAAGTTAATATCTACTACATTGTCTAACATACGCATTGCCGTAGATACAGTTTTCTTCAGTTTTCTATGGTCGATCTCACCATTACTCAGATGTTCTGTAAGATTTATTGAACCCAAATTACAAACAGCAATCTCCGAATCAGATGTATTGAGAGTGATTTCGGTACATAAGTTTGAACTGTGGACAATCCCGAAATGATTTTGCGGGCTTCGAATATTACAAGGATCTTTGAATGTGATCCATGGATGACCAGTTTCGAATAACATTGTTAACATCTTTCGCCAAAGATCAGACGCACTGACCTTTTTAGATAAAGAAATTTCACCTCTTTCCGCCTTAGTCTCATACGCGACATAAGCTTTCTCAAATTTTTCTCCATATAAGTCGTGGAGGTCGGGAACATCTGAGGGTGAAAATAGGGTCCATTTCTCCCCTGATATTACCCGCTTCATAAATAAATCGGGTATCCAGTTGGCGGTATTCATATCATGAGTCCGCCGTCTATCATCACCAGTATTCTTTCGAAGCTCCAAAAACTCCTCTACGTCCAAATGCCATGTTTCAAGATATGCGCAGACAGCACCTTTTCTTTTGCCTCCTTGGTTAACAGCAACCGCGGTATCATTGACAACTTTTAAAAAGGGAACCACCCCTTGAGATTTCCCATTGGTCCCTTTTATGTGCGATCCAAGAGACCTTACAGAAGTCCAATCGTTACCCAATCCTCCAGCAAATTTCGATAGCAATGCATTCTCTTTTATCCCTTCATATATTCCGTCAAGGTCATCGGCGATAGTGGTTAGGTAACAACTCGACAATTGCGACCTAATAGTTCCGGAATTAAAAAGTGTTGGAGTGGAACTCATAAACTCAAAGTTAGAAAGAACCTGGTAAAACTCCACAACCCTCTCTTCCCGGTTTGATTCGTTCAAAGCCAACCCCATCGCTACCCGCATAAAGAAAACTTGGGGCAACTCAATTCTTCTTCCATTTAGGTGCAGAAAATATCTGTCATAAAGTGTTTGTAATCCGAGATAGGTGAACTTTAAGTCTTTATTGAAATCTAGGTGAGTGGCGAGTTTTTCTAGATCGAAATTCAATAGTTTTTTATCCAATAGGCCTTTTTCAACCCCCTGTTGAATAAATTTCGGAAAATACTCTCGGTAACCGTGTTGCATTTGTTTGTGAGTTGTTTCTTGGCCAAGAACTTCCTCTCTGATGCTATTGAGTAAAAGTCTAGCGGTTACAAAACTGTAATCTGGCTCTTTTTCTATCAAGGATCTCGAAGCCATGATGACACTCTTGTTAACTTCTACTATGGATACCCCATCATACAAATCTCTAATTGTAAGCTTCAGAATAGCCTCCGCATCAACCGAACCACCAAGGCCCACACAACTTTCTTCGATGAGACTACGCAGAAAGTTGATCTTTAGTGGCCTTAAGCCGGCTTCATCTCTTACCTGTATTTCTGGCTGCTCAATTTGTACTTCTTCTTTGTTCCTCTCTGCTCTATCTCGATTTCGGCTTTCACGGTATAAAACGTAAGCTCGCGCAACCTCGTGCTGACCAGCTCGCATTAGTGCTAGTTCTACTTGATCTTGAATATCCTCTATGTGGAAAGTTCCTCCCGATGGCTTCCTTCCGGGGAGTGCATGAACTACTGTTTCAGTTAATGATCCGACTAAATCTCGTATTTTAGCTGAAGCGGCACCTTGCCCACCACTCACGGCTAAAAATGCCTTTGTCAATGCAAGCGAAATTTTTGGCGGTTCAAAATTAACAACGCTCCCATTGCGGCGTATGACTTTGTGATCGGGGTAGGAAGCTATTAAATCATTGTCAGTAGACTCCTTTTCTTGAACCTCACCAGAGGGGGTTGACGAGGTTAGGTTCGTTGCTAGTTGCATTATTCCTCCAAAATCTACTCTAAATTGACAAGTTTTTGCGCTGTTTGATACGTTTACCACAACATGTTGTGGATATTATTAAATTAGTCCCTATTTTTAGTGTCTATCAGCAACCTGTCAAGACATTTTTAAACTAACTTTAAAAGTATCGGCAACTGTCTGCTTTTTATCGAAAAATAAACCGAGGAGAAATTGAATGTTTTATGAAAGCACGACCAAAATCATAAGACTAATGAAGACGGCTTAATAAAAATTAGCTTCTAAGGGACTATGAGATGGATATTATTTAACTACGTAACAGATTTCGATACTTGTCCCAAAGAAATAAGTCGCCAGGATCATTTTTTCTTCCGGCGGGAATCGCGACCTCGCTATGGGCTGCCAAATCAACTGGGCCATATTTTCTCATTAACCCCCTTGTTAGCATAGCCAAATTTGAATATTGAATATCAGTAAAAATCTTGTTATCGATTCCCTCAAGCTCGATTCCGATAGAAAAATCATTGCAGTTTTCTTTTTCTTTCCAGAGGGACCTTCCCGCGTGCCAAGCCCTCTTTAGGCAGGACACGTACTGAGTAACTTGGCCTTTGCGATCTATAAGAAAATGGGCTGATACTCGTAAATCACTTATTTTTTTGAAATATTGATGCTTAGTTGGGTCGAGTTCATTTGAAAAGAACTTGTCGATATGACCACCCCCAAATTCTCCAGGAGGAAGACTTATGCAGTGTATGACCAGTAATTCTATAATAGTGCCATCTGGCCTTTCATCTTGATTAGGCGACTCTATCAGGTTAGCTAACCCGAGATATCCGCGGGAGTTGATATTCCATTGACTAGACATCAGTAAAAAATCACCTCTATTAATTCAATTTTCAAATTTGCTGATAGTTTTGAGTTTTTATTCATGATTAGTTCTCTTATGTTCCTCACAGCAAAAAAACCTCCCTTTGTAAACTATCCTTTCACTTTCTGGAAAATTGACACCACAGTAATCACAAGTGATCATATCTTCTTTAAAAGTTTTTGTGCTCTCGGACCTGTTCCTTAGACTGCGTATGCCACGCGTCATTTGAATAACAAATAAAATGATTAGAATCAACAGTACATATTTTGCCAACCCTGTAGCCTCCCCTTAAAACCTAAACACCAAATTTTGTAAAACAACTAATTCTCACGCTGCCCTATATTTTTATCGCTGAATATTAAAATACCCTTGAGCAAAGAAGTTTCATGAAATTAAAAATTAACTGGTTCTGTTAGTCGCGAACTGTGCTAATTCGATTAAACAAGTCTTGTATTTCGAGGGCGAGATAATGTCAAGAGCCGCTATAGCCTGATTAACTTCGTGGTCCGCTTTATGATGAACATACTCAATCACCTTATTTAATTTCAGAATTTCCTTTACACGCTTCAAGTCCTCCATTGAATTGTTTTTTATAGCATTTTTAACGAATTCGGCTTCTTCCATAGATCCATTTTTGATAACATGTATCAAAGGAAGGGTAACCTTACCCTCAAAAAAATCATCTCCCAAATTCTTACCTATCTCATGCTCGTCACCGGAGTAATCCAACGCGTCATCAACAAGCTGAAATGCCGTTCCCATGTGCATTCCATAACTGCCAAGCGCATCTATTGCGTCTGCCTCCAAGCCACCCAGAATACCTCCCAACTTTCCGGAAGTTTCAAATAATTGAGCAGTTTTGGACCGAACAATATTGTAATATGTATCTTCTGAAATCTCGGGATCTTGTAGGTTTATCAATTGTTTTATTTCACCCTCAGCGATCGTATTAGTGGCATTTGCCAACTCCTTGGTTACCTCGGGGTTTCGTATCTGAGCAACTAATTGAAATGCTCGCGAATACAAAAAATCGCCCACTAACACCGTAGCTGCATTTCCAAAAACAACATTTGCCGTCGTACGCCCTCGTCTCAGTCCAGACTCATCTACAACATCATCATGGAGCAAAGTAGCTGTGTGAATAAACTCCACCACCGCGGCCAATCTAAAATGATCCATTCCCGATTGATAATTTGAAGCTAATGCTGACAAGACAACAAGTGCCGGACGCAATCTCTTCCCTCCACTTCCAATTAGGTGATCGCCAATCTCACTGATTAACGGAATGCGTGAGTGCAATTGACCACGAATCACTGTGTCTACTTCCGACATTTCATCAGAAATAACGTTTGAAATTATTTTTGGAATCATATTTTGCTACTTGGGACTGAAGGGAACCCGATACTTTTTTTAAAACACAAGCAAATTATAAAGGTTTACTTGTATAAATAGGTTTTTTTTTGTAGGATACTTGGCTAATTCAATTATCTGGGACACAAATTCTATGTTTGCGGTTATTAAAACTGGTGGTAAGCAGTATCGGGTCTCAGCGGGTCAAAAGCTACGAGTCGAGCGGTTAAAAGACGAAATCGGGGCTAAAATCACCTTAGACGAGGTTTTAATGCACGGAGACGGCGATGCTGTTTCCGTGGGGCGCCCTTTAGTATCAGGGGCAAGCGTGAAGGCCGAAGTTGTTGGGCATGGCCGAGGGGAGAAAATTCGCATCTTCAAATTAAGGCGGAGAAAACACTCGAAGAGACAGCATGGTCACCGACAAAACTACACAGAAATTGAAATCAAAGAAATTTCCACTAAATAACGGGCGGTACAACAATGGCTCATAAAAAAGCAGGCGGCAGTTCAAGGAACGGTAGAGACTCAAACGCTAAACGGTTAGGGGTAAAGCGAGCTGGTGGGCAGTTTGTAAAGGCAGGAAATATATTGATAAGACAACGCGGCACAAAAGTTTCGCCGGGAGAAAATGTTGGCCTGGGTAAAGACCACACATTATTCGCGAAATTAGACGGAATTGTAGTTTTCAAGAACAAGGGACCGAAAAATAAAAAAACGGTGCAAATCACTCCCGTCTAACTTGAAAATAATAATAAAAAAGCCCCGTGAATAGACGGGGCTTTTTTTTTAAAGTTAGCACCAATCTCCATTCGGGATAAATACTGTAAACTTGTAAAGTTCCACTTAACTTTAGATATTGTTATGAAGTTCATAGACGAAAGTGAAATCGAAATTCACGGTGGTAAGGGAGGAGATGGCATTGCTTCTTTTCGTCGTGAGAAATTTATCCCCAAGGGAGGTCCGAGTGGTGGCGATGGCGGCAGGGGGGGGCATGTATACGCGCTAGCAGACCGTAATCTTAACACTCTAATTGACTACAGATTTGCTCACATTCACAAAGCAAAAAATGGCGAATCAGGTAAGAGCAAAGACCGATACGGGAAAGCGGGGAACGACATTTTCCTAAAAATGCCACTTGGAACTGTGCTGACTGAACGAGACTCAGGCAAACTAATTGCAGATTTGTCTGGAGACCAACAGTCCATACTAATCGCAAAAGGAGGAAAGGGAGGTCTAGGAAATATTCATTTCAAATCAAGTGTTAACAGGGCTCCACGCCAGTACACTCGCGGGGAAATGGGTGAGAACCTCCGCGTTAAGCTTGAGTTAAAAGTTCTGGCTGACGTTGGCTTACTAGGTCAGCCCAACTCGGGAAAATCAACTTTAACCAGAGCAATATCAGCGGCAAAACCAAAGGTAGCGGATTATCCCTTCACCACTTTGGAACCAAATCTCGGTACCGTACGGATCGACCATGGCCGCAGCTTTATAATTGCTGATGTTCCGGGTTTAATTAAAGGGGCTTCCGATGGGGTGGGCCTTGGGTTACGTTTTTTGCGTCATTTAGATAGGACTAAGCTTTTACTCCATCTTGTTGAAATTCCAATGACAAATGAGTTAGATTCTATTAAAAGTCAAATGGCGGAAATTTTAAAAGAATTGAAAGACCATGGTAAAGACGTTTTTTCGAAACCTCGGTGGTTAGTTGTGAACAAGGTTGACCTTGTAAAAGAAGATAAAAAAGAAAAATTATTTTCTGAAATAATGTCTCATTTAGATGGTGGCCATGAAAAAATTTTTTTTATTTCAGCATTCAGCGGAAAAGGATGTCGTGAACTTTCAGTCGAAGTAATGAGATATCTAGAAAACAAACAAATGTAATGACTAAAGAAGGAGAAAAAAATAAAGCCGAATAATTACCCCACCAATTATAAGAGAATTGTTATAAAAGTTGGTAGTAGCTTAGTCACAAATGGTGGCAAGGGACTTGATAAAAAAGCGATTCGTGATTGGGCATCACAGATTGCTTTACTTATGAAAGACCACCACGAAGTAGTACTAGTTTCTAGTGGGGCTGTAGCTGAAGGAATCAGCCGACTGGGATGGTTAATAAAGCCTAGGTCGGTTAATCATTTACAGGCTGCGGCCTCTGTGGGGCAAGTGGGACTGGTCGCGGCTTATGAAAGCGCATTTCAACAACATGGAACCAATACTTCTCAGGTGCTTCTAACACATGATGATTTATCCAACCGAACACGTTATTTGAATGCAAGGTCTACCATAAATACCCTATTGGAATTAGGGATTGTGCCAATCGTCAACGAAAATGACACTGTAGCGACGGCTGAAATCCAGTTCGGTGACAACGATACTTTAGCTTCATTGGTGACCAATCTTTTAGAGGCAAACTTGCTAATAATACTTACTGACCAAAGTGGCCTCTACAGTCTGGACCCAAGAGTAAGTAAAGACGCAAAACTTATAACCGAAGGTAATGCTAGCGACCGTGAATTAGAAAAGATGGCTGGAAGTAATCCCGGAAGTCACCTTGGCAGTGGGGGCATGTTCACGAAAATATTAGCGGCCAAACGAGCAGCAAAGAGTGGTGCGAATACAATTATTGCCTCGGGAAAGGAAAAAAATATTCTCACTAGGCTTGTAGGAGGTGAACGCATAGGGACTTCACTCAAAGCCAATACCATCCCGCTA
Source organism: Hydrogenophilales bacterium (assembly GCA_902601765.1). Lineage (GTDB taxonomy): Bacteria > Pseudomonadota > Gammaproteobacteria > Burkholderiales > Eutrophovitaceae. The sequence goes on along the minus strand of CACKOO010000001.1, from coordinate 224,378 downwards.
GACGCAAAACGGCAGTGGTTAGCGGATCACCTCAAGGTAAGGGGATATGTAACAGTAGATGAAGGAGCAACCGCCGCTCTCCTTAAAAAGGGGAAAAGCCTGCTTCCGATAGGTATTGAAAGTGTTGAAGGTGATTTCGCGAGAGGTGACCTAATTAGCTGCATTGGTTCTGGCAGAAGGGAAATAGCCCGTGGACTTGCAAACTACAGCTCTAATGAAACGAAAAAACTTCTAAAAACCCCTTCTAATAAAATTGAAGAGGTTCTGGGATACATTGCCGAGGAAGAACTAATACACCGAAATAATTTGGTCTTAATCTAAATTGTGGCTCGATTTATAAAAATCTCTAATATGAAATTAAATAGCTAAAAAAGCAAAAAAATTTGTGCGGCAGCTAAATCAAATACTAAAACAAATTTTTGTATAATCTTTTTTGATTACTCATACTGAACTGTTAAGGATAGCAAATGCGGGAGACAATTGATTGCCTAGTTGTTGGTGCTGGTGTTATTGGTTTAGCCATAGCACGAAAGCTTACAGAAGTAGGTCGTGAGGTTCTTGTTATCGAAGAAGAACCGGGTATAGGCACCCAAACGAGCTCACGAAACTCAGAAGTTATTCATGCTGGCATCTATTATCCGGAAAAATCCATCAAAGCTAATTTATGTGTTGCGGGTAAAAAACTACTATATCAATATTGCTCAGAAAGAAATATCGATCACTCGAAAATTGGAAAGCTTATCGTAGCCACTGATGAGACTGAAACACTTTTGTTAAAACAATTTGTTGAACGAGCGTCATCTAACGGGGTCAATGATTTGACTTGGTTGGACCAACAACAAATTCGACGAATGGAACCGGCTCTCAAATTTCATTCAGCAGTTTTTTCGCCTTCAACCGGTATTATTGATAGCCATGGTTTTATGCTATCGCTGCAGGGAGACGCCGAAAACAACGGCGCGATATTTGTTTTTCGAAGTCCTTTTATTAAGGGCAAAGTAAATAACGAGGGAATTGACGTTGAGGTCGGTGGCTCAGAACCCATGAGCTTGACGTGCAAAACATTAATCAACAGTGCTGGTTTACATGCCACTAAAATAGCGCACACGATCCAAGGTTTCCCAAGGGGTAAAATACCAAAGCCATTCTTTGGGAAAGCTCATTACTATACTCTTTCGCGCAAAAGCCCTTTCAATCATCTGATATATCCCGTAAACAAAGCTTCCACCTCCCTTGGCGTTCACGTTACCCTAGATCTAGCCGGTCAGGCTCGATTCGGGCCGGACTTGAATTGGATTGATGACATCGATTATGAATTCGACCAATCCAGGGAATCAATGTTTTATGAGGCAATACGCAAATATTTTCCCGACCTGAAAGATGGAGAGCTCCAACCTGGCTACACTGGCATAAGACCAAAAATTTCAGGACCAACCCAACCAGCAGCAGATTTTCGTATTCAAGATCACCGGTCTCACGGGGTAGAAGGGCTGGTGAACCTTTTCGGAATTGAGTCTCCGGGTCTCACAGCATCATTGGCCATTGCAGAATATGTAAAGAATTTATTACCAAACTTGAACCAAAGATAAAAATACCACATCAACAATTCATGCTGCATCCCTATTTTTGGCATTTTGTATGGCGAGCCAAACCTTCTCCGGCGTTGCCGGCATATCAATATCCATTACGCCAACTGTCCTTATAGCATCCAAAACGGCATTTAGCACAGTAGGCGTGCCGCCTACAGTTCCTAATTCACCAACTCCTTTGGCTCCCAGAGGATTAATCACGCAAGGAGTACTTTCATCCGTAAAGGTCTGGATGTCGCACATGTTGTCCGCCCTCGGCAGACAATAATCTAACAGTGAACCGGTTAATAATTGGCCGGTACCTGGATCATATTTTGTATCCTCTAAAAGAGCCTGTCCTACTGCCTGTGCGATGCCACCATGGACTTGACCAGCTACTATAAGTGGGTTAATCACGGTACCAACATCATCCCCAGAAATATATCTGACGATGTTGGTGCACCCAGTCATTGGGTCAATTTCAACTTCACAAACATGACAACTATTTGGCCACGATGGCCCACCAACGGTTTCGTGTGTCTTAACGACTATCTTTTGTTCATCTTGCTGGTCGGCCAGCTCAAAAAGACTTACGCTAAGATCGGTTCCCGCTACGGTAAACTGACCGTTACTATAGATTATGTCGTCCTCCGCCGCTTCGAGCTCTTCGCTGGCGAATTTCTTACCTCTTTCTATCACCTCTGCAGAGGCCGACATAACGGCTGAGCCTCCAATGTATAGCGACCTACTGCCCATACTACCAATACCGTATGCTCCAATATCACTGTCACCTTGCACGAAATCTATGTTGTCGGCATCAACTCCCAACTTATCAGAGAGAACTTGCACTAAACAAGTCTCTATTCCCTGTCCCATTGCCTGAAGTGCAGTTAAGATTTTCAACCGACCATCTCCACCAACATGAAGCTCGATGGTTTCTTCAAATGATGCCCCTGTCCATTCTAGAAAACTAGATATTGCCCGCCCCCTTAATAACCCTTTCTTTTCACTCTCACGACGTCGGCGGTCGAACCCAGCCCAATCGGACTTCTCCAACATCACTTCCAGCATGTGGGGAAAATTTCCGCTATCAAAAGTCTCTCCTGTCGGCGCAGTGTAGGGCATTTGTGCTGGCTGTAATAAGTTCAACCGTCTTAATTCAGAAGGGTCCATATTTAATTCGTAAGCAGACTGGTCCATTATTCTCTCAAGCAAAAATATCGCTTCCGGCCTCCCAGCACCTCTGTAAGCACCAACAACATTTGTGTTAGTCAAAACAGCAGTCGCTTTCGCATGCAAGTGGGGCACATGATAGACGCCGGTCTGGACTTTTAAGCCAACCGCAACTGCTATAACAGCTCCTGGACCGCTTGCGTGAGCCCCGATATTTCCGAAATTATTTATACGAAACCCCGTAATTTTTCCCTTATCGTCAAACCCCATCTCAGCCTCCCCGAGCAAATCACGGCCGTGATTTCCAGCTAAAAACTCTTCCGATCGGGTTGCCCTCCAGCGCACTGGACATCCTAACTTCTTAGCCGCATAGGCGCATACCGCATCTTCTGGGTAAAGCTGGGTCTTCATTCCAAATCCACCGCCAACATCACCAACTCTTACCCTAACTTTTTCTTTTGGAATATTTAAAACTGACTCGGCTAAGGTAGATTGTAATCCGGCTGGATTTTGGCAACTGGTGTAAAGGGTTATTCTATCAGTTACAGAATCATAACTGGCTATACTACCCCTCGCCTCCATACTAACTGGGACGAGTCTTTGGTTATTTATTTTTATCCGGGTGACATGTTTCGATGAGGCAAGCGCTTTTTTGCAAGCCTCCGCATCGCCCATCTCATTTTGCGCCGCAATATTACCCGGAGCATCGGGCCATAGTTGCGGAGCGCCCTGAGCCATTGCACCTTCGACCGTAACAACGGCTGGCAGATCTTCATATTCGACTAGTATCGCTTCCGCAGCGTTTTGCGCTCCCTCTCTGGTTGAAGCGATTACGGCCGCAACCGCTTTCCCCACGTACTCTGTTGTTTCTACCGCTAAAGGGTAATTAGGAGCAGCAGACATGGGACTCCCGTCAGCTCTTTTCAACGCTGCGTTAACGGGAAGGGGGCTTACTCCATCAGATAACATGTGAGAGCCAAGGATAACATCGATTACTCCTTCCATTTTTTCAGCTTCGTCAACTTCTATCGACAATATTCGCGCCCTTGCATGAGGAGAACGAACAAAGCACATAAACGTCTCTCCTTCTATTGAAATATCGTCCAAAAACTGTCCTTTTCCAAAAAGTAATCTCTCATCCTCCCGACGAGTCACCGCTTGTCCGATCCCGTATTTAGCCATCGCTTACTCTCCAACTTAAACTTCAACTTAAAAAACTTTTCAGGACTATGTAACACCCAATATTGATTTTAATTGAAATACAAGATCGGTCAAACCTAAAACCTTCTTTTATTGTCCAATCTATATAAAAATCTATTTTTTTGTTGATGATTTTATAAGTCTTCGTTAGCATTTACCTCATTAGCAATGATTAATGAAATGGGGATGGGAAATGTCGGTATCTATATCATTCAAAATCAACGGTGAACAAAAAGTATCAGAGATAAGGGAAAACACCCTCCTCGTTGACTTTATCAGGGACTCGTTAAAACTCACAGGTACGCACATAGGATGTGATACGGCGCAGTGTGGGGCATGTACCGTGCACATGAACGGCAAAGCCGTCAAATCTTGCAATGTTTTGGCTGCTCAAGTAGACGACGCAGATATTGTTACAATCGAAGGAATTGCGTCTACCGATGGGGAAATGCACCCAATGCAAGAGGCTTTTCGGAGCCATCATGGGTTACAATGCGGTTTTTGTACCCCAGGCATGATTATGAGTGCGCTAGATTTAGCAGGTCGTAATTCATCACTGGATGAAGCTACGATTAGAGAGGGACTAGAAGGGAATCTTTGTAGATGTACCGGCTACCATAACATTGTAGCAGCGGTAAAGTCTGGGGCATTAAATATGAGTAAAAATACCAAATAAACAACATGTATAACTTTTCTTATCATAAACCATCGCGGCTAGAAGAGGCAGTGGAAATTTTAAGCAGCACCGAAGACGCAAAAATTCTTGCCGGTGGTCAAACCTTGATAGCAACCATGAAACTTAGGCTAGCTGGACCGTCTGACCTAGTTGATTTGGGTGAAATAGCTGAGCTCAAAGCGATATTAAAAAAAGAGAATAATATTGTTATCGGCTCTATGACAACCCACGCTGATGTCGCAGGCTCTGAAATTATAAAAAAACAAATTCCCAGCCTTGCGCACCTAGCAAGTGAAATCGGGGACCAGATGGTCAGAAACGTCGGTACTATTGGGGGATCAGTAGCTAACAACGACCCGGCAGCTGATTATCCCGCTGCAGTATTAGGTCTAGGAGCAAAGGTCATTACAAACACAAGAGAAATCTCAGGAGACGATTTTTTTACGGGAATGTATGAAACATGTTTATTGCCAGACGAAATTATCACGAGCATTGTATTTCCAATACCCACCCGATCATCCTATATTAAATTTAAGAACCCAGCTTCTAGGTATGCAATTGTAGGCGTAATGGTGGCCGAAACCCACAATAGTGTGCGGGTCGCTGTCACAGGAGCAGGAAGTAGCGTCTTTAGAGTAAAGGCGTTTGAAGATGCTTTGGGAACAAATTTTTCCAGCAATTCGATAGCAAACCTAAAAGTTCCCCATGATGACCTAACAGAAGACATGCATGCAAGCTCATTTTACAGGGCTCACCTCGTAAATATCATGGCGCAAAAGGCTGTAGCAACAGCCAAGTAAAATGAAAGATTAATGCAACCGTATTACCTTTACAAAACAAATTAAGTTATGACAATGGGATTAGCTTTTACCGACGGTCTTTCTTGGAATTTTGCCAATATTGATTCAAGATTAGGTCGACCTCGCCATTTTACAGACTTCCTAGCGTCAAACCACTGTAACGCGCAAACCAAATTGATGTCGGCTATGGAAAATACCCCAGGGGAAAATCCATCTAGGGTTGCTTTTTCTTCTAACCAATCAAGACAAGTTTGGATCCTTTTTACCTCCCTCTGCATGTAGGGGTGGGATGTGGTATCGACTCCGAATCGACCCACTTGGATAACATTAACCCCACTATCCAACAAAACATCAATTGACGTCAAAATCATCGTATCAAGCCAAACCTTTTTTGAACGTATTACCGATGGTGCTAACGGTATTTCTTGATTATTCAGTTTCGGTTCAAATTGGTATAGATAGGTCATAATGGCATTTGATTCAAATATCAGGTCATCTCCATGCTGTATTGCGGGAACTCGTAAGCTGGGGACTAAAGCTTCATAGGCCTGCCCGAATAAACTGCCATGATCATATTCTCCTGGGGTTATTTCAATGGCGTCATGTTCGATTTGTGTCTCTGCAAGAAGGATTCGGATTTTTCGAGCATAGGGTGAGCGCAGTGTGTAATAAAATTTCACCATCTTTATATCTCCAGGATTAATACTAATTTATCAAGTTTGTTTTGCGTGTTGGACTATTCCTCGGTAAGGCTTAGCTCCGTAAAATTCTGCTGTAAGGAGACCCGCTTTAGCTAGGGGAAACTCAGCTATAATTTTTTTTGCGTGGTCCTCACCATCGCATTCCAAAATTACAACCGCCCCTTCCCCGTCAGATCGACTGTAAACTTCTCTAACAACATCTCGCTTGATCATCATCAAAACATGGTCAGCTTCTGGTCCCAAATAAGGGGATAAGTCTTCTGGCGAAGCATCGGGCTTTCTTGTTGCCACCACTATTACCTTCATTGTAATCTCCGGTTGATTAGAATCTAAAAAAGTTACCAATTTTCCTTACTGGGCCTAAGATCCACGCTAAAGCTCCAAGCGGAGGAGCCTTGATGTGCAATATAATACATGGTATCCGCTATATCGAAGGGCTTCGAAAAAAAATCATCTGGTGCGTCTGGAAAAAATTCATCCCGAGTCCACGGAGTATCAATGGCCGCATCAACCGTAAAATGAGCGACGTGGATACCTTTAGGACCTAAATCTCGGGCCATCGCCTCAGCCAAAATTCTCTGAGCAGCCTTTGTAGGAGCAAACATAGAGTAATTAGCTTTTCCTCGCCAAGCAGCAGTGTTTCCAGTGACCAGAATAGCTCCTTTTTTAGCCTTTATCATATCGGGTGCAACTTCTTGAGCAAGTACCATTAAAGCCGTGGTATTCACTCTAAATTGATGTTCAAAAACTTCAGGACTAGCATCTAATATTGTCGCAAAGGGACGACCAGCAACGGCGTTATGCACTGCAATACTAGGAGCCCCAACTTTAGACTTCACGCTTTTCAATACTTTTTTAAATAGACCAATATCTGCAACGTCACATTGAAATCCATGTGAACCTTTGATCTTATTTTCAAGCAAATTTAAACGATCGGTATCCCTAGCAATCATGGCTATTTCATACCCGCCTTGTGAAAAGCGCTCCGCTACTGCTGTTCCAGTTCCCGCACCTACCCCTGTTATTAGGCAAACCGGCTTATCCATAATTACTCCATTTCACTTAATTAAGCATGTTAAGTTACAATTGCAAGTGTAACCAATAGACACATTATGATCCATTATCCATTGAAACTAAGGACAAATAAATGACGCAAAAAGTAGAATTCCTCTTTGACTTTGGAAGCCCGACCGCATATCTCGCTTATACACAAATCCCTAAAATCGCCTCCGAACGCGGTATTGAAGTCTTATGGACACCAATACTCCTGGGAGGTGTTTTTAAAGGCAGTGGCAACCAAAGTCCCGCTTTCGTCCCAGCAAAAAGCAAATGGATGCAAAAAGATATGGCTAAATGGGCATCGAAGTACGGCGTTCCTTTGAATTCAAACCCGTACTTTCCTATCAATACAATTTCGCTGATGAGAGCGGCCGTGGGGATTCAAATGTACTACCCAGATTTATTCTTGAGGTACGTAAAAACCATTTATGAGGCTTTTTGGGTTATGAAAGTAAATCTTGGCGAGCTAACGGAATTAAAAACTACTTTAGAAAATGCGGAGATTGACCCAGAAACGGCTTTTTCTGTAAGCGGCAAACAAGAGGTGAAAGATAAATTAAAAGAAAATTCTGATAATGCAGTTAGCAGAGGAGTTTTTGGAGCGCCCACTTTTTTTTACCAAACCGAAATGTTTTTTGGGCAGGATCGTATGGAATTGTTAGCAGACGCAATGGACAATTAGCAAAAATAATATGAATAATTATATCGGGAGACCGCGATGGAACAAAATACGCAGGTACTTTTAGCAGCTCGGCCAGATGGATGGGTTAAAACATCGGATTTTGAAATAGTAGAGACGCCTATTCCATCTCTAAAAGATGGAGAGTTCTTAGTAAAAAATCATTGGCTCTCTCTAGACCCATATATGAGAGGGCGAATGGCTGATGCCAAATCCTATGCAAAGCCGGTAGCAATCGGCGAAGTTATGGCTGGTGCTACTGTGGGACAAGTCATGGCTTCAAAAAACCCTGCTTTTACAGAAGGGGGATTTGTGGTTGGTAGGCTTGGATGGCAATCTTATTCCATAACATCAGGTGATGGCGTGTCGCAAATCGATCCAACGCTTGTGCCAATACAGAATTACCTAGGAGTGTGTGGCATGCCCGGAGCCACAGCTTGGATAGGGCTATTGGAGATATGCGAACCAAAGCCGGGAGAAACTGTTCTGGTTTCTGCTGCAACTGGAGCTGTCGGCAGTGTCGTTGGACAGTTGGCAAAAGCTGCTGGATGTAGAGCGGTAGGTATTGCTGGCGGTACAAAAAAATGTTCCTACGCAGTGGATGAAATCGGGTTTGATGCCTGTGTAGACTATAAGTCCGGTAACTTGCTCAAAAAATTGAAAGAGGCGTGCCAAGACGGGGTAGATTGTTCGTTTGAAAATGTTGGAGGTGAAATAATGGATACTGTAATGCATGTGCTTAATCCATTTTCCCGTATCGCCCTATGCGGATTGATATCAGGTTATAACGAAACTTCTCCGTACGGGATGAAAATGATTCGATCGATATTGGTAAACCGTGTGAAAATGCAAGGTTTTATTGTTTTTGATAGAACGGACCTTTACTCTAAGGCTGTGAAAAAACTGTCTCATTGGGTTGCCGAGGGGAAAATCACTTATCGAGAAACCGTAACAGATGGTATTGAGAATGCTCCCGAGGCTTTCATTGGCATGCTAAAAGGACAAAATCTGGGCAAACAACTCATAAAAATTACCTAATTTTTTTAATGTTAGCGAGAAAAAAATGATACCAAGTACTATTGACGCTACAATTGATTGTTTGCAGGAAAAAAACTATGTGGCTGACCGGTCGCTAGCAACCGCCGTATTTCTAGCCCTCAAAATGAAACGGCCGCTATTCTTGGAGGGAGAAGCTGGGGTTGGGAAGACTGAAATAGCAAAAGTATTAGCGGAAACTTTAGATACAAAATTAATACGGTTGCAATGCTACGAAGGACTAGACTTATCTACCGCTGCGTATGAGTGGAACTACGCTAAACAAATTCTCGAAATTAGACTTTCAGAAGCAAGCGGTCAGGTTGATAAAGAAGCTATTGAAAAAGAAATTTTCAGTACCAAGTTTCTTATTAAAAGACCATTGCTCAAATCTTTGGAACTAACGGGTTCAGGAAAACCGCCGGTACTACTAATAGACGAACTTGATAGGTCAGACGAACCCTTCGAAGCGTTTCTTTTAGAAATTCTCTCCGAATTTCAAATCACTATTCCTGAATTAGGAACTGTCAAAGCACAAGACCCGCCTGTAGTAATTATTACCTCTAATCGAACAAGGGAAATTCATGACGCTGTTAAAAGAAGATGTCTTTATCATTGGGTAGGCTATCCAAACATTAATCAAGAACTGGAGATTCTAAAAAGAAAAATTGGGAAAGTAAGTACAAAACTTGCAAAGCAGATCGTTGATCACGTGCAGGCTTTGAGAAAAAAAGATTTATTCAAAAAACCTGGAACCGCTGAAACTCTTGATTGGGCTAAGGCTCTTCAAGTGCTAAATAAGACAGAGCTATCCCAAGAAACTATTGCAAGCACTCTAGGTGTTCTTCTTAAGTATCAGGACGATATTGAAAAAATATCAGGGATGGATACCTGAAAAATGATACATATTAAAAATAATTTTGATGTTTATTGAAAAACCTGACATTTTAACAAAAAATATAATCTTTTTATGCTCCCTGCTTCGGGAAGCGGGGGTTCCTATAGGAATTGACCGATCTATCGATGCGGTAAGGGCAATTGACCTAACATCACTATACTCTTATGATGATTTTTACTGGTCGCTGGCCACGGTGCTGATTAACAAAAAAGACCACATGAAAATATTTGAAAGGGTATTCCAATTATTCTGGTCTGAGGTAAATGCCAACTTGGATTTTGGCAAATCAGGAAAAAAAGAAAATGATTTTCTCGAGAAAGAAGAACCAACCAATGATAACAGTTACCCGTCTTTATCGACTACCCCAGATTCTAAGCAGTCTCAGCAAAGACAGGCAATTAACACTTCTAATACGCCACTCCTAGCCTCCACAACAGCGTCCATTAATCAAAAAGACTTCAACAGGATGTCTCCAGAGGAGATAACCATTGCCCGTAAGTTAGTTTCCAGTATAAGTCTACCAATTAGACCAATAAGAACTCGTCGATGGGAACCAAACCGCCTTGGGAAAGGCATTGACTTAAGAAGCACTATAAAGAAAAGCCTGAGGACAAATGGACAACCATTGCACTGGTACCGTATTTCAAGGAAAACTATCCAGCCATCAATTATTTTGTTATGCGATATTTCAGGATCTATGAAAAATTACTCCAAAATTCTTCTACATTTCCTACATTCCATTACCCACAAACAGGAACAGGTGTCGACTTTTTTATTTGGAACTCAACTAACTAACGTAACGCGCGAATTGAGACAAAGGGACATCAACACCGCGTTGGACCATGTGAGTAACTTAAGGATCGATTGGGGTGCAGGAACACGCATAGGATCAGCTATCAAACAATTTAATTTTGAGTGGTCACGGCGAGTATTGACGCAAAACGGAGTGGTGATATTAATCAGTGACGGGCTTGATAGCGATGCGGGTAAAAATCTCAAAAAGCCTATGGAGAGATTACGTAAATCCTGTAAAAAAATTATTTGGCTTAATCCACTATTACGATATACTAAATTTAGACCAATTTCCTCTGGTGCAAGCATAATTCGACCATATGCTGATCTGTTTTTACCAGTGCACAACCTTGACAGCTTAAAACATCTATCGGAAGTATTTGCAGCGAACAAAATTAACTGAGGATTAAGTATGCAGTTAGAAGGAGAAGAGCTAATTCAGTCCCCCAAAACTGAAGTGTGGGATGCATTAAATGATCCGGAGATACTCAAGGAGTGTATATCTGGGTGTTCTAAAATTGAAAAAACTAATTCCACTGAATTTAAGGTGACAATGGTAGCAGCTGTGGGGCCAGTTAAAGCTAAATTTAATGGGAAATTAAATCTGAATAATTTAGATCCCCCGAATTCCTACACCATAAGCTTTAACGGCTCTGGTGGGGTGGCAGGGTTTGGTAAAGGCGAGGCAACGGTAAAGCTTATCGATAACGAGGATGGCACATTGTTAAATTACAGTGCGAATGCAACTGTCGGCGGGAAATTAGCTCAAGTCGGCGCTCGATTAATAGATGGAGTTGCAAAAAAAATGGCGTCAGATTTTTTCATTACATTTAATAAAAAAATTAGTAAAAAAGTACCTTTAGATACCGAAAAAGAGAATGTTGATGCAAATTTAAAAAGCACGAGCACCCCTCGTTGGTTACTGTTGGCACTCACAACGTCAGCATTGGTATTGCTATATATGGTAATTGTTTAATAATCAAATCGAATGAAAAATTTTAAAAAGTCAAAACATAAAAGTCAATTAAAAATAAAAATGTTTTTTTTGGGTTTGCCAATTAGATAGGAGGACACTATGAACGACCTGGATATGAACAACAGGGCTGCCATTGTAACTGGCGGAGCCTCAGGAATAGGACTCGCTATCGTTAAGCGATTAGCTCAATCTGGGGCAAAAGTAGCCATATGGGATATGAATGAAATTGCTATGGCGGGAATCGCAAAAAGTTTGCCAGACTGTAACATCCATACCGAGACAGTAGATATCACTAGCCTCGGCGATATCGAAACTGCTTTTGAATCGACGAAAAATATATTTCCAAAAATTGATGTACTGGTGAATTCAGCAGGTATTGCTGGAGAAAATGAAGTTGTTGCAAATTATCGCGTAGAGGAATGGTTAAAAGTCCATGACGTAAACCTTAATGGTACGTTTTATGCCTGCCGCACATTAATTCCACACATGGAGAGTAATGCTTACGGTCGTATTGTCAATATCGCCTCAATAGCCGGTAAAGAGGGAAACCCAACAGCATCAGCCTACTCTTCCTCCAAAGCAGCGGTAATAGCTTTGACTAAGTCCATTGGCAAAGAACTTGCTAAGAAGGGAATTACAGCTAACTGCGTTACTCCGGCGGCGGTAAAAACTCCTATTTTTGACCAAGTATCGCAAAACCACATAGACTACATGCTAGCAAAAATACCCATAGGAAGATTCGGTTTGGTGGAAGAAATAGCAGCTATGGTCTGCTGGCTGTGTTCCGACGAGTGCTCATTCACAACAGGTGGCGTTTTTGATCTATCGGGAGGACGAGCAACATATTAACTAAATTACGTTACTGGAAAAAGGAAGGCAACCATGAAATTTCAAGCTGCTGTAATCAGGGAAATGGGACTTAAGCGCCCTTATGCGGAGAGTAAGCCATTAAAAATTGAAGAGGTGGAACTTTCAGAGCCGGGAAACCAAGAAGTCTTGGTACAAATAAAAGCAGCAGGTTTGTGCCATTCTGACCTTTCTACTATCAACGGAAACCGTCCACGACAAATGCCCATGGTCCTTGGGCACGAAGCAGCAGGGATCGTTGTTGACTCTGGCCGGGGAGTTGATGACCTGTCATCAGGTGACCATGTTGTTCTTGTGTTCGCTCCTAGTTGTGGCGAATGTATCTCATGTAAAGAGGGCCACCCGGGTCGCTGTAAGCCGGGTCAAACAGCAAATGCCGGGGGAACTCTCCTTGGCGGCGGAATTCGGCTTAGCCAAAATGGCCAAAATGTTTATCACCACGTAGGCGTTTCTGCTTTTGCTGAGTATTGCGTTGTCAACAGAGGCTCCTTAGTAAAGATTGACAAAAAATTACCTTTTGATGAAGCTGCTCTTTTTGGCTGTGCCGTCTTAACAGGCGTAGGAGCGGCATTAAACACAGGAAAAGTTTTTCCTGGAGCGAAAGCTGCTGTCGTGGGCTTAGGCGGGGTGGGACTCAATGCACTTTTGGGTGCCAGAGTAGCCGGGGCATCTGATCTGATAGCAATCGATGTAAATGATGATAAATTAACCATCGCGACAGAGCTTGGAGCTACCGCAACAGTGAATGCCATGGATAAAAACTGTGTCGATAAAATTAAATCGATGACAAACGGTGGCGTGGATTTTGCCTTCGAAATGGCCGGATCCGTCGAAGCAATGGACATTGCCTACCGAGTGACCCGGGCAGGCGGTACTACCGTCACTGCTGGACTACCGCATCCCGATAAACGTTGGGAGTTACAACACACCAACCTCACAGCCGAAGAACGAACGGTCAAAGGCAGCTACATGGGGTCCTGCGTTCCACCAAGAGACATGCCACGCTATATTGATTTGTATAGAAAAGGGGTGCTTCCAGTGAATAAACTCCTGAGCGACCATTTAGAACTAGGAGAAATTAATGAAGGTTTTGACAAATTAGCATCGGGAAAAACTGTGCGCCAACTTATAATGTTCTAATACTGAAAACCCATGACACTGGACGAAAGACTATCAAATTTATACACAGGCGCGGTTCACGATGTGCTGAGAGAAATGGAACAAAAAAATTTTATTTTACCTAGTTCCATAAACTCTTTAGATCCAGCGCTAAAGCTTAGTGGGGAAATTTTTACCGTAAGTGGTGAAATTGAAAATAATTTAGATAACCATCAAACCTTAATTGAGTGGACGGGTTTGCTGTCAAAAGCTCCGGAGAATAAAGTTTTGGTATGCCAACCAAATACAAAAGATGTAGCACTCATGGGAGAGTTATCTGCAGAAACCTTAAAAAAGAAAAATGTCCGAGGATACGTTGTAGACGGTGGTTGCAGAGACACGGATTTTATTGTGAATCTGCAATTTCCTGTATTCTGCAGTTTTACCACTCCTGCGGATGTGGTTGGCCGATGGATTCCTAAAGAATTGGGAAATCCAATTCAAATAGGAGAGGTGCTAATTCATTGTGGGGATTATCTTTTGGGCGATCGGGACGGTGTGGTGATTATACCGAAGCATCTGATTCAAAAAACCATCGAGAAAACTGAGGTCGTAATAAGTGCAGAAAATAAAGTTAGAGATGCCATAATGGATGGCATCGATCCCCAAGAGGCCTATTTGCGATTTGGCAAATTCTAACCTCTGCTGGTCCTTTGGGGGGGAGTAAAATAATTCTTCACATGTTTTTTTATCCGGGAATATCTAAGCTACCGATAGCCTTCGGGTAAGTAATAATCCCCCACGGCATATTCGGAACGGGAATGGATTTTAATTTTTCCAATTTTATAGCATCAATAACTACTACCTCATCCGATCTACCGCAGGCTACCAATATATGAGATTCATCGGGAGTAAACGTGAAATGCCAACACCGCTTACCGGTAGGAATTTTCTTGATGGATTTCCAGGAAGTTGTATCAAAAACTTCTAGCGCCTCATCTTGCTTCAAAGCTACAAATAGCCGCTTACCTTCACGGTCAAATGCCAGTCCATAGGGAACTTTTCCAGTACTTACAACTTTTTCAAGATTAAAATCAGAGTCAATAATCACCAATTTATCTCCAAACTCCAGGCTACCTACGTAATAGTCTCCCGTCGGGGCGGATTTTATTCCGCGAGGTCTATTTCCGTAGGCTTGTGTACTGATTTTCTTTACTAAATTTCCCGAGGCTATGTCGTGAACCGTAATATTTTCATCAGCTTCATTTGTAACTAGTATTTTTGTTCCATCAGCTGAGAACTCAATACCCTCTGTTTCCATTCCCCCAGTTATGGCTTGTACCAACTCTCCTTTATCTAAATCCACAACTGCTATTTTGGCCGGCTCTTCCTCGTCTTCTTCTCTAGTTTGCGCTAAAGCTTCAGCCTCCTCTGAACCAGGAGCTGGAGGTGGTCCTCCTAGCGCTGCGGGTTCAAACGAAACGAAGACCTCCTTCCCACGGACTCTAACAAACTCCGGGTTCTCGCCAATGGCTATCCGCTGAATCAAATCACCCGTCTTGCGGTTTATTACGGAAATATCCCCATCTTCCGCATTCGCTGTGATCAACTTTTCGCCATTTGAAGTAACACCAATACCCCTTGGCCCCCGAGCGCCAACTTGAATTTCACCCGAAACTTCCATTGTATCCAAGTCAATGACCGTTACATTCCCTTTTTGTGAGCTAACATATGCGTAAGCCTTCTCGGTATCATTGCGTACCACTTCCTCATTTTGACTACTACAGGAGAAACTACCTATTGCTAATATTAAGGTTACAAATATAAAACGGGCACGAAAAACTTCAATCATCACTCTCATCCTCTAAAAAATTTCATTGGTGTTGGCAATTAAATACTCACAGATAAACACACCTTATATCTCTTTCATACTAAGTA
Source organism: Hydrogenophilales bacterium (assembly GCA_902601765.1). Lineage (GTDB taxonomy): Bacteria > Pseudomonadota > Gammaproteobacteria > Burkholderiales > Eutrophovitaceae. Next base: position 208,918 of record CACKOO010000001.1, on the reverse strand, counting down.
TACCAAATCTAGCTTTTTTTTTACATTACCACAAAATTAGCAAATTTATTGCATATATGTTATTTTGTCCTTTGTTTTCATTGGTTTGGGTATAAATTTTGCGATTTTAAATGCTTTCTGTGAAATCAGATTACCAAATCGACAAGGTCATAAGAATTGAGAAAAGAAATTAGCAAAAAAGTTTACGAAACCTACTCAGTGTCTCGAAATCCGTTCCATAAGTATTTGTGGCTTGTGATGACAGCCGTAACATTTTTATCGCTGATCAGCTTTAGCTCGAATACTTTTTCTCACTCTAACAGCGTAGGCTATCGAAATCAGTCGGCTGGAGTTTTAAGATTTTTTATTGGGTCGGATCATGGGTCAGCTGGGACATCGGAAGGATATCTCAAACTTACGGATCCAGATAACAACACTAGTTACCTTTCATTTAGAGAAATCGGTAAAAGTGGTGAGGCCACAGCAAGTGCCACGTGTAATACGGCAAGCGGAACTATCGCTTGTCCAGACTCTAATTTAATCGCGAAAGCACCAAGCGACGGTGGCAACTTTTTTGTGACGAACACCTCAGCGGCACTTGGCGCTTACGGAGATGCCTCCTACACTTGTCGGTCCTTTGGAGGTAACCCGGGAATATCTAATTTCTGGCAATATGTCGATGTGGATTTATCAATCCCTGGAGACTATAAAGTAGGATACGTCGATTGCAACGCTAAACCCGACTTTGATGCAACAGATTCGTCCACCTATAATTGCAGATCAGGAACTAGTCCAGATGCCAAATGGCAAGTACCAACCTCGGGAGGTACTGTGTGCTTTGGTCTAGATATGACTTTAGGAATAACTGAAGCCGATTTGGGCATACCGTCTTTAACCGGAGCTAGCCTTGATCCGGCTGATAACGCAACTGGTGTAAGCGTTTTAAAAAAGTTGAAGATCGTGTTCTCCGAGGCGGTTAATGTTGGGTCTGGTGTCATTAAGATAATCAAAACATCGACAAATGAAATAATCGAATCAATTAATGTAACTAGCTCACAAGTTACAGGAAGTGGTACAGATACCATCAACGCAACGTGGACAAATGCCTTGGAGGGAAGTACAGATTATTGCGTGCAGATTGAAAACACCGCGTTTGATAGTGTGAGTAGCGGAAAGGGCTTTGCAGGAATTTCAGATCAAACTACTTGGAATTTCCAAACTCGGACTTTGCCGGGAATATCAAGCACCTCACCAGCCGATGATGCCACTAACGTTGAGGTTGATACTTTACTTACCTTCAACTTTAGCAACGCTATGACGGTTAATTCGGGAAATTTAACCATTGTCAAATCCATTGACAGCACGATTCTAGAGACTATTGATATAACGAGTTCCCAGGTAACAGGTTCGGGAACTACAACGATTAATATTGCTCCGAGTGATTGGTTCGAAAAGAACACGGCGTACCATATTTTGTTAGATTCTGGGGCATTTAAAGACTCAACGGGTGATCCACACGCCGGAATAACTACAACTACAGAATTTAACTTTACCACGAAGGAAGAAGTGCCCGACCCTTTTGTTTCTGACCCAGTAGTCATTGGAATTGTCGAAGCACAAGCTGAATTAGCTAACAGAGCAGTTTTTGGCTCACTAGTTCCCGTAGCTAGTCGTATGATGCAATTTAGAAGGAACAGAAGAGCGACGAATGTATCGCATCAAGGAATTAAATTTAAGATTACCGATCCTGAAATAACCAAAGCCCTCTCTTACCCCCCAATACAAGCTTTAATGGAAATAGAAGATGGATTTCTTGATAGATTAGCGCGAGGCGCCATAAATCCACAAGGGGATCTATTAGGGAAAAAATGGGCAATTTGGTCAGCTGGAACAGTTATTATTGGAAAGACAGAGGCTACGGCCACATCGAGTGGTTCTGAGTTTACTACCGATGGGATAACAATCGGTGTAGATAAAAAAATAGATGATCAGCGATTGTTCGGAATGTCAGTAAGGGTTGATCAAGAGAAAAACGATGTTGGCGTTGGCAGTTATGTCAACACTGATTCCCAAGGGCTTACGTTTTATGGCAGCTGGTCTAAATCTGCAAATTCATTTATCGACGCTGCTGTGGGGTTTAATGAGCTAATTATGGATATCCAACGCACAACTAGCAGAAGCAATATTTTAAAAGGGGAACGAACGGGCTATCAGTTCTATCAAACGACCACATTAGTAAAGGAAATTAAGTTGGGTGATACGGTGATTTCTCCCTACGCTAATTTGTCTCTCGGATATACTAGATTCGGATCTTATGATGAAATTGGTGATAGTCCTAATCAAGCACTATCATTTGGGGCTCAACACATTACGCTCAAAAAAGGACATATAGGGTTGCAGACCGACACCCAAGTTAAATCTCGTTTCGGTTTAATGCGTCCATTTACCAGAGTAGAATACGGCAAGGACAAAAGCACTGGATCAGATATCACAGCATCTTACGTAATAGATCCAACTACCGAATTTTCTACGAGTTGGAAAAACTCACAATCCACCGGGTGGCGTTTTGAAATTGGTGTTGACCTTAATTTCAAGTCTGGATTCATCGGCATTTCATATGAACGAATAGAGGATACTAATACTACCAATACTGACTCTACAAAAGTCAACGCTGATAGCGTTCAATTAAGAGCGTTATATCGCTTTTAGCTAATTCCATAAAATTTAAAAAATGCAATTATATAAACTTGATAACTCTTTCGTAAGATCTCTTCCTGGAGACTTAAATACTGTTAATGAGCCGAGGCAAGTTCTGGGTGCTGTGTATTCTAACGTGGAACCTACTCCGGTATCCAAACCTACCGTTATAGCAGCAGCAGAGGAGGTAGCAAACCTTATAGATTTGGAAATATCACATCTTTATACCAAAGAAGCGGCACAGTTTTTATCCGGGAACCAAGTTCCTGAAAATATGAAATCGTATGCTGTCAACTACGGAGGGCATCAATTTGGACATTGGGCAGGACAGCTTGGTGATGGTAGGGCCATAACATTGTGTGAAATAATTAACAAAGCCGAACAAAGATGGGAAATTCAACTTAAGGGAGCAGGTAAAACACCCTACTCTCGGTCTGGGGATGGGAGAGCGGTTTTGAGGTCCTCCGTTCGTGAGTTTTTGTGTAGCGAAGCTATGTATCACCTCAACATTCCGACCACACGGGCTTTAAGTATTGTCAGTTCTGGCGAACGAATAGTAAGGGATATGTTCTACGACGGTAACCATAAAGAAGAACCTGGAGCGATCGTATGTCGCGTAGCTCCTTCATTTCTACGCTTTGGTAATTTTGAACTTCCAACGTTTAGAGACGATTTTAAGCTCACAAAAAAATTAGTGGATTACAGCATTAAATATCACTTTCCGCACTTAGAAAAAACTATAACTAACAGGGAGGATGTTTACGAAAATTGGTTTCTCGAGGTTTGCAAAAAAACCGCCTTTTTAGTGTCGGAATGGATGAGAGTAGGGTTTGTCCATGGAGTCCTTAATACCGATAATATGTCAATATTAGGACTAACCATTGACTATGGGCCATATGGATGGATTGATAATTATGATAGGAGTTGGACTCCAAACACTACAGATGCACATGGATTGCGTTACCGGTTTGGAAATCAGTCGTCAGTTGCCCACTGGAATCTTTTCCAATTGGCAAAAGCTATAAGGAGTTTATTTAAATCGGTTGAACCCTTACAAAATGCGTTAGATCAATATGAAAAATTTTTTAATCAGAATGAAAATAAGGTTATCGCAGCAAAGCTTGGGTTAGATAAATTCCGAAAAGGAGATCGGAATTTAATGGAAGACCTTTATGTTTTGTTGGAAGATACAGAAATAGATATGACAATATTTTTCAGGAAACTGAAAGACTTGGATATAAATATACCAACACTAAATCATTTTGATGAAGCGTTTTACAACTCAGAAAAAAAACAGAAAAATACTATTAAATGCAAAAACTGGTTAAAGCGATACACCGATAGAGTGAGAACTGACACATTGGGCGAAAATGCTAGAAAGCGATTGATGGCAGCTGCAAACCCAAATTTTGTGCTGCGCAATTATCTAGTCCAACAAGCAATCGAGCTCGCTGAGGATAACGATTTTTCTGGCATCGAAGAATTAATGAAAGTAATACGTAAGCCTTACGAGGAACAACCGAGTAAAAATCACTTATTTGTGCGAAGACCAGATTGGGCCAAATCAAAACCTGGTTGCTCTATGCTATCTTGCAGTTCTTGATATCACATCCCTAAATTATTAAATTTTACCAATAGGTTTGAAATCCTCACCATAGGTATCAATAATGTGGGCATTTTTTTCCACCTCTTGTACCACCTCCAAAGCAGCCCTTCGAATATAAGACATTATTGCCCCAATTCCTTGCATTGCAATAATACGTCCATATTTTCGTCCGGTTTCTTGTCCAGCGAATTTCCGGACCGCAGGATCTTTGTAGATGTTTTCTCTAGCAGCAAAGATTGGGCGTCTATCCCACCAAACCGTCTGCAAATCCTTATACTCTTGTTCACTCCCAATAATATTAGGTTTAATAGTACGACTGATCGTGTAGGCTAGTTGTAGCGTTTCAGCAATCATGCTCATATCAATAATTTCTCGCTGCACTTTACCTGACGGGGTGTCAAAATGGATTGCTATCGCATCGGCCTCTTCAGCCGAAAGCTCGGTAACCAGTAAGCCATAGAGAGCGGTCTCGAACCAAGTGGGGTCCCGTATGATTAAGAAAATTTTGTCATCTATAATCTTAGTTAAAACCTCTTCAGCGCTCCTCCACTCCACAGAAGTTTTATTCCAAGAGTTTCCTAACTGATTATGTTTCCCATATTTCTCAAGCAATTCTCTGACTTTTATTAATCCAGCTTGTTTGGCGACTAGGCTTCCTATTGCGATTGGCATAGCGGAATCATGGTGCGCCGCGACCCGTTTAATCGCCTGTCTGTGGTATAACACCTCTGCATCGGTCGCCTGCAAATTACCCGATAACACGTAAATCAACACACAGAAAAGACCTCGAAAATTATTTTTCACCAAATATTTTGGAATACAAATCAGTAAAGAACCCATTCTTTAATCGCTTTTACCCTGCTAATTTAATTATATGATTAACTATTTAACCGTATCAGCCCCTTGGTATAGTATTTTTTTGTTGAGATCGTTGATTCTCAAATGCTCCTGCCTTTCGGCTTCACCCAAATCTCTAACCGGAGCTCTCTCATATTCAAAATGTTTATAATGATCTTCGCCCAGAACTAACGTAGCGAAGTCCCGCGGCCCAATTGTTTGTCTAACGTGAGTGGGAATCATACGAATTGCCAATCCTATTCTACGTTCATTGGATTTGTTGGCTTTTGACCCGTGGACAAGCTTAACATGATGAAGTGATGCCTCACCCGGATTAAGATTCATATCAACCGCATCTTTTTCCCTAACTTCGATTTCAGCCTGTTGTCCTCGAGTTAATAGATTATTTCCAGAAAACGTGTCTTTGTGGGATAGCTGCTCGTTTAAATGCGTTTTAGCAACTACTCTCATCACTCCATTATGGGAATTGCTTGCCGACAGAGCAACCCAAATTGTCATAACCTCCGGAGAAGATAACCCCCAGTAAGTAGAATCCTGGTGCCAAGAAACGTAAGCTGGATCATAAGGCTCTTTTATCCAAAAATTAGAACCCCAAACTAGAAGATTGGGGCCCAAAATGTTTTCAGCTAAAGATAAAATGTTGGGATTGTGTATTAATTCATGAACCCATGTAAACACAAGATGTGGTTTGTTTTTGAAAGGAGATTTCATCAAAAGCCCATGCCTTGACTCAAATGATTCTAACTTTTTACGATAGTTGACTGCCTGCTCCGTCTCAAGAACTCGATGTGGATATGAGTACCCCTCATTTTGATACTTGTGTAATTGAGAATTTGTCAACCTGACTATCGTCTGTCGGGAGCGAGTTAAAAGTGATTCACCCATGATAAATTCTCCTAATTAACTAATCTCAAAATATCTTTTATCAATAGCAGACTGATTTTCATAAATTGATCCCTGACCTACAGCTGGCGGGTATGGCATTCTTATCGGAGCATAGTTACTTCTAGGAGAAATAGTCGAATTTCCACAGATTAATCGACTATCAAACTCATCTAAGCTTTTAAAGTTTAACAAAGGCCATGAATCTGCGGCGGCGCATTCATATAGGAGTAGATGTCGTGGGTTATTCGAACGGTTTTGTGCAGATCCGTGGACTAACCGAACATGATGGAATGAACATGACCCTGCCGGCCCAGTACAAGATACCGCTGACGAGAAATCTATGTCTGATAAATTATCTAGGTTTATCGCGCCACAAAAATTACCATTCATATGATGATCCCAAACTTTGGGTCTTTTATGAGTTCCTGGAATCGCCAACATAGGGCCATTATCGTCCTCCACATCATCCAACATTAGCCCTATCGCTAAAATATCATCATTGGTATGAGGGTAAAAAGCCCAATCTTGATGCCACTCCACGGGAGCACCGTACCGAGGTGCTTTAATGTTTAATTTCGACCCGTGCAACCTTACATTGTTCCCAATGAGTGAATGTAAAACATTGAGAACAGAGGAATGCCTTAACACTCGCCAAAAAATCTCGTCTAATTTGTGAGGAGTCTTAATCCGTCTCACTCGTGGCTCTAAGGGGGTGTGTGTACGCTCTAGGTCAAAAATCTCATTGTGCACCTCAATTCCAAGTGCTGAATCCACAAGCTTATTAACGACAGTGCGAAGTTCTATCAACAAGCGCTTAGGGATCAAATCCTCAATCACTACAAACCCTTGTTCCTTGTAACAATCTATTTTTCTTTTGGAAATCACAATTAGGATAATTTATTAGGCTTGGAAAAAAAGGGGAGTTAAACTCCCCTTTTTTTTTTTAAAAAACCGTCTCGCCGAATTACCAAGTAGCCACTGGGCTTCCAATCGACCCCGTAGCCCCAACGATTGGTACAGGAGAGTAGGTCCACATGAACATATATACCCCTTCTTTAACCAAGTCATCCAGAAACAGGTTTTCTTGAATTGCTATCCCATGGCGTGCCAAGAAGAATTGGTGAACACAGAAAACACAAGCTGGATCAGGATTAGGTACTGCCTCAACAGCCCATGTGTCAGCCCCTACCACACCTACTTGACAATCTTCAGCAAGCCAACGGGCAACTTCCATGCCGACGCCAGGCTCACCTGAATTATAAGTGGCGTTATCCTTGACCCAGTACTTTGTCCATCCAGTACGGAAAGCAATCGCATCTCCTGGCATACATTTAAAATCACTCATGCCCTGCTTTTTCAAAGCAGCCTTAACGTCAGCCATTGTGATTTCGTCACCTTTTTCCATCGCTTCAACACCCCTCGCTGCTGCAATGTCGATCAAAATGCCACGGGCCATTATAGGGTTAAGCTTCTCTGTTCCTAACTTAACCAACCCATAGGAACCTTGCATCTCCTGGACTGTAATCCCATTGTAGAAGCGCATCTCAGTTTTATCACCGATTGCACCTACTTGCACCCCGATGTGACCCAATCCGTCATACTGCGTACCGACCTGGCCTATCTCGGATGTAAGCATTTCATCGTACCACATCACCTGGTTAGGACCGTAAGGACCTCCTGTTGGTGATCCGGGAATTCTCAATGCAAATGTCCTTGATCCAAACAGCGGCATATCCCCTGAATATGGCTGCCCAATCTTAATTGTTATACCTTTCTTAACCTGAGCTATGGCTCTCTTTACCACCTCTGGCTTTTTGTACCAATTGGTCGAGCCTGATTCGTCATCGCCTCCCCAAAGCGGATTAGGCCACCACTTGGAACCCAAAGGCGTGTCCATAACATCACCGTCAACCCATGGCTTCCCTTTGCACCCTTTCCAATCCTCAACCGTGCATGCCATCGAGATAGATGCAAACATCGCGAATGCTAATCCTGTAACCAATGCTAAAAGGTTCTTTTTCATAAATACTCCTTGAAATATTTTTAGTATTATATCTGGAGGAAAAATTTTAAAATCGACCTCTTCCTCCAAAAGAGGTCCAAGCAAAAACTAGATCTATTCGTCTTTATTATAATTTGGTTTGTGATGGTTTCGAAGGTATTGCTCCACCTTCAACATTTTCCCCTGAATAAGAGCCAAACTGACCCTTGCCTCCCTGATATTTTGACTTGCTGCCTTCTTATACAATCCGTGAGCTCGCCTGAAATTTGTTGGAACTCCCTCACCAAATTCATACATAAGCCCAAGCTGGAATTGAGCTTTCGCATGCTCACGGTCAACCGCCTCTCTAAACCAAAGAGCGGCATCTCGATCATTTCTTTTTGTTCCCCAGCCATACCTGTAGGCCATTCCCAGCTCGTACTGCGCCTCAATGTCTCCCTGTTGCGCTAGGTGTTCAATTTTTCTTATCCCTTGAAGGGCTCGTTCTTGAGCTTCTAGCTTCGTCTGGTGGTCAAGATATCCGGCTATATCTGCGGCGCCCACCTGGTGTGACAGAATTGATCCACCACACGCAACTGTCCACATGAAAATTAAAAACAACTTTAAGTTTTTGGAAATCTCGATATTCAAAGCTACACCCCCATATAATAGCCAATACTACACAAAATAGTATATTCCAAGCATAATCTTTTTGTCAAAAAAAGCGAGGGTCTTTCCAATCATGTGTTTTATGGTACTATTGGTTCAATTAAGGGGTATTCTATTTTGGCCTAAAACTCGAAACTTTATCATTTTTCGATGATTAAACCGAAGATTTGAGACGCTACCAAGGTAACGTTATGAGAATCAGTAATTTACAAGCTTTTACCACTATCTTAATGTGCTTGTGCGTTTCCAATTTTGCTGGAGCGGACAAAACAACGCCTGAAAGCTATAAAACCATCGAATGGTTCGACCTGATTCCAGAGAAGGAAGCCGAAATTCTGTCTACCATTGATTTGATCATTGACCACACTGGGAAAACTAATCCTCTTGAAAAAGGAATTTATCAAGAAGCCCTAACCTCTACAAACGTGATTCCGGAAATGAATGGAAGACTGATTAGAATTGCAGGATTTGTTGTGCCTTTGGAATTTGCAGACAAAACCGTAACTCAGTTTCTTTTAGTGCCTTTCTTTGGTGCATGTATTCATGTTCCTCCACCCCCTCCTAATCAAATCATATTCGTGGATTATCCAAAAGGTATGAAAGAACTTAGAAATATGGAATCACCCGTATGGATCTCAGGAAAAATTAAAACTTCCCTAGTTGAAAGCAACATGGCAACCACCGCTTATTATTTACAAGCTGAGGTGGTTAAGGAATATTTTTAAATAGTAACGCAAAGTCATCGGCTAGCTTATAAAAGCGCTCACGCTTCCAAGTTGGTCGACAAAAATTTCAGCATGATCCCCCTTCGCAAGCCACTTTGTTTCGACCACACTGCCGAGCAATACAAACTCTCCTTTTTTTATCCCTAGGCCTCGCATAGATCGATTATTTGCAAGCCATGATAGCGCGTTCAGAGGATGTCCCATTACAGCCTCTCCCAAACCGGTTCCTACGACGTTCCCATTTATTTTAGTCGTTCCGACGACCTCATCTAGTTTGATATTTCGCCAATTCTTTTTTCGCTCTCCCAATACACAGCCACAGTTAAAAAAATTGTCAGCTATCAAGGTGGGGACACCTAATTGGCGATAATTGAGGTATCTATCATCTACAATTTCCATGGCAACCATTACGGACCCGATATTCGCCTCTAACTTCTTTGCGTCGTAGGGTCTGTTTTCAGGAAGAATGTCTGATTTAATATAAACACCGATTTCGCACTCAATCCCTAACTTAATAAAACCATTCGCAGGAATTTCAATGCTGTTTTGACCAACAGTATTTTGAAAAACGATTCCCGCGCAGGGATTTTGGATCCCTAGGAATTTTTGCATCACAGAAGTGGTACAGCCGATTTTGTGTCCCACAGGAGTGCCTAAACCCGCCTTAGTGAGTAATCCCCTAACCTCTTCCTGCAACCGATAGCCCGCGTCTTCATCCTGAGGTTTAACCGAAAAATGGAGATTGGTTGGAGTGAGTGTTGCCCTTTGTTTGGTTAACTCTTGAGCAGCTAGTCCCTTCTTCATATATTGATAAACACCGATTTGCAATTTGTTCTATGGCATCAACTGCCCGCCATTCACCTCAAGAATTTGTCCGGTGACATAACTACTCATTTGCTCGGACGCCAGAAAAAGAAAGGCACCGGTGCACTCGTTGCTTTCGCCTAGCCTATCCATCGGGATGGTAGCTCTAAAATTCTCCAAAAGTTCTGGAGTTGAGTATCGGTCATGAAAAGGAGTAACAATTACCCCCGGTGAAACAGCATTAACTCTAATATTGTCCTTTACTAATTCCTTGGCAAACCCCCGGGTCATTGTTGAAATAAAACCTTTGGAAGATGCATATAAAACAGAGCCTCCTGCACCTCCATGCCGAGCAGCTATTGAGGTAACATTTATAATTACTCCTCCTTTGCCTTGCCTTTTCATGGCAGACACAGCTGCTCCAGTGGTCATCACAGCCGATCTGCTGTTTAAATCAACCACCTCGGTAAATAGCCTATCATCAATATCTTGAACCGGCTGTCGTTTTATTAAACCTCCGGCGTTATTAATCAGAACGTTTATTTCACCAAAATGTTTCACAGTATCGGCTACCAATAATTTACAGACTTTGGAATCTTTTACATCGCCTTGCAAAGTAATCGCCTCACCCCCAGCCCTAGTTACCTGTTGAGCAACATTGTCAGCCTCTGATTCACTTTGATTATAGTGAACCACGACCCTTCCTTTATTACGACCAAAAGCCACTGCTGCAGCAGCCCCAATTCCAGTGCTTGCTCCCGTTATGAGCACCACTTTTCCCTCAATATCTTCGATCATAGTATTTTCCTGTTTAAGGTAAAAGTATTGTTGAACCAGTGGTCTTTCTCGCTTCCAAATCGCGATGGGCCTGCGCGGCATCAGATAGCGCATAAGTCTGATGAATATCAATCTTTATGTTTCCAGACCCTACCATGGAAAATAACGCATTTGCTCCTTCGATTAAATCCTCTCTCGCGGCAGTATAGGTCATCAAAGTAGGTCGAGTAACGTACAAAGATCCAGCCGGAGCCAAGTCGTTTATGTCAAAAGCTTCAACCGCCCCTGAGCCATTTCCAAAAACACACATCAGCCCTCTGGGCTTCAAACAAGCTAAGGACCCTCTAAACGTATCTTTCCCAACCGAATCGAAAACAACTGGTACTTTTTGACCATCAGTTATTTCCAACACTCGATCGGTAAAATTTTCCTTGGTGTATACAATTGTGTGATCGCATCCATGGGCTTTCGCTATTTCTGCTTTTTCGTCTGATCCTACAGTGCCTATAACCGTTACTCCCAAGGCTTTTAACCATTGACAAGCTATCAGTCCGACTCCCCCTGCAGCTGCATGAAAAAGAACTGTTTCCCCTGCCTCTACCCTGTAGGTTCTGTGAGTCAAATACCAAACTGTCAAACCCTTTAGCATCATAGCGGCCGCTTCCTCATCACGAATACCGTCTGGCAACTTTACAAGACGATCTGCCGCCATCAATCTCTCTTCCGCATAGGCTCCGGGTGGGCCTGCGCAATAGCCTACCCTGTCACCCGGGGATACCGCAGTTACGTCCGGGCCGACAGCTTCAACGATTCCAGCAGCTTCCATACCTAATCCATGAGGTAATGGTAACGGATATAGTCCACTACGATGGTAAGTATCTATATAATTCAGCCCAACCACGTTGTTTCGGACTCGAACCTGCCCGAGACCTGGATTACCAATCTCTATATCTTCATAAACCAGCACCTCAGGACCACCCGTTTTGTGAAATCTAATTCCTTTAGACATATGCCTCCCTATCAAAAATAAAACCTGTTTAAAGCTAATATAATTTACACAATAACTTTAACCGAAACACCTGGTAAATCCAATATTAAAAATCTAACTGCCCTATTCGTGCGATAAAATATTGGGGATAACTTCAATGTTACTAATGCCACAGTCAGACAAAAGTTCATCAATACAGTCAACAACACGAGAAAATTCATCGAGCGGCGATAGACGCCAGCCAAAGGTTTTATCGAATGTATCATCAAATACTGAAGTGAATCGCACCCTAATAGAGTTATCCGAGTAGGTAGCTATGGTAACATCTGGCTCACCAGTTCTTTGTCTGGTATACCTCAATGCATTGCTCAGAAACAACTGAAACCCTATTTCATTCGTGGCCCAAATTCCATCATAAACTGCACGAACAAAATTAACGGGCCTCCTGGGAATAGCCAATAATTCGGCATTTTGAAATTTAATGAGCTCGTCAAATTTTCGAGTAAATTGTATACCCCATTTTGAAATATCAGCCGCGGTCTCTGTGAATTTTGGGGCTTTTGTAGAGCCTACTGCTAAACCAATTAAATACCTGAGATGAACCTGTTCCGTACCGGCTTTTAGTATTATGTCTTCCGGTTTTAAATCATTTAATTCAAAATCATCAATATCTAGTCCTTTATTGCAACGCATTAAATAGCGCCAATTGACTTTTTCTAAAGCATCTAAGGAAGTGAGGATGTTCGAAAAACTTACATTTTTAGAGTATGCCAGCGCACCAGCCTTTTCAAATAAGTCATTCAAATCGAAACTTTTAGGGAGTACTGCTGATAGCTTGCCACTAGATTTCCCTCCTGCAACTATCAAAACTGGAATTGCAAAAAAAATACCTTGTAAAGGCACGGCCATGTTCGAACCAGAAACGCATAGCTCTAAAGCCTCTAGTAAAACCCTTTTTTCATCTGAATGGCCCGGAGTTTTTAAAACTAGCCGCAGCCTATCATCATTACCACTTTCTAAAATAGTCTGTAAGTTTTCCGCGAAATTTATAATTTGTGATCTTTTGTCAGAGGCAGGCTTAGATAAAATTTCACTGGCTCTATCAATTAATTCACTTTTTTTTGGCTGTCCCAGTACCCTTGGGTCAAGTAAGTCTCTATATAATTTCATAGTTTTTTTTTTATGTATGAGGCATTATTTTATCATTATCTCTTAAGATTTAAGTATTATGAACTATCTTGCGCACCTGTACTTATCACCGGATATAGAAGACTTAACAATTGGGAGTTTACTGGGTGACTTTGTCAAGGGGCCTATAAAAAAAGAGGCGTCTCTTTTTAACCAGGGTATAATGTTACACAGAAAACTCGATAGCTTCACTGATAACAACATGGTTGTACGTAGGTCAAAAAGTTTGATCGGTATAGAAAATCGACGATACGCAGGAATAATAATTGATCTATTCTATGACTATTTTCTTGCCAATAATTGGTCGTTATTTCACCGTTTATCGCTACCTTGCTATGCTGGCACAATTTATCGGATGCTAGAACAGCGTTATCCTGAATTACCGGAAAATTTTCAAAAAATTTTACCAAATATGATCAGAAATGATTGGCTCACATCATACGGTTGCAAAAACCACCTTGAAATGGTTCTGAAGAAAGTAGGTCAGCGACTCAAAAAGCCGATATCCCTGGAGCGATCGCTATTAGATTTATCTCAAAATTACACAGCATTAGAAAATGATTTCTTTGCGTATATTCCCTTGGCCAGGCAGTTCTGTTGGGAATATAACCAACAGTTGTGTGAGAGTGGGTTAGGGTGTGAATCTGCTCTGCCAAAGTAATAATAAATAATCTAAACCGTGGTGGGGATATATTATTTTTATTCTATGTTTTCCTGGAATGTTAGCGATACATTTTATTGGCCCACTCAATCCACCGAGGCTGGGGATGTTGATGCTATGTTTTCACTTGGCCATATTCACTACTACAGAGCCCACATTTCAATGGACGACGTTAGGGCTTCGATGTGGTTTGACCTTGCTGCTAGAGACGGATTGAAGGTTGCGAAGCGATATTATGATGAATCAGCAAAAACCTTGTCGCCAACACAAATACAGGATGCTGAGCAACTCGCTTAAAATTGGCTCAACGTTTTGAATAGAGGGGCATACAGCCCCTCTACTAAAACAACATTGCCTTTTAGAAGTAATTGAGGCATTTATTCCATAATACGAGACTTGTTATCAGCGATAACATCTCTGTTCGCCATAATAGATTCTCGCCGCTTCGAAATTTGATTCTTATTTTCCATTAAGTTCGCAGCATTTGTTTGCGATGCAGACATTAAGCCTTCCATAGCCGACCTGTTTTTTACCACGCGTGATTCAATGTCTTTCATGGCATCTTGATTTGATGCAATTAACACAGCGTTGTCACCGGAATTAGCCTCCGATGGTTTCAGCGCGCCATCTAATAGGTCTCGGTTTATGGCGATTTGTTGAGAGTTAAACTCGACAATACTCTGATTAGCGTCCATAATTTTTTTATTAATGTCTATTAATTTAGCGTTAATTTCTGCCATTTCCTCACTTACAGCCAATACAGCGGTATTTAATTCAGACCTATGTGCAAGATAGTCGAGAGACGTCTTGTTGATTTGCGCCTGAATGTAATTACTCTGCACATCATCAGCAGGCTGGGCATTTGCTAATATTGCACGCCTGTTTTCGAAAATTTCCTCTGTGTTGTGGTTGGCCAGTTGTCTGTTACCCATAAAAGCCGCTGAATAATTACTCATTATCATTAACCGATTCTCCTCGATCATTGCGCGAGACTGGTAGACCAGAGATTTATTGAGCATCACTTCAGCATCTATATTAAAAATTCTCTTGCGATTTCTCGCAATTGCTTCCTTGTTTTGGTTTACGTCACCCATTTTTTTCCCCTTATTTAAATTAAAAATTGCTATAAGATTGTAGAGACTACATTGTTGTTGAGACTTTTACTAAATATTCTAAGTTAATCCAGAGTTTTAACCTATTTCGCTTATCAACTGTTAACACATTTGTAAGCTACTTCGAATGTCTGAGAAAACTTTTCCAATGGTGGCGGAAGTTACCTAATTTCGGACTGATAACCGCCTGGCAATAGGGTTGTAAAGAATTATTGGCGAAATAGTTCATATGGTATTCCTCGGCCGGGTAAAATGGTTTCATGGTTAATACCTTTGTAACTATAGGGTCTATAAAGAGCTTCTCGGATTGTAGTGAATTGATTTTCGACTTTGCATCGCGTACGTCTTGAGATTTTTCACAATAGATAACCGAACGATATTGAGACCCCACGTCGTTTCCTTGCCGATCCATTGTTGTTGGGTCGTGAATTGAAAAAAATACGGAAAGTAGAGTTTCGTATTTTATCTGTTGGGGGTCATAAACTATTTCTACCACTTCCACATGTCCGGAGCGTCCACTACACACTTGGTCATAAGTCGGATGGGTGGATTCCCCTCCCATATACCCAGATGTTACAGCGGATACTCCCAATAATTCCTTAAATATTACCTCTAAGCACCAAAAGCATCCCCCCCCTAAATAAGCGTTTGACGTCATATCATATGTCCTTTCTCCAATCTCAATAGTTTCTTTTTTACATCCAACCCTCCAGCATATCCAGATATATTTCCAGTTTTTGCTATAACCCTATGGCAGGGAATTATTATGGAGATAGGATTTTGGCTAATTGCCATGCCTACCGCTCGGTAACTTTTTGGACGATTAATTGCTCTGGCTATTTGACTATAACTAACAGTTGTACCGTATGGAATGGTTTGTAAGGTATTCCAAACTCTTTGCTGAAAGGTTGTCCCATTCAAATAGATAGGTAGTCGGAAAACTTTTGCTTCAAGTTTGAAGTAAGATATTATTTGGTCTTGAACGGTTCTAAAAATACTCATGTTTTGCCGGTCGGTATTATTCCTAATTAACGTAGAAGGCTTTTTCTGATTTTCCAAATAAACACCCGTCAAGGATACGCCGTCTGAATAACAGTTTATTTTTCCCAAAATACTATTAAAGGAATAGGTATACACATCTAGCCTGCTTTTAAAGCCAAGAGAGTACCATAACTCGGTAAATAGGTTATATTGGTAAACAATGCAACAAGGCTGAGGGTAAACAAAATGCTAAAAAATGGAAATCATTACGATCGAGGTGGGAACGATGTGCTCGCAGGAAACTCGGGGATTGATAAAACGCTCGCTGTTTCTCCAAATCAGGGAACTGAGCTATTACAAAATGTTGATATAAAGACTCAGGCTAGAATTGATTTGACAGCAGCTCTTCGGTCTGCGGCCCGGTTCGGGCTAAATGAAGGGGTCTGCAATCATTTCAGCCTAGAAGTTCCGGGGAATCCAAATCACTTTTTTATTAACCCCCAAGGCCTACACTGGTCGGAGCTTCATCCGTCGGATTTAGTTATCGTTGACCAGGCTGGACAAAAAATTTCTGGAAAACATTCGGTGGAACCAACCGCTTTTTTTATTCATGGAAGGATCCATTTAGGTAAACGAAAGAAATGCATTCTGCATACTCATATGCCGTACGCAACGTCGTTATGCTTACTAGAAGACGGGGAATTGTTAGTTGGTGCTAATCAAAATTCCATGAGGTTTTATAATAGGATCGGATATGATCAAAATTATGGAGGAGTGGCTCTGGACGAGAGTGAGGGGGACAGAATCTGTGATGCATTAGCAGATAAGGATATTGTTTTTTTGCAGCATCATGGAGTAATAGTGTGCGGAGATAATGTTGTAAATGCGTTTGATGACCTATATTATTTGGAACGCGCGTGCATGGTACAGGTTCTTGCGCAGGGAACAGGGAAAAAAATTAAGACGGTGCCAGATAGCATCGTTGCCGAAGTATCCGCCCAAATCGAAAGCCAAAGGCAACAATCGGTTCTTCACTTTGAGGCATTAAAAAGACTCCTAACTAAAGAAGACCCTCGTTGGTATTGTATATAAAAAAAAACCTCACTAATAATAGTGAGGTCTTTTTAATAATTTGCCTGGCAGTGTCCTACTTTCGCACGATATACCTCGTACTATCATCGGCGCTGAAGCGTTTCACCGTCCTGTTCGGAATGGAAAGGGGTGGGTCCACCTCGCTATTGCCGCCAAGCAAAACTGTTCAGGGTGTGTTCGTTAACACACCCTATTAATTGGTAAGAAGTAAAATGTTGTTTAAAGATTTTTCCACATCGCGTATCAATTAGCCTTTACTCAAGGCTATAGAATCAAGCCTCACGGGTAATTAGTACTGGTTAGCTTAACATGTTGCCACGCTTCCACACCCAGCCTATCAACGTTGTAGTCTGCAACGACCCTTCAGGAGACTTTAAGTCTCGGGACATCTTATCTTAAGGCGAGTTTCCCGCTTAGATGCTTTCAGCGGTTATCTCTTCCGTAGTTAGCTACCCGGCAATGCGACTGGCGTCACAACCGGTACACCAGAGCTACGTCCACTCCGGTCCTCTCGTACTAGGAGCAGACCCTCTCAAATGTCCAACGCCCACGGTAGATAGGGACCAAACTGTCTCACGACGTTCTAAACCCAGCTCACGTACCACTTTAAATGGCGAACAGCCATACCCTTGGGACCGGCTACAGCCCCAGGATGTGATGAGCCGACATCGAGGTGCCAAACCTCCCCGTCGATATGAACTCTTGGGGGAGATCAGCCTGTTATCCCCGGCGTACCTTTTATCCGTTGAGCGATGGCCCTTCCATTCAGAACCACCGGATCACTTTGTCCTGCTTTCGCACCTGCTCGACCCGTCAGTCTCGCAGTCAAGCACGCTTTTGCCAATGCACATACAGCGCGATGTCCGACCGCACTAAGCGTACCTTCGAGCTCCTCCGTTACTCTTTGGGAGGAGACCGCCCCAGTCAAACTGCCTACCATGCACGGTCCCTGATCCCGATAAGGGATCCAGGTTAGAACCGCAGTACTGTCAGGCTGGTATTTCAAGGTTGGCTCCAAGCAAGCTAGCGCCTACTCTTCAAAGCCTCCCAGCTATCCTACACAAACCGCATCACAGTCCAATGCAAAGCTACAGTAAAGGTGCACGGGGTCTTTCCGTCTAGCCGCGGGTAGATTGCATCATCACAACCATTTCAACTTCGCTGAGTCTCAGGAGGAGACAGTGTGGCCATCGTTACGCCATTCGTGCAGGTCGGAACTTACCCGACAAGGAATTTCGCTACCTTAGGACCGTTATAGTTACGGCCGCCGTTTACCGGGGCTTCGATCAAGAGCTTGCACCCCATCAATTAACCTTCCGGCACCGGGCAGGCGTCACACCGTATACGTCCACTCATCGTGTTAGCACAGTGCTATGTTTTTATTAAACAGTCGCAGCCACCGATTCTCTGCAACCCTCTCAAGCTCCGGGAGCAAGTCCCTTCACCCTAATAGGGCACACCTTCTTCCGAAGTTACGGTGTCAGTTTGCCGAGTTCCTTCTCCTGAGTTCTCTCAAGCGCCTTAGAATTCTCATCCCGCCCACGTGTGTCCGTTTACGGTACGGTCACCATACAACTGAAGCTTAGAGGCTTTTCTTGGAAGCAGGGTATAAGCAGCTTCGCGAGGACAAGCCTCGCTGGTCCCGTGCCTCAGCGTTAATGAACTCCCGGATTTTCCAAAGAGTTCCGCCTACACACTTCACCGGGACATCCAACACCCGGTCTGCCTAACCTTCTCCGTCCCCCCATCGCATTGTACGGTGGTTCTGGAATATTAACCAGATTCCCATCAGTTACGGCTTTCGCCCTCACCTTAGGGGCCGACTCACCCTGCGCCGATGAACGTTGCGCAGGAAACCTTGGGCTTTCGGCGAGGGGGCCTTTCACCCCCTTTATCGCTACTCATGTCAGCATTCGCACTTCCGATACCTCCAGCATGCCTTACAGCACACCTTCACAGGCTTACGGAACGCTCTCCTACCGTGCAAGTAAACTTGCACCCGTAGCTTCGGTTTATAGCTTGAGCCCCGATACATTTTCCGCGCGAGACGACTTGACCAGTGAGCTATTACGCTTTCTTTAAAGGATGGCTGCTTCTAAGCCAACTTCCTGGCTGTCTATGCCTTCTCACTTCGTTTCCCACTTAGCTATAATTGGGGACCTTAGCTGACGGTCTGGGTTGTTTCCCTCTCGTGTCCGGACGTTAGCACCCGGTGCACTGTCTCCCGTGAAACCACTCTTCGGTATTCGGAGTTTGCCTTGGTTTGGTAAGTCTAAACGACCCCCTAGCCAAAACAGTGCTCTACCCCCAAAGGTGTATCACGAGGCACTACCTAAATAGTTTTCGGAGAGAACCAGCTATCTGCGGATTTGTTTGGCCTTTCACCCCTACCCACAGCTCATCCACTAACTTTTCAACGTTAGTTGGTTCGGTCCTCCACGAGGTGTTACCCCCGCTTCAACCTGGCCATGGGTAGATCATCCGCTTTCGGGTCTACACCCACCGACTAAATCGCCCTATTAAGACTCGGTTTCCCTACGCCTTCCCTAAACGGTTAAGCTTGCCAGTGAATATAAGTCGCTGACCCATTATACAAAAGGTACGCAGTCACCCAGCTGTAAATACTCTCTAATCAATAACATGAAAGTATTTAAAGCTGGGCTCCTACTGTTTGTATGCATACGGTTTCAGGATCTATTTCACTCCCCTCCCGGGGTTCTTTTCGCCTTTCCCTCACGGTACTGGTTCACTATCGGTCGATTACGAGTATTTAGCCTTGGAGGATGGTCCCCCCATCTTCAGACAAGATAACACGTGTCCCGCCCTACTTATCGTGTGCCTAGTTCCACAAAAATCTTTTCGCTTACGGGGCTATCACCCTCTATGGCTGGTCTTTCCAGACCCTTCTGCTAAAATCTCTGCTAAAACACACTGGCTGCTCCGATTTCGCTCGCCGCTACTTTCGGAATCTCGGTTGATTTCTTTTCCTCCGCTTACTTAGATGTTTCAGTTCTGCGGGTTAGCTTCTTCTACCCTATTTTATTCAAGTAGAGATGACCCCGAAGGGTCTGGTTTCCCAATTCGGAAATCCTCGGATCAAAGCTCGTTTGCCAGCTCCCCGAGGCTTATCGCAAGCTACTACGTCCTTCATCGCCTGTAATCGCCAAGGCATTCACCATATGCACTTATTCACTTGATTCTATAGCGTTGAGCATGACTAATCACACAACACATAGATTTTTTATTCTAATACGCTTGCTTCGGTTTTCTAAAGAAAACCTGATGCAATCTTAAAACCCAGTTCTGATTACCTCACATTCCAAGGATAATCAGAATTTACTTCTTACCTAATTTTTAAAGAACAGTACAGCACTTTAGTCAAAGACTAAAAACAAACCGTGTTGGCTTGTCTTTAATCTCTGAAACTTAAACAGTAATGGTGGAGCTAATCGGGATCGAACCGATGACCCCCTGCTTGCAAAGCAGGTGCTCTCCCAGCTGAGCTATAGCCCCAGATTTAAAATTGGTGGGTCTGGATGGACTTGAACCATCGACCCCACGCTTATCAAGCGTGTGCTCTAACCAGCTGAGCTACAGACCCTACAAAAAGATCCCGGTTCAGCTCGTTCTCGCCTAAACCTCTAGTATCGCATCCCTGTAATTAGATGCTGACCCCAACCATGCTGTATGACAAAAACAACCGAAGTGTGTGGAAGCTACGCATCTTTTATGCGCCTATTTTCTCTAGAAAGGAGGTGATCCAGCCGCACCTTCCGATACGGCTACCTTGTTACGACTTCACCCCAGTCATGAATCTCACCGTGGTAACCGCCCTCCTTACGGTTAGGCTAGCTACTTCTGGTGGAACCCACTCCCATGGTGTGACGGGCGGTGTGTACAAGACCCGGGAACGTATTCACCGCGGCATTCTGATCCGCGATTACTAGCGATTCCGACTTCATGTTCTCGAGTTGCAGAGAACAATCCGGACTACGACGCGCTTTCTGGGATTGGCTCCCCCTTGCGGGTTGGCAACCCTCTGTACGCGCCATTGTATGACGTGTGAAGCCCTACCCATAAGGGCCATGAGGACTTGACGTCGTCCCCACCTTCCTCCGGTTTGTCACCGGCAGTCCCACTAGAGTTCTCAACTAAATGTAGCAACTAGTGGCAAGGGTTGCGCTCGTTGCGGGACTTAACCCAACATCTCACGACACGAGCTGACGACAGCCATGCAGCACCTGTGTTACGGTTCCCTTTCGGGCACCAAGGCATCTCTGCCAAGTTCCGTACATGTCAAGGGTAGGTAAGGTTCTTCGCGTTGCATCGAATTAATCCACATCATCCACCGCTTGTGCGGGTCCCCGTCAATTCCTTTGAGTTTTAACCTTGCGGCCGTACTCCCCAGGCGGTCAACTTCACGCGTTAGCTACGTTACTAAGAAAGTCTCCTTTCCCAACAACTAGTTGACATCGTTTAGGGCGTGGACTACCAGGGTATCTAATCCTGTTTGCTCCCCACGCTTTCGTGCATGAGCGTCAGTGTTAACCCAGGGGACTGCCTTCGCCATCGGTATTCCTCCTGATATCTACGCATTTCACTGCTACACCAGGAATTCTATCCCCCTCTGCTACACTCTAGCTCTCCAGTCACAAGCGCAGTTCCCAAGTTGAGCTCGGGGCTTTCACACCTGTCTTAAAGAGCCGCCTGCGCACGCTTTACGCCCAGTAATTCCGATTAACGCTCGCACCCTACGTATTACCGCGGCTGCTGGCACGTAGTTAGCCGGTGCTTCTTATATCGGTACCGTCATCAATTAAGGATATTAACCTCAACTATTTCGTCCCGATCGAAAGCGGTTTACAACCCGAAGGCCTTCGTCCCGCACGCGGCATGGCTGGATCAGGGTTGCCCCCATTGTCCAAAATTCCCCACTGCTGCCTCCCGTAGGAGTCTGGACCGTGTCTCAGTTCCAGTGTGGCTGATCATCCTCTCAGACCAGCTACGGATCGTCGCCTTGGTGAGCTTTTACCTCACCAACAAGCTAATCCGACATCGGCCGCTCCTACAGCGCGAGGTCTTGCGATCCCCCGCTTTCCTCCTTAGAGCTCATGCGGTATTAATCCGGCTTTCGCCGAGCTATCCCCCACTCTAGGACACGTTCCGATGCGTTACTCACCCGTTCGCCACTCGCCATCAGAGAGCAAGCTCTCCATGCTGCCGTTCGACTTGCATGTGTAAAGCATGCCGCCAGCGTTCAATCTGAGCCAGGATCAAACTCTTCAGTTTAATCATCTGTTTACTATCTTGAGTTACCCCAAGATAGTGCTCGTACTCAAAGATTCTTGATAATATCAGAACCCTTACTGTTGTATGAGCACTGCTAAGTATTTTTAAAGTTTACTAGGTCTAAAGCAACTTCCACCTCCAAAAAGGCTTTAGTTTCGGCCGATTAGCCTCAAACTTTTGTGACCCAGATAGAGCCCAAAAAAACCCGTAGCACCCACACGCTTCGGCTGTTAAATTGTTAAAGAGCGTCCGCCCAAGTGTTTAGAACGGAACCGACAATTATACTGCCAACCAGATTAAGGTCAAGCCTTTATATAAAAATTAACATATTAATTTTTATATAATTATTAACAGGGCTATTCATTTCAATATGACCCTTGCGAACCGCCTTTTACCAATTTGAAAAACGTAATTCCCCGGTACCAAAACTATGCTTCTATCAGTCACTTTATTGCCATCAATGCGGACCGCTCCCTGTCCAATCGATCTGATGGCCTCAGATGAACTTTTGGTCAAGCTTGCTTGTTTAATTATCTGTGGTAGAGAACTTTTTCCAACCTCCAATTTAATACTAACCTCAATCATTTCATCTGGAATAGCACCTTTTTGGAATCTAGCTTCGAAGTCCCTTAACGCTTTTTTCGCCGCGCTCTTGTCGTGAAACCGGGTGACTATCTCTGTAGCCAGTATAACTTTGATATCTCGAGGATTTCTACCTTGATCAGTCTCTTTTTTCCAGTTTTGTATGGTAGCCATTGATTCGAATGATAATAGTTCTAGATAACGCCACATCAAATCATCCGAAATAGACATTAATTTACCAAACATTTCATTGGGGTGTTCAGAAATTCCGATATAATTCCCCATCGATTTAGACATCTTGTTGATCCCATCAAGCCCCTCTAGCAAAGGCATTGTCAATATACATTGGGGTTTTTGTCCATAATGTTTTTGTAGCTCTCTTCCCACCAAAAGGTTAAATTTTTGATCGGCACCTCCAAGCTCTATATCAGATCGGAGGTGTACCGAATCATACCCCTGAATCAATGGATAAAGAAACTCGTGTATTGCGATAGCCTCTCCACCTTTGTAACGCTTCTCAAAATCATCACGTTCAAGCATCCTCGCGACTGTGTAGCAGGATGACAATTTCATAATTTCAGCTGGTGTGATTCCACTAATCCAATCTGAGTTAAAAACCACTCGGGTTTTATCTGCGTCCAAAATTTTGAATACCTGATCCTTGTAAGTTGCAGCATTTTTTTCGATAAATTCCTGAGTGAGCGGTGGCCTAGTGACATTTTTCCCGGTAGGGTCTCCAATCATCCCGGTAAAATCACCTATCAAAAATAAAATTTCATGCCCTAAATCTTGGAACTGCTTAAGTTTATTCAGGAGCACAGTGTGCCCTAGATGCAGATCAGGGGCTGTAGGATCAAAACCTGCTTTAACTCTTAATGGCTCTCCACTACCGAGCCTCTCCACAAACTCTTTTTCTACCAACAGCTCATTAATACCCCTTTTTATAATTTCCAACTCGTCCGGATTCCAATTCATCAATAACTCCTAAAAAGATACTTCTAAAAAACTAACTAACTGGTTTTTTCCAGTATTAACGCTTAACGATAAATACCTTATAGAACCTAACTGATTATAAACTTTCACAGAAAAGAAATCGAAAACATATGACTAACATGATAAAGTCATTGGAAGATAAACTATTTTTAATACTCGCTTTTATAAATACGTCTAAATTAAAATTGTGACCTCATCTGAAGAGTTATTTATTGGAATAATGTCGGGCACCAGTGCTGATGGTGTGGATTGTGGTTTAATAGACTTTAGTGAAGATCTTCCTGTAAAAATAATGACCCGTTACTTTCCATTTTCTCAGAAACTCCAAAATGAAATTCTCACTTTTAGTAACAATCACAACATATCCATTGACGATATATATCTTCTGGAGAATACCTTAACCAAATCATATGCCAAAGCAGTAATATCGGTTATCAAAGAACTTAACATATCGCCTACAAGAATAAGAGCCATCGGTTGCCACGGTCAGACTATCCGACATAACCCAGATAAAGGTTATTCAATCCAGTTGGTAAATGGCAGTCTTTTGGCGGAACTAACGAATATAAAAGCAATTGTAGATTTCCGGAGCAGAGATATTGCCGCGGGCGGGCAGGGAGCTCCTCTGACTCCAGCCTTTCATGGTGCTATTTTCGGCCACGAAAATATTCACCGAGTTATTGTAAACATTGGAGGTATGGCAAACCTTACTAACTTAAATCCCAGAGAGCCTGTAACTGGTTTTGACACTGGACCTGGTAACTACCTTCTGGATTCATATGTAAAAGTAATGACAGGAGATTCTTTCGACGACAAAGGTAAATGGGCTAAAAGTGGCACGGTTAACAACGCTTTACTCAAAAAACTGAAACAACATGATTTCCTTCAACAATTGCCACCGAAAAGCTGTAGCAATGAACAATTCAACCTTGCCTGGGTAAAAAGTCTTGCGCCTAAACTTATTAAACCAATTGACATGCAAGCGACCCTTCTTGAATTCACGGCCCAATCAATAATCAACGCGCAGAAAAGATATTGTCCAACTGCGGACGAAATATACGTATGCGGAGGGGGGGCAAAAAACGACTTTCTTATGGAAAGACTTATCGATTTAAGCGGTAGTGTTCTGTTAAAGAAAACTAATGTTGTTGGTATCGATCCCGACTGGGTAGAAGCTTTCGCCTTTGCATGGTTGGCAAAAAAAACTCTCTTTGAAGAACCAATTGACTATTCAAATGTAACCGGCTCCAAAGGTCCTAGAATTTTAGGATGCATCTACCCGTGCTAATTACCTAATTTATCTGAGGTATTAGGCGGAAAAAGAAGATCCACAGCCACATGTACTGGTCGCGTTTGGATTAGAAATTACAAACTGCGAACCCTCAATCCCTTCTTTAAAATCAACCTCAGCTCCCAATAAATACTGATAGCTCATCGAATCTATAAGCAACATTACTCCGTTGTTTTCTACCGTAGCATCATCACCATTTACAGCATCGTCAAAAGTAAAGCCATACTGAAAGCCTGAGCACCCACCCCCACTAACAAAAATTCTTAACTTAAGCTCAGGGTTACCTTCATCATCTATCAGTGATTGCACCTTTGCGGCTGCGTTATCAGTAAATTTTAAAGCAGGCGAACTACTAAGATTATCGTCCATATCTGTACACTTTATGTTTAGAAAAATAAATTAACCAAAGTTTAACACTTTATTGAAGTTTTATCCTTCAAATGTGCCCTCAATACTCAGAGATTCGCCTGGTTGGTGCACTAATCGCCCCTCAATAACCGCGCCCAAATGAATTTCTATTGTATTGTAATAAACATCCCCGATTACTTTAGCATTTGGCAAAAGCTCTACGAAAGACGTTCCGTAGACTGGGCCATCCACGGTTCCATCAATCACAGCATGAGACACTCGTATTTCTCCCTCGATATGGGCCTTTTGACTCAGAACTAACTTGCCCGAGTCTTGGTCCATGGTGCTTACATTCCCTTTAACTTTCCCGTCAACTCTGACCCCGCCGACAAACCTCAAATCACCTTCAAGCATTGTACTGGCGCCAATGAGGCTCTCTATATTATTTTTCTTTTGATTTTTTCCAAACATATGTTCAATCGACCTCTTCACCAAACTCTAAAGTCCTAGTGTCCACGGGTGTACCCAGACCATTTTTAAAAACTCTCGCTTCTACATTCACTAACCTACCGCCTTCGGGTAGTACAAACTTGCCAACTGACCTTTGATAAAACTTAAACTTCAATTCATTCTTCTTTGTATCAGAGGAAAGTACTATATCATTATTATCTCCCGAAGAGTTTTCGAAGTAAGTGATAAGCTCAAAAAATCCATTAAACTCTTTAACTCGCTGCTGTGATTGCACTACAAGTATTCGGTACTCAAACTCACCCGCCTTAGTTAATTGGTTAACTTCAAATCGGGCGACTGAGACACCGCCCGGCTCTTTACCTGAAGTCATAAGAGTTTCGAAAAAAACTACTTCCTCTTTTAACCTATTATTTTCATTTGAAAGTATTCGCATTTCAGTCGAAACATTTTCCTGAACGGCCAGCGCCATTTTTAACTTTCCCTCTAAATTTACAACCCGCCTACTCAATTGCAAATTGATTTCATCTAAATTGGCCACCCCTTCCCGTAATTTAAGCTCTTTTGTCTTAGCGAGATTACTATGATAACCCGCCGTTTTTCTGCCTAAATCGAATGATATCCAACCAAATCCCAGTATTGTTGCTAAAAAAACAACTACACCCAACGACTTCCAATACCAACTAACAGCAGAATAAACCGCGACCTTTCGTGAAGGAGCAGACATAACCCTTCTGAAAAGGCGGAAAAACTTTATGGGAGAAGGCACGAGTTTTGTAGGCCCAATTTTTCTGATAGCCCAAACATTATGTTCATATTCTGTACCGCTTGCCCAGAAGCACCTTTCACTAGGTTATCTAAGACAACCAAAATCACGAGGTCACCACTACCAATTTGGTAATTAACCGAAATCAAACAATTGTTAGTTCCTCTAACATGGCGAGTCTCAGGAAAGATGCCGGCGGGAAGGACTTTTACGAAAGGGGATTGATAATACCATTTCTCGAAAATACTTTGATAATCTAACCTTTTAAGCTTTCTAGCGTACAGCGTGGCGAAGATCCCCCTTGCAGCCGGCATAACGTGGGGCACGAAAAGCAAGTCGATATCCTTGCTTTCGGACAATCCTTTGAGTCCTTGCAAAATCTCAGGATGATGCCTATGCCCACCCAACCCGTATGCCTTGAAATTTTCAGCCACCTCGCCATATAGGTTCTGTTTATTTGCCCCTCTCCCGGCACCGCTAATTCCAGACTTTGCGTCAGCAATCAATCTGAGCTTATCCATCTCACCAAGACCAACCATCGGAGCAAAACCAAGCTGAACTGCAGTTGCGTAACATCCGGGGTTCGCTACCAACGAGGCATCTTTAATTTGACTTTCATTAATTTCAGGCAAGCCATAGACAGCTTTTTTTACGATATCCGGAGCAGAATGTTCCAAACCATACCATTGTGTCCAAACTTGTATGTCTTTTAGTCTAAAGTCTGGCGATAGGTCGATAACCTTTACCTTAGTTTCCAGAAGCTTCGGAGCACTTTGCATAGCAACCCCATGGGGTGTCGCGAAAAAAACCACATCACAATTCTCAAGATCGGGGTTGTCTGTTGGGGTCAAATGCAAATCACTACTGTTTGTTAGACCAGGATTCAACTCTCCCAAAGCCTTTCCCTCATCTACTCGAGACGTAACCACTTCTAAGCCCACAGCTGGGTGATCCGCTAGGATTCTTATTAGCTCTTGCCCTGCGTAACCACTGCCGCCAACTACACCCGCTGAAATCATCAACTTTCCCTATTTCTCATACACGAAAATAATACATTGATCTTCTGGCGCTCGGCAACCAATCACTGCCTAATTAGCGGTGATTTTTGGCTGATTGAAACTGTTTGATTGCCTTTTTATCCGAACCGAACCCCAAGCTCAGTGACGAAATAATCGTTCTCTTGGGGTTATTGTAAGCGAGAAATCAGACTGATACCTATTTTTATCTTTTTGAGAACTGAGGCTTGCGACGGGCTTTCTTTAAACCGACTTTTTTTCGCTCAACCTCTCGAGCATCTCTAGTTACAAGACCCGCTTTTCTGAGTACCGGCTTCAAAGTACTATCGTAATCCACCAATGCCCGAGTTATACCATGCCTGATCGCTCCAGCCTGCCCTGATTCTCCGCCACCACTGACCGTTACAGATATATCAAAAGAAACGACGTTGTCTGTAAGCTCAAGAGGTTGCCTGACTAACATTCTTCCAGTTTCTCTGGAGAAAAAATCGTCTACAAGTTTTCCGTTAACGGTGATTTTCCCCGTTCCTTTGCTAAGATATACTCTCGCGACGGAGCTTTTTCGCCTGCCGGTACCATAATTGCTGTGTTTACCTTCCATCTAAACTGTCTCCAGTGTAAGTTCTGTAGGCATCTGAGCCTTGTGAGGATGGTCAGAACCTGCGTATATTTTTAACTTTTTCAACATTGCCCGTCCAAGTGGTCCTTTTGGAAGCATTCCTTTCACGGCCAAATAAATTGCTTGTCCTGGAATTCGTTGTTGAAGGTCAGAAAAATTAATGCTTTTTATACCTCCTGGGAAACCAGTATGCCTGTGATAAACCTTGTCGCTAGCCTTTTTCCCTGTGACTTTGATTTTCGCTGCGTTTACCACAACGATAAAATCTCCCGTGTCGACATGTGGAGTATAAATCGCTTTGTGTTTACCCCTCAGCCTGTGCGCTACCGCCGCCGCGACTCTTCCCAGAACTTTTTCTTCAGCGTCTAGAATGTACCAATCGTGGGTAATCTCACTAGGTTTCGCAACAAATGTCTTCACTGTAATAAACACCAAGGTTACTAATTAGCCGAGCAGTGTAGTTGAAAAAATGAGCACTTGTCAATTCTAAACTTTAATAAATAACCCAAACAAATAGCCATTATAGACCTTCTAAGTAATAACCACCTATAATAGTAAGCTTTGTAATCAACTGAATTCATTTTTAACTCATGCTTTGTATGATGCATGCATTATGAGGTGGTAAATTGATGCGTAAAATATGGTTTCTGTTTTGCCAAATTGTAACTGTTACATTGGCGATGTTGTTTGTGGTGACAACGCTGCGTCCTGATTTGTTGCCATATAGAAACAACTCAACCTCAATAGTAACAATAACTGAAGGTAACAAATATGAGCACGTGTCATCGGATTCTTTAGGAGGACTGAGGGCGGCAGCCAAAATAGCTATGCCGGCCGTTGTAAATATCTTCACCACCAAACAAGTAAGATTACAAGAGCATCCATTTTTGGATGACCCAATCTTAAGACACTTTTTTGGGGATCAACTGGAAGAGAGAAAAAGACAAAACTCAAGTCTAGGTTCAGGTGTAATAGTTAGTAAAGAAGGCTACATTCTAACCAACCATCATGTTATTGAATCAGCTGATGCAATTGAAGTTGCTTTGTCCGATGGTAGAAAAACAGTTGCGACTGTGGTCGGAACCGACCCGGAAACTGATCTCGCAGTTCTAAAAGTTACCCTCGAAAATCTTCCAAGTATTGTGGTTAGGAACCCGTCCTCTGAAATTGGTGGTGTCGGTGTCGGTGATTTGGTTTTAGCGATAGGTAACCCTTTCGGGGTTGGACAAACCGTGACGATGGGAATAATCAGCGCCTTAGAACGAACTCAGTTAGGTTTAAGTACGTTTGAAAACTTCATCCAAACCGATGCCGCAATCAACCCGGGAAACTCCGGAGGCGCGCTAGTCGACCAAGACGGTAACCTGATAGGAATAAACAGTGCTATTTACTCTAGGTCGGGAGGTTCGCTGGGTATCGGATTTGCTATTCCCTCTGATTTGGCTTTACGCACCCTTGAACAAATTGTTAAAACTGGCTTTGTCACTCGGGGTTGGATTGGCGTTCAAGTTCAGGACTTGTCAAAAGAGCTAGCTGAATCATTTAACCTAGCGACTACTCAAGGTACGCTTATTGCAGGCGTTATTCGTAATAGTCCGGCATTTAACTCCGGGATAAAAAGGGGGGACATACTCGTATCTATCAACCGACAAATCGTGGAAAATTCAAATCAAATGCTCAATTTAATCGCGAACCTAAAACCAGGAGACAAAGCGTCTGCAGGACTACTTAGAAATGGAGCAAAAGTTGAAGTTAATATTGTGGTGGGCACGAGACCACAACCCACAAACTAATACTGATCAGTGGTTTCATCATCTTTAGGATTACCAAGGTAGTTAGCAACAAGAATACCGGACTCGTACAACAACCAAAGAGGGATAGCTAAAAGAATTTGAGAAATAACATCTGGGGGCGTGAATATTGCCCCAATCACAAATGCGCCAACTATAACGTAAGGTCTACCGTCTTTTAATTTCTGCACGGTAACCACTCCAGCTCGCGACAAAATTACAACCGCGATGGGAACCTCGAAGGTTAATCCAAAGGCAATAAATAAAGTAATTACAAAATCTAGATATTTCTGGATATCTGTCATAACGGCAACCCCATCGGGTGCAATACTTGTAATAAAATGAAATACCACCGGAAAAACCACATAAAAAGCAAACGCCATTCCAACCAAAAAAAGTAACGTACTGGTAACAATAAGTGGTAAAACGAGATTCTTTTCTTTTATGTAAAGGCCTGGAGCCACGAAAGCCCAGAATTGATATAGTAGGTACGGTAACACTAGAACTAAAGCTGCCAGCATTGTGACTTTTACGGGGACAAAAAAAGGAGATACAACTTCGGTGGCAATCATTTGTCCGCCCACGGGAAGAGCGGAAAGTAGTGGTTCTGCCAAAACCGTATATATATCTCTCGCCCAGGGGAAAAAACACACAAACACGACCAAGAAAGCTAAAACACACCTCAGCAAACGGTCCCGAAGCTCGATTAAATGAGACAAAATTGAATCTGATTCTGAGTCAGTCATAATATTTACCAGTTAAACAAACTGTTGATTGATTGATAGGTTACAGCGGTTAATCCTCAGTTGGCTTCTTATGACTATGATTATCAGGGGTGACTTTGCCCCCTGGAACAGGGTCATCATTTTGGCTAAATTTTTCAGCCTTGGCAGGTTTATTACCTGGAGCTGCTGCTAGGTCCTCCGGCGTATCAGACGACTTTTTACTCTCTTCTTTTTTTGTTACTTTTTTGTCGGCTGATGTTGCCTGGCCAACCTGTTTAACTTGATCTTGAATAAAATTAACGTTAGTGGAAACACTATCTTCTATATCTCTGGCAGTATCTTCCACAGACGCCTTAATTTGATTAAACTCTTCGATCTCTGCATGTCTATTGATGTCGTCCTTGAGATCAGCCACGTACCTTTGCATCTTTCCAAACCAAAGTCCAAGCGTACGAGCCACCTTCGGCAATCGCTCGGGTCCTACTACGATCAAACCAATTACCGCTGCCACAAGAACTTCCGTGAAGCCAAAATCAAACATAGGTAATACCCGAAATTATCAAACGGTTAGCTGTGGTTTTTTTCTTTGATTTCACCATCGATAATCTCTTTACCGTCTTTATCAATCTCGATCTCAGCCTTTTCAGTCACCGGGGAATCTTCGGGCTTAACACCTTCTTTAAACCCACGTACCGCTTTACCCAAATCCCCACCGAGACTTCCTAGTTTTTTCGTGCCAAAAATAAGCACAACCACTACCAAAACAATCAACCAATGCCAAATACTGAAAGTACCCATTATAAAACTCCGATAAATCTATTAATTAAAGTTATAAATCCCATTCACTGTTGGACAAAAGTACTCCAAAACGCAACAAATTCAAAGAATCTTTTTCAACTCAAGGGTTAATTCTATTTCGTTTTTCTGAAATTCCTGAAACACCTTCTCTTCTCTGTAATTCATCTAAGACCTCTTCGGTCTTGATACCGTAAGAAACCAACAAAACTATTGAATGGAACCAAAGGTCAGCTGTTTCCTTAATGATCTCTTTTTTATTGCCGTCTTTTGAGGCCAAGACCACCTCACCTGCCTCTTCAATAACTTTTCTCAAAATTTGATTAGGTCCTTTAGAAAAAAGATCTGCAACGTATGATTGCGACGAATCCCCATTTTTCCGGGATTCTATCGTCTTATCAAGGGAATCAAGAATCGATCGAGTATCCATAATTTAAATTTACTTCAATTTCCATAAGTTATTGAACAACCCACAAACAAAATAAGGTTAGATTCCACTTTAGATGCCTTTTAACCGAAGTTTACAACACCTACAGGAAGCAGTGTCAGTAAATTTTCAGGACCTATCCTCTTTTTTAAAATTTTTCTCATTCATAGCCTAACCTCAATCCCACTAGCAAACAATGACCTCTTTACTTCCGCAATTTTAATTTCTCCATAATGAAAAACACTTGCCGCAAGTAATCCATCAGCCTTTCCGATTTTAACTCCATCTATAAAATCTTGCACACTGCCTACCCCGCCACTTGCAATAATTGGAATATTTAACTTTTGAGACATTTTTGAGGTCAAGGCCAAATCAAAACCAATCTTGGTGCCATCTCGATCCATACTTGTTAAAAGAATCTCACCCGCACCAACCTCCTGCATAGTTTGTCCCCAATTAATTGCATCGATACCAGTGGCTTTTCTGCCACCGTGACTGAAAACCTGCCAAAGGCCGTCCGTCCCTCCCTTTCGGGCGTCAATTGCCACTACGATACATTGGGATCCGAACCTTGACGACGCCGCAGCCACTAAATCAGGGTTACCAATTGCCGCCGTATTGATACTTACCTTATCAGCTCCGGCATTTAAAAGACGTCTAATATCCTCCACTTTTCTGACGCCTCCCCCCACCGTAAGTGGTATAAAAACCTGCTCGGCCACTCGTTCGATCACATCCAATATAATATCTCTATCGTCACTGCTAGCAGTTATATCAAGGAAACATAATTCGTCCGCTCCTTGGTCTCCATATTCTTTAGCTGTCTCTACTGGATCCCCTGCATCTCTAAGATTAACAAAATTCACTCCCTTCACAACCCTACCCTGATTAACGTCAAGGCATGGAATAATCCTAGTGGCTAATCCCATTCCTGAGCCTTTGACAATTGATCAGACAATTCTTGAGCCTCCCTTAGATTTAAGGTGCCTTCATAAAGAGCCCTGCCGGTAATAGCCCCAAAAACTCCTTCTTTTTCACATTTTCTCAACATCCGCACATCATCAAGACTGCTAAGACCTCCGCTTGCAATAACAGGTAAATTGATAGATTGCGCCAACAACTTTGTTGATGGCACATTAATACCCGAACCCATTCCATCTCGATTAATATCAGTGTAAATGATTGCCTCAACACCAAAGTCTTCGTACTGTTTCGCTAAGTCCAAAACCGTTTGAGAAGTTTGCTTGGCCCAACCTTCTACAGAGACTCTCCCATCCTTTGCATCAATACCTACTAAGATTCGCCCTCCAAACAGTTGACAAGACTTCTTAACGAACAAGGGGTCCTTCACCGCAGCTGTCCCCAAAATAATATACGACACTCCCTTACTAAAATAATGTTCTAGAGTTTCTAAATCACGAATTCCGCCTCCTAATTGAAGCTCCACTTTACCTCCAACTTCA
Organism: Hydrogenophilales bacterium; assembly: GCA_902601765.1. Classification (GTDB taxonomy): domain Bacteria; phylum Pseudomonadota; class Gammaproteobacteria; order Burkholderiales; family Eutrophovitaceae. The sequence goes on along the minus strand of CACKOO010000001.1, from coordinate 175,343 downwards.
GCCAATATGGATTCTATTGCCGAACTATTGACCGGTTTTCCCTCTACAGCGCCGTCTAAATCAACTAAATGAAGACGCCGAGCACCCTGGACTACCCACTGTCTTGCCATTTTTGCAGGATCATCAGAAAATATTGTGGCGTCGTTCATTATTCCTTGGCGAAGACGAACACATTGCCCTTCTTTTAAATCTATAGCAGGGATTATTAACATCCTATTTGTAACCTTTAATTTTTAACTTCGAACTTAACCATTAGATTTATTACTCGAAGGAGAGGAAGACTACACCTCACCATCCCATTGCACAAAATTAGATAATAATTTTAGGCCAACCGATTGACTTTTTTCAGGATGGAATTGAACGGCAAAAATATTTTTCTTGCCCAAAGCACAATGAAATTTGTCAGGAAATTTTGATATGCCAAATACAATTGTTTCATCTTCCGCCTTCACAAAATAGCTATGAACAAAATAAAATCGACTGTTGTCAGGAATACCTCGCCAAAGTGGATGATAAACAACTTGCTGAACATTATTCCATCCCATATGTGGAACCTTTAGTTTCCGTCCCTCACTAACAGCTCCGTCTATAAATCTTGCCACCCTGCCACGAAAAACCTCGAGGCATGGACCTCCGCTTTCCTCAGAAAAATCAAACAACATTTGCAGCCCTATGCACACCCCTAAAAATGGCTTAGTTTGTGCTGCTTGAATTACTGCGTCTCGAAGACCACGGGAATCTAGTTCTCTTAAACAATCTGACATTCCTCCTTGCCCCGGAAACACCACGCGATCAGCGGAAGCAATTTTAAGTGGATCATCAGATACAATAACGTTCTCTTTTTTCGATACGCTCGCAATTGCTTTCGCTACCGAGCGTATATTACCCATTCCGTAATCGACAACGACTATCAGTCCCATAATCTACCCATCAAAACTTAAAGACTACCTTTAGTTGAAGCAATAGCGGTTCCTATTCTGTCGTCAAATTCAAGCGCAGCCCTAAGTGCACGTCCAAACCCCTTAAATATGGTTTCAGCTTGGTGATGGGCATTCCTACCTTTGAGGTTATCAATGTGGAGTGTAATGTTCGCGTGATTTACAAAACCTTGAAAGAATTCATAGATAAGATCGCAATCAAAATTGCCTATTAGAGCTCTGGTGTAGTTAACGTTGTAGACAAGTCCAGGGCGTCCCGAGAGATCCACTACCACTCGTGATAAAGCTTCATCTAGGGGAACGTATACGTGCGCATACCTCTTCAGCCCGCGTTTGTCCCCTAAAAGTTCATTAATCGCCTGTCCTAAAGTGATTCCAACATCCTCCACCGTATGATGCGCATCAACGCTTAGGTCGCCCTTTGCTTCTATATCTAAATCGATCAAACCATGTCTAGATATTTGGTCCAGCATATGGTCAAAAAAACCTATGCCAGTATTAATGTTTGAAACCCCACTGCCGTCAACATTAACGAAAACCCTGATTTGAGTTTCTAACGTATTCCTTGATTTTTCAATTTTTCTCATATGCGTTCACGAAAAGTATCAATCTAGATAGTAATCTTTTACTCACCAAATAGCTCATTTAAATTAACAATCAAACTTTCACAGTCCTTCTTGGTACCGACTGTTATGCGTACGAATTTACCCAATCGATCGGGTTTTTGAAAGTGCCTAATTAATATCCCTCTTATTTTTAATTGATCTGCAATCCACTTCCCTTCAACTCCATCCAAGCATGCACACAAAAAATTAGCCATAGAGGGTAGGATATGAAACCCCATCTGACGAAGCTCCTTAGTTAAATAAGACCTGTTTTCAATAATTTTCGCACAATTGTTTTTTAGATGACTTCGATCTGAAATAGCAGCAACCGCACCCGCCTCAGCAAGTAAGTCGACAGGATATGAGTTGAAACTATTTTTTACGATATCAAGGGCTTCAATTAAGTTCGAATTTCCAACCGCATAACCTACCCTGAGCCCAGCCAGCGAGTGGGATTTAGATAACGTTCTTGTTACAATTAAATTTTTATAACTTTTTATGAGGGAAATGACACTTGTACCCCCGAAATCTACGTAAGCCTCATCGATGACCACTACCGATTGTGTATTTGAATCTAAAAACCTCACAACCTTGTCAATATTTACAAAGATTCCAGTGGGGGCATTGGGATTCGGGAATATCACTCCTCCATTGGGTATCCCATAATCCTGCAAATCAATCTCGTAATTTTTGGTAAGCGGAATCGCCTCAAAAGTAATGCCAAATAAATTGCAAAAACTTGGGTAGAAACTATAAGTGATGTCAGGAAAAATTAATGGTTTTCCTTGTTTGAAAAGCCCCCTAAATATATGGGCTAACACTTCATCCGAACCGTTTCCAACAAATACGTTTTTCTCGCTAATTCCATGGTAATCGGAAATTATCTTTCTTAACGTAGAGTTTCCGGAGTCTGGGTACAGCCGCAGGTTGGTACCAAGCAATTTCTTGATTGCGTCAAGCGCCAATTTACTTGGTCCGAAGGGATTTTCATTTGTATTTAATTTGATAATACCAGCAGAAGAGGGATACTCTCCGGGCACATAAGGCGTTAATTTTCCCAACCCCTGACTCCAATACTGATTCATCAATCTTTAGCTCGCATCAATGCAGATTGGGCGTGCGCGTAAAGCCCTTCTCCTCGAGCCAGCTCACCCGCTATTGATCCAAGCTCTGACGCCCCCTCTTTAGAGATTTCAATTAAACTAGTCCGCTTTTGAAAATCATAAACACCCAAAGGAGACGAAAACCTTGCCGTGCCTTGAGTAGGCAGCACATGGTTTGGCCCAGCACAATAGTCCCCAAAAGCCTCACTCGAATATTTTCCAATAAATATAGCACCTGCATTAAATATTTTTTCCGCCAACGCTCTTGGTTGTTCTACTGCAAGTTCAAGATGTTCAGGCGCAATTTCATTAGTTATTTGTGTCGCCTCCTGAATATCTTTAACTTTAATGAGTGCACTCCTATTTTTAAAAGATTGCAATATTATGTCTGACCGCGGCATTTTACTCAGGAAGCGCACCATATTTTGTTCCACTAGGTGGATAAAATCATCATCCCAACTCAATAATAAGGCCTGAGCCATCTCGTCATGCTCTGCCTGGGAAAAGAGATCCATTGCAACCCAAGCCGGATTTGCTCGTCCATCAGCCAAGACTAAAATTTCCGACGGACCAGCAATCATATCGATACCTACGTGTCCAAAAACCTGCCTTTTCGCTTCAGCTACAAACGCGTTCCCGGGACCTACGATCTTATCTACTTTAGGCACCCGCGTTGATCCAAACGTTAAAGCTGACACTGCTTGGGCCCCACCAATTGTAAAAACTCGATCCACACCACTGATGTGCGCCGCCGCAAGGACCAAATCATTACGAACGCCTCTCGGCGTAGGAACCACCATTATCAAGTCTTGCACTCCCGCAACTTTTGCTGGAATCGCATTCATCAAAACCGAGGAAGGGTAAGCTGCTTTACCTCCTGGCACATACAACCCTACTTTTTCTATTGGTGTTACCCTTTGTCCCAAAATTGTTCCATTGGGTTCCTCATAACTCCAAGAGGAGGCTAATTGTTTTCTGTGAAACACCTTTATTCTTTCCTTGGCTTTCTCCAAGGAGTATTTTTGCTCGTTTGTGAGAGCGTCCCAAGAATCTTTTAGTATATCCTTTCCTAGCTCTAATTGTTCCACACTATTGACCTCATTACCGTCTAACTCTCTGGTATAACTAACTAGCGCAACATCTCCTAAGGTTTTTATATTCTTTATTATCGTTGCGACTGACTTTTGCAATTTCAGATCACGTGACTCTTCAACCGTCAACAGTTCGGTTAATTTTTTCTTAAAATCTGAATCCTGAGAATCTAATCGTTTTATATTCATAAAGAAATACTATTTGTAATTATCTCTAATTTCCTGAGAACTGGTTCTAGCAAATATCCTTTGGTAGTCAAAGCCGTCCTATTAACCACCATTCGGGCACTGATAGGCATAATATCTTCCACTTCAAGCAAGTTGTTAGCCTTCAAAGTAGCTCCCGTGGATACCAAATCAACTATTACATCCGACAACCCCACTATGGGGGCTAACTCCATGGAGCCGTAAAGTTTTATAATGTTAACTTGCACACCCTTGGCGGAAAAATGGTTACGAGCAATATTGGGATATTTAGTTGCCACCGTAATCCTACCTCCATGTTGGACCGAACCAAGATAATCAAAGTCGGCTCGTGCCGCCACAACCATCCGACACTTCGCTATCCCCAAGTCTACGGGTTGATATAATCCTTCAGCACCTTGCTCAACCAAAACGTCTTTTCCCGCTATTCCAAAGTCTGCTGCCCCATGCCTAACATAAGTCGGCACATCAGAGGCTCTGATTAACACTATTCTTGTTCCACTTTGTTTTGTTTGAATCACTAATTTTCTCGAAGCCTCAGGACTGCCTAAAGGTTCCATGCCTAATTTCGTGAGAATAGGAAAAGTGTCATCAAAAATTCGTCCCTTAGAAAGGGCCAAAGTTAAGCCTCGCATTTCATTTGCCAAATCCATCTCCTAAAATTAAAGCTTCTGCTAATTTAAACGCTTTATGGTAGCCCCTAAGTTAGCGAGTTTTTCCTCGATTCGCTCATAACCCCTATCTAGGTGATAGATTCTATCGATAACGGTTTCTCCTTCGGCAACAAGTCCTGCCAAAACCAAACTAGCCGAGGCACGAAGATCAGTGGCCATTACTTTTGCGCCCTCCAGTCTGTCTACCCCTTCCACCAAGGCAATGCTCCCTGATACTGAGATATTAGCCCCGAGCCTACGGAGTTCTTGAACGTGCATAAAACGATTCTCAAATATTCTCTCCTCAACCTTAGCCCGTCCTTTTGCAATGGTATTCATAGCCATAAATTGTGCCTGCATATCTGTTGGAAAATTTGGGAAAGGAGCTGTAGAAAAGCTAACAGCAGTAATTCTCTTTCTCTGTTTCAATGATACTACTCCACGTTTAAAGTTTATCTCCGATCCTGCTTCTTGCAGCTTATTGATTATCACGTTCGACATTTTAGGTTCTGCATTCAGTAAATTAACTTCTCCTCGAGTCATAGCAGCAGCGACCAAAAACGTCCCCGTTTCAATCCTGTCTGACATGACCCGGTAATCAGTGCCTTGTAGTTTCTTTACACCGTTGATCGTTATTTTGTTAGTACCGGCACCCTCAATTTTACCACCCATTTTAATTAGTAGATTTGCTAAATCCAGAACCTCAGGCTCTTGCGCTGCGTTATGAATCGTAGTCTCACCTTTTGCTAGAACTGCAGCCATCATAAGGTTTTCAGTACCTGTGACACTAACTAGATCCATGACTATTTTTGCGCCGGTTAATTTTTTTGCCTTGGCTTGAATGTAACCATTTTCTATAAGAATTTCGGCTCCCATTGCCGTAAGTCCTTTGATGTGCTGATCAACCGGTCTCTGACCAATAGCACAGCCTCCGGGCAATGACACTTTAGCCTCACCAAAACGAGCTAGCATGGGCCCTAAAACTAGAATTGACGCTCGCATAGTCCTAACAAGGTCGTACGGAGCAACTAAGGTTTTTACATTTTTAGAGTTGAGAACAACGAAAGATTGATCATCCAACAATACCTCAACTCCTATCTGCCCCAATAGCGTAAGCATCGTTGTAACGTCTCGCAGGTGCGGGACATTTTTCAGACCGACTGGGTCTTCGCTTAACAAACAGGCACACATCATCGGTAATGTGGCATTTTTCGAACCAGAAATCTTCACCGTGCCTTTAAGTTTTTTGCAACCTGTTAGTACCAACTTATCCAATTTATCTACCTTAAGTGGATTTCCACTTATCTGGGGTCATAGTTCGCATTGATAATGCATGTATTTCACTTTTCATTCTATCTCCTAATGCGTCGTAGACAACTTGGTGTTGTTTGAGCACGGATTTCCCCTCAAACAACTCACTAACAATTATTGCCTCAAAATGTTGACCGTCTCCGCGAACTTCAACATGTTCACATAAGAGACTTTCCTCAATGTACGACCTTACGGTTTCTGGTGTAAGCATAATTTTCCTTAATTAATTTCGCAGCTTATAGCCACTTTTGATAATATTAAAAGTTACAAATGACAATGCTAGGAATACCGAACCTACAACTAAAAAAGATATGAGTGGCGACACATCCGATTCTCCAAAAAACCCGTAGCGAAAACCATCAATCATATAAAAAAACGGATTGCTACGAGATACTTGTTGCCAAAAATCCGGCAGCGAATGAATAGAATAAAAAACACCGGAAAGAAAAGTCATTGGCATAATTATAAAATTTTGAAAAACTGCAACTTGGTCAAATTTATCTGCCCAAATTCCCGCTATCAATCCTAAGCATGCCAGTATACCCGCCCCTAAAACAGAAAACACTACAATCCATATTGGACTCTCCATACTGATAGACACAAAAACCGTGGAAGCCAAAATCACCCCAATACCCACTGAGACCCCTCTGATTGTCGAAGCTAGTACATAGGCCAAAAAAAATTGAAAATGGGATAGCGGAGCTAGCAATAAAAAAACTATATTTCCCGTAACTTTTGACTGAATAATACTAGAAGACCCATTGGAAAAAGCATTTTGCAAAACCGACATCATTGCTAATCCTGGGACCAAAAAAGCCGTATAGCTGATACCATTATAAACGGTCACTCGGTCTTGGAGCACGTGAGAAAAGATCAGAAGATAAAGCAATGCAGTAAGTATTGGAGCAGCCACAGTTTGAAACACCACGCGCCAAAACCGCAGCAGCTCTTTGTACAACAGAGTGGAAAAACCAACCATTGATCTAGTTATCCTTTATTACCGAAAAAAACACATCTTCTAAATCAGCTTCTCGAAGACTTAATGACTTCACAGGCAAGTTCGCCTTTCGTAATTCCTCTAAGATACCCTCTACTTCAGAATAATCGCTTAGCCTGAACACCCATTCCCCATCAGATAAGAAGTCCATTGAATAATGATCTAGACTTTTCGGCATTGCGGAGGATGTCGTTTTTACAGACAAACTAATACCAGAGAAACGCTTTAGCAAATTTTGAGTGGTATCAAGAAGAGCTAACCGTCCTTGTTTTAGCATCCCCACTCTTTTACACAGGGTTTCAGCTTCCTCTAAATAATGCGTTGTCAGTACAATCGTATGACCTTGCGAATTTAAATTTTTCATAAACTTCCACAAACTCTTGCGTAGCTCGACGTCGACACCCGCGGTTGGTTCATCCAAAATAATCACCGGCGGTTTGTGCACTAGGGCTTGAGCTACAAGAACTCGTCTTTTCATACCACCCGACAAAGTTCGCATATTTTGATCCATTTTATCAAGAAGCCCTAGACTATTAGTTACCTCTTCTATCCATTCAGTGTTGCCACGGTTCCCAAAATAACCGGATTGGATTTTAAGAATTTCCCTGACTGTAAAAAATGGATCATAAACTAATTCTTGAGGTACTACCCCGAGATTCATACGAGCTGATTGGTAATCAACCACCACATTTTTACCCATGATTTTTGCTAAACCGGAATCTGCTACACAGAGACCTGCAAGAATGCTAATCAGGGTTGTCTTACCAGCACCATTGGGTCCCAATAGCGCAAAAAACTCCCCTTGATCCACAGTCAAATTTATATCTGACAACGCTCGCATAGGGCCGAAACTCTTATTGATACCTTTAATTTCTAACGCCGGAATCATTAACTTTTTCTTTAACGCTATTTTTAAGGAATTTGCTCAAAATCAAGCTGGATTATTTCAGAAAGTCCGTATACCGCTATTAAACTCTCGATTGATTTACTAACTCCCACGAAAACTAAGCGCTTCTCCATTTTTATCGCAACTCTTTGCCATTCAAGCATAACTGCTATCAACGACGAGTCAATGTTTCTGGTAGCCGAGAAATCAGCGGTAACAGAATCTGCTGTAGAATTACTTAAGACTATCACTCCCTCACTCAGTATCTCCTCAGCGTTGGCTTCGGTTAATGTACTGTTTACTTCTATACAAGATTCGTTTTCATTAAGCATTTTAAATATTCACCGAGCGGCGGAATCAGTCGAGTTTTTAGCGGATAAGGCTTTTAACAGCCCTTCGATCCCACCTTTTTGAATCTCTTGCATAAATACAGTGCGATAGTTAATCACTAGACTTGCACCGTCCACTCTCACATCATAAACCTTCCAAGTGTCTCCTGTCCTGAGCAGATCATAGTCTACACTCAGCGGTGGGGCTCCTCCGGGTAATTTAACGATTGTGTTGACGGAAACTTGCTTATCTTCGGCTTTGACACGTGGCAAAGGTCTTGTCTCAATTACTATCCCATTATACATTTTGAAGGCAGCTGCGTAGGAACGCATAAGCATTTCATGAAACTCATTTACAAGAGCTTTTTTTTGCTCGCGGGAGGCGTCTCGCCAGCTCCTTCCTACGGCAAGTCTCGTCATCCTAGTAAAATCAATGTGTGGGGCGACTTTTTCTTCCATAATTTCTTTAATTCGTCCGATTTCGCCTGCCTTAACTGCAGGATCGTTTTGCACTGTTTGCAATATATCTTCTACCGTTTGCTTAACGAGAGTATCTGGATCTTGTTGGGCTTGAACGCTCCCAATATAAAAACCGTGTAAAAAAAAGTTAAAAAATACCGCTATTGCCAATTGTTTCATTTCCTACTCCTTGATAATTTTCATTGCAACTAATTTTTTTTACCACTTTCTGATGCCTTGTTAAATAGAAATTGTCCGATTACTTTTTCCAATACCATTGCTGACTGAGTCAGTAAAATTTTATCCCCATTAACCAAAAGATCAATGTCACCACCCCCGTCCAAACCTATATATTGTTCTCCCAGCAGTCCCGCAGTTAGAATTGAAACAGAACTGTCTTTGGGAAATTCAAATTGCCTACCAAGCCGGATAGTGACAGTTGCCCTAAGGGTACTGTTGTTAAAAACTATTCTGTCTACCCTACCGACAACTACACCGGCACTCTTCACCGGGGCTTTAACTTTGAGGCCACCAATATTGTCGAATTCGGCGCTAACGACGTATCCGTCAGACACGCTGAAATTGTTTGCACTTCCAACTTTTAAAGCCAAAAATAATAAACCAAGAAACCCTACAGTTACAAAAATGCCAACCCAAATATCAACTGTACCTCTTTGCATATCTCACGCCCCCGTAAACATAAATGCCGTTAAGACAAAATCTAAAGCTAATACCGCAAGAGCCGATGTTACAACTGTTCTGGTTACGGCTCTAGATACGCCCTCTGCAGTGGGCAAACAATCAAACCCTTCGAATAGAGCTATTGCATTAACAGCAAATCCAAATACAACACTCTTATAAATCCCATTCAAAATATCTCCTTGGAAATCTACACTCGCCTGCATTTGGGACCAAAACGCACCACCATCAACACCTATGACCACTACCGTTATCAAGTAACCCCCAAAAATCCCCATGGCACTGAAGATCGCCGCCAGGAGAGGCATTGAAAAAAAACCACCCCAAAACATAGGCGTTACAACTCTCGAATAAGGGTCTACCGCCATCATCTCCATAGCCGAAAGTTGTTCCGTAGACTTCATAATCCCTATTTTTGCAGTCATCGCTGAACCCGCCCTTGAGGCGAATAACAGGGCTGCCACTACCGGTCCTAACTCCCTAACCAATGATAAAGCTACCAAGGTTCCTACCGCCTCAGCTGAACCGTAACGTTTCAAAGTCTCATAGCCTTGAAGCCCCAGTACCAATCCAACAAAAAGCCCGGAAACTATTATAATAATCAGTGAAAGTGCTCCCGCAAAATAGATTTCGTCCAGAAGTAACCGAGGTCTCCTTACCGTCATACCGGACCGGCAAATTACGTAGAACATAAATCTGCTGGCGGAACCTATTTTCCACACACCATCGATAGTTAATTTACCGACCAGAATCATACCTCTGAATAATGTGTTATTTCTCACTGGAAACTCCTAAATCCCGAGTATAGTCAGGAGCAGGATAGTGTAAGGGCACTGGCCCATCAATTTGACCATTTATAAATTGTTTAATTAACGGGTTATCGGATTGCCTAATTTCCTGCGGAGTTCCCTGTCCTACCACTTCACCAGAAGCTAGTACCACACAGTAATCCACTATTTGCAAGGATACTTCAACATCGTGCGTCACTAAAACCGAGGTAATACCTAAAGCATTATTCAATTTACGAATTAAGTTAGCTATAACCGCGGTTGCTATGGGATCAAGTCCGGTAAAAGGCTCGTCATACATAATCAATTCAGGGTCTAGCGCTATCGCGCGGGCCAAAGCAACTCTTCTAGCCATTCCACCAGATAATTCAGATGTATTTAAATTTTTAGCGCCTCTGAGCCCAACAGCGTGCAATTTCATCACAACTAAATCACGTAATAATTTAGCTGAAAGATTGGTATGCTCACGTAATGGGAAAGCTACGTTTTCAAAAACTGTTAGGTCCGTGAAAAGCGCTCCAAACTGAAATAGCATTCCCATTCTTCTGCGAGCGGCATACAACTCTCGATACGACATTTTATTAATTGGGATTCCATCGAAATTAACGGCTCCTTGCGATGGGCGCAATTGCCCTCCCATCAATCTCAAAAAAGTAGTTTTACCTGTACCACTTCCTCCAAAAATAGCCGTAATTTTTCCCCTCGGTAAACTAACGTTTATATCCTTGAGAATCTCCATTTTACCGTAGGAAAAACCAACTGAATTGAAATCTACAAGGGAATGGCTTTTTTTTTCGGATATCGGATTCATGGTTTAACCGTAATTGCCCATAATTTAAAGTTAATAATTCAAAATTGACAAGGTAATCCCAAACAGTGTGGGGGCTATTGCATTTTTATAGCTATAATATCAATATAACCAGCACAAACATATTAAAATAAGAATAACAACCAAATTTAATTTTTTACAAACTTGAGGTAATTTATCATGCATTACGGCTTTTTTGGTCTTTTAAAGCCGCCCTTCGAGCCACCAGAAAATCCGGAGCATTTTTTTGAAGGGGGTAATAGACGAGAAATCCTCGAGAGTATTCTCTTCGGCCTTAATCAAGTAGAATGCATTTTTCTTCTAGGAAATCCAGGTTCTGGAAAATCCACCTTAATCAGGAGCTTAAAACTAAGAATAGGGACCAGCTTGAATATCTTTCACGCGAAAGAGTCCTTGGAATCTTGGAGAACCGAAACTTCAAGACTTGTGGACAGCTTGGGTGGAAACTCACAAAAAAATAGCTTAATTGCATCTTTAGATGAACTGCAAAACGAAAAAGTTGAATTAACACAAAAATCTCGGGATGTGATTTTGATGCTTGAGGGCTTTGAAGACGAATCAGACAAAATTTGGCAGCAAATCTCAATATTTATAGGGATTTGTAAAAAATTAAATGGGACTCTAAAAATTATTTTAATTGGGAAAGATTCGATTTTAAATCGAGTAAATATGCCCCCTGATCTAGCGACTTACAAATTTCACTTGGAAGAGTTAGAACAAAACGAATCAATGAATTATATACGGCATAAAATAGAATTGGCGGGTGGCGAAAACCTTAAGATTTTTAAAAACCAGGCTATTGAAAAAATCGTATCTCTCTCAAACGGCTCTCCACAAATGCTCGATCATCTATGCCAAAGATCTCTAGAAAGTGCTTTCATCAAAAAGGAAAAAATTGTAACTAACGACCATGTAAATAATGTCGGAAATTTTGACCATTCAAATCTATTATACGAGTTTTTTTCTGGTAATCAGAAAACGATGCAAATGGAACAGAAAAGTTATTTGGCAATTTCAGCAACAGGATTTGTCTTTTTTGGAGTAGCAATATATGCCTTAATCAGCAATATCAGCGACGACATAAATCAGAGACAGTATTTAGAAATAGACAATAATATAGAAACGGTTGTTTCGTTAGCTATCGCAGATAAGGAAAAAACTGCTCTTCCGCTGCAAGATGCAAATGAATTGGGAAAAAGTATAATCACCGACCAGATGGACAAAAAAACCGAAGGGAACTCCCTGCTAGATGACCGATTACTGCAAACTTTGAATTTTTTAGGGAAAGCAGATGGCTCAGAATTTTCCGTTCAACTTCTCGGTGGTGCGGACATGTCAGTGCTTAGGCGACAAATGATAGAGATATCGACTCTCATAAATATTGATCAAATATTTGCATTCCGGACTTTAGCTCAAAACAAACCGTATATCTCTATACTTTATGGTAATTTCAAAACCTTGGATGCTGCGAAAAAGGCTATTGATGCCCTACCTAAAAAGTTAAAAACAAATCGCCCTTACCTTCGAACAACAAAGGGCATTAAAGCTGAAATTAAGGCAAATTCACCCTACCTTAAACCATAACTGATTATCATGGCGAAATTAATAGGCAAAAGCTCGGAACAACAAATAACGAATCTTGCAATATCAGTTCTTATCATAGAGTCCGAGGCTGTAAAGAATCTGATCCACACGATAAACCATAGGTTTGTCGAGGCCGTCGACTTGCTCTTTCGCTGTACGGGAAAAGTTGTAGTAACGGGGATTGGAAAATCAGGAATAGTTGCGAAAAAAATTTCCGCAACTTTATCGAGTACCGGAACTCCATCATTTTTCCTGCATGCGGCAGAAGCGACCCACGGAGATGTCGGAGGACTGCAAACGGATGATGTACTTTTAGCCATATCAAATTCTGGCGAGGGCGATGAGCTTTTAATGCTCGCTCCAATAATAAAACGCCGCAAAATACCCTTGGTTAGCATAACTAGCAATCCAAATTCCTCCCTAGCATCACTAGCGAATGTACATTTAAATGCCTCATTTACGAAGGAGGCATGTCCTTTGGGCTTGGCGCCAACCACTAGCTCTACTGTTGCATTGGCTATGGGAGACGCTTTGGCACTGTCGATCCTAGATGCTAGAGGGTTTCAAGCAGAGGATTTTGCGAAATCACACCCAGCGGGGAAACTAGGCCGGCGATTACTAGTTCTTGTTGAAGATGTAATGAGAAAGGGCGATAAGATACCTGTGGTAGCCCCCTCAGACACCGTGGGTAACGCAATAATAGAAATGACAAAAAAAGGGATGGGAATGACTGCTATAGTCAAAAATGAACAACCCATTGGTATATTTACGGACGGTGACCTAAGAAGGTTTTTTCAAAATTCCGATAGTGACCCGTCAAAAATAATTTCCAGTGTAATGAATCACTCACCAAAAACAATCTCCCAAAGTAAGCTGGCTGCCAATGCTGCAGAATTAATGGAAAACCAACTTATAACCCAGTTAATTGTTGTCGACGAGGTGACGAATAAAATAGCTGGTGCAGTCCACATGCATGACTTGATGCAGGCAAAAGTCATATAAAGTGGAGAATCTCAACATCAGGGATAAACACTTTCCCAAAAGTAAGGCTAAAAATATCCGATTAGTAGTATTTGACGTGGATGGGATATTATCGCCGCCAAAAATTTTAATTTCAAATTCAGGAGAAATCTTAAAAGAATTTAACGTCCTTGATGGACTAGGAATGCAACTTTTAAAAGAAACCGGGGTTGAATTAGCCATAATTAGTGGGAGAACATCAGTAGCCGTTGATATTCGTGCTGCTGAGTTGAATATTAAATATGTGTTTCAAGGAGTAGCTGATAAACTTATCCCTTACAATGAATTGTTAAGCATGCTCAACCTACAAGATTATCAAGTGGCTGTTATGGGCGATGATTTTCCTGACTTGCGTATTCTGGGAAGGTGCGGTCTGGGTATTACCGTGCCTCATGCCAAGAAAACGCTACAGGAAAAATCGGACTATAAGACTGAGAACCCAGGAGGAAACGGCGCCGTAAGGGAAGTTTGTGAACTAATCATGCAAGCTCAAGACACATTGGAAAAACAAATGGATAAATACTCGCAATGAGAGAGAAGCTTATTAACTGGTCTCCAGTTATCCTTCTTCTCCTTTTAGCGGGCCTCACATGGTGGCTTGACGCAAAAATTCGAAATCAACTAGATGCCAATACTCCAAACACGTCAAGTTATCCAGATTTCTATGTCATTGGATACCAAGCCACCAGAATGAACCAGTTAGGAGAGAAGCTCTACTCACTAGAGGGAAACAAATTAGAGCACTATGCTCTCCAAAAGTTAAGCTCCTTATCCTTACCAGTTTTAATGTACTATAGTGGTTTAGATGGGCCAATCTCTTTTGCATCGGAAAAAGCTCGGCTCATCAACAACGGAGAACACGTTTATTTTGAGGGTAACGTTGAGATTAATCGCCCCAAAAATGATAGCCAAAGGGAGTTAACGATAAAAACTTCACACATTCACATTATTCCAGATGAAGAGACTGCGGTAACAGATAAAGAAATCTTTCTAAATATCGGAAACTCAAAACTATCGGCCGTTGGTCTAGAATTTAACAATAAGACACGAATTATCAATCTTCTTTCGCAAGTACAGGCAAATTATGAAAATCCTTACACAAGACCGTAACCCATTAGAGAGGGCCTCTACCGTCGCTAGTCTGCTTTGCGTTTGCCTTGCTCTAATCTTCATGAAGTTCCCAAACGCTGTTAATGCTGACGACTCAGATACCATGGCACCAGTTACTCTGGAGGCTGATTTTGTCGAAATTGATGATAAGAATCAAGAAGCAGTTTTTAAAGGTAATGTCACTCTCAGGCAAGGAACCTTAGAAATTAATGCCAATGAAATAATTGTAAAAAGAGATGAAAAAGGATTTCAGTATGGAAAAGCCAGAGGAAACCCAGCTCACTTTAGGCAAAAACGAGAAGGCTTAGACGAACATATTGACGGCTATGCTAAGCGGATAGAATACAACGGGGAAAACGGACAGCTTGAAATGTTTGAAGATGCAAAAATTACTAGAGGCCCTGATGAAGTTGAAGGAGATTATATTTCATACAATATGACAAATGAATTTTTCCAGATTAAGGGTGGTGGTAAGTCTGCGGCATCGATCAATAATCCTAATGGCCGTGTAAAGGCCGTTATAAAACCAAAGAATGGTAATTGACTTTGCCCTTTCGAACTTAAAAACTAAGGAACCTTAATAAATGGCGAGGCTACTTGCGGAAAACCTCAAGAAAACTTACGGCCTCAAAAGTGTCGTGAAAGATGTCTCGTTAAAAGTGGATAGTGGTGAAGTTGTCGGGCTACTAGGCCCAAATGGTGCTGGGAAAACAACCTGTTTTTATTTAATGGTGGGCCTTATTGCAGCTGACAGTGGAGAGTTGTACTTGGGAGATAGAAGACTCACTCACCTGCCTATTCACCAAAGAGCAGACTTAGGACTCAGTTATCTTCCTCAGGAGTCCTCCATATTCCGTAGGCTTACGGTAGCAGAGAATATACAGGCAGTTTTAGAGTTGCAGAATTTTACAAAAAATCAAATTGCTGAAAACCTAGAGTCTCTTCTTCAAGACTTGCAAATTACTCATTTAAGAGATAACTGGGCTATTAGCCTGTCCGGAGGAGAACGCAGACGCACAGAGATAGCAAGAGCCCTAGCCTCGAAGCCAAGGTTTATCCTTTTAGATGAGCCCTTCGCAGGAGTTGATCCAATCGCAGTTCTCGACATTCAAAAAATTATAGCGTTTCTAAAGGAACGCGATATAGGCGTAGTTATCACGGACCATAGTGTACGAGAAACACTTGGGATTTGTGATAGGGCTTATATTATTAGTGATGGATCGGTTTTAGCATACGGAAAACCAAAGGATATCGTTTATAATGACAAGGTACGGAAAGTTTATTTGGGAGAGAACTTTCAACTATAATTTTTTTTAACTGACTACAGAAAGAATTCTATATTTTCTTAACAGCATGAAGCATTCTTTACAACTCAAACTTACACAACAGCTAGCTCTTACTCCTCAACTGCAGCAATCTATTAGGCTTTTGCAACTATCAACTCTCGAGCTACAACAAGAGATTAAACAAATGGTCCAAGACAACCCTCTATTAGATATTGAGGAAGAAGAAGATGGTCCACACCAAGAACGAGAAACATTATCAGGCGAGGATATCAACTCACCTAATGCGGAAACAGAAACCGATGAACAAATCGTAAGTGATAATAAATCTATAGACGACGAAACAGCAACTGACGATCAAACGGCGACCGATACAGATTGGCAAAATGAGGATCGCCAGGAAAATTACGGGAAGCCTCATAGCGATAACCAAAACGAAGAACGTCAAATAGCTTCCACTGAGGTGTCACTATCAGATCATCTGACTGAGCAACTTGCTCTGTTAAAACTGTCGGTTAAAGATCGACAGATAGTGATGTACTTAATTGGAAACCTGGACGAGGATGGTTTTCTTAAAGATGAAATCAATGAATTACTTGACTCACTCCGAACTGAAATGCAAATAAACCAAGAGGAAATCGATACCGCTATAAGGAACCTCCAAAAGCTCAGGCCGGCAGGAGTTGGAGCCAGAAATTTATCGGAGTGTTTGGAATTGCAAATTTTGGCGATGCCCGAAGACACGGAACACAAGCTTATGGCACTAACGTTAGTAACCAATTATCTTTCTGACCTCGCAGTCCGTGACTATAAAAAATTAAAGAAACGTCTAGGATGCGATGATAATACTTTAAGGAACGTGCAAAAACTCATACAAAGCCTAAATCCGAGGCCAGGTGCAGCTTTTAACGTGTCAGAGACAAGGTATATTACACCGGACGTTTATGTAAAAAAGCAGAATTCAAAATGGAAAGCCTTTCTTAACTTTGATGCCAAACCAAAGCTCAAAATAAATAAAATGTACGCAGAAATTTTACAGAAGAATAAGGGTGCCAAATTTCAAAATATAAAAGATCAGCTTACTGATGCCAAATGGTTCATCAAAAATGTCGAACAAAGATACGATACTATTCTGCGAGTATCACAAGCTATTATTGATGAGCAACACAATTTTTTTGAACATGGTGATCTTGGGATGCGTCCCATGGTTCTTCGAGAAATCGCTGATAAACTAGATTTACACGAATCGACTATCTCACGGGTAACAACGCACAAATATATGATGACGCCTCGAGGTATACTTGAACTAAAATATTTTTTCGGTAGTCATGTTACTACACACTCAGGAAGTGCTTACTCATCAACAGCAATCCGTGCATTAATAAAAAAAATTGTGGAAGATGAGGATAAACGAAAACCAACATCCGATAGTCAAATATCAAAGCTGTTGAGCTCACAAGGTATTGTAGTTGCTCGTAGGACTGTGGCAAAGTATCGAGAAGCTCTACAAATATTACCGATGAATCTTAGGAAAGATCTTTAGTAATTTTTTAAAAGTTTAAATTATGGGATATCTTTTTCAATTATTACCTGCAAAAAATATTCAAATTGACCTCGACGTAAAAAGTAAAAAGAGGGTTTTTGACCAAGCAGGACTCCTGTTTGAACAGTCTATAGGGATAGGCAGGAAATCTATTTTTGAAGCGTTCTTAGAAAGAGAGAAAATGGGTTCGACCGCTTTAGGAAATGGCGTGGCAATTCCGCATGGAAGATTAGATAACTTAAAGAAAAGCACAGCAGCCTTCATACGCTCGAAGAACGGGATTCCATTTGAAGCTCCAGATAATAAACCTGTTTTCTTTTTTTTCTTTTTGTTAGTTCCTGCCAAAGCTACCGAACTACATTTACAAATCTTGTCGGAGCTATCCCAGCTTTTCAGTACCGAAAATATCTTAAAAAAAATGCATAACAGCAAAACTCCCGAGCAAATTTATGAAATATTTTGCGACTGGGGAAATCATGCCTAAAGTCAGTATTTCTAAATTGTTCCAAGATAACGCCGAAGCTCTAAAGCTTGGCTGGACGCTAAAATTACACGATATACAAACAATACTCGATAGTGAAAAAATTAATCATTCGACTGAAGGTCTCATTGGCAATCTAAACTTAACTCACCCAAACTGGATACAAATTTTCAGTAAAACGGAAGCACATTATTTTTCTGAAATGTCAGACAGCGATCAAAAAAACGCATTAGAAAAGTTAAGAGAAAGCGGGTTCGTTTGTTTGATACTGTCTGACGGGGAAACTCCTCCCGATTCACTTTTCAATTTTGCTAAAGATCACAAGATTCCGATAATTAAATCTCCACTGCCTAGTCAGCAAATCATATGGGTAATTAGAACATACTTAGGTAAGGCTCTCGCTGAATTTGAAATTAAACATGGTGTTTTCCTAGATGTCTTAGGAATGGGCGTTATGATCACAGGCGGAAGTGGTGTAGGTAAAAGTGAACTAGGCCTAGAATTGATTTCTAGAGGATCGGGACTGGTGGCTGATGACGTTGTAGAACTTCATCACATTGCTCCCCAAACGCTTGAAGGGCGAAGTCCTAGCATGCTCAAAGATTTTCTAGAAGTTAGGGGACTGGGCATGCTGAACATCCGTACTATTTTTGGTGAAACAGCCGTTCGCCGACGAAAGACTCTGAAGTTGATTGTACAACTAGAAAAACCAACTAAAAACGCAAATGAAATTGAACGTATACCAATTCACGCCGGTAGCGAGACCATTCTTGAGGTAACCGTCAATAAAGTGCAAATACCGGTGGCGGCAGGACGAAATTTAGCAGTTCTTGTGGAGGCTGCCGTAAGAAATTATATTCTGCAACTTCGTGGTATCGATAGCACTCAAGATTTCGTGGAACGGCAAGAAAATAAACTCAAGAAGAGGTAGTATAAAAATGAAAGAAGCTACATGCATTTAGTGATAGTTACGGGACTCTCTGGATCTGGAAAAAGCGTAGCTTTAAACATTTTAGAGGATAGTGGCTATTACTGTGTTGATAATCTTCCCGCTCAATTACTTGGAGATACTGTAAAATTTCTGGAGGCAGAAAAATACAGCAAAGTTGCTGTTAGTGTAGATATCCGTAGTGGGAAAAACTTACCAGTAGCCTCCAATTATGTGAAGACGCTAAATCAAAAGGCAATTAGCTATGATGTTATTTTTTTAGATGCTGAGGCTGAAATATTGATCCAAAGATTCTCCGAAACAAGAAGGAAACATCCCCTCTCTAATTCAGATATAGACTTATCCGAGTGTATTAACCTAGAAAGGAAAATGATTGAAGACATATCGGAACACAGCTACCGAATCGACACTACGAACCTGAGCCCAGCGCAATTAAAGCTGTACTTAAGGCAATTTCTTGAGGAGGGTGATTTTAAGACGATGCTGCTCGTTAAATCGTTTGGATTTAAATTTGGATTACCACCAGATGCAGACTTTGTTTTTGATGTTCGATGCCTTAAGAATCCTCATTACAGCAGAGATCTTCGAGAGTTGACGGGCAAAGACGAGCCAGTGATAAACTTTCTGGACTCTGACAAAAATGTTCAGCAAATGTCACTAGATATCATCAATTTCCTACAATCCTGGATTCCATATTTCATTCGTGATAGCAGAAACTACCTTACTATAGGCATTGGTTGCACGGGAGGTAAGCACCGGTCGGTTTATTTATCGGAGAAAGTATCCCAGCATTTCCAAAAATCAATGTCCGTAGCAATCCGTCATCGAGAAATAGAGTGATTTATTTATAGAATTTGGGAACCCTATGGCGCATTAACTCCTCTTAGTCAGGAGGAATACATTTTTAAATGCAAAATTTAACACAACTGTACATCTTTCCATTGAGGCTGGTTCTAGTGCCAGGTGAAAATGTGCCTCTCAATATCTTTGAACTGCGATACATAGAGTTAATGAAATCATGTATCAGCAAGGAGATACCTTTCGGAATTTGTCAAATTTTAGATGGAAATGAAACAGATAAGCGTGTCGAGTTGGAACATGTTGGTTGCTCAGCATACATAACTAACTGGGATATGCCTCAACTGGGTTTGTACCACATAGATGTAATTGGTAAAAGACCGTTTAAAATTAAGTCGATGGAAACCTTGAAAAACGGACTGACTCAAGCCGAGGTCTCTTGGTTAAGTGATTTTGAAGACAACCCGAGTGAAGATAGTATCGACATATGTAAGTCGATTTTAGATGAAATATTTGGAAAACTAAACGAGCCACCTCACTCTGGTAGGGGTTATGAGTCATCACCTCGTTGGTTAAGCTATAGGCTTACTGAGTTTCTCGCCTCAAATCTAAGTCAAAAGCAAGAGCTCCTTGAGGAAAGAAGCGACGCTATGCGGCTTAAAAAAATTATAGAACTATTGGGACTTACTCCTCCCAACTAGGTGCATCTTGATGATTTTTCTTACTGGAGCCGGAATTGCAGCTTTAGAGATCTCTTCGATCGGAAGCCAAACAGTGCCATTTGCGGGAGAGAGGATTGGTTTTAAAACCGTACTGGCCTTCATTAGATTTATGACTAACTTGTAGTGAGAAAACGTATGTCTCAGCGGGGATAGAAATTTGATCGATTTTAGATCCACACCAAATTGTGTCTCCAACGAAATATATAATTTCTCTTTTTTTTCAAACTCCGGAAAACTTAATAACCCTCCCCAAACTCCGTTTTTCCGTCGTCTCTGCATCAAAATATTATTCCTGTTAGTTAGGAGTAGCATAATTGTTTCTCTAGTAGGCAATAACTTAGCTTTACTTTTTGTCGGAATTTCAAGGCTTTTTTTATTAGTCAGCGCTTTACATTGATCGCTAAGCGGACATAGCGAGCATTTTGGCTTTCCGCGCGAACAAACCGTCGAACCTAAATCCATTAACCCCTGCGTATACGGTCGTATGCCTTTATCAGGAACAAGTTTTTCACTAATACCCCATAATTTATTTATCACGGAGGATTGTAAGAGCGGTTCTTGAATACAAAAATATCTAGCAAGAACGCGTTTCACATTTCCATCTAGGATGGGATATTTTTTTCCATACGCAAAAACTAATATGGCTCCAGCTGTCGATCTTCCTATACCTGGCAAAGCCATTAACCCCTCTAACGTTTGAGGAAAATATTCTCCCTTAGATTTAACAATAATTCTTGCCGTAGCCAACATATATCTCGCCCGTCGGTAATAACCCAGTCCACTCCATTTCTGTAAAACACTGTCCTCTGATGCAACAGCGAGAGACTTTATCGTGGGAAACTCCTTCAAAAAATTTGCATAAAATCTCAATACTGTTTTAACGCCTGTTTGCTGAAGCATTATTTCAGAAACCCATATGCGATACGGGTCGTGATGACTTTGCCATGGCAGGTGATTACGACCATTAGTCGCTTGCCATTTTATGATCTTTTCAGAAAAGTCTAGCAATTAAATTATCCTCTTAAAATCGTTTTATTAAGTTACTAAATTTTCCAGGAATGGGGGGCAGTATATTTACCATGAACAAAAGCTGGCTGAGCTACAATATCAACAATAGTGTACTCGTCAACGGCAATAAAATCTCCATCATAAATTTTTTGTCTAGCTAATTAGAATGAGTCATTACAAAATTTCTTTGATGATAGTCGTCGTCTAAGAATTGCATTTTCTTTTTCAACGAAAACGGCGATAAATGTGTGAAACCATCATTAATTAGCCTATAAAGCTCATGCTCCAGCAAAGTAGACACATCCCATTTTTACCTTTTTGCTTAGCATAATTTGCGAATAATAAAGGGGTAGGATACAAAGCCTCCAGATATCGATAAATAGCAATTGATTCAGCTATATACGTGGCATTATCTAGTTCTAGCAAGGACATTTTACCCATTGGGTTTCTACGTAAGTAATCAACCGCATTATTCTCTCCGGCTTCGAGGTCTAGTTGTTGCATTTCCATATCAATGCCTTTTTCAGCAAGAAATATTCTCACGCACCAGGCATTAGCACCTGCTTTTGAATCGCAAAGTATCACAAAACCGCTTCTAAAAAATTACAACTCTTTAATTCATACCACCAATAATGAAAGTTTTCTCTCTACCATTATTCCTGACCAACATGTTACAATTTGGCCTTTCATTTAAACAACCGTGTAAGAAATAAATTGCATTCGATAATTGTCAACGGCAAACCGTACTCCTTCGCGCATACGATAACCCCCTCAGAGCTACTTGAGTATTTTGAGTTGTCTGATAAAAAAGTGGCTCTAGAAAAAAACGGATTAGTAATTCCAAGAAGTGAGTTTGGAAAAACTTTTTTTCAAAATGCTGATAAAATCGAAATAATAACGGCAGTGGGCGGGGGTTAATCGTTCACTGATAATCTGGCACAATGAAATCACACGAAGAAAAAAAATTCAAAATTGGTAACCGATTATTTAGTTCCCGACTTATAGTTGGGACTGGGAAATATAAAAATTTTGATGAAACAAAAAAATGTATAGAGGCCAGTGGTGCCGAAATCGTAACACTGGCCATTAGACGGACTAACCTTGGACAAAACCCTAAAGAGCTAAATTTACTTGACTTTGTTCCTCCTGAAAAATACACACTACTTCCAAATACAGCGGGGTGCTACACCGCTGAGGATGCTGTGCGAACGCTTCGACTTGCTAGGGAGTTACTAAATGGACATCGACTTGTAAAATTAGAGGTATTAGGTAATAAAGATACTCTTTATCCCAATGTGGTTGAAACTTTAAAGGCCGCGGAAAAATTGGTTGCCGAAGATTTTGAAGTTATGGTTTACACATCAGATGACCCTATAATAGCTACGGAACTAGAGAAGATTGGCTGTGTTGCCATAATGCCCTTGGGCTCTCTTATCGGATCTGGAATGGGGTTGCTGAATCCTTTAAACTTGCGAATTATCATTGAGCAGGCAGCAGTGCCGGTTATTATTGACGCTGGAGTTGGAACAGCTTCAGACGCCGCAATAGCGATGGAATTAGGAAGTGATGCAGTACTAGTTAATACAGCTATAGCAGCAGCAAATGACCCAATTCTAATGGCAACTGCAATGAGCCAAGGCGTAATATCAGGGCATAACGCATTTTTAGCAGGCCGAATGCCAAGGAAAAAATACACGGGATCTCCAAGTTCTCCCATCGAAGGAATTATCTCTGAATAAAAACAAATCCTTTATCGGCGAATATCATAGAAAATCTAGAAGTTTCGTTCTTCGTAAAGGGCGAATTACGAAGGGACAGCAATTTGCGATTGACAACTACCTTCCTATTTACGGCGTTAAGTTCGAACACCACAAACTGGAATATACGAAAATTTTTAACCGGATTGGGCCCACGATTGTTGAAATTGGAGCTGGGTCTGGTAACGCAACTATACAAATCGCTCAAAATAATCCCCAAAATAACTATATCGCCATAGAGGTATATCCGCCGGGTGTAGGGAATATTCTTAAAGAAATAAAAAACCGCGGAATTGAAAACCTTAGGGTTATTCAATATGACGCGACCGATATATTTAAAGAAATGATTAGTAACGAAAGCTTACAGGCGATTCATATTTTTTTCCCTGATCCTTGGCCAAAAAAGAAACATCATAAAAGAAGACTTATTTCACCAGATTTTCTCTTTTCAATTACCAGAAAACTCAAACCCAGCGGTTATTTGCACATAGTCACAGACTGGATGGATTATGGATTTGAAATTTACAACTGTCTTATGACAAACTCGGATCTCGTTACAAACGGAGTTGAACAAAAGGACATAATTTACCAAAGACCTAGCACTAAATTTGAGAAAAAAGCGATTGACAAGGGCCATTTAATTAAAGACTTTGTCGTATTCAAAAAAAATCCCTAACTTTTTCATGGGAGGACATGCTACATAAAATCTTGAATAAGGTCATTAACAAACCTAAAACCTGTAGCAGTTGGTTTTAATTGATTATTATTTATTTCGACTAATCCTTTCTGTCTTAATTTATCGACTAAGTCAATAATGTTTTCAAGAGCTAAGCCTGTTCTCTCGGGAAACAACTTTAAATCGAAACCATTCCTTAGTCTTAAGGTATTCATCATAAATTCTCCGGGTAAATCTTCTACGGGAATAGAAAAATTTTGAGAAATTATATTATCGTTGTTGGAACCTTTTATATAAGCCATCGGAGACTTAATTTTTTCAATTCGTATAACTTTATTTAAAAAAGATATTTTACCGTGTGCTCCTGCGCCGATACCTACGTAATCCCCAAATTTCCAATAATTTGTATTGTGCCGAGACTCATATCCTGTTTTAGCATAAGCTGAAATTTCATATTGGTTATATCCAGCTTCCAAAATCATTTTTTTTATTAATTGCTCCATTTCCCACGATAAATCATCGCTTGGAAGTTTTGGAGGATATCTGAAAAATAAAGTTTTTGGCTCAATGGTTAATTGATACAGGGAAACGTGATTCACTGCGGTAGAAATCAGCGTAGCAATATCTTCCTTTAATTCCAGCAATGTTTGGTTAGGTAACGCGTACATAATATCAACATTAGTATAATCAAAAAATTTTGCCGCTTGCTCAATAGCAGTCAATGCATCTGTACTCGAATGCACACGTCCAAGTGTTCCAAGCTGAACATCATTAAAAGATTGGACACCAATCGATAAACGCTTGACGCCTGCGGAGCGAAATCCCTCAAATTTGGCGATTTCCGTACTGCCAGGGTTTACCTCTAGTGTAATTTCACAATCATTACTGACATTTGTTCGCAAATAAACTTCTTTCAAAAATGTGCCAATTGTTTTAACTGGTAACAGGCTAGGAGTACCACCTCCTAAAAATATATTCTGAATTTTTCTATCTTGTATTAATGGTATTGAATCATTTAAATCCGTAACTAACGCTTCAGCATATTCCCTATGCGGAAAATTCTCTTGAGAAACTTGATGGGAATTAAAATCACAATAAGGGCACTTTTTAATGCACCATGGAAAATGTACGTACAATGATATTGGGGGCAATTCACTTATAAAAATTTCTTTTTTTTTCAATTCCATCTTTTCTTGCCAAATTTTATACGTGATTAGTATTTTAGTTGTACCATTATAAACAGTCTGGTAGAAATTAGTTCCGATAAATTTTTCTAGTGATCAGGAAAACTATGAACGATAAATCATGGTCCAAATCTTTAAGTTCTGACGAACAAGTGTCGAAGATCTTCGAATGGCGCAGAGGTTTTAATATAATTTATTTAATCAGCCTTGGGATGGACCTCGGATTATTTAAGTTTCTTAGGAAAGCCCCAAATAGTAACCCCAAAGAAATCTCAGAATCGTTGTCTCTTCACATCCCATATGTAGAGGTTTGGTGCAAAACAGCGTTCGCAGCAAGAATTTTAGAAACAGATAATTGTGTGGAATATCGTCTTGCGGAGCATTTTGATAAAATACTAGCGGATGAAAAAGACCCGAGTTTTTTAGGAGGGTACATAAAACTTGGAACGGATTTTGCCGCCAAAGATTTTGAATTCAGTACTACCGCATTTAGAGACGGCTCTACAGTGCCCTTTCAAAATCGAAGCAATCATTTTGCTGATACTGTTGGAAGCGCAATTTCAGGGCTTCACGTTTTGACCACACATAAGTTACTTCCGAGTTTACCTGGTATGAAGCAGAAACTAAAAACCGATTGTAATATTCTCGACATAGGTTGTGGCACGGGAAGGCTAGTATTTCGTCTAGCAAAAGCATGGCCTAAGAGTTCAATAGTTGGCGTAGACATTGATAATACTGGGATAAATATTGCCCGGGAAAAACTGAATGAACTACAACTTGAAAGTCAAGTCAGGATAGTCCAAGGGGACGTTATTGAATCTGGCGAGCAATCCTCTTTTGATGCGATTCTCATGGTTGAGGTGTTACATGAAATATCACCCGAGGTTAGGCAGGAAACTATTGGGGATAT
The DNA here is from genome assembly GCA_902601765.1 of Hydrogenophilales bacterium. Classification (GTDB taxonomy): domain Bacteria; phylum Pseudomonadota; class Gammaproteobacteria; order Burkholderiales; family Eutrophovitaceae. Next base: position 149,426 of record CACKOO010000001.1, on the reverse strand, counting down.
CTTTAAGCTCTTAAAGCCAGAGGGATGGCTTTTAATTGTGGATGAAACGTATCCCAGCGAAACCGAAGATTATCGAAAAGCTGAATATCAATTTCCTATTCAAACTGCGTTTGAAGAGGTCACTTGGGGAAATATCATTCCCACGAAAAATATCCAAGAAAACCTCCTGCTTACCGCTGGATTTACAAAGAAAATCGGTCGAAAGATAATTGGTGAGGGATTTACCATTTTGGAGGTTCAAAAATAAGACCCACGGTATGTTGAATACAAAAATTAATGGGCCTCGGGGATTTACATAGATGCAAAAGAATAAGCGGATTGGTGTGTTTGACTCAGGGATTGGTGGACTTTCTCTTTTAAAGGCAGGGTACTGGCAACTACCAAACGAAGCTTGGTTATACGTAGCAGATGAAGCCTACCTTCCTTACGGTGACAAAACTACCGAGAAAGTACGCGAAAGAGCCAAAATGATAACTGAGTTTTTCATAAAATGTGATGTAAAGGCTATTGTTATTGCTTGTAATACGGCTACAGCAACGGCAATTGATTTTTTGAGAGAGACGTACCGCGAAACTATATTTATAGGAGTAGAGCCTGCCGTAAAACCAGCGGCAAAACTCACAAAAACTAAGGTAATTGGAATACTCGCTACAGATGCGACGACCGAAAGCTTACGCTTGAATAAATTGGTACAAACGTTTGGTGAGGGTATAAAAGTACTAGTTCAGCCATGTCCAGGATTAGTTGAGTCGATAGAGAACGGAAATCATCACGAAGCCAAGACTCACAAATTAATAAAAATGTATGTCGAACCAATGCTCAGTCAGGGTGTGGATGTATTAGCCCTAGGGTGTACTCACTATTCTTTCGTTAAAAAAGCTATTCGAGACATTGTAGGAGATTCCGTTACTCTTATTGATACAAGTAAACCTGTAATAGACGAGCTGAAATATAGACTCAGTCGACAAAAGCTCTTATCAAACGAGAAAAATTCTAAAATAGAATTTTGGACCACCAATAGTATAAAAAATGACTCATCGAAGTTTGAAACTTTTTGGGGGAATCCTATAAAGGTAGGTTATCTGAATATATAGGTTAGCAATTAATTTCCTCATTCTGAATTAATTAGCTTCAGCAAGTTTTTCATTGCACATCCTCGGTGGCTTACAGTGTTTTTTTCTGATGATGATAATTCTGCTGCAGACTTTCCTAGCTTGGGATCAAAAAATATAGAATCATATCCGAACCCCCCCTTACCTCGAGGAGCCTTTAAAATTTCTCCGCTCCATTTTCCAAATGCGATCAAAGGGGCAGGGTCGGTGGGCTTAGCTAATATTACGATTACACAATAAAAATATGCTTCCCTGTCGGACTCTCCAGACATTTTTTCTAATAAAAACGAATTGTTTTCTTCATCGGAAGCTTTACTGTGGGCATACCGAGCCGATCTGACCCCAGGTCTTCCGTCTAAATTCTTAACACAGATACCAGAGTCATCTGAAATCACAGGAAAATCGGTATATTTCCCAGCGTTTCTGGCTTTCGAAAGTGCATTTTCAACAAATGTACCGTAAGGCTCTGGAGCAGATGGAACCTGAAGTGAGGCTTGTGAAATCACATCTAATCCAGCTAGACCTAAGATTTGTTCAAACTCTTTTACTTTTCCCGTATTACTAGAGGCAACTAAGATTTTATTGAGAGAAAACATATTAGAAATTGGGTTTTTAACGTATTTGGATATTCATTAATTTTTTCCATTCAACTTTAATACATCTTTCTGATACTGAATCAATTGATCGACCCCAATTTTTCCTACTCTCAACATTTCATCTAATTCGCTTTTTTTAAATGGAGCCCCCTCCGCAGTACCTTGAATTTCTATAAATTGACCACTACTTGTCATTACTAAATTCATATCGGTGTCACAATTTGAATCCTCCCTATAATCTAAATCAAGAATTGCACTTCCTTTAAACATCCCGACGGAGATGGCAGCTACAAACTGATTTATCGGGGAAACAATTATTAATTTCTGAGATAAGAGTGACTCTACAGCATCATACAGAGCCACAAACGCTCCTGATATTGAGGCTGTTCGAGTACCACCATCAGCTTGAAGTACGTCGCAATCTATATGAATTGTATTTTCTCCAAGCTTTTCTAAATCAATAATGGCCCTTAAACTCCGACCAATTAGCCGTTGGATTTCCATCGTTCTTCCTGACGGCTTTCCTCGGGTTACCTCTCTGGCCGACCTTGAATTTGTCGCGCGGGGAAGCATGCTATATTCAGCCGTAAGCCAACCTTGCCCTCTCCCTTTTAAAAAATTTGGAATTTTGCGTTCAACGCTTGCGTTACAAAGCACGATAGTGTCGCCAAACTCTACTAATACTGATCCCTCGGCATACTTTGTGTAATGACGTTGGAATTTTACTTCTCTCAGTTGGTCACTATTGCGTCCGCTTAGTCGCATTTCACCTCCAGGAAAAACTGATATATTGACTTAATATCTCTCTACCTGCATTCTAAGTCTAAAGCATATCAAGGTCTACCAAAGAAATGGAAAATTTTTTCGTCAAAAACTATTTTTTTCTTGAACCTTAAATTAACTAAAGGTGTAAATATTAATGGGAACTATTTTTAGCATGACTGGTTATGCAGCTGGAATAAGGAACATTCCTGGGGGATCTATTGCCTTGGATATTCGCTCGGTTAATCACAGACATCTAGATTTGCAGTTCCGAATATCAGAGGAACTACGTTTTCTCGAGCCCACGTTTAGGAAACTGATCATAAGTCAACTGACCAGAGGAAAAATTGATTGCCGTTTAACTTTAAAATCCTCTCCATCGGAAAATGAGAATCTGAAAGTAAATAAGTTAATACTATCCAAAATTAAAAATTTGTCCGATCAAATTAAAACTGTTCTAAGAGACGCACAACCGATATCAGTACACGAAGCACTTCGCTGGCCCGGCGTATTATCAGAGGATAACCTTTCATCAGATGAGCTAAGTGAAGCTGCCATAGAGCTTTTGAAAAGTTCGCTTGGTGACCTTTTGAAAGAAAAAATACGTGAAGGAGACTCTTTAGGACAAATTCTGAAACTTCGTATAGAAAACATCAATAAACTTGTGGCCCAACTCGAGCCACTTTTGCCAAATCTTATTTCTAAAAATCACAAAAGAATTTTAACAAAATTTGAAGAGGCTAAAGTTAACCCAGATCAAGATAGACTCCAGCAGGAATTAATTTTTTTTGCGGCTAAAACGGATCTTGACGAAGAGCTTCAAAGGCTTAAAGTCCACCTAAAAGAGGTAAGCAATATATTTATAAAAGGCGGAGTGTGTGGTAAAAAATTAGACTTTTTGGCGCAAGAATTAAACCGAGAAACCAACACACTCAGCGCAAAGTCGATAGACGTCGAGATTACCAAAATAGCTATTGAAATTAAAACATTAATTGAGCAATTGAGAGAGCAGTTCCAAAATATAGAATAATGGCTAAAGTATTTATTTTATGCGCACCATCAGGCGCTGGGAAAACTACAATCGCAAAGAAGGTCATTGAAAGTGATAGCGGTATTATGCTGTCAATCTCACACACAACTAGGCAACGGAGGCCAGGAGAGACAGATGGAATTGATTACTACTTCGTGGACGAAAAAGAATTTTTCGATTTATCGAAATCTCGAAAATTTATAGAAAATGCTAAGGTATACGATAATCACTACGGTACAACTCGACAATGGGTAAAAGATACGTTGTCTAAAGGAACTGACATCCTTCTAGAGATAGATTGTATAGGAGCGCAGCAAATTCGCAGAAATTTGGAAAATTCTGTGAGTATTTTTGTGCTTCCGCCATCAAAATCGGAACTCAGAAAAAGACTTGTATTTCGCGATCAAGATAGTGACGAGGTAATCAAAAAACGACTTAATCTAATTGAAAACGAAATAGCTCATATAAGTGAATTTGATTATGTTATTATAAATCATCAGTTGGATGAAGCTGTCCAGCAATTTACTTCAATTTTGCAAGCAGAAAGACTCAAAACACCCATGCAAATTGAAAATATAAACAAAGCGATTAAATAAGGAAACAAATGGCTAGGATTACCGTAGATGATTGTTTGCAAAGAATACCAAATCGATTCCAGCTAACCTTGGTAGCCACAGTACGTGCTAGGCAATTAGCGACAGGCGCGGAGCAACAAGTAGAGTCTTTCAATGATAAACCAACGGTAACTGCGCTTAGAGAGATTGCAGCCGGCAAGGTGGGTGAAGAAATTCTAACGGTGAAAACGCAAGAGTAAATCGGTTCAATTCATCTACCATCGGGAGCATACAACTTGATGGAAACCTCAAATAGCAATGAAATATCGAATAGATTAATCGCCAGCTCTGATACCCCTGCTAAATTAGCGCTTTTCGCAAAAGCTGCTGTATATCTCAGCAACTCCGATCTGGCTCTCCTAGAATCTGCATATGAGTTCAGCAAGTCCGCCCACAAAGGACAATTTAGAAAAACAGGGGAACCTTATGTTTCACATCCTACTTCAGTGGCTCATATCCTGACTAACTGGAGACTAGATGCGCAAACTTTATCAGCTGCTCTGCTACACGATGTCGTGGAAGATACAAGCACCACTAAAAAAGAAATTAAAAGTAAATTTGGTGACGTGGTAGCAGAGCTTGTAGATGGTGTCTCGAAGCTTGATCAAATACAATTTGAGTCGAAAGCACAACGGCAGGCGGAAAATTTTCGAAAAATGCTTCTGGCAATGTCGCGTGATGTCAGAGTAATACTTATTAAACTAGCTGATCGTTTGCACAATATGCGCACACTGAGCATTATTTATAGAAAAAAAAGACTCCGCATTGCTCAAGAAACTTCTGAAATATACGCACCGATTGCCAATCGGCTGGGATTAAACAACGTATTCGAGGAATTACAAGAGCTTTCTTTCCGTCATTTATATCCAAACAGATTTAAGGTTATTACAAAAGCTTTAAAAAAAGCTCGTGGTAATCGTCGCGAACTTATTGAAAATATATTAACTCAGACACAGAAAAAGCTTGAGGAGGAGGAAATTAATTCTTCTGTATCGGGACGAGAGAAAAATACGTTTAGTGTATATCGAAAGATGCGCGAAAAAGCTCTCTCTTTTGCTGAGGTTTATGATATCTATGGTTTTAGGGTGATTGTAAATGATATAACAAGCTGTTATCTGGCACTCGGAACTCTTCATCAAATGTACAAGCCGATTCCTGGGAAATTCAAAGATTATATAGCGATTCCCAAAAATAACGGTTACCAATCACTTCATACTACTCTGCTTGGGCCATATGGCACTCCGATAGAAATGCAAATTCGCACAAATGAAATGCACGGGATTGCTGAAGCAGGACTGGCATCACATTGGCTGTACAAAGAGAGAGGAGCCTCTCTAACTGATTTGCAAACAAAAACTCATGAATGGTTACAGAGTCTTTTAGAAATACATATGGAGACCGGAAGCTCTACTGAATTTCTCGAACATTTACGAGTAGATTTATTTCCTGACGAGGTATATGTGCTAACTCCAAAAGGTGAAATTATGTCACTTCCTTATCACGCAACATGTGTGGATTTTGCCTACGCGGTACATACAGATATTGGTAACCAAACAATAGCCGCTAAAATAAATCACGAACTGGTTTCACTACGGACCCCTATAAAAACCGGAGATAGAGTAGAAATTATAACTGCCAACCATGCGAAACCCAACAGTACATGGTTAGAGTTTGTTGTAACTGCAAAAGCAAGACACAGTATCCGACATAGATTGAAAAATATGCAATATGACGAAGCTGTGCATCTAGGGCGGCAAATACTCTCTGGTGCACTGCGGGCATTACACGCACAAAACCACGAGATATCAAAGCAACCTTGGGCCGCGATAGAAGAGAAGTTTAATGATAAAAAACAAAACGAAATACTTTCTGATATTGGATTAGGAAAAACTCTAGCCATTGTAGTTGCAAGAAGCTTACTCATGCAGACAGAAGAAAACATAGCTCGTAACGTTCTGGATTCTGGACAAAAAATTTTGATTCGAGGTTCTGAAGGGATGAGCCTTGAATTTGGAAGTTGCTGTAACCCGATACCTGGTGACCCAATAATTGGCTATATGAAAAAAGGTACTGGTCTCATCATCCACACTCACGACTGTAAGAAACTAACGGGGAAAATTGACGACAATATAAAGCTTCTAGATGTGGCTTGGTCAAAAAATACCGATAAATTATTTACAGTAAAAATTAGTTTAATTGTAACTGAAGAGCAAGGAGTTCTCGCTAGGGTAGCTTCTGAAATAACCCGAACCAATTCGAACATTAAAAGTGCTGTCGCGGAGCCCGGTGACTCATCTGCATACAGTTCCATTATTTTTACGATTCAAGTAGCAAACCGCATGCATTTAGCCAAAGTAGTTCGGGGCCTTCGGAAAATTCCAGCAGTAATTCGCATAAATCGATTAAAAAATGCAGATACAAACTGATTGTGTTGCCGTATTCAAAAAACCTTTGATAAGTATTTATCTATGAGTAGCTTTATTTGGGCCGCTCCATCTTGCATGTGGTGGGAAGAACAGTGTCAATAGCCTCAATTCGTCCTTTTGTTTTAAAACCCATTCCAGTCTTTTCGACATCATACTTCACGCCCTCCTCACCTATTCCACCAAGGGTAGATACATAAACCGGTTGCAACAACTGATGATTATCTTCCCTTATCCAAACCTCGCCAATGGGTCCATTAAATTTGGAACCCTCTAAAGCCTTAGCCACTAAAAAAGGGTCGGTAGATTGATTTTTTTCAATCGCCTGAACCAACATTTCTACAGCATATAGCAGGGTAAGCAACAAGATATCATCGCTGGCATTCGGATATCTAACTCTATAAGCCTCCACTAAATCATCTGCCCCCATACCAACGTTGGCATGGAAACCAGTAACTTGCTTCAATCGACCGATTCCGGACTCGCCAATTGACGATGGAACACCTACAAAACCACCATAATAGGTATAAAAATCTACCGGCAATCCAGCCTCCTCGCTAGCTTTTACCAGTAAGGAAGCATCAGTCCCCCAATTCCCAGTTATAACTGCATCCGCACCGGATGCTTTAATTTTAGCAATATAGGGCATAAAATCTTTTACTTTTCCCATTGGGTGTAAATCATCGCCAACGATCTCAATATCCGGACGTTTAGCCTTGAGCATCTGTTTTGCAGCCTTCGCAACTGCATGCCCAAACGAATAATCTTGATTTATTAAGTATACTTTTTGTACTTTATCTTGCTTCGCCATAAAGTTAGTTAGAGCTTGCATTTTCATATCAACATCAGCATCAAAGCGAAAATGCCAAAAGTTACAATTCTCATTCGTCAGTGCGGGATCGACTGCTGCATAATTAAGATACACAATTGCTGAATCAGGGTTTCTTTGATTATGTTTTCTCACTTTATCCGTAAGAACGCCCGCAACTGCAGATGAAGCTCCTTGGACAAAAAAACGAATTTGTTTGTCAACTATTTGTTGAAATGCGATTAGAGAATCCTCTGGCTTACCTTTCCCGTCTAGGGCGATAACCTCTAACTTTTGACCTTCCAAAACTCCACCTCGTTCATTTATCCTCTCAACCACGAACTCAAGCTCCCGCTGAAAGTGTAGCCCCACGTTGGCAAAAGGGCCGGATAACGGGTCAATAAAACCTATCATGATAGTATCTGGAGGATTTTCACAACTACTTAGAACAAGAGTAAACACAAGTGTGAACAAGTACTTCAACCACTTTGAAAATATCATGCTGGCCTCTTTAGGTTTAAGTTCTCGTGAAAAATTCTCCCAAGGCTCATATGTACTGACTCAAGAGTAAATGAAGTTCGATGTGTCAAAGCGGTTTATTTTTCACTAAAAAACTATCCCTATTGATTCCTTTTTTCTCGGCCTCGCGCAGCCAATTGGGAAGCTTGCCACGCCCTGACCAAGCCTCTCCAGTGGAATGATTATAATATTTAGGATCTAGTTTACGGGGGCGATTTCTAGTCGCAACATTCCCCTTAATTTTTAAACTTTTGTTTTTTTTCCTGAACGAATTAGCAACTTGAACTGCTTCTCGGATATCCTCTAAAGTGATGTCGTATTGAGCCATTGAATCTAGAATAGATAAAATGATTGGCTTTACCTCTTTCGATCTAAGGTCATTCGCCTGAGCCTTCAATTTCTGTATTTTCAGATCAGACTTTTCTCGAATCCGCTTTATTTCAGCTATTTTTTTATCGTATGCAGTTAGTCTTGTCATCACTTATATCTCAAATTAGCAACAAATTGGTGTCACGAATATAATTGTCACTTGAGTTAGCAAGATTTTCAACCTAAAGTCTATATATACTACATAATTATACAGATTACATATGACACATATTTACCCCATGCTTAAAACCATAATTCGGCAGCATATGAATTTTACATTCAACTACAAAACTTAAGGACTCAAATGAACAGTGATCCTCTCACTTTTGATATTCAAGATTCCATAGCTCGAATAACGTTTAATCGACCTGAATCTTTTAATGCGATTAATTCGTCTGCAGTTGCTCAACTTCATGAAATTGTTAATCAACTATATCTCGATAAAAATATTAGAGCTGTTATTTTACGAGGGAGCGGGGATAAAGCTTTTTGTGCTGGCGGGGACGTTTCCGAATTTGCTGAAGCTGGTGATAATGTCGACGGTATGGTTCGCGAAATGACGAGCTATTTGCATGTGGCAATATCAAGGCTCGCTTGGTTTGAAGCGCCAGTCATAGCTGAGGTGAATGGGGTAGCCGCGGGAGCAGGGTTAAGTTTTGTTGCTTGCTGTGACTTGGCGATCGCTAGCGAATCTGCAACTTTCACCAGTGCCTACACTAGAATCGGTTTTACTCCAGATGGAAGTTCTACTTTTTTCCTACCTAGAATTCTGGGACGAAAAAGAGTCTTGGAACTCTATCTTACAAACCGAGTTCTTTCCGCAGCTGAGGCACTAGACTGGGGAATCATCAATCAAGTTACTAGCTCTGAAAATTTAGCAAGCGAAGTCCATAAGTTAGCAACCATGATCGCTAATGGTCCTACAAAAGCTTTTGGTGGAATCAAAAAATTAGTGATGATGTCACCAAACGATAGCCTAGAATCACAGATGGAGCGTGAGACTAGGTTTATAGCTGAAATGGCGAAATCCCGGGATGGTAGTGAAGGGGTAAAAGCATTTACTGAGAAACGTAAGCCACAATTCTTGGGAAAGTAGAATTAAAATCCATGTATTTTAAACCTGAAGATAGAAATAAAAAAATATTACCCCATGACGTATTTAAAGGGTTAATTGTGCCTAGACCCATTGGGTGGATTTCAACTATGAATAATCAAGGAATAATAAATTTGGCGCCCTATAGTTTCTTCAACGGAGTTTACAGTTGGCCAAACATTTTGGGGTTTTCTTCGGAAGACAGAAAAGATTCTCTGAATTTTGCGGAAGAATCTGGAGAATTTACCTGGAATATGGCGACATGGAGTTTAAAAGAGCAAATGAACTTGTCATCCGAAGGACTCAAAACGGGGGAGAGTGAGTTCGAATATGCTGGATTGACTCCCGAAACTGGGAAGCAAGTAAAATGTCCAAGAGTCGCGGAGTCGCCAGCTTCATTGGAATGTAAGGTTACCCAGATAGTTGATTTGAATGATATCGATGGCAATAAAACTAGCGCGACTGTTGTATTCGGGCAGGTAGTAGGAGTCTATATTGACGAAAAATGTTTGACGAACGGGCGAGTAGACGTTACAAAATTAAGTCCTATTGCAAGATGTGGTTACAATGAATATACCGTTTTAAAAGAAGTGTTTACGATGGAACGACCGCCAAATGCTGGTAACGCCTTAGGTGGAAAACCTTTAGGGTCCAGAAATAATGAGTAACTTCTAAATCGAAACTTATTAAAACTTTTGGAACGTTGTTCGCGATGACCGAATGCTAAGTAATATTTCAAATTATCCAATTCAGTGTTAGGCTTATATTTCGTGAGTCTCTTAGCAGGGGCTTTAGAAACATATAATAATAGAATTTCTTAATTTTCTTAGAGGAGAAATTATGCTACCAATCGACGATTTTGTCGGAATCACCTTTTGGGTAATCTCAGTTGCAATGGTTGCCTCCACCGTTTTCTTCCTTATGGAAGCTAACCGTGCTTCTGCCAAATGGAAAACTTCCCTAACAGTTGCAGCCCTAGTAACCCTGGTTGCAGCCATACATTATTTTTACATGAGACAAATTTGGGTAGACACAGGTGAGAGCCCTCTCGTATTTAGATACGTAGATTGGATTATTACAGTTCCCCTTCAAATCATAGAATTTTACTTGATTTTGGCGGCTGTCGGGGCAGTAGCTGGCGGTGTCTTTATGAGACTCATGGTAGCCTCTTTTGTAATGCTAATTGCCGGGTATTTGGGAGAAGCTGGATACGTAAATGTTTGGCTAGGCTTCGTTATAGGAATGGCTGGCTGGATTTATATAATATTCCAAATATTTGCTGGAGATGCACAGTCAAGATTGAGTGAGGCTCCAGAAGGAGTGCAGTCAGCCTTCAGGACAATGAGACTAATAGTTCTAGTTGGTTGGGCGATTTACCCACTCGGTTATATTTTTGGTTATATCGGAGAGACGGTCGACGCTGCCTCTTTAAATGCAATCTACAATTTAGCTGATGTTGTAAACAAGATAGCTTTCGGCTTAATGATTTGGTCAGCTGCCAACTCTGAAAATGCCTAAAATTAATTTTTTGACGTAACAAAATCGCCGACCGAATTGGTTCTTTTTGGGTCGGCGATTTTTTTTTGGAGTAATGAGATATGGATCCTGTTTTCCCCAGTCAGACCACATCGCATTTGGTAAAAACGGAGTTTCTAGGGCCACTCCGACTGATGGAAAAAAAAATGCTCCAACATTGCTTAGCCGATAAATCTATTTCCAAATATTCCAAAGTAAACGAAGCCCTAAATTACCACTTGTGCTGTGGTGGAAAAAGAATACGCGCCCAAATTGCTATTCAGACGGCAAAAACATTAGAGCTTTCGACCGAAATTGCGGTTTTAATAGCATCAATATGCGAACTACTGCACAACGCTTCACTAATCCATGATGATATACAAGATAAAGACACCCAAAGACGAGGGGTTGAAAGTGTCTGGCTAAAGTTCGGAGAAGATGTTGCAATTTGCTTGGGAGATCTTATGATTTCGGCCGCATACAGAGTTCTTGGTGATTTACTTAAACTCGCTCCTATGCCAATACTATTAAATAAAACGCATGACTCTATTCGAACCACAATTTATGGTCAAGGAGGAGACTTAGCAAGTCATGTCTCAAAAATTTCTCTTTTCGACTATTGCGAATTAGCTGCGGCGAAATCGGGGCCATTAATTGGTCTTCCTGTGGAACTTGCTTTAGTAGTAGCAAATCTTGATAACGGATCGACTGTCGTCTCGGAAGCTGCGAGAGATCTTGGGGTTGCTTACCAGTTAGTTGATGATTTAAAAGACTGGCAAAATTTACGTAGAATAAAAAAGAATGGAAGTCGTGAGCTAAACGCGGTCCTGATAGTTTCCTCTGATATTCTTAGGTCTCAAGGTTTTGAATCTGTAAAACTTTTAACCAAGGAAAAAATTAATGATGCGATAATTAATGCCAAGAAGATACCAAAATGTGCTGGTAAAGCCTTAATAGAAATCGCTAACGATTTAAATACTCTTTTTATTAATTGAATATCTTGTGGATAAACACGTTGTCGTAATAGGAGCCGGATTTGGGGGGCTTGCAGCCGCTTTAAGGGCGCGAGCCAAAGGTTACACCGTGACCCTCCTTGAAAAAGGAGGGCAACTAGGTGGGCGCGCAAGAGTTTTTGAGAGAAATGGCTTTAAGCATGATGCTGGTCCAACAGTAATCACGGCGCCATGGTTGCTTGAAGAACTGTTTCAATTGTTTGACAAAGATATGCGTAATTATGTTGATCTTAAAGAGCTAGATTTATGGTACCGGTTTATCTTTCCAGATGGAACAAATTTTGATTACACCAAGGATATTAACCATACTCTCAAACAAATCGAAGCTCTCAATCCATCTGACGTGATAGGATATAAAAAAATTCTTCTAGAATCAGAAAAAATATTTGAAATAGGTTTTAATCAACTTTCAGCTAAACCATTCCACAATTTTATTTTTATGCTGCAACAAGTTCCTGCGATGATTCGATTAAAAGCGTACCGATCAGTATGGAAATTTATATCCAGCCACATTTTAAATGACAAAATTCGCCAAGCTTTTAGTATTCAGCCTCTTTTGGTAGGTGGGAATCCTTTTGATACTACTAGCATTTACAGTTTGATACATTATCTAGAACGTAAATGGGGCATACACTATCCGATGGGAGGTACGGGAGCATTGGTATCGGCAATAGGAAAACTATTAATCGAAGAAGGAGTAAATGTACAACTAAACAGAGAAATCAAAAATATCAAAACTGTAGCGAACAAAATTGTAGCATTAGAAACTGACAAATTGGAAACTATTGCCTGTGATATTGTTATATCCAACGTTGACCCCGTAAATTTATACAAAAATATCAGTGGCTATAAATACAAAAAAAACTGGAAAATTAAGATCCGTGAGAAATATGCTCGCTACTCCATGGGGCTTTTTGTTCTATTCTTTGGAACAACAAAAAAATATACACAAGTGGCACACCATACAATATGGCTTGGGAAACGCTACAAAGAATTACTAAATGATATTTTCTACGGTAAAGTATTGCCCGCAGATTTTTCTTTATATGTTCATCGACCTACCGCTACGGACCCGTCTTTTGCTCCTCCTGATTGTGACTCTTTTTACGTACTATCCCCAGTACCTAATTTAACAGCCAACATAAATTGGAAGGAAGAGGGGCAAGCTTACGCCGACAGAATTGTTTCGGCGTTAAATAAAACGATGTTGCCCGGATTAAATAAAAATATAATCGACAGTTTTTTCATGACACCCGATGATTTTAAAAACGATTACCTATCGCAACACGGCGCGGGATTTTCTATTTCACCACTGTTTTATCAATCGGCATGGTTTCGATACCACAACAAGGGTGAGGGAGTTGAGAATCTCTACTTAGTAGGAGCTGGAACACATCCCGGAGCAGGGTTGCCAGGGGTTTTGTGCTCCGCAAAAGTGGTCGATTCATTTCTCTGAATAAAACCTAATCATGGCATCATCTGATCAAGAAAAAAGAAAACGGAGGACTATTCTAAAAAGAAATAGCAGTACTTTCTATGTCGCAGGTCTTCTCCTACCAAAATACACCCTTGATCAAGCTGCCACGCTTTATAGCTTTTGCCGATGGGTTGATGATATCGCTGATGAGGCTGAAGATAGTTACAGAGCTCTTTACATGCTTGGAAAAATTAACTCCGGTCTGATCAGTGACAGCCATGTCGATGATTTGGTAAGCGAGGTTCGAAATATACTCAAACAAGGTTTCGGTGGAATAATACCGGCAACGCAATTAATAGAAACCGTTAAGTCCGACTTAGGTAAAGTGCTGATAAAAACACAAGATGAATTAATTCGATATTGCTATGGGGTAGCTGGTACGGTCGGACTAATGATGTGCACCATACTCAAAGCAAAAAACGTTGAATCCTCTTGGAAACATGCTGTTGATCTAGGGATAGCGATGCAACTGACAAATATATGCCGAGATGTATATGCGGATGCCGAACTTGGTCGTAGATATTTGCCAGGTCATACTTGTGGAAACATTTCTCCGGAGGAAATATTATCCGTAACAAATGATAATGATAGGGTAATAAAGTTAAGTATTAAAAAAATAATTTGCCTTGCCGAAGATTATTATAAAAGTGGACTAGACGGACTCAAGTACCTTCCTTGGGGTACTAAAATGGCAATTTATTCTGCTGCAGTCATATACCGTCAAATTGGAAGGTCTATTTTAAAAACAAATTGCGTGAATTGGAGGAAACGAAGTTACGTTAATATTCTAAGGAAAATAATGTTGATAATAAACGCGAGCTTTAACGTGTTGATAATAAAGTTATACAGGAATGTACCACACAAAGCCGAACTTCATGAAGCAATCATTAAAGAGTGCAGACAACTAAAATAACAGAAAAGTACGATATCTTAATACTCGGAGGAGGGTGTTCCGGGTTACAGCTTTCTAATCAGCTTATTTGGAAAATCAAAGGTGGGGTTGTTTTAAAGAATTATCCGAAAATTCTTATTCTAGAAGCCAGAAAAACATATACTAACGATAGAACATGGAGCTTTTGGAATGATGGTTCCTCAGGGTATTGCGAATGGGCAGCTAATCATTGGCGCCAGTGGTCATTTTCATCGAGTACCGATTCGATGCATTTCACCCATAAGTCTCACCAATATGAATATTTTTGTCTCAGAGGGATAGATTTCTACGAAAGGTCTCTATCTTTGATCAAGGACAGCCCCAACATCTCTATTAAGCTGGGAGTTGAAGTCAACAAAATTAATAAAGGTCAGGATGGTTTTCTCGTTAAAACCGATTCTGGCTTGTATTCTTCAAAACAAATTATTGACTGTCGTTATAAAAAACCCGACAAAGTAAAAAATGCGACTTGGCAAATTTTTTATGGATATGAGATTACCTTCAAAAGTAATTTGTTTCAATCTGCATCTGTCAAATTAATGGACGATATCAGACACGATAAATCTGGGATTTATTTTAAATATCTATTACCGTTAACAGATAACTCTATGCTTCTTCAAATAACATATATCGGAACAAAATATTTTACTCCAGATCACCTAAAAGAGGAGGCTACGCTAAACGCTAATCAAATTCTGGGTCGCAATTGGCAAATTCAACGAACCGAGAAGGGAGTATTGCTTCAATCAGGAACATATCCTCGAGAACCAATCCCTGGAGCAATTCAAGGAGGGTCAAACTGGGGAGCTCTCAGACCAGCTAGCGGTTACGCTTTCTCAAGAATTGAAATTTGGTCCCAGGAAACAGCTAGTCGAATATTAAAATGTCACACAATTACCAAATGGAAAATTATTCAAACTACTCAAGATTTTATGGACAGAGTGTTCTTAATGGTTTTAAAAAAATCTCCTGCATCTATAGTACAAACATTATTAAATATGGGGAAAAGCCTACACCCCAATGTCTTTGCAAGATTTATGGGCGACAAAGCAAACCTGACAGATCTCTTCAAAGTTATATTAACAAGTCCAAAAAAAGAAATGGTATTAGCTGCCCTGAGAATCGCTATACTTTCTTGCACTAAGGAAAAAAAATAATATATGAATATATCTAGTAAAATTGAGTGGGATCGCTTAAAAAGTTTATCAATCGGTGGATGTATTTTAATTATTATTAGTTTACATTTTTTCCCACATACATTTAGCTCCTCTTCGGTCTTAATATCCGTGATTTTTATTTCATTATTCGGAATTCCACATGGCGCGTTAGACTTTAGGCTGATCCGTATTCTATGGCCTGAAAAACAAGTCGTTAGTGTGTTGTTTGGATATATCACACTGACCATCTTTACCATATTTTTTTGGACGCAAATTCCACAAATTATGTTAGCAACATTTCTAGTAATGTCGGCTTTTCACTTTGGTGGTGACTATCCGATTAATTTTTCGCAACGTATAATTTCTGGCTTCATCATTCTTGGGCTTCCCACTATTTTTTCTCCAAATGATGTATTGGTAATCTTTGATATTCTCAATCAAAACTCAAAAAACGATATTCTGGTGGAAGCCATTCAATTTGTCACATTGATTGGAGGTATATATCTCGCTTGTCTTTTGTTATTTCGGAGAATAAGTGGGAGGCAAATACTAGAACTCTTGGTTTTAGTATTTCTTGCTAAAGTTTGCGATCCCTTAGCGTATTTCACAGCGTACTTTTGTTTGTTCCACAGTTTAAAACATTTTTCGGAAATTTCTTATTTATTTGACCATGCCAGTCTAATGAGACTTTTCTATTGGTCAATTCCGATAACAGTAATCACCCTCGTTTTAGGTTTTATTAGCTTTAAATTACTTTCTAACATTACCCAAGGCCCGATAGAAACATCTTTAATTCAGGTGGTTTTTATCGGGCTATCGGCTCTCACCGTGCCGCATATGGTATTTGTTGAGTGGATTCGCATTCGGCATAAAGATAATTAAGTAGCGTCAAGCAATTAAAAAACAGCCCACATCTGCCGATTACTTTCTGGTGATGTTAATGCGTATCCCCAAGAAAGTCACGAGACTATGATTTTAAGAAGTGCTTCTTTCTTTACTTTAAGTTTTTTTTTATGGCTTTTATTCCTAGGTAATGCTAACTCTAATCCCTGGCAGACTAGCGACATTGCAGGAGCTTATCAAGCACAGTCTCAATTAATGCATCGCCGAGTAGGAAATTCGATTGACCCGATTATCCTGAGACTTAACAAGATTTGGAATAACCGCAGGATAAGCGCTAAAGATGGGCTATACGTCGCAAAGACCTTATCTACAAGTCACCTAATAGAAACCGCAGATACAAAACCCGTTAGTGATATTAAAAGATACGAAAACCAATTTAAATCATCAATATCTGTCCATTTGGCTAATAGTTTAGAAGATTCCGAAAAGCATGATAACTGGAGCTATTGGTCAGTAGCTAGCGTTGAAATCGGTGAAATAGGTAAGAATATTTACGAACCATCTATCGTGTATCAGACAGATGGATTAACGATTGGAATGGAAAAATATTTTAGACAAAATGCTCTTTGGGGATTTACATTGGAATCAGGTGAAGATAAATCAGAAGCCGGATTTAATGGTTCCCGACTAACGACTAACGACATAGGACTTTCGACCTATTTTAGATTAGGGCTAGCGGGCAATTATTATCTGAATACAACCTATGGCATAAATAAACTAAGCAGTTACTCACAGAGAAAGTCCTCAGGTAATTTTCTAAAAAGCGAACGACAGAGTTACCAGATCTACCAGTCAGCTAGCTTGATTAAAGATTTACAATATGGTGATTTTTCAATTAACCCGTATTCTCGAATCGATATCGGTTTTACGAACTTACGTCCTTACCAAGAAAGCGGAACCTCTTTAGGGGTATCATTTTCAGAACAAAAACTCATACTTATCAAATCATATTTTGGGATACTAGTGACGCATGATTTATTAACTCCTCATGGAAAATTTCGACCCTATGCGAGGATAGAATATATTCTAGATTCCAGTACAGCATCCAATCCTATGGCTTTCTATGGAAATAGTCCTAATACTCTCTATCACTCATCTCTTCATAATCTTAGAGAATCTAGCTGGCGATATACTTTAGGTTTAGATTTAAATTTCTATAGTGGCTGGTTTACATTTCAATATGACAGAAAGGAAGATGCAGAGCCAGATGAACGAAATGAACCAGAAAGAGAAAGTGACAAACTAAGTGTTAAGCTACTTTACAAATTTTAAGAGTATCTTGCTCGGTTAAAAAAGATACGGGTTTTTCCATTTTTCCCCAACTGATTCAGAAATTAACGCTTCCATACCGTGGCGAAGCGATTTCATATAAGAGCTAGCATCCGTAACAGATCTTTGACAAATACCGCCATCTATTTTTTTAGGATTAGGTGTTAACAGCAATACACCATGAGCAAGTGACCATAACGACAGACCAATCAAATTGGCATCGATTTTCTTCTTTTCCGGTAGCGCTGCGTGCACAATAACAACAAATTTTTTCAGACTTGTATCTGCTTCAAAGCGAACATCTGCATCTGTGTAAGATAACGAATTAGAGCCAAAAATAAGTTGATGTAACTCTGGGTTTGCTAGCCCAAATTGAACGTAACGCGTCATGGTCCTAAAGAGTTTTTCTTTTGGATCAGGGGATTCTATCGATTTAGCCGAAATCCTTTGAACTAGGCTGTGCCCTTCAAGCACTAATGCTTTTAAAAGGGCTTTTTTGTCTTTAAAATGCCGATAAGGGGCTGCGTGGGATACACCCGACCTTCTCGCTAATTCTCTAAGACAAATGCTACTGTGACCTACCTCCTCCAACAAGTCTCGTGCATCACCCAATAACTGCTCCCGCAAATTTCCGTGATGGTATTTCATTTTCCTAGCCTTCAGCGGTTTTTCCATTTTTATTTTAATTTAATTTAATAAATTGATTATACAACTGCCCACATAAACCTTACATAACCATTCATACGTTGACAACAATAACCGTTCTCATTTACAATGTTGACAGTGTTAACATACATCGTTTTTACACTAGTAGAATAAAGCGACTCAGTTTTTGCCCGGATCGTACTTCCCTTAGAGTGCTGTAAACTAAATATTGTTTACACTGTCGATCCGGGCATCTAAATCCACGAAAAAACCATTACCTCATAAGTGTGCTCCTTATAAAATGAAATTCCCACTTACTTATGGAGATGATATACGCCATAATTCGCGGGTGTAGGAGGTTTTGCACCTCAAAAACTTAATTACTTAATAACAGTAATCTAGTAATTTTTTAAAAGAAAGTCACCCATGAAAAATATGCAAAGTAGTGTTGGTAATTTCGCCGAATTCATCATCCGGTGGCGTTGGGTAGTAAGTATATCTAGCATCCTTATAGTTCTATTTATAGCAACGGGCATGAAATCTATTCAATTTCAAACGGATTATCGAATTTTTTTCTCTAAGGAAAACCCTCAGCTAGCTGCTTACGAGAAATTACAAAATACATACTCTCGTAACGATGTTCTTCAGTTTGTCCTTCAACCTAATAATGGGGATATATTTCAACCGCAATTTTTAGATAACTTACGAGAACTCACCGAAGAATTTTGGCAAATACCGTTCACTACTAGGGTGAGTTCTATTGCGAATTTCCAGCACAGCTACGCTGAAGGAGACGATTTAACAGTTCGCGACTTGGTGGAATTTGATAAACCTGTAACTATTCAAGAAGCCGAAAATATCAGAACAATAGCCTTGAATGAGCCTCTGATAAAAGATCTGTTAATTTCTAAAGACGGACGAACTACTGCAGTCAGTGCCAATCTCACTTTACCAAATAAGTCAGTCAATGAAGTGCCTTTAGCAATGGCAAAAGCACGCGAAATTGCCAAACGTTTTGAACAGAGCAACCCAGGGGTCCGACTGGAGATTGTAGGTAATATAGCACTTAACAGTGCTTTTTTTGAATCCAGTCAAGCCGACGGAAAAACGCTATTTCCAGGAATGATCCTCGTTCTTTTAGTGACGCTAGCTATTCTTCTGAGGTCTGTAGGAGCCGTAATTATTACTATATTTATAATAGCATTCTCCGTGTTAACAGGATGGGGAATAGCAGGAGCTCTAGGAATCGATATGTCAACTCCTTCAGCTGGAGCTACAGTAGTTATTATGACCTTAGCCGTAGCCGATGCGATTCATATTCTAACAACCATGTTCAAAGAGATGAGAGGTGGTAAGAGTCGATGGAAAGCAATTGAAGAGTCACTCCGAGTGAATTGCTGGCCAGTTTTCCTAACAAGTCTAACCACGGTAATAGGCTTTTTGACATTAAACTTTTCTGATGCGCCTCCCTTCAATGATTTGGGCAATATCTGTGCACTTGGGGTAACTGCAGCTTGGGCGTTATCGATGACTCTGCTACCGGCTCTTGCCGCTATTTTTCCAATAAAAGCAAAGCCGAATTCATCTGAAGGAAATATTATGGAAAAGCTTGCGGAAAGCGTCATCAAAAACAAAAATAAACTGTTAATAACTTGCAGCATTGTAGCCATTTCCCTGTTTGCCATGATTCCACGAATTGAACTGAATGATGAATTCGTTAATTACTTTGATGAATCTATGCCATTTAGACAAGCTGCAGATTTTGCGTTGGAAAACTTGACCGGTGTCTACAGAACAGAGTGGTCAATTCCGGCAAAAACTTCGGGAGGAATTGCAGATCCAAACTATTTATCTCAACTCGAAAAATTTGCGAACTTTTTGCGCAAACAAGAAAGTGTAGTTCATGTGTCATCTATTACTGACACTTTCAAAAGGCTTAACAAAAATATGCACGGTGATGACCAGGATTACTATAAATTACCAGATGAGAGAAATTTAGCAGCACAATACCTACTACTGTACGAAATGTCTCTTCCACAAGGGCTGGACCTAAATAATCAAATCAGTGTGGATAAATCTTCTACCCGAATAATAGCGACCCTTGAGAATATTTCTACACGCGAACTACAAAAACTAGATAGAGCTGCTAAAGTGTGGCTGGAAGATAATTTTTCTCATGTAGAGAACAAGCAAGCTACCGGGACATTCGCATTATTTGCGTATATTACCGAACGAAACATTAACACTATGCTTTTAGGCACGACTTTGGCCCTTATATTAATTTCCGGGTTACTAGTTTTTGCCTTGAAAGACTGGAGACTTGGTATTATTAGCCTTGTGCCCAATCTTCTTCCAGCTGGAATGGCCTTCGGTATTTGGGCCGTTTTAGTGGGTGAAGTGGGTCTGGCAGCCTCGGTTATCACAGCAACATCACTGGGAATAATTGTGGATGATACCGTACACTTTTTATCTAAGTACCAAAGAGGCCGGCAAGAGTTCGGTCATTCACCCGAAGATGCCATTAGATATGCTTTTACCACTGTAGGCAAGGCATTATCAGTTACAACTTTAGTAATTGTAGCTGGCTTCTCAGTCCTAGCAATGTCTACATTCCAACTAAATGCCGTCCAAGGACAATTGACAGCCTTAGCCGTTGGCTTAGCTCTGATAACGGATTTTTTGTTACTACCTCCCTTATTATTACTTCTTGATAAAAGAAAATATACACCGATTGCTCAGCCAAATTAATAAACTATCCTTATTGGAGTTTAATACGTGAAAAATAAAACTAACCAAAGTACTTTAATAGCTATAGTCTTTACCATCTTTTCTCTGATATCTACGTTGGCGTTAGGCGATGAAAAAGGAATAGCAATTGCGAAAGAAACTGACCGTCGAGACCTGGGTTGGGGAGCTAGCACAGTAAATTTAAAAATGCTTTTACGAAATTCGAATGGGGAAACATCTGAAAGACAGATTCGAATCTCGTCATTAGAAAGATCAGAGAAAGGACTAGGAGATCTATCTTTGACTATTTTTGATACCCCAGGTGATGTTAAAGGAACGGCTTTTCTCTCTCATACAAAAGTTTTTAAACCTGATGATCAATGGCTTTACCTTCCAGCTCTTAAAAGAGTAAAACGAATATCCTCGAAAAATAAATCTGGTCCTTTTATGGGGTCAGAGTTTGCATATGAAGATTTGCTTTCCTTCGAGGTGGAAAAATATAAATATAAATACTTAAAGGATGAGTCTTGCATAACTGCGAAAAGTAAATGCTTTTTAATGGAGAGAATTCCAGTTTATGAAAATTCTGGATACACTCGACAATTAGTTTGGATAGACCACGCCCACTACAGGGTGAATAAAGTCGATTATTATGATAGAAGAAATGCATTGTTAAAAACTCTTGTTTTCAGTAATTTCAAAAAATTCAAAAACAGATATTGGCGAGCGTTAACCCTCGAAATGACGAATCATCAAACAAAGAAAAGTACGCTGCTAACGTTTAGCAAATATGATTTTGAAGTCAAACTAAACAAAAATAACTTCAAACCTAATAAACTTAAACGGATCAGATGATGCTAAAAATCAAGATGCCTGATTGCATCATTTGGTGTTTTTTTTTTATTACAATAAACACAGCGTCTTTTGCTAAAAATATTTCGTATACCAACGAACTGGGCGTTGATCATACAATGTTCATGCAAAAGTCGGAAGTTTTAGTAAAAGAAAATTATGAAAATAATTTATCCTTATCAATTAATTCCAAATTAGATTATAGGATAGACAGTTACAAAATATTTCTACATGGGTTCGCAAGAAAAAGTCAAAAAGATGCCGAAAGAAGTCATTTGGATATTCGTGAAGCATACCTTCAATATATATCGGAAGGTTATGATTTAAGTATTGGACTAGCTAGAGAGTTCTGGGGGGTTGCAGAGTCTCTCCATTTAGTGGATGTTATCAACCAAGTTGATAATCTCGAAGCTTCTGACGGTGAAGATAAATTGGGCCAACCAATGATCCGACTTAATCTTTTTAGAGATTGGGGTGATGTGTCGCTATATTTAATGCCTTATTTTAGACAAAAAGAGTTTGCATCGCCAGAAAAGAGGTTAAGTAACTGGTTGCCGATTAATAAAAACGCTACTTATAAAAACTCGCACGGTAAAAATCACCTCGACTATGCCCTTCGGTATCAAAACTATTTTGGCGACCTAGATATTGGTATTTCACATTTTCGAGGAATTAATCGTGAACCTTTGTTATTCGCTGAAAACGATCGGCTTCAAGCAGAATATTTTATATCTAGACGTAATGGTATAGATCTACAACACACATCAGAATCGTGGTTACTTAAACTGGAAGTGCTATCTCAAAAACGACAGTCAAAAACATTCTTCGCCTCAGTAGCTGGTTTCGAACATACCATTTACGGAATTTATGAAAGCCATGACCTGGGAATTTTAGGAGAATACCAGTACGATAACGCGAATATGCCTTATCTACCTCAAAGCTCTTCTAATAACGATATATTTCTAGGACTCAGATACTCTCTGAACGACACGAATAGCAGCGCACTGCTCGTTGGCGCTTTGATTGATAGACAAGACCAAACTGCTATTTATTCTATTGAAGCTGAGTCGCGACTTTACGATGATTGCAAGATAGCATTAACTGGTAGATTTTTTTCTAATGTTAATGAAAAAAATATTTTGTCCTCAATCGGAAAGGATGATTTTATAAACCTTGAGCTAATTACTTTTTTCTAGTTGTATGTGTCCAATTACAAAAACTTTTAGCAAATACGGTGGAATGTATATCGTTTGTACTTTTGTACTCGTTTACGCTATCGTAAATCAAGTTTACGGGGCAAATACGAACTTAATTGTAAATCAAGTCTTGCAAAAAATAGCATTTGGATCATGCGCAGATGAAGAAAAAACACAAACGATATGGCCCTCTATAATTAACTATAACCCGCAATTATTTTTATTTTTAGGTGATAATGTTTATGGAGATAAAACACATGGGATTTCGGTGCGGGAAGAATATTTAGAAAAATCTTTGCTGGATTCTTATTACTTGGCTGAAAAAAAACAGTCGGAATTCAATAGACTTCGCGGCCTAATCCCCCATATGGTTACATGGGATGATCATGATTACGGGAAAAATGATGTGGGAGCTAATCTTCCCTTTAAAGAAACTTCAAAAGATTTTTTCATGCAATTTTGGAATGTCAAAAAGAATGATAAGAGATGGCTCAGAGACGGAATATATTACTCACAAATTTTCGGTCCTGTTGGGAAAAGAGTCCAAATAATAGTTCTTGATACCAGATGGTTCCGATCTGACCTCAAAGTGGGAAATTCCAATACAAAAGGGAGAGGTCCCTACCTACCTAATTTTGATAAAACGTCGACTATCTTAGGCTCAACACAATGGAGTTGGCTATCTGAGAAACTAAGTGAGGAAGCAGAAATCCGATTCATAGTATCCTCAATACAAATCATGGCTGACCAACATAGATGGGAAAAATGGGGCAATTTTCCTCATGAAAAGCAAAAACTTTATCAATTACTTAATCAAAAACATCTAAGAAATATAATTTTCATTACTGGGGATAGGCATTTTGGGGCTATCTATCGGGAAAAATTACCCGGTGGTGGTGCAAGACACGAAATCACCGCCTCTAGCCTTACGAATGGCTTTCGAGGTAGAGAGATAGATGATCCTCTGCGAGTTGGAAAAATTTATCCAAACATAAATTTTGGGACAGCAGAAATTGATTGGGAAGCAGAAAAAATCACATTAACTATTCGCGACCAGAATGGCTCGCCGAAAATTCAGGGCATTAAACCACTAATTTTTTCTCCTAATAACTAACATTAATGGTAGGCGGTCAGGGACTCGAACCCTGGACCAATGGATTAAAAGTCCACTGCTCTACCAACTGAGCTAACCGCCCGCCAAGCGATGGATTGTAGCCACCTTGCGCCACAACGTCAAACAAACTTGATGCTAGCAGAAAAATAAACAAAAAATCATACAGTAAATTGGATTTTTTCTTTCAGGGCAGATTAGATATTCGTTTACCTGCTTTATTAGCGGGGCTTGATCCTGGAAATTTCTCCATTAGGGTTTGCCATGCTTGTCTGGCTTTGTCTATATCACCCAATTTTTTGTGCGAGCTCCCAATCACCAATAGCGCATCCGGCAACTTTGGGCTGTCCTGGTAGGTTAGTAATAAAGTTGTCTGCGCCGTGATTGCGAATTCATATTGCTTAATGGAGAAATATGAATCCCCGATCCAGTATTGGGCATTTGACGCTAAGTTATGATCTGGATAATTTTCTATAAATTCCTTAAAAATTTGAATTGCCCCGAGGAAATTTCCCTTCTCATATTGAATAATACCCGAATCATAGAAATCCACCGGTATAGTAGTCTGGCTAGCCACGTCATTCACTAAGACAGCACCTTTTGGGTTTGGACCAGTATTATCTAAAATTTTAGAATTGGCTGAAGACTTCTCAAATGCCTCCAACAGGGTATTGAGAGACTCCTCAATTAATGCCAGGCGCATATCAAAGTCTTTAATTAATAGATGTTCAGATAACTCTGGCTGGTTCAATGCGGCTTCTTGTACAGATATTAGCTTTTTTTCTAACCTGATAATCCGGGATTCCTCTGTTGTATCATGATTTTTGAGTAACGCATCCTCGATAAGTGAAATTCGGCTCTTCAAATTTTCGAAACTTTGCTGGTGTACTTTTGCGGCGTTACTAACACGTAACCTTACCCTTTCCTCTATCACATTAATTCTAGTGTTAATTACTGTAGCTCCGTCACTTTGTTTTACCCCAACCGCCTTTATTCGGGATAGCAAATTTATTAAACGGCTATCTAGATCTTCATATTTAGCATTAATATCTCTGAAATTTTTCTCTAATTCCGTTAGCTCCTCTAAACCAAAAGTACCAATTTCATCTGACCGAATATCCTGAACTTGTGCATAACGCATGGTACTTTCGAATTGTTGGTTGAAAGTACCGTTGTCTGATTGAATTACGAATGCATCCAACGCAGAAATTGGTGAATATACTAATAGCTGAGACAACACCGTAACAGTAAGTAGCATCCGGTATCTCATTGTGGCTCCTAGATTGAAAGCAATGGCATATGAACACCTATAGAGATTTTAGTGGGAAAGATAAGATTTATTGTGATTCATGGCAACATTGTACTCTCATAAATAATATCACTCCTACGGTTCCTCGCGTGACTTTCCTCATCTTGACCATTTGCAACAGGCTTTTCTGCTCCAAAACTTACGGTTCTAACTTGATCATCATTTACACCCAGAAGAAGCATTGCCCGTTTAACGCTATTCGCCCTTCTCTGTCCTAAGGCAAGATTGTATTCCCGACTGCCTCTGGTATCACAATGCCCATTAATTATGATGTCCATCTCTGGATTTCGTATTAGGTGGTTAGCATGCGCCTCAACAATTGGTATAAATTCTTTGGCGATGTCAAACCTATCATATTCGAAAAATATACTTCTTTTTGCTAATAACGTTTGGTCTAATTGCGAACGGGCATCAGCGACCTCATCTATCTCGGCCTCTTCTAGTTGATTTTCTTCAATCGGAACAATTTCTGCAGAGGAAAACTCTTCGGCTTGTCTCTCATCCAACTCTAATTGCTTAGCCAATCTTTCTTGTTGCTCTCTAACAGCGTCTTGTTGCCTGGCAAAATCATCTTGCTCTTTTGCTTGCTGTTCAAATTCTAATTGTTTTGCTAACTTACTTTGATCATATAGTTCCCTTTGCTCAATTTCAGATTCTTTTTGCATTTGACTAGCGCATCCACCTAAAATTGCGATTAATAAAAAAATATTTAAAAATTGCTTCATTTGCTAACCCCTTGCTTTTATTTGGTCAAGATTGGCCCCCAAGCAGGCTCTCGGACATCCCCTTTTCGGATAGAATACCGTCGCTTGATTCGACCATCGCTGGATACAGCCGCCAATATACCACGACCTTTTTTCCCAATCTCTGTTGCATACAATATAATTTTTCCATTTGGAGCAAAAGTTGGAGAGTGGTCCATGTCACCACTGGTCAGTATTTGCACAACTCCTGAAGATAGGTCTTGCGTAGCAACATTAAATTGTCCACTACTTCTGTGAATGAAAACAAAAGATTCTCCATCTGGGCTATAGCGAGGACTAACATTATATCTTCCTTCGAATGTTAATCTTTTTGCTTTGCCTCGCCCATCAGATCGCATTTGGTAAATTTGAGGTCCACCAGCCCGGTCGGATGTAAACAGAATATATTTACCATCCGGGGAAAAGTTTGGTTCAGTGTCAATTGACTGATTTCTTGTGATTTGACGCAGCCCTTTTCCATCTGACCTAATACTATAAATTTGCGAAACCCCATCTTTCGTAAGGGTAATCGCTAAACTTTTACTGTCTGGCGCCCAGGCAGGTGCGGAATTAGACCCCTCGAAACTTGCAAGTACTTTTCTCTTTCCCCTGTAAATATCGAGTATGTAAACAATTGGTTTTTTCTCTTCAAATGAAACGTAAGCAATTTTTTTTCCATCTGGCGACCAACGCGGTGATATGACTGGTTCGCTATACCTGTGCACAACCTTATTATTAAATCCATCAGCATCAGCGACTTGAATTTCAAAAACCTTTCCCTTTTTTACAACGTAGCAAATTTTTGTGGAAAAAACCCCGATATCTCCTGTTAATTTTTCATAAATAAGATCTGCAATTCTGTGAGCAGCTTGCCGAATCTGCGTTGGTTTAAATTCAAAAGATGCTCCCAGGACTTGCTTTTTCTTTAACAAATCCACTAATCTAAAACGTACCCGGTATTTTCCGTTTTCCAAGTTATTCATTTCACCAATTACAAGATTTTCTGCTCCCTCTTCTCTCCAATAAGGAAAATTTATTTGTTGAAAACGCGCTGGGGACGAGCTATTTTCTGGTAATTTCTTAATCTTAAATAAACCGCTAAGCTCCAGATCAGAAGCTATGATTTTACTGGCCTCCCCAAAATTTTTTTCCTTTGAGAAAGGTACGATGGTAATAGGTATTCTATCCTGCCCCCCCCCAATCACATCGATCGTCAATTGAGCAAAAGCGGAACAAGAAATTATGAATACGAATACCCCAATCAAAACTCTTAAGCTCGGTAAAAAATTCATAACAAATTACTCTTTTGGCCTAAATCGCAACTTAAATTCACGAAAATATTGTAAATAGATATTTTTATCCTTTGGTACCGGTAAAGGATCAGATTTCCTGATGGCTTTGTCAACCGCCTCATCATAAAGATATGCCCCACTCGTTTCAATTACAATAGGCTCAGAAATAAGGTTTCCTTCGTTACTTAGCATAATACGGTAAATCACCTCTGGATTCCCTTTTATGGAGGGCGGGAGCACAAGATTTTCCTTGACCCTTTCAGCGATTAGTGCTTTGTACTTTTCAACTAAATCCAGCTCTACCTTTGTTTGAACTGTTCTCTTTTGAGCTATTCGTTTTTTTTCACGGGCTAAATCAGCCTCTAAATCTCTACTTTTTCGTACAGCCTCTAGCTCTTTAACCCTTTGAAGTTCGTCTAAACGGTTACGGTCTTCTTGTTCTTTTTTTAATAGTGCCTTCTCCTCTAGGACTCTAGCTCTGTATGCATTCTCCTTAAGTTCCTTTTCGCGCTTCAACCGTTTTCTATTCTCCAAAAGCTTACGTTTCTTTTCTTTCAGTTCTATTATCGCTTTATTTGGCCTAGGTGCTGGCGGTGGTGGTGCTTGGGGTTTAGGTTTAGGTTTAGGTTTAGGTTTAGGTTTAGGTTCGGGTTTCGGTGGCACTTGAATTTCAGGTTTAGGTTTAGGTTCGGGTTTCGGTGGCACTTTAATTTCAGGTTTAGGCTCTTTTTCTAATGAAACCTCTGGTAATTCCTGCCAAAGCTCAACATAGACCGGACCAACTGGATTTTTTTGCCATTTTAATCCAAAAAATAAACATCCAAAAAATACCAAATGAATTAAAACCGATAAAAACCCCGCGTAGTACCTTCGATCAGCTAGGAAATGCATTATTCTTTGGGAACAACCAATAAACCTACCCGTTGCACCTGATTTTGCTGCAGTAGATCCATTACCTCTAAAACTTTTCCATATCGAACATTTTGGTCAGCAGATATAACGACTGCCTGTACTGGATTATTATTTTGTTTCTGCTTTAAATACTTAATTAACTCATCCCTGATCACTGTTCTTCCGGCTTTCGATACATTCCGGTCCACAATTGACAACATTCCATTTTTTTTTATGGTTAGTTCAATTGGTCGAATTGGCGGAAGACTGCTACTGGTAATAGAAGGCAAATCAATGACCCCAGGATTCATTAAAGGAGCGGTAATCATAAAAATGACCAGCAGAACAAGCATCACATCGATATACGGCACAACATTAATATCGTTCATTAGTCGCCGTTGTTTTCGCGTATTAATTCCTGTTTTCATAAAGTCCAATTAATAAATCAATGTTCGTTGCAGAATATTGGTGAACTGATCAATGGCACGCTCGCACCTTAATGATAACTTCTCTATTTCTCTCGTATAGAAGTTGTATGCCATAACAGCCGGAATCGCAGCTAAAAGCCCCATTGCCGTTGCGACTAACGCTTCAGCGATTCCTGGGGCCACTTGCGTTAACGTAGCCTGTCCAGCCATAGCTAGACCTCTGAAAGAGTTCATAATGCCCCAAACCGTTCCAAACAAGCCTATATATGGACTCACAGAACCAACAGTAGCCAAAAAAGATAAGTGTACTTCGAGGTCATCCATATCTATTTGGTATTGGGACCTCATTGTTCTTTGAATACCCTCCAGAATTTCAGGACTTTCCGTCTTTGCTTTTTGACTCCTCCATTCACTAAATCCTGCCTTGACAATATTTTCGAGGCTACCGGATTCGGAGTTATCTTTATTCAGTCGCTGAATAATCATGGCGCCATCAGACGTATTTAAAAACCTTTCAAATTCTGCAGTTTGCTCTTTAAACACTCGTAAAGAAAACATTTTCCGAAACATAAACCACCAAGAAACAATAGACATAACCAATAATAGAGCCATTACTCCTTGTACTAAAATACTAGCATTAGTAAGTAATGCTAAAAGAGACATATCGTGGGTTACTGTCATAAGTTTTATTTCCTCTTTAAGCTTTAACGAAAGCCATCCAGTTTAGCAAAATTCTCCCTAATAACATCAGGCATAATCATCGGAGAAATGTCACGGGCTGATACGAATCCTAAATTTATATTACTGATTACTAGCAGGGTTTTACTCCTAAATACCTCTTGCACCAATGTCATCTGGGCCCTTCCCAATTTAGATAACGAAGTTCGAACATATAAAAGATCATCAAGGCGAGCTGGTTTTATATAACGCAATTTGATTTTACGGACCACGATTAGCATTTCATGTGAATCTTTTAATTTAGATTGCGTGATACCTAAATCGCGCAGCCACTCGGTCCTTCCGCGCTCAAAGAAATGCAAATATGAGCCGTGAAACACGACTCCCCCAGCATCAGTATCCTGAAAATAGACTCTAACGAAAGTATCCCTCTGATTCATTATTTATTTTTGCCAAAGTTCACCGATCTCACCGCCTTCCGATGATGATAGTCCAAAGTGCTGGTAAGCATTTTCCGTTGCAATTCGGCCGCGTGATGTTCTCTGTAAGTAACCCTGCTGGATCAGGAATGGTTCTAAAACATCCTCTATCGTGTCACGAGTCTCGCCTATTGCTGCCGCAAGTGTATCTAACCCAACCGGTCCACCTCCAAATTTCTTTATGATGGCTGACAATAATTTTCTATCCATTAAATCCAAACCTAAAGAATCAACTTCCAGCATTAAAAGTGCGTCATCGGCGATTTTTTTATCAACCTTACCTCTTTCTTTGACCTGAGCATAGTCTCTAACTCGTCTAAGCAGCCGATTAGCAATCCGGGGAGTACCTCTTGAGCGGCTCGCAATTTCTTGTGCCCCTTCCGTGCTCATCTCTACACTCAATAGCTCAGCTGACCTGAGCACAATTCGCTGCAACTCATTAGCAGAATAAAATTCTAGTCTTGACACAATACCAAAACGATCTCTGAGGGGATTCGTAAGCATCCCAGCCCTTGTCGTAGCCCCTATCAGAGTAAATGGCTGTAGATCGATTTTAACTGACCGCGCCGCAGCACCCTCTCCGATCATTATATCAATTTGATAATCCTCAAGTGCTGGATATAGAATTTCCTCGACAACTGAGGATAATCGATGTATCTCGTCGATGAATAAAACATCGTTTGGCTCCAGATTTGTCAACAAAGCGGCCAAATCCCCGGGTTTTTCTAAAACCGGCCCAGACGTATGCCGGAGCCCAACACCCATCTCCCTAGCAATAATATGAGCTAAAGTGGTCTTGCCCAGACCCGGTGGTCCGAACAATAAAACATGATCTAATGCTTCCTCACGCGCGATTGCAGCTTTTACAAAAATTGATAATTGCTCTCTAATTTTTTCCTGTCCTACGTATTCACTTAAATCTTGAGGTCTTAATGTTCGCTCAAAGATATCCTCTTTAGGGGCAGTTATTGTCGCATCAGTAATGCGGTCGATCTCGATCATATTCCTACTACCAATCGTTAAAAGTATTGTACAAACTTAGTTTCTTGCGTTATTTACATATTAAATAGTTATTACCTTAGGTTTTACATAGAATCTTATCCCCGTGCTATTGACAGTATTGTCCATATTTTTGCTATAACTCTACGATATGATATCTACGAATAAACACCGCATGCATTAAAAAAAGCATCCAATGCAGGCTTATCTGATTTATCGCACCCTTGTTAGTTAACAACCTCCTTATCAAAACATTATAGCTCGGTGTTGCAAAAGGTCACTGTTTTGAAGATATACCAAAAAATTCAGTAAATAGCACTTGATTTCCTTGTTCTAAACGGCTCCCGTAAAAAACTGCAAAGCTTCCTTTATTGCCGCTGGTAATGATTGGTCTAAATTAATGCGTTTGATAACTTTGATGATTTCTTTTTCGCCATAGCCTAAGGACAATAGTGCAGCCAAAACATCATCTTGAATAGATTTGGCACTCTCACTGTTCTCACTTATCGATAACGGTAAACTTCTATCTTTTAGCTCTAGTAGCATTCTTTCTGCTGTTTTTTTCCCGATCCCTGGAACCATAACAAGTCTATGCGTATCGCCTTCAGATACAACCTTAGCTAAGTCATCCGCCGACATACCACTTAAAACGGCAAGCGCCGTTCTTGCCCCAACCCCGTTAATTTTCAATAATAATCTGAACATTTCTCTTTCAGAATCAGAGAAAAATCCATAAAGTAAGTGCGCATCCTCGCGTACCAAAAAATGAGTAAAAAGAGTGATTTTAGATCCAATCGATGGAAGTTGATAAATAGTATTCATGGATATGTCTAGCTCGTAGGTGATCCCGCCAACCTTAATCGCAACCATTGGTGGCTTTTTGTAAACTAAAGTACCGTGCAACTGGCCAATCATATTAATCGACCTTTCTTAACCCGATAGCTAGTTCCATCGAAGACGTCACCCATATTACGTATCGTCGCATGACATATGGCACAAGCTAATGCGTCTGCCGCGTCAGATGGTGGTTCTTGAGAGAGAGTAAGGAGCCTTTTAACCATTAATTGCACTTGTTTTTTTTGAGCATGACCGTATCCTACCACCGCTTTCTTTACTTGGAGAGCAGTATATTCCGTCACGGGTATATTGCGAGAAACGACCGCACAAATTGCAGCACCACGAGCCTGACCGAGCAACAAGCTGGTTTGAGGGTTTTTATTAAGAAAAACTTTTTCAATGACCATATGATCAAGCCGATGATTCTTAACAATATCAGACATCCCTTCAAAAATAATCCTTAACCGCTGACTAAGTTCCCCTGTTCCTGATCTGATACAACCACTAGTTACGTATTCCAATTTATGATTTTTCAAATCGATTACACCGAAGCCAGTAACTCGCAGACCAGGGTCAATTCCGAGGATACGCAATTTTCATCCTTTGTTTAGAGACATTTTTCAAACCACCACTTGTTTTTTGACTTTACGCTAGTCTCCCGAATTAATTAATGCTGTTGTATAAACCTCCTGTACATCATCCAAACTTTCTAGCGCATCTAATAATTTTTGCATTTTTTCTGCTTCATCCCCCAAAAATATATTCTCTGTGTTGGGCTTATGAATAACATCGCCAAAGCCAATCTCAACCCCCAGTTTCAATAATTCATTTTTAATAACCTGAAAATCGTAGGGTTTGGTCAACACCTCTACCGAGCCATCTTTTAATACTGTAATATCCTCCGCACCTAACTCCACCACGATATCCATTACTTGCTCCTCATCGGTTCCAGGCGCTAACAATAATTGGCCACAGTGTTTAAAAAGAAACGCCACGGAACCATCGGTTCCTAGATTACCGCCGTATTTTGTAAAAGCATGACGCACATCTGCGACTGTCCGAGCACGATTGTCAGTAAGACAATCAACCATTACGGCAGCGCCAGAAACCCCATAACCTTCATAACGAACCTCCTCGTAAACTGCACCATCTACTTCCCCGCTGCCTCGCTTAATCGCACGCTCAACAGTATCTTTTGGCATATTATTATCAAAAGCTTTATCAATCGCGAGTCTTAGCCGAGGGTTAGCCGTTCTGTCAGAGCCACCGAGCCTCGCAGCCACTGCCAATTCTTTGATCAAGCGGGTAAAAATTTTACCTCGTTTAGCATCTGTTGCCGCTTTGCGATGCTTAATGTTTGCCCACTTACTATGACCAGCCATATTATTTGTTTTTTAATTTAAAGTTTATAATAAGAAAATAAAAAATTTAATTGTCTGTAACAAGCGCTTATCCAGCCCTTATAAGTTGAACCTAAAGTACATAATATCCCCATCTTGTACTAAATAGTTTTTTCCTTCCAATCGCATTTTTCCCAAATCTTTTGCCCCTTGCTCGCCGCCACTATCCAAATAGTCGGAATATGATATGACTTCCGCCCGGATAAAACCTTTCTCAAAATCAGTGTGGATTACCCCCGCTGCCTCCGATGCGGTTTCCCCGATATATATAGTCCAAGCTCGCACCTCCGTGGGACCAGCCGTAAAAAATGTCTGTAATCCAAGCAGCTGATAAGCAACCCGAATGAATCTGTTTAATCCAGGCTCTTGCAAATTTGAATCTTCCAGGAATAACTTTTGTTCTTCTAATTCCAAATCAGATATTTCAAATTCCAGCGACGCACAAACTACTACCACCGGGATATTTTGTCGCTTAGCACGAATCTTAACTTTATCTAGATAAGAATTATTAGTAAAACCGTCCTCTCCCACATTAGCAACGTACATAATCGGCTTCATGGTTAACAAAAAAAGCGGTTTCAACATTAGAACTTCATCTTCCGAAAGATCAATGTTTCTAACCGCAGTCCCTTGTTTCAAAAATCCCTCAATTTTAATCAAAACTTCTAATAAAGATGTTGCCGTCTCGTTTTTGCCTGATTTAAGCAATTTCGTAACCCTAACAAGTTGTTTCTCAACAGCCGCCAAGTCTGCTAAAGCCATCTCCATATCGATAATCTCGATATCTGATATTGGATCAACAAATCCATCGACATGAACAATATCATCATCGTCAAAACATCGAATTACATGCGATATAGCATCAGTCTCTCTTATATTCGCGAGAAACTGATTTCCTAGACCCTCCCCTTTGGAGGCACCAGCCACTAACCCAGCTATGTCTACAAACTCAACCGCAGCTGGGATGGTTTTCTTCGGGTTAACAATAGCCGCTAACGCAGACACTCTTTCGTCAGGCACGGTTACTATCCCCACATTTGGGTCAATAGTGCAAAATGGATAGTTTTCTGCTTGTATACCTGCCTTGGTGAGGGCATTGAATAATGTAGATTTCCCAACATTCGGTAAGCCAACAATTCCACATTTTAGAGACACAATCTAATTAAGCTCCCCTTTGGCATCTTCAAAATCCCCTAGTATAATTTTAGGAAGAGTAGTGACACTTTTTTTTATAGCTTCACCTATCAGAACCTTATCTTGGTACGTAGGTTTATTAAGTACATAATGCACAACATCTTCCTTGAACTCGGGGCGCCCAATCCCTAAACGGATACGCCAAAAATCATTACCACCAAGCTGGCTTATTATGTCTTTGATTCCATTGTGCCCCGCAGCTCCACCGCCTTTTTTTAATTTGACCACTCCGGGAGGAAGGTCTAAATCATCGTGCACCACAAGAACTTGACCACGATTTAAGTCAAAAAAATTCACTATCGATCCGACTGCTTGCCCGCTTTTATTCATGTAAGTCAATGGTTTTAACAACCAAAAATCTTCGGTTTCGTTTATTGATAATTTGCCTGTAAGACCAAAAAATTTTTTATTGTGAATTAGAGACGTTCCATATTGTCTTGTCAAACTATCTATCCATTTGAAACCTAAGTTGTGCCGAGTATCTTTATATTTTATCTCTGGATTGCCTAGGCCAACTACCAGCTTCATTTTTCTTTCCCTGATTATGTAACTTTAAAAAGACATTAACGGGGTTGCCAAAATTTAGCTATCCCCTTCCTTGGTATTTTCCGAATCCGAATCTTCTTCTGGCCCATCAACGACCGCCTCAGCCTCGTCCCCCGAAACAACTTCTTCTACAATAGCTCGAGGTACTTGTACATTTGCAACAGCTGTATCCTCACTTTTTTGCGTAACCACGGCTTCAACCCCATCGGGAAGGGTCAACTCTGAAAGATGCAAAGACTGGCCCACCTCTAGTCCAGACAAATCAACTTCTATGTACTTCGGTAATTTACTGGGTAGGCATTGAATAGCTAATTCGGTCAACACGTGATTAACAATTCCACCGCCGATTTTTACCCCGGGAGCCAACTCTTCGTTAATAAAATGCAAAGGAACATTCATGTTTATCAATTTATCGGCAGACACTCTTTGAAAATCCACATGCAGCACTTGTTTTTTCCACGGATGCATTTGGTAGTCTCTCAACAAAACCTCTTCTTCTTTTCCCTCCATCTCTAAAGTAATTATTGAGGATTGAAAAGACTCGTTACCCAGTCGCATCAAAAGCATTTTGTGTTCAAGTTCAATCTGTATGGTGGGCTCGACCCCGCCATATAGAATTCCAGGAATCAATCCGATTTTTCTCAGGCGGCGGCTCGCACCCCTCCCTTGAATTTCCCTTGATACTGCGCTAATTTTAATATTTGCCATTTCTATCTCCAAATCTTGTTGGGAATCGCGACCAAAACCCAAATTTATAAAAAAAATTAATCCATAAACAATGAACTTACAGATATCTCATTGCTTATTCTTCGAATAGTCTCTGCTAACAAACTAGCTATAGATAACTGACGAATCTTTGGGCTTTTTTTCGCGTCCTCTCGCAACGGAATCGTATTTGTGACCACCATCTCATCTAAGCAGGATTCTTCGATTCTCAAAACTGCCTGCCCAGATAAAACCGGATGAGTACAATAAGCTATAACTTTTTCAGCTCCGCTATCCTTAAGCGCCCTGGCTCCCTGACAAAGAGTATTTGCAGTATCAACTATATCATCCATTATTATACAGGTTCGTCCCGTCACCGAACCTATAATATTCATTACCGTTGCAACATTTGGCTTTGGCCTTCTTTTGTCAATTATAGCAAGGTCACATTCTAACCTTTTTGCTAGAGCTCGGGCCCGCACAACCCCACCAACATCTGGAGAAACTACTACGACCTTGTCTTGGTTACTTTTCCATATATCCCCCAGAAGTATCGAGGTCGAATAAACATTATCCACTGGAATATCAAAAAAACCTTGAATCTGCTCTGTGTGTAAATCCATCGTTAATAATCGATTTACTCCTACACTTTGCAACATATTGGCAACCACTTTGGCGCTTATCGCTACTCGAGCAGACTGCGGCCTTCTATCCTGCCGTGCGTAGCCAAAATAAGGAATTGCCGCTGTAATCCTCCCAGCTGACGCTCTTTTTAACGCATCCGCCATCAACACTACTTCCATCAAGTTCTCGGTGGTGGGAGTACATGTAGATTGGAGTATGAACGTATCTTGTCCTCTCACATTCTCCAAAATTTCCACCATAACCTCCCCATCACTAAATCGACCAACTGTTGATCGACCAAGTGGTATGTGTAGATCCCTAACAACTTCTTCTGCCAAGGAGGGGTTTGCATTTCCCGTAAAAACGGTCAAACTTTCAAAAGTCATGTCTATTCCCAAAGCGCCCTGTTTCAATATCAAAAGACAAATAGGTTGCCAAATGCTTCCAGCCTCCTTGAATCAGTTTAGATCAAAAAAACCGTGGCTGGGGAGGTAGGATTCGAACCTACGCATGACGGAATCAAAATCCGTTGCCTTAACCGACTTGGCGACTCCCCAAAATCCCTTATTCCCTTATTCCCTTATTCCCTTATTCCCAGAAAAATATCTTTGCTCTAACATCGGGTGCTTATCAATACCTCTCACTACTGAACCCAAAATTCCATCGGGTAGTCTTAAGAGAGCTCCCTTTGCTTCTTCTAACGAGTCAAATTCACAGAAAACTGTCCCTCCGGTACCTGTTATTTTCGCATCCCCAAACTTCCGGAGTAATGCCAAGTGTGTCTTAACCTCGAGGTGCCTGGAGCAAACGAGCGACTCAAAATCATTTGACGTGGCCTCTCCCGCTAAAAAGCGTTGTATTGTGATAGCTTTACGTTTAGGTGTCAATTCAACTTCCCCGAAAATTTCAGCAGTTGAAACTGACAAATCCGAGTGGATTAATAAATAAAATTTTGGCTTCAACGAAATATGTGACAGCTTCTCTCCAATACCTTCACCAAACGCCGATTGGCCAAAAATAAAAAAAGCCACATCAGCCCCTAATTTCGGTGCTATTTGTAGCAACCGGCTTTTCGAAAACCTAACCCCCCAAAGGTAATTCAGTGCCATCAATGTAGTCGCAGCATCTGAGCTGCCACCGCCCAATCCAGCTCCGATTGGAATTATTTTTTTTAGCTCAATATCTGCTCCTAATGAGCAACCGCTTTCTTGTTTCAGTAGCTCCGCAGCCCTAACAACTAGATCTGTTTCGGGACTAATTAAACTAGGGCTTTGGCCTCTTTGTATTCGGCCATCTGTCCTTATGGAAATTGATATTTCATCGTAAAGATTAATCATTCTAAAAACCGTCTGAATTAAATGATAACCATCGCGGCGCTTACCAATAATATGTAAAAACAAATTGAGCTTGGCTGGAGCGAAAAATACGTTATTGTGCTCCATCTTCGCCTCCCTAATTACTTGATCAACCATTTATCAATGATTATGCGTAGCTTTAAATCCCCGTAAACAAGACGCATTTTTTGGGGTAATCCGGAGTCTTTTAACAAGGACAAATATTCTATATTCCAACCTCCTTGGCTAAGCTTCAGTAACCGTAAACCGTCGTCATACTTCTCCATTAAAATTGGTTGGTTTGGATCAAGATTACCCGATAACCAAAACCTCAGACCCTCTACTGGAAGAGGCCACCCCAAAACCTCACTAGTGATTTCAGGAGCTGAATCACCTTCAAAAACATCTCCATTACCAGTGATTAGATGAACCTTGCCGTTTTCTACTTTTATTTTAGCTAAACTATTACCGAGTGCAGTAAAAACAAAAAACTCATCTCCCCAGGACGAGCTTTTCCATCTAAATCTCGCTGTATAATTTTTCTCTTTGAGTCGAGCCGCTACGCGTCCCACCGCCTCGTAAGATAAATCTGAACCATAGGACGTGGGGTTAGAGGGAATGTAAGCACACCCGCAGACGCAGCAAACCAGTAAAATTACACATCTTTTGACAAGAGCTTCAAAAAAAGTATATTTAATCAATATATTTCCGAATAATATTTTGTAGTGGTTCACTGCCGGGGTTTAGATTTAACGAATTTTCCCAGATCTTTTTTGCGTCCTCTTGAAAGCCATCTTGCCATAATAACTCTCCCAGATGAGCTGCAATTTCAGGATCTGGGCTAATTTTATATGCTGCCTGCAGGTATTTTTTCCCACACTCCATATTTCCCATCTTGAAGCATATCCAGCCCATACTGTCCAAGATATATGGATCCTGCGGCTCTAATGCGAGAGCCAATTCGATATACGATAAGGCCTCTTCGTGT
Source organism: Hydrogenophilales bacterium (assembly GCA_902601765.1). Lineage (GTDB taxonomy): Bacteria > Pseudomonadota > Gammaproteobacteria > Burkholderiales > Eutrophovitaceae. The sequence goes on along the minus strand of CACKOO010000001.1, from coordinate 110,857 downwards.
CTGTTGGTCTTATCTGCGAGTGTATAGCCAAGGGCATTATAGGCTTGGGCATGTTCAGGATTCAGCTTCAATAAGCGCAAGAGGTGTTTTTCAACTAAATCAATTCTGTCCATTTTTTCAGAAACTAACGCCATTTCGTACAGTAAATCTTGGTCATCCGGTTTCTCTTTGTATGCTTCACTTAAAATCAGGTAAGACTTTTCATAATCACCATTAATTTTTTGTAAATTTGCCTTGGCCTGTAAAAGTTGCATTTTTTGCTCGGGGTTTTGAGGCATTAAAGTCCCTAGCAATGACCAAGCTTCTTCGAACTTACCTTGATTGTTCAAAATCAATGCATAACGTGATCGAGCAAAAATATAGTCGGCACCGGTTTCAACTGCTAAGTACCAAGTCCCCGCATCATTAATCCGACCCATTTCTTCGTTTATTAAACCAAGTTTGAAACGAATAACATCCTTAAGGTGGTGGTCTAGTATCAGAGCTCTCTTTAAATATTCATCAGAGATATTTAATTCCTTAATTTCAGCTGAGAGGATACCGGTAGAATAAGCATAGTGTGCGTTTTGCGGGTTTTTTTCGCTTAGTAAGGCAAACTGGTCACGAGAAAGTAATAACTCATTTTGTAAAAATAACATCCTTGCTAATGCTAATCGCACATAATCCTGAGAGGGGAACTTTTCTACAAAGTTTAATAATCCATTAACTGCTTTTTCTAATTCCTCCCTTGCCAAAATGTTAGCCTTGAGTACTGCAGCTCGTCCCATGTTGGGGGAAATTTTTAAGGCATTTTCACAATAAGTCAAAGCAGATTCGTATTGGTGAGTCCACTCTGCCGCTTTAGCCTTCAAATAAATAGCATCCGCAGAATCGGGAAAAGCAGATGCTAAAGTGATAATTGCTTCAAAAAAATCTTTTTTGTTAGCGTGTCTTTCAAAAAAATCAGTAATGGTAATAAAAATGGCGCTAATTAATGGTTTTGGGGTGAGTCTAAGAATTTCTGCGAGAATCGGCGTTACAATTTGAAGGTCTTTTTCACTCTCTAGGACATTAAAAATAAAATTAATAGCTAACCGGTCGTCCTGCATTATTGCTAATAAAAACACCATCATTGATATTGCCAAATCCTGATTTTTAGCTTTTACAGAGAGTTCTAGCGCTTTTTTTGTGAGTGTATGGTTATGTGTCAGTCGGGCGGCGTCTGCAAACATGATTGCTGCCGACTCAAAATCTCCCCGCTGAGCGTATAATTCTCCTAAAATAATAAAATAAACTGACCTAGTCCAAATGCTAGAGTCAATGACAGGTGCTTTTTTTGAATCAGTGACAATTTGATTCCCTTCTCTTGGTTTTCCAGGATTCTTCTCTTGGTCCAAGAGGTTGTCTCCCGAAAAACCCGCGGGTGAGAGGGACGAAATAGCGGTGAGAAATATAAGTTTTAAAAAAAGCTTTATGAACACTATGTACAATATATGGAAAATTTTACTAAAATAGTAATATTAATTTTAATATTAAAACAAGTGTATGGGGAATTCGCATTTACCTCAAGGAAACTATAGCTTTAGTATATAGTTGGGTAGCAAAGAGAATCAAATACAAACTTAGTAGGGGGAAAATTGGTAGAAAGAGGCATAACTTTAGCAGCGGAAGGGCTTACCAGACTATATGGGATTAACTTAGCGGTTTCAGACGTAACTATTGAGTTGCGAAGGGGCGAAGTGATAGGGTTGCTTGGCCCGAATGGCGCTGGTAAAACAACTACAATGCAAATGATCACCGGGAACTTGGCGCCAACCAATGGGGCCATCAATGTTTGTGGTGTTGACATGATAGAAAACCCGACTGCTGCAAAAAATCGAATAGGATATCTGCCGGAAATACCTCCTCTTTACAGAGAACTACGGGTAGATGAATTTTTAACTTTAGCCGGTAGGTTAAGAAAAATCCAAAGACGAGATATTAAATCTGCCGTAAATGCCGCAAAACAAAAATGCGGACTTGAAAATATGGGTAGGAGATTGATTGGCGCCCTCTCGAAGGGTTATCGCCAGAGGGTTGGAATCGCTCAAGCTATTATTCATGAACCAGACGTGATTATTTTAGATGAACCAACGGTCGGACTAGATCCAAATCAGATCAGGGAAATTCGTTCTCTAATTCGCTCGCTTGGAGATAGACACAGCATTATTCTGTCAACTCATATTCTACCGGAGGTAGAAGCAGTTTGCGATCGAGTGCACATATTGGACCATGGTAAGGTCGCCTACAGTGATACAATCAGGGGGATGCAAAGCGCTAGGAGCGAGTACGTAATCGATATCGCACTTCAAAACCCTCCATCAGAATCAGAAATCTCCGCAAAACTCGATAATGCAGAGGTTGAAAATAAAGAAGGGCAAGAATTTCGAATAACCCACCCCTACAAAGATCCAACAGATATTATTCTGAAATCAGCTGTGGAATACGGATGGGGGTTATTTAAGTTGAATCCAGTTCAGGCAAGCTTGGAGGAAGTTTTCGTACAGCTAACAAAAACGACACAATAATGATAGTAATAACCATTCATTTAAGTAATTTTATTCAAGGGAATCCCGGCACGTGATACTAACAATTATAGGAAAAGAACTAAAATCGATGTTTGCTTCACCCCTCGCTTGGGTATTGATGGCTTTTCTACAAGGAATTTTTGCATTCATATTCATGAGTCAACTGCAAAGCTTTTCGATCATGCAAGGACAGCTTGCAAATACGACGAATGCCCCGGGACTTACCGAAGTTGCTATAACTCCTGTCTTTAGTGTTGCCGCTGTGGTTATACTATTCTCGGTTCCTCTTCTAACAATGCGACTTATAGCAGAGGAGAGAAGAAATCAGACCATGATTTTTTTGATATCTGCCCCCATCTCTATGACGCAAATAATACTAGGAAAGTTTTTTGCCACGGTCATTTTCCTTGAAATAATCTTTGTAATCGCATGTCTAATGTGCTTTTCTGTGTTGCCAGGTGGAACTTTAGATTTTGGATTGGTTTTTTCGTGCTTGTTAGGGATCAGCTTGCTGGGTGGAACATTTTCAGCAATTGGGTTGTTTGTCTCATGTTTAACGAACCATCCGGTTGTCGCGGCGATACTCAGCTTGGCAATTGCTCTAGGACTTTGGATTATCAACCTTACCGCGCCTGATCCAGAGAGTGTATTAAACCTAATATCTATTTTTTCTCATTGGGAGCCATTTCTAGAGGGAACAATAGCAGTAAAAAATATAACCTACTTTATTTTGATAATATCGGTTTTCATTATTCTCTCAATTCGCCGATTAGATGCAGATCGACTACACGCATGAAAATTAATAAAAAAATACGAAATCAATTTCGCATACAAAATAGTATTTTTGTTATTCTTCTCATTATACTTACCATAACGATCGGCTATCTGAGTAACGAAATTGACTACCAATGGGATGTTACTAGTAATAAGAGGCACTCTCTGTCAGATGCAACTAGAGATTTTGTTTCAGAATTAAAGGGACCTATCAACATAACAGCTTTTGTATCAAAAGCAGATATTGAAGGGTCTCTAAAGCCAACTATTCACAATTTTCTAAGTCCTTACAGACGCGCAAAATCAGATATTAGTGTCACCTATATCGATCCTCGTGAGGCCCCTCAGAAAGCTGAGGAAGCAGGTATTCGCTTTGATGGCGAGCTGGTTATCGAATATAAAGGAAGAAAAGAAAACCTAAATACATTAACTGAACAAGACTTAACCAACCTACTTGTTCGATTGTCACGAGCTACAGATAAAATAATTTTTTCTTTGAAAGGGCATAAAGAAAGAACTTTTGAAGGAAACTCCCCCAGAGATATGGGTCTTTTGGGTCAACAACTAATGAAAACAGGTTTTGAACTTGCAAAAGTCGATTTAGCCGAAGAATTGTCAGTTGGAGATAATGCATCGTTACTGGTGGTAGCGAGTCCGAAAGCTAACTTGCTTCCGGGAGAGGTAAATAGGATAAAAAGATTTTTAGAGACCGGGGGTAATTTACTCTGGCTTTTAGAACATGGTAGCAATAATGGGATGGACAAGTTAGCAGACTATATTGGCACTGACCTCAATGATGGGCTGGTTTTTGATCCCAGGGCGGCTAGTCTAAACCTATCTCCAGCTTTCGCATTAGCGTCAAAATATCTCGAACATCCTGCTACCCAAGGTTCGAGTATGACCAGCGTATTCCCTTTTACCCGATCAGTGGGAAAAAATGAAAAATCCGACTTCGTTTATACGCCTTTAGTCGAAGTTGCGGACCAAGGATGGTTAGAAACTGGAAATCTAAGCGATGCCACCTTCAACCCTAATAGAGACTTAGCCGGACCTATTGTAGTAGCCGCAGCATTCGAGAGATTACTAGAGAATAAAACCCAAAGAATAATCATAGTTGGAACTGGAAATATATTTTCCAATCAACACCTGGGGCTTCTTGGAAATCTTGATTTTGGGGTTAATATAGTAAACTGGCTGACTGGCGACGAAAGCCTTATTAGGATACAGCCAAGGGCTCGGCTCGATCAGACTCTTGAATTTAATTTGGGAGTTTTCTTACTAGCCAACACCTTTCTTTTTCTTCCTGGTGTATTTTTGATAACAGGAGCTATTGTTTGGTGGCGGAGACGAAGAGCTTGAAATCCAAATTTTATATTAATCTATTTCTTTTCGGCTTTGTAATAAGTCTTATTTTTTTTATTAAATTTTGGCCAACTCCAAAAGTAGATCGAAGTTTACCTATTTCGGATTTGCAAATAAAAAATATCAAGAGCATTGGCATGCTGAGAAAAAATCGAGCCGAAATTAAGATGCGCAAGTCTGGTGAAACTTGGCATATCACCAGTCCTGTAACAGCTAGAGTTTCTGAGTTTCAAATAGACCGGGTCCTTGAAATTGCCGAAGCTAGAAGTAATTATTCCACCAGCCAATTTGACCGTATTAGTTTTGGCCTTAATCAACCTGAGATTATAGTTACAATTAACTCTCAAAAGTTTATATTTGGGAACATAAATACAGTTACCAATGAGCAATACCTTGAAACCGATGGGAAATTATATCTTGTCGCTACTCATCTGGGATACAGCGTTCCTGATGAACCTATGAAATTATTAAGCCGAAAACTACTTTCTTCCGATGAAATTCCGCAAGTAATAAGTTTCAAATCTTGGGAAGTTTTACAAAAAAATACAGGAGCGTGGCGAGTGAAAGGAGTAATCCCCAAAACCCACAATATGGATATATCTGCAGACTCTTTTAACCATTGGGTCAAAGGCTGGGAAATGACATCTAGTCTGAGTACCGAATTCTATCAAGGCGCGCTCAGTGGTATCAAGGCGATAATAGAAACATCATCAGGTAAAACCATTGAATTTAATATTATTAAAAACGATAGGGGTTATTTGTTTGTTCGACTAGACGAAATGATAGGGTATCAATTAGGCAACGATGCTGGTAAACGGCTTTTGGATCCCTATGAAATAGTAGCATCGCAAGCTTAACACCATGCCAGAATTACCTGAGGTTGAAACAACCCGGAGAGGAATAGAGAGGCATATAACACATAAAACTATCGATAAAGTTTGCTGCCAGCGTCAAGACTTGAGATGGCCTATTCCATTTGGAACTATAAAAAATAATTTGCCTGGGAAAAAAATAATCGCGATTTCTCGGCGTGGGAAATATCTCCTACTCAATTGTGAAGTTGGTTGGCTAATTATTCATCTTGGAATGTCAGGCAGTCTAAGGGTGGTCCCCATGAATAGCAAACGGAAGCTCCACGACCATTTTGAATTATTTATGGATAGTGGCTTAGTATTGAGACTCAACGATCCCAGACGGTTTGGAGCTGTTTTATGGGAACCTGAGGATCCGCTAGCACATCGTCTGATAAAACTAATCGCACCGGAACCTCTCGGCAATCAATTCAACAGAGATTGGCTATTTAATAAAATAAAACGCAGACAAGCAAGTATTAAACCGCTTATTATGAACAATGAGATAGTAGCTGGTGTAGGTAATATTTATGCCAATGAATCATTATTCAAAGCGAAAATTCACCCGTTACTGCCTGGGGAAAAACTTACGAAAGAAAGGTGCCAAATCCTTGTAAAAGCTATCAAAGAAACGCTTAGAAGCGCAATTAAGTGCGGAGGCAGCTCGTTAAAAGACTACGTAAATGCCGATGGAATCCCAGGCTACTTCCAACAAAATTACAACGTATATAATAGGGAAAAATTACCTTGCAAAAAATGCGAGTCTAATATAATCAAGAAAACTTATTTTCAGAGAGCTACCTACTTCTGTAAAAATTGCCAGAAGATAAATTAAACCGATGTTTTTGTAAGGAACAAGTATTTCGCCTCGAGTTGAACTTTGGATTCAATATTTGCAGAATCCACGGGTATACATTCGACCGGGCACAATTCTTGGCATTGCGGAATATCAAAGTGCCCCACACACTCTGTGCATTTTTGCGGATCTATTTGGTATATTTCCTCACCTTCAGATATTGCATTATTCGGGCACACGGGTTCGCAGACATCACAGTTTATACATTCATCGGTAATTATTAAGGCCATATTTTTGTTACCTACGCCAAATCATTTATTATTAAAATAATCTATAACGCTGGGACTTACAAATTTAGATATGTCACCGCCAAGATTAGCAATTTCCCTAACCATAGTCGCAGAGATAAACATATATTTTTGATTGGGTGTTAAAAATATAGTCTCCACATCTGGATATAGGTCTCTATTCATACCAGCCAACTGAAATTCGTACTCAAAATCTGAAACTGCTCTAAGCCCTCTTAATACAATGTTAGTCTCTCTATCTCTCAAGAAATCTATCAAAAGTCCCTCAAAACTTTCTACCTTAACATTCTGAAGCGGAGCTAACACCTCCCGCGCAAGTTCAACTCGATCCTGAATTGTAAAAAAGGGAACTTTACCACCACCGGATGCGACTGCAACTAAGACTTGATCGAATATTTTTGATGCTCTGCGCACTAGGTCCTCATGACCTTTAGTTAAGGGGTCGAAAGTTCCTGGATAAACGATTGTTTTAGTCATTATTTATGAAGGCCTATATTCAAGCAAAGCATAAAAAACCTGCCCTGCTTTTGATTTTCTTTTTTGGTGATAGCATTCTGGCCATTCAACTTTGTGGTTTGCCTCTATGTACACTAACGATCCGGGATGAACTAATTTGCTTACGTTATTCCAAATACTAACATGAAAACTTTCTCCAAAAGGAGGATCTAGGAAAACTAGATCAAATGTTCTAACCTCTTTGTAGCAGAATTTAATAGCATCAATATTGTAAACCTCTAGATTCTTATTAGAAAAAGATTCAACATTTTCCCTTAACACTTCACATGTGGCATTTTCTTTCTCTACGAAGACTACCAACTCAGCTCCTCTTGAAGCCGACTCAAATCCGAGAGATCCACTACCCGCAAACAAATCTAAACAAATCATTCCCTGGATCTGTTGACCTAACCAATTAAACAAAGTCTCTCTTACACGGTCAGCAGTTGGCCTAAGATCGATCGATTCCTTAAAAGTGATATATCTCCCACCCCATCGACCTCCAATAACACGTATTCTATTTTTCTTGTTTTTCATGCTGTTATTTTAACGTGGTTGGCGTGTAGAATACACCTTAGCTAATAACTTACTCAAATTGATTTACTCTTTCTTAAATAGGATGAAAAATAAATTTCTAATGACTCAAGGTAAGATTTGGAGACAGATTAAATCTTTGTTTGATTCACAAGCCACAACGAAAAACGAGGATTTTGTTGAGCAATTAGAAGATATATTACTTGGGGCGGATATTGGTTTAAAAGCGAGTTCCCACATAATGAAAAGTTTTACGCGTGAGTTCGAGCTTAAATCTAACAAATCAACTTTGCTAATTGAAAAAGTATTATCAAACGAGATTTTCAATATCGTCAAACCTTTGGAGCAATCATTAATGATCAAGAGAGAAAAACCTCTTGTAGTATTGCTGGTTGGAGCCAACGGCTCTGGTAAAACTACTACGGCCGGCAAATTAGCCAACTATATAAAGAAAAACAATCTATCTGTCCTTTTTGGGGCTGCTGATACCTATCGAGCTGCAGCGGTTGAACAAATTATTAGTTTGGGAGAGTTAACCTCTGTCGAAGTTATTAGCAGAAATGGGAAGGAGCCTGCTGCAATAGCATATGAAACAGTAGCTACGGGCCTAAAAAAAAAAATAGATATAATGATAATTGATACATCTGGAAGACTACCAAACCAAGATAATCTAATTAGGGAGTTGGTTAAAATAAAAAGAGTTATTCGTGGATTTGAACCACAAGTGGACCTCGAGACAATACTAACAATTGATTCTAATACTGGTCAAAATAGTGTCGCTCAAGTTATGATATTTGATAACAACATAGGAATTGATGGGCTGGTACTAACCAAAATGGATGGAACCGCTAGGGGCGGCGTGGTTGTAGCTATCGCAGGAGAAAAAAAACTGCCTATTAGGTACATTGGTACCGGTGAGGGCATGAACGATTTACAGGAATTTAATGCAAAAGAGTTCACTGCATCTTTGCTTAGATAAGTCATATTTAAAGTACGGTTAACCATTATTAGGTGTAATTCAATCAATAACAATAATGATAAAGCTTGATCAAGTTAGCAAAAGTTATAACCAAGATATCCCGATCTTGAAAAATATTAGTTTTTCGATTCAGGAGGGAGAAATGGTGTTTGTTACTGGTCACTCAGGGGCGGGGAAAACTAGTCTGCTAAAGTTGATAGGGGTAGTTGAGAAGCCAACCTCAGGTGCCATTTTCATCAAAGGACAGAACATAACAAATATTAACAGTGATGCCCTACCATTTTTAAGGAGGAACTTTGGACTAATCTTCCAAGACCTCAAGTTACTCATGGACAGGGATGTTTTTGATAATGTTGCTTTACCACTATTTATTTCAGGGTTTCCACGTGCTCAGATTCCTCGCCGGGTAAGAGCAGCATTAGATAAGGTAGGGCTTTTGCGCAAAGAACGATCTCTTCCTATTACCCTCTCTGGGGGTGAACAACAGAGACTAAGTATCGCACGAGCCATAATTAATAGACCCGCGATTCTGCTTGCCGACGAACCCACTGCAAATTTAGATGATGCTTACGAGGCTGATATTTTAGAAATCCTGAAAGATTTTAATAGGGTTGGGGTTACCGTAATTATAGCCACGCACAATATTAAAATGGTCAAAAATATGCAGCTCCAAAACATTTCCCTCAAAAATGGGGAGTTGTTAAAATGAATCTTATTTTTGGGCATTTAGATGCGGCGACATTCGCAATAAGACGAATTTTTAAACAGCCTGTTCATGGAGTGTTCAATATTGCCGTATTTAGTCTGGCGATAACTTTACCCTTGACTTTTTACGTTTTTATTGAACATATATCTAAGTATTCTGGCTCTTTAACGGCGAGTCCTCAAATAAGTATTTTCCTCGAAAAAAATATTCAGCAAAAAAGAATAGCGCAAATCGCCAAATTACTAGAAAAATCTCCGCAAATTTCTAAATATTCGTTTATTTCTAAAACGGAGGCATTAGCTGAACTAGAAGCTCAGGATGATATAAGCGAATTGCTTAGCGAAATGGAAAGTAACCCTTTACCCGACGCATTCGTTGTTACACCTTCTAGCACAGACCCTCAAATTATTTCGCACATTTATGAAGAAACTAAAAACTTACCGGGCGTAGAAAGCGTCAGAATCGATTCGGAGTGGATAAGCAAACTGAATATCATACTAAAATTATCCGGAATTATTGTGTCAATAATATCCATCTTGTTAGCCGCATCGGTAGTTACGATTACATTCAACACTATTCGTCTACAAATTCTAACCCAACAAGAAGAAATTGAATTTTCAAAATTAATTGGGGCGACCAACTCTTTCATAAGGCGACCGTTTCTATATTTTGGGGCGATTCAAGGATTTTTGGGTTCGCAGGGAGCTATTCTTTTAACCACTATTTTTATATTGCTGTTAAATAAAGGTTTTCAAAAACTTGCTAATTTTTATGATTCAGAATTATCCCTCAATACACTCGATGCGGACCAATTAATATTGGTAGTTCTTTTGCCAGTTGTTTTAGGTTGGATAGGGGCTTGGCTCTCTACGACAAGGCACTTAAAAAAGCTGGAGTATCAATAAAATCAATTATTTAAAATTAATGTTGGCACTCGTGATATTAGAGTGCTAGAATGAGGTCTTATAAGGAGAACTGATACGTATGGTGAATGCTTTGACTATATCAACACCGTTTCCGACGGCAGCGGGGTTAGATGGATATCTTCGGGAAATAAAACGACATCCTATTTTAACTAAGAAGCAAGAAACTAATCTTGCTCTTAAATTTAGGGAAAATGACGACTTAGACGCAGCGAGAAAACTTATTCTATCGCACCTGAGGTTAGTAGTATCAATTGCAAAAAAACATTTGGGATACGGATTGCCCATGGCTGACTTGATTCAAGAAGGAAACGTGGGTCTCATGAAAGCTGTCCGTAGATTTGATCCGGACAAAGGTGTTCGTCTTGTCTCTTTTGCAATGCACTGGATTAAGGCGGAAATTAATGAGTATGTGATAAAAAATTGGCGAATGGTGAAAATAGCGACAACCAAGGCTCAGAGAAAACTTTTTTTCAATTTACGCAGTCTCAAAACCACAGGTAAAACTTTAAGGCCTGACGAAATCAAAGAAATAGCAAAATCTTTAGATGTACATGCGAGTGATGTAAGTAATATGGAAAAAAGATTCTATGATGCAGAAGCTTCTGTTGATGATCACAAAAACGAGGATGAAGATGGTTTTATAGAACAACAGTACTGCATTACGAACCCTAGTGATGAACCGCATAACATTGTGGAAAATAAGCAATGGGTAGAAAACCGTAACAACTTATTGGAAAAAGCTCTCAGTAAACTCCCAGCCAGGAGCAGGCGGATTATTTCCGCCAGATGGCTTTCAGAAGATACATCAACCACCCTAAAACAATTATCGAATGAGCTCGGAATAACCGCCGAAAGGGTCAGGCAAATTGAAGTTAAAGCGATGCAAGAGTTGAAAAGCCATTTGATAGAATTTGAGCTGCCGCCTAATTGAAACAATTCATGACTTTATATCGCCTATCAATTGCATTATATCCTTCACGATATCCATAACCGGCTGGTTGTGGCTTATTAAGACTCTCGGTCGACCCAAATGATCAATTAAATATGCGCCAGCGAAATGGTCTATAGTATAACTATCTTCTGATAGAATATTTTTCTCAAAATATATTTTATAGGCTCTGGCTATTTTAGCTACCGCAATGGACGATCCTGTGAGACCTACAAAATCGGCATTAAAACTTTGCACATAGCTTTTCAGAACTTCCGGCTTATCTCTCTGTGGATCTAAAGATATAAATATCGTTCGAACCTTGTTTTGTTTCTCCCCCAAAGCATCCAAAACAATACTAAACTTTGATAAGGTAGTAGGGCAAATATCAGGACAACTTGTAAAGCCAAAAAACATTAACAATACATAATTTTTAAAATCTTTTATGTATGTTTCGTTGCCATTATAGTCAATCAATTCTACATCATCATTTACTTCTATGCCGGTTATATCGGTCCCTATAAATAAGGGTTTCGATGAATCTGAGCAGCCACATAATAGTAGAATCCAAAAACCACAGACCAAAAGCTTGAGATTTTTAATTTTAATACTCCCTCAAGAAAACCCAACATAATGATCGATCAATAAAAATGCAAATAAACCGGCTAAGTAAAATATTGAATACTTGAAAGTAGATCGAGCTAAAGCATGACTATATGCTCGGCAAATATTGATCGCATACCCCAAAAATATAACATTAAAAGCTAATGCACCCACTAGGTAGATAATTCCGCTCATACCAACGGCGAAAGGTAGTAAGGTTACCGCAAACAAGATAATAGTATAGAGAAGTACTTGTATTTGGGTGAACTTATCTCCATGAGTGACTGGCAACATAGGCACACCAGCCTTGGCATACTCTTCCTTTCTGTAAAGCGCTAAAGACCAAAAGTGGGGTGGTGTCCATGCAAATATTATTAAAAATAACAGTAACGCTTCATGGGAGATTTCCCCGGTAATTGCCGTCCACCCAAGTACAGGGGGCATGGCACCCGAGGCACCTCCTATCACAATATTTTGCGGAGTGAGTGGCTTGAGTATGACGGTATAGATAATAGCGTATCCTACGAAAGTAGCTAGGGTAAGCCACATGGTAAGGGGATTAACAAGAGAATACAAAATTGCTAGTCCAATACCCCCGACGATCACACAAAAAACTATTGTCTCTATGAGATTAACATCGCCCGTGACACTTGGTCGAGCACGAGTTCGCGCCATCATAGCGTCTATTTTTTGTTCAACAAGGCAGTTTATAGCCGCCGCTGCACCAGCCACCAACCATATACCGACAAGCGCGAAAATAACAGTATTAACTGGAATTGGTTTAGTGGTAGATAAAAACATCCCGATAGCAGCGGTGAAAACTATCAAGGAGACCACTCTGGGCTTGGTCAACTGTACTAATCGCCCTAACCTTAAAAAACTACCTTCAAAATTTAAAGATAAAAACATACAGGTTCACTAGCTATGAGATAAACGCGATTTTAACATTACTAAAACCGATAGCAATACCCCAGCAAAAGTATTATGAGCGACAGCTGCAAAAAATGGCAATAAAAACATTACGTTGATTATACCAAGAGATACCTGCAACCCTAAACATATTAATATTATCCATCCATAGAATCTAAGATTAAAATCCTGATATAACTTATAAATAAGATGAATTAATATAAAACTCACTATCAACGCACCGATCCTATGTGTCCATTGGATCGACGTTATTGCCGGTACTGATAGAATATACCCGTCTGAATTTTGTCCCAATTCTCGAAATATATTAAAACCTTCTGAAAAATTCATTTGAGGCCAAGCGTTGCCCTGGCAGAGAGGAAAATCAATGCAGATGAGAGCAGCATAATTTGTGCTTACCCAGCCTCCAAGTAAAATTTGCAGAAATACCACGACTATTGATAAAGTGACTAACCCGGACAAATAAGCCCGTCTGACAATATTGGAAATAACGGGGAGATATCCACCTACCATGTAAGCCAGACAACCCAAAATAAAGATGCCCCCCGCCAGATGAAGCGTTACAATTGCTGGTTTGAGCAACATGGTTACAGTCCATTTACCTAATATTCCTTGCATAAGAACCGATAAGAAAAGTATTAATGGAAGAAGTACACTATCAAGTAGACCTTCGTCGTCTTTTTTTGACCTATAGGCTGCAATACTCTTTACTAATATTACTAATATCATTATTCCAACTACAGATGCCAAGTACCGGTGGGCCATCTCCGTCCAAGCCTTTTCAATTGTTACAGGGCCATCGGGATGCTCTAACTCAGCTTTAGCTATTTGATCATGAGCTTCAATAGGAGTTGATTTTCCATAACAACCAGGCCAATCAGGGCAACCCAGTCCAGCATCGGCTAACCTGACATAAGCTCCCAAAGACACAAGAAAAAGTGTGGTCAAAGCGGTAAGTACTACTAAATTTTTGGTAGAGATTTTCCAAGTTAATAAAAAAAATATTCCCAATAGAATAAGAGCCCAACATAAAAATGGAAGGTATTCAACGAAAAACTGCCAAGAGATATTATTCATCTGATAGTTTGGTTTTCCGTACTCTGATATTTAGTTCCCTTAGAAACCTTCAATAATTTTTTTAAGTCTTTTTTTAGCTTTCCTGGATCAAGTTTTGCTGGATACCTCATCATTAAATTACCGAGTGGGTCCATCACAAAAATGTGATCCTCTATTTCAGCATTAGTTGACGATTGGAAAAACAATTCTTCATCGTAGAGATTTATCATTATTATTTGTGGAAATTGGTTTAGTAATTTAGCCTCAGGCGAAATAGAATCATTTATAAACCAGACCCTCTCCACTCGATCCATCTCACGACCTTGGGTAAGGCGTACCTGACGCATCCAATAAAGCTTCTTTTGGCAACTCGCACTACATTCGCCGCTGTCAAAAGTCAGAAGTGACCATTTACCCCTTGTCTGACTGAGTAATTCCTCGATAGCTTCACTATCTTTATTAAATAAATTTTCGATAGGTTGAGGGTCCAGTAAATTCCCATAATTTACCGTTCTCGTCGGATTCCAAAATAGAAATAAACCCGTTGCCAGAAGAAAAGGTAGAACGCATATGCCTAAAATTAGCCAAAGAGTTAAATTACTACTGTTATTATTTTTCAAATCTCTCTCTTTTCAAAAAACCTAAATAAAAATATAGAAAAAGAATCAGGATTGCGAAAAGAAGCCACTGTCCCATATAAACTTGGTGAGTGATTATTCCAAAATCCGGTTCCTCGAATGAGGATATAAAACCGCTTTGTGAATTCGTTTGATAAATTATTACTCGTGCAATATCTTTACCAAAAACGGACCTATAATCCTCAGCACTGAGCACTGACCAAATTCTGTCTTCAGAGTAACTATTTTTTAATCTGAAGACGCTTTCTTTAGGCAAATCTATCACCCCTACTACCCTAACCTCGTCACTAAGTTTCTTTTTGAAGTTTTTCGGAACACGCTCAGCTCCCCAAGCAATCCATCCTAAGTTAACTGGGACCATATTACTTTCGGAAATACTGCTTTTTTCATATTCTATGGGTACAATTGTGTTATAACCCGCTATCCCGTTAACAATTTTATTGTCCAAAAATATTGCCTGATCCCATAAAAACCTTCCAGTTACTGTTACACTTCTATACCTATGATTATCACCGACAAAATTAGTTTCGTGATTAAGATCTATAATAGGTGCACGTTGCTTATAATGATACGTAGATAATAGATCCTGTTTGTAAACTGATCGCTTAAACTGCCAATAAGCGGCTGCCAGAGTAACCGCCAACCCTATAATTGCAAAGCAGGTAATTATTATACTAGGCTTGGTTCTTTTGCGACGTAAGGATTCCATATAGAATTTAATTGGTCAATTATGGATTAGTTTTAAATTTTGCCAGGAGGCAAACGAAATGAAATATGTGGTAATTATTTTCTTAATAGTAATTATAGGCAGCCTAACGTCAGCTTTAATGTACTTAGTTAAAGATAAAGGTGACTCAAACCGAACAATAAAAGCCTTAACTCTTAGAATAGCGCTCTCCATGACATTATTTCTTATGTTGATGGGTGGATACTACTTCGGCATTCTTCCAAGCGAAAAACTTTAGGCGCCTCACCGATCAATTTACCTATGTAATCGGAGAACAATCTAAACCATTAGTGCATTTAAAGTAGCGAATTCCGACTAAAATCCATATTCACATTTTTAGTTCGGAAGAAATCAATACCCTACCGGCCTACACGTTCATTTTTTATATTGGAGTAATTTCAAAGTATTAATGGAATACTATCCCACAGCATTTAATAAAGACCAATGCGAAACGATAGAACGACATTTGCTTATAGCCAGTAAACCACGACAAATAAACCCAACCACACTACATCTACAAAATGCCAGTACCAAGACACCGCTTCAAAAGCAAAGTGATTTTTGGCCGTGAAATGTCCTCGCATAGACCTAAGTAAAATAACTATTAGCATAATGGTACCAACGGTTACGTGAAACCCATGAAAACCCGTTAGCATGTAGAAAGTCGCGCCATAAGCGCCCTGCTCGAGAGTTAAATTGAGATCAGCGTACGCGTGATAATATTCATAAAACTGAAAACCTAAAAACGTTATTCCCAAAAGGACGGTGGCAAATAACCCCCAAACTAGTTGAGCTCGTTTCTCAGCTTTTAATGCCCAATGAGCCCATGTAATAGTCACACCTGAGCTTAGTAGTAAAAACGTATTAAGCGCTGGAATTCCCCAGGCTCCCATCGGTGTAAATTTGTCGACAATCCCTGGCCCCGATACGGGCCAAGTATTTTCAAAACCTGGCCACAAAAGTGCTTGGGTATCAGCCTCAGCCAACCAAGGCAAAGATAGCACTCTCATATAAAATAAGGCTCCGAAGAAGCATGCAAAAAACATAACTTCTGAAAAAATGAACCAACTCATAGCCCAGCGATAAGAAACATCTACCTGATGGTTATATTTTCCACTTTCACTTTCACGAATAACTGTACCAAACCAGCCAAACATCATATAAATTATTATTATCGATCCTAACCCTAACACCAAGTTAGCAGTGGTACCTCCATCATTCATCATTAATACCGCCCCTAAAGCCATAAAGAACAGTCCTATTGAGCCAATGATCGGCCAGTAGGACGGAGCAGGCAAATAATATCCTCCAGTTTGCGAACTCATTTCTAGAGCATCTCCCATATGTATTAAATGAATAAAGGTAACATTATGGCATTTCCTAGCCAACAATGGAATCCACGATGAAAACCAACGTAAGAACAAAAATTAGCGCAGCCAACAATCCCGTCACAATAATATGAAAAAGACTAATTTCTGCCATGTCTATCCTAGAATCTTGGTTTTTTCTAATTCCTAAAAACCCCCAAAACACTGCGAGTAATACTTTTGGCGAAATTTTCAATTTAAAAAAAGACGTAAAACCTTAACCTTCGGCCGAACTAGTGCGACCACCTTCTACCTCGAAAATAGTAAAAGACAAAGTAATGGTATGAACATCTAATGGAACATCAGAGTCAATGACAAAAACCACTGGGAGCTTCTTGGTTTCGCCAGCTAGGATTTCTTGTTGTTTAAAGCAAAAACAATCCAGTTTCTTAATATACTTGCTCGCGTAAGTTGGTCCATAACTTGGAATAGCCTGCCCGGTGACAGAAAAATCTGACGGATTGTGTATCTCATACATTACTTCAATTAACTCGCCTGGATGAACTTTCTTCTTTTTTTCTAAAGCACTGAGACGCCATAATCCCCCTCGTGAATTTGAATCAAACTCGACTGTTATTAAGCGTGAGTTGTCGACTTGCGTATTTACTAGTTCATCAGCCTTCACAACTTGATTTAAGCCTGTTACATCACATATTTTTTCGTAAAGAGGAACTAACAAATATCCAAATCCAAACATTAATAATGACATAACCACAAGCTTCTTTAACATCAATCGGTTATTAGCTCGCGTTTCGTTATTCATAAAATAAATAGCCCTCTAAACAAGAATGCAAGAAGAAACGAAGCCGCGATAGCAGCTAAAATTAATCCAGTGATGTTGTTTTTTTTTCGACGATTAGAAATATTAGTAGGCATGTAAAGTTGATGCGGGGGTTGGGGTTATAGTTACCCTCACCCCGCGTTTAAATTAAAATTATTTTACCTGAGGAGCTTCCTCAAAACTATGGTAAGGAGCCGGGCTAGGGAGATGAGTCCATTCTAGTGTATCTGCGCCATCCCAAGGGTTTTGTGGCGCCTTTTCTCCTGACTTTATTGCTTTTAGCAAAATATAAAGGAAAAATACTTGGGAAATACCAAAGCCAAAAGCACCAATGGTGGATACCATATTAAAATCTGCGAACTGTAAAGAGTAGTCCGGGATTCTTCGAGGCATTCCCGCTAACCCTAAAAAATGCTGGGGGAAAAATGCAACATTAAAAAATATGATGGATGTCCAGAAATGAATCTTTCCCAATTTTTCATCGTACATCTTTCCAATCCATTTTGGTAGCCAGAAGTAAACGCCGGAAAAAGCCGAAAACAAAGCACCCGCCACCATAACATAATGGAAATGAGCAACTACGTAATAAGTATCGTGCAATTGGACATCTATAGGAACCACCGAAAGCACTAGTCCCGTGAAACCACCCAAGGTGAATAAAAATAAGAATCCCAGGGCAAATAACATTGGGGTTTCGAAGGTAAGTGACCCCTTCCATATAGTTGCAACCCAATTAAATACTTTGACTCCTGTTGGCACAGCAATGAGCATGGTTGCAAACATATAGTACAGTTGAGCCTCAACAGGCATGCCCACTGTATACATATGATGAGCCCAAACCAAAAACGATAGTATTGCGATTGAGGATGTCGCATAAACCATCGATGCATAGCCAAACAGGGGCTTACGCGCGAATGCGGGGAAAACTTGCGAGACAACCCCAAAGGCCGGAATCGCGATTATATAGACTTCTGGGTGGCCAAAAAACCAAAATATATGTTGAAACATAACCGGGTCACCACCACCGGCTGGGTTAAAAAAGTGTGTTCCAAAATGCCTATCCGTTAATGTCATTGTGACAGCTCCAGCCAAAACCGGCATTACTGCAATAAGAAGATAAGCCGTAATGAGCCAAGTCCATACAAAAAGCGGCATTTTCATCAGCGTCATTCCGGGAGCTCTCATATTCAGGATTGTAGTTACAATATTTATCGAACCCATGATGGACGACATGCCTAATATATGAATTGCAAAAATGGTTAGGTCCATGCCCATCCCTTGCTGAACGGTTAATGGAGCATACATTGTCCACCCCGCCCCAGGCCCTCCACCTGGCGCAAACAAAGATCCAATTAAGAGCATACCTGCCGGAGGTAAAAGCCAAAAACTCCAATTATTCATTCTGGGAAATGCCATGTCTGGAGCTCCAATCATCAAGGGAATTTGCCAATTTGCAAATCCGACAAAAGCTGGCATTATGGCGCCAAACACCATGATTAATCCGTGAAGCGTAGTCATAGTGTTGAAAAACTCAGGCCTAACGAGCTGTAATCCGGGTTGAAATAATTCAGATCTAATTGTAAGCGCCATTATTCCGCCTACAAGAAACATTGTAAAACTAAACCAGAGGTACATCGAACCGATATCTTTATGGTTGGTCGTGGTCAGATAACGCACAATTCCCGAAGGGGGTGCGTGATCGTGACTGTCTTCATGGGCGTGTGCCGCTTCCATTCACTTCTCCTTACAAATTTAATCTAACAAACAATCTTTGTGGCATCACTTAATCGGTGCCTGCCACAAAAATATTTTCAACACTTAATTCACTGTTCGAAACTTTCTTCTTTTGACTAACTACCCAATTGTCGTATTCCTCTTGGGTCACAACCTTAACCACAATAGGCATGAAGCCGTGCTGTTTTCCACATAATTCCGCACATTGTCCCCTGAAGACTCCTGTTTTTTCAGCTTTGAACCATGTATCTCTTATGAAACCGGGAACAGCATCTTGCTTGACGGCTAAAGCCGGCACATACCACGCGTGTAAAACATCGTTGGCTGTGGTAAGGACTCTGACTTTTTTCCCAACCGGCACAACCACTGGGTTATCTACCTCTAACAAATAATTTTCAGTCTTCTTCTCCGTACCTTCAATCTGACCCTTGGGGGTAGTTAGAGTACTGTAGAACTGAATATCTTCGTCTAAATACTCGTAACCCCACAGCCACTGGTAACCAGTGGCTTTGATAGTCATATCTGGTGCAGATGTATCTCGCATTGCCAGTAAGGTCTCTGTTGCCGGCCACGCCATCCCGGCCAGAATAAAAAATGGGATCACCGTCCAAATGATTTCAACTGTAGTATTTTCATGAAAATTCGAAGCTTTGTGCCCTACCGACTTGCGGTGCTTAAAAATAGCGTAGAACATGAATCCAAAAACTCCGATGAAAATCACTACACAAATTATCATCACTATTACGTGCAAGTCTCGAATATCATTTGCCAAAACCGTGCTTCCAGCTTGAAAATCCATGTTCCAAGCGGCAAGCGCGAAACATGGAACCGCCGCAAGAACCGTCGTTAATATTGCCTTAATGAATGACACTTTCATACTTCCCCACTCGTTAATTGATACTCTAAAATACTCCCTAAACCGCCATCCGACGAATTTTAGTCGCTAAATCTTTCTTCACATTATCCCTCAAGAGCTTTCCGATCTCCAAGTCTTCTCCATAACATCGAAGAATTAACCGCATTCTACAACCTGGGCGCCTACTTTCCAAGATTACTTGAATCCAATCAAGATTGAATGTCTTTGTTTCCTCAACTATTCCATCTTTTACTTCAATCTTGATGCAGTGATTATCGATTGAAATATTTTCATAATCGTATTCATGAAGTCGCAACCACCTCCAAGCAAAATACAATCCTAAACATTCCAGCCCTGCGAATGGTAAAACCGGCCAAGCTCCCAAAAGAGCAAACCCTACCGATATGATAATAGTCAACAGTCCTATGGAACTAAAAATAAGGTTTCTTGAAATTGGAGGCAAAGAGTAAACATCTTTGCATGAATTTAAAATAAGTCGTGAATTAACCATAGGTTGCTAATGCCAGTTGTACCGATAATGTAGGTTTGGAACGAAAATGTAATTTATCATATGCTTTAAAGGCAAACAACATAAACAATTTATAAACAACAATTTATAAAGAATACAGCTTTGTATTTTAACTAAAATTTTTGTTCTTGAATATCGAATACTGGATATTTTGACCTCTGTCTAGATCCAGACGCCCAAGCATGTCCATAAATAACCTCGAAAGTGGCAGGCCACTCACCTTTTGGATTTCTGAAATCCTGGTATCTCCGCTCTATTGAAAACCATGGGGACTGTGGAGGAGTATCCGATGATTTACGCACACTTCCAGAAAGTTTTAGTTCGTTAATGAATTTTTTGAATGTACTAAAGCTTAAAGTAAACATTTCAACATCCACGACCGGATCAGTTAATCCAGCTTTTATCAATTGATCGCCGAGGTCATGCATATCAGGAAAATCGTTTACAACAGAAAGATAGCCCTCTTTCTCTCCACAAACTCGCAATTCCTTCAATGTGTCAGGCCCCAGAGTCGCAAACACAAATAACCCTCCCTTGCGGAGCACATTATTTATGTTACCGAACACTTTGGGTATCGACTCCACCCACTCCAAAACAAAACTAGACCAAACGAAATCTATTGAACTAGCTTTGATGGGTATATTTTCTATGTCACCGCAAATTTGATTTCCTATCTCAGAAAATGGCCAAAACTTTAAGCGTTGTTTTTTCCGAGCCTGCGTCAACATGGTTTGCGAAATGTCAATTTCGACGGTGACGACACCAGGGAACTGTCCTTTCATTTTCTTATTTAATGTACCTGTACCGCTTCCCAAATCCAGTATGGTTGAGGGGGTTATCTTGAAAAACTTAAGTCTCTCTAGCATACGAGACCCTACTTCTTCTTGAAGAAATGCGGCATTGTCATAACTTGAGGAGGCGCTATCAAAAGCTGATTTTATTTTTTGCTTCGTTGGATGCATATTAAGTCTAGTCTCTCTTGATAAATGACCTTATTAATCTTCTTCTTTGGGTAATCGAGCAAGTAATTCGGACACAGCTTTTTCAGGCGATGCTGACTTAGCAAGAACATTAAAAACGGCTTCAGTTATTGGCATTTCCATTCTTTCTCGTGATGCTATGGCGTGTAACTCACGCGCTGAGTTAACTCCTTCGGCGGTTCCGTCGATTTTCTCTTTTATTTTTTGTGGATCTAATCCCATCCCTATTTTTTTCCCTAGTCCATAATTTCTCGATAATTCACTTGTACAAGTAAGCATCAGATCCCCAAGTCCAGACAAACCTTGAAATGTTTGTGGGCGTCCCCCATGCATCTTTCCGTATCTAGATATTTCTGATAAACCACGTGTGATTAAAGCCGCCCGAGCACTGTTACCCAAACCAAGCCCATCTGATATACCTGCTGCTATAGCAATAACGTTTTTTACTGCACCTCCTACCACCACTCCCGTCACATCGGAAGACAAGTAAAGTCGCATTCTCTTATTATGGATTAAATTGAGGACCTGCTCACCAAATTGACGCCTGGTTGATGCCAAGGTTAGTGCAACTGGCATGCCAAGCGCTACTTCACTCGCAAATCCAGGACCAGACAAAACCGCAAATACATGTTTACTTGACCTATCCTCCTCCCTAAATACTTGATCGGGAAGCAGCATCGACCCTTTTTCGAACCCTTTGCACAAAATCACGAATCCCGAAGCCGACGATTTCCCAAAAACTGACCTCAAGACTTCCCTCAGGGCATGTGTGGGTACAGCCAGTATTACTAAAACATCTGGGCCTAAAACAGCGTCAATATCACTAGTAATGACCAATCCATCGGGCAATTGTGCTTCGCAAGAACCCAAAACTTGCGATCTTTTCAATGTGACTTTGCCAACATCACCGCAATTAATTTTGTCAGCCTTGGCTTTGAGCGGCAAACGCCTAACGTTCTCTCGGCCTTTACGCATTTCCGCCGCGTGGCTTTCGTCTCTACACCACAACGAAACTGATCTACCGTTCTCACTTAGAACTTTAGCTACTGCTGTTCCCCATGCCCCGCCACCCAGCACTGCAATTTTTTTCATCTTAAATGAAAGCGATCGCCTGACTACTTAGATCTAAAAAGTAATTCATCAAGCAATCCATTCTTATGAGCATCATGTAAATCGTCGCAACCACCAACATGTTTTGAGCCGATAAAAATCTGAGGAACACTTGTTCTACCTGTCAACTCAATCATTTCTTCTCGGAAACTTGGGTTATCCTCTACATCAATTTTTTTAATTTGGTTAACACCCAGATTAGAAAGTAGATCTTCCGCCGCTTTACAATAAGGGCAAGTTTGGGTGTAGTACATTTTTATATTGGTATTCATTTTACTTTCTCCAATGGTAGGTTAGCTTGCTGCCAGGCGGTTATTCCTCCTGAAAGAACAGTCATATTTTCAAAACCTTTTTTTCGTAGATACATCAAAATTCGAAATGCTCGCCCGTTTGACGTAGCGACTATAATCACATTTTTACCTCTAAATTTTTCAATTTCTGAAATCCTATCCTCAAAACCTTTATCGGGGATATTTTTTGAGCCTAAAAGATGTCCCTCTCTGAACTCATTTTCTGGTCTAATATCTAAAATAAAAACCTTACCCTTATTGATGATCTGTACTATCTCCAAGGGGCCAACTTCAGATACCGCATTTAGGTGCTTAGAAATTCGTGGCCAAACCAAAAAGACCGCGCTACCAATTGCAAGTATAAACAATACTATATTTTCAATAAAAAA
This sequence comes from Hydrogenophilales bacterium, assembly GCA_902601765.1. Lineage (GTDB taxonomy): Bacteria > Pseudomonadota > Gammaproteobacteria > Burkholderiales > Eutrophovitaceae. Next base: position 87,662 of record CACKOO010000001.1, on the reverse strand, counting down.
TTCCACAATTCCTCCATATTATTAGAATGGTACTTTATCACCGCAATTGGTAAGTTCCAAAAGTGCACAAAATGTATTAGAGTAAATTGCGACTTCCCCTTCGAGTATTAGTTAGTACTTTTTTGATTTACAATAATTAATAATACGTTTATTTAAACCACACAAGGGTGTATCAGAATAATGTCAACTAAAAAAGTCGTTTTTCTACGACATGGTCAAAGCATATGGAACAAAGAAAATCGATTCACGGGATGGGCAGATGTTGGGCTTACTGAACTTGGGGAACAAGAGGCACAAAAAGCTGCACAATTAATAAAAGAAGCGGGATTGGAATTCGATTACGCGTATTGCTCCGTATTAAAGCGAGCTATAAAGACCTTGTGGATTACCGTTGAGAATATGGATCTCTCATGGATCCCTCAAGAACTTTCTTGGAGACTAAACGAACGCCATTACGGACAACTAGAGGGTCTTAACAAATCAGAAACTGCGAAAAAATACGGAGAAAAACAAGTAATGGATTGGCGGCGAAGTTTCGACATCCCACCCCCGCCCCTCGCTACCGATGATCCAAGATCACCTGAAAATAAAAAATTATACAAAACAATATCTTATGAGAGTCTTCCCAAAACAGAGTGTCTCAAAGATACCATAGCTAGGGTTTTGCCGTTCTGGAATAATGTCGTGTGTCCAAGAATCAGAAAAAATGAAAAAGTGTTGTTAGTCTCCCACGGCAATACAATTAGAGGTTTAATAAAACACCTAGACAAATTGTCTGATAATGAAATTATGTCTATTAATATCCCAACCGGATTACCCTTAGTTTATGAGTTTGACAACAACATGGTACCAATCAGAAACTATTATCTCGGTGATGCTAAGAGTGCCCGTGAAGCAGCTCAGAAAGTCGCTAACCAAGCTAAAATTAGTGAGTAGTTCCATCTTTAAACTTCTGACATTTTCTCTTTCAATTTATTTGGCATTAGTCCTCTTTTCGGAAGCGGAGTCTGCCGAGTCTACGGATAAAAATAAAATTGATCTTTTAAAAGAGCAGATTGAATTTAAACAAAGCGATCTGAAAAAATCACGAAGGAAACAAAAAAAAATCTATCGTGAATTAAAGAAATCTGAAAAGGCAATTAGCAATACGAATCGTAGGATCAATGAAATTTCAAAAAAAAGACTGGAAATTTTGTCTGAACTAGCAGGTCTTGAGAAAAAATCAATCCTAATTAAGAAAAAGATTGAAAAGGAACGAAAAACTTTAGAGAAATACTTTTATCATTTGTATGTAAACGAGAGGCGCGGATCAACCCCATTAAAAATTCTGTTAAGATCCCAAGATGCCGCAAAAACTCTCAGGCAAATTAGATACTTAGCCTATATTTCGAACTCTAGAAAAGATCTAATATGGAGTCTTGAAAATAATCTCGATGAGCTAAAAACAATTACTGAACACAAAAAAAACAATGAAGCCAAACTATCAAAAACCAAAAGAACAGAAGCAATCCAGAAAAAAAAACTGGTTAAAGAAAAAAGTAAGAAAGATAAAATCTTAAGTAAAGTCAAAGGACATATCAAAAGAACGATTCGTGCCATAAAAAAAGACGAAAAGCTCCTAGATCGAAAGATTCGAGAGTTAGCTCGAGTAACGAGAAAACAAAAAGCAAAAACTGGGTTGAACAACACTAAATTACCAGACCGTTCGTTTGACGGGAAATCCTTCAGAAAATTAAAAGGTAAACTTCGTCTTCCGATATTGGGTAGATTACAACACCGTTATGGAAGCAGAAGAGAAGGGGATATCGTTTGGAAAGGGGTATTTATAAGTGCCGAATCGGGTCAAATGGTAAGAGCTATAGCGTCTGGTGAGGTTGTGTATGCCGACTGGTTGGGAGGGTTTGGAAACTTATTAATTATTGATCACGGGGGCGGCTACTTAAGTCTTTACGGTAACAATGAAGGTCTGCTCAAAAATCCCGGTGATATAGTGAAAGCGGGCGATGAAATTGGTATCGTAGGTAATACTGGGGGAAATCGTAATTCAGGTTTATACTTAGAGCTCAGATTTAAAGGGAAACCATTTAATCCAATGAAATGGGTGAAACTTTAGGTGTAAAAATTTGTTCCAATAATTCGATAATAGTGTTTTAGTGATATAAGGAGTTTGGGATGTACCGTAAGCTTCAACAGTTTTGGCTTTTAGGAATTGGTGCCGTTCTCGGCGTGTTAATAAGTCTCAATTTTCCGGCTCTGGCAGATAAATCTACATCCGGCCCGCTTCCAATTGATGAGTTAAGGGCTTTCACGGAAGTATTTGGTCGCATCAAGAACGATTACGTGGAAACGGTGGACGACAAAAAGTTAATCAAGGAGGCAATCAATGGCATGTTGTCTGGTCTTGATCCGCATTCTGCTTATCTAGATGCGGATGCTTTCAAAGAGTTGAAAGTTGGAACTCAAGGGGAGTTTGGGGGGTTAGGTATTGAGGTTGGGATGGAAGATGGTTTTGTCAAAGTTGTGGCGCCAATTGAGGACACTCCCGCTTGGAGGGCGGGCCTAAAATCCGGAGACCTGATAATAAAGCTTGACGACACGAATGTGAAGGGTATGACCTTAGGGGACGCAGTAAAGAAAATGCGAGGCAAACCCGACACTGACATTGTCCTGACATTAATCAGGAAAGGAGACAATAAGCCGCGTGTCGTAACGATAACAAGAGCGGTAATTCAGATACAAAGTGTCAAGTCGGTGCTTTTAGAGCCAGGTTACGCTTACTTCAGGGTCACTCAGTTCCAAGAGCATACGGGAGAAAAGCTGGCTGAGGCCATAAAAAAACGGTTCTCGGAAAGTGAAGAAGCCATCTCAGGCATTATTCTTGATCTCAGAAACGATCCTGGCGGTCTACTGAATTCGGCAGTTTCGGTCTCAGCTGCGTTTTTGCCCAAAGACAAATTAGTTGTCTACACTGAAGGCCGAACGAGAAATGCGAGGATGAAGCTCTATGCTCAGCCCAACTATTATATCAGGAGAGGAAACAAGGATTACTTGGCTGATTTGCCTCCGTCGACTAAGAAGGCGGCTATGGTAGTGTTAGTCAACGGAGGATCAGCCTCAGCATCTGAAATTGTTGCCGGCGCTCTTCAAGATCATCAAAGAGCTATAATAATGGGGACGCAAACTTTTGGGAAAGGCTCTGTTCAAACTATACTGCCGATGGGAAATGAAACCGCGATCAAATTGACCACCGCGCGCTATTACACACCCAAAGGAAGGTCAATCCAAGCCAAGGGAATCACCCCTGACATTATTGTGGAAGAAGCCACTATTCAGGAAGGCGAAGCTGGCACGGGAATGAGGGAAGCTGATTTGAGTGGAGCTCTTGAGAATAATCAAGGCCCAGATGGCGACAGCAAAGATGCCAACAGTGAAGCGGCTAGCTCTGAAGAGGACGAAGGTCCGTCAATTGTTTCAAAAGATGACTACCAATTAAACCAAGCCGTAAATTTATTGAAAGGGTTACAAATTTTACGTCCGAATTAATCGTCATGGAATGTATATACAAATTGGTTATTTGGGTGTCTGTTTGATTTTGAAAGGCATCTGTGCGGAATGAATGACGAACAACTACTTCGATACAGTCGTCATATTTTATTGCCTGAGTTTGGTATAGGGGGACAGGAAAAACTGCTAGCGGCTAAAGTCCTTATTGTAGGGGCAGGGGGGTTAGGAGCACCGGTAAGTATGTACCTAGCCGCCAGCGGAATAGGAAATATAACAATAGCTGACGGAGATTCTGTTGATCTAACGAACCTTCAACGCCAAATTGTCCATTTTACAAAAGACATTGGCAAGAAGAAGGTTGATTCAACAAAAGAAACACTACGAATGCTTAATAGCCAAACAATTGTTGAAACTATTGGAACACGGTTAAATCAACCCGGCATTAATCGATTAGTAAGGGAATCTGACATAGTTCTCGACTGTACAGATAATTTTGAAACACGACACCACATAAACCGGGCTTGTGTGAAGTTTAATAAACCGCTTGTTTCCGGGGCAGCCATACGATTTGAGGGTCAAGTGGCGGTTTTTGACCAAAGTAAACCAGGTAGTCCTTGCTACGAATGTTTATTTCCGCAAAACAGTGAGCTAGAGGAAACAAGATGTTCTGAGTTAGGAGTAGTATCTCCGCTTGTAGGGATTGTAGGTGCTATACAAGCAATGGAAACAATTAAGATCCTTACAGATATTGGTCTATCTATGAATGGCAAACTTCTTTTGATCGATAGCCTATCTACAGACTGGAAAGTTTTGAAACTTAGAAAAGATTCTAATTGCGATATCTGTAATATTCAAGGAATTTAGTTAGATCCATGAATGAAGAGAAAATTTTATAAGTTTATTAACTTGCCAACATGCGGAAGCTTGATATCAACCCAAGAAGGTTTGAAAATCTCGCGACTTATCCAAACAGTGCGCAATCCTAAATTCTTAGCGGCATATAGATTTGACAACGTGTCTTCGACCATAATGCAAGTGCGTGGATCGAGACCCGATTTTTTCATTATCAGATTGAATCCATGTTTACTAGGCTTGGGGTTAAAGTGGGTAGACTCAACAGAAAAAATATTTGAAAAAAAATTTTTTATAGCCAAAGACTTCAGCACGGCTTGTATGTAAACCCGAGGTCCATTTGAAAAAATATATTTAGACCCTTTTATCTTTTTGAGGATGTGACGGAGCTGCGGTAAAGCCGACAGATTATTTTTTTGAACGCTAAAATTATGAGTTACTTCTAAAAAATGCCGAGGATCGACCTTGTGGTGCTTAGTTAAGCCTATCAAAGTAGCTCCATACTTTTGCCAATAATGGTTCCGTAATTCATTAGCTTCATCAAGGTCTACATTGAGCTGATCAACAATGTAATGCGTCATCAAGCGATTTATTTGTGGGTATGCAAAATAATCAGCATTATGTAACGTATTATCTAAATCAAAAATCCAATTTTTTTCAGAAAATTTAAATCGCATATCTTACTACTAAATAATTACGAAAATCTGAAGCTCGAAAAATAATACTTTTATTAATCACAACGGATCAAAGTCCCCACTCCCTGATTCGTAAGCACCTCAAGTAACAGAGCATGCTCTACACGACCATCAATAACGTGAGCGGTTCGCACCCCCATCCTAATTGCATCTAGGGCTGCAGACAATTTGGGGATCATTCCGCTATGAATCACCTCACTTTTGATTAAATCGTTAACCTTGTCAGGAGAAAGTCCAGTAAGCAGCTCACCACTCTCTCCTAGGACCCCCTCGGTGTTGGTCAAAAGTACAAGCTTTTCAGCTTTCAGAACTCCCGCCAAAGCTCCGGCAACAAGATCAGCATTAATGTTGTAGGAAACTCCATCCCGCCCAATGCCAATCGGAGCTATTACAGGAATGAATTCCCCTTTTTCTAGAAAATTTATGATACTTGGATCAACACTTTCAACTTCGCCCACCTGCCCAATATCTTTAAACTCTTCATTTTCGTTACTTATTAGGAGCTTCTTGGCCTTGATAAAGGAGGCATCTTTACCCGTCAGACCGATTGCCTTCCCTCCTTGTTCATTTATCAGGTTGACTATGTCTTTATTTACTAATCCTCCTAGAACCATTTCCACTAAATCCATAGTTTCACTGTCAGTAACCCTCATCCCTTTTACAAATTTCCCCTTCTTACCTAGTTTAGTCAATAATCCATCAATCTGCGGACCGCCCCCATGTACTATTACTGGGTTCATACCAACCAATTTCAGGAGAACAACATCGCGAGCGAATGACCGCTTTAGAGAATTCTCGATCATTGCGTGCCCCCCATATTTGATAACAATTACTTTGTTTTGAAATCTCCGAATATATGGAAGTGCCTCTGATAATATGTGGGCAATGCTTTTATTGTTTGCGGAAGGGTTTGTCATTACTGAGTGTCATTATCTAGTCAACATAATCATCAGAACGATCTTGCATCATCTTGTAATAGTACAGTCACTGTGTGCGAAGAACTTCTAACAAGCTTATAAAAGCTGTAGTATCCCACAAATATTAACTTACAACTAAAAACTAAAAATGGACAAAGAATCGCTTATTGATTTCCCAACTGATTTTCCCATCAAAGTCATAGGAAAACTGGGATCTAACTTCCGAGATGATGTAATGGCAATCATAAAAAGCCACGCCAATGATTTCGAACCAAGTTCCATCACTACGAGGCATAGTAAATCTAACAAGTATTCCAGCATAACGTGCACCGTTAGAGCCACTTCCCAAAAACAATTAGATAAGATTTATCAGGAATTATCAAATTCCGAGAAAGTTCTGGTAGCACTTTAATTAATAGATAACTTCATAAAAAAATGACTAAATTTTCTGGAAAATCTCAAGCTAAAGAGAAGATTAAAATCAAAAACTATGGAATGGTTTCTTATGCAAAGTCGCTAAAAGCCATGCAAGAATTTACATTAAACCGAAAACCAAACACCGCTGATGAATTATGGGTTCTGGAGCATCACAAAACTTATACGCTAGGAGTTGCGAGTAAACCAGAGCATCTTCCGATTAAAGATACAAAAATTAATATATACAAAAGTGATAGAGGAGGACAAATTACTTATCATGGTCCTGGTCAATTAATTGTTTATACCCTTCTAGATCTCAAGAGAAGACAAACTTCCATTAGAAGTTTAATTAGAATATTAGAGAATTCAGTCATCCACATACTTAAGAATCATGGTGTAAAAGCGACAGGATCAGAGTCTCAACCCGGAGTTTATGTCGACGATGCAAAAATAGCCTCTTTAGGTCTTAGAATTAAAAACGGTTGCTGTTATCATGGTTTATCACTTAACATAGATATGGATCTTGACCCGTTCTATTGGATTAATCCCTGCGGCATTAAAGGTTTAAATGTTACTCAATTGGCTGATTTGGGCATTTATGATGATATCGAAACTGTTAGTAAGAATCTCTTGGACGAATTATGTAGGGTACTATGAATAGATCAATCTCGAGACAATTGGGATCAAATAAAACTTCTCGCAACCCAATCAAAATTAAACAGATTACGAAAATTCCTAAACCAAAATGGATAAAAGTAAGGTTGTCCTCTGATGAGAAATTTAAAACAGTTAAGGCGATCTTAAGGGAAAAGAAACTACATACGGTATGCGAAGAAGCCTCTTGTCCAAATATTGGTGAATGCTTTGGTAACGGAACAGCCACTTTTATGATCCTAGGCGACCTTTGTACCAGACGCTGTCCATTCTGTGATGTCGCGCACGGACGTCCCATGGCACCGGATTTGCACGAACCCAAAAACCTTGCAAAAGCAGTTGCTGATCTCGATTTAAAATACGTGGTTGTAACAAGTGTCGACAGAGACGACCTTAAAGATGGTGGAGCAGAACATTTTAAGAACTGTATTAATGCAATTCGTAAAACCTCACCAAATACTAAAATTGAGATTCTGACTCCGGATTTCAGAGGCCGTCTAACCCGCGCGTTGGAGAACCTGAAAACTGGACTGCCTGACGTAATGAATCATAACTTAGAAACAGTACCTCGCCTTTATAAGGAAGCCAGGCCAGGCGCTAGCTATGAGAATTCTCTATCTCTTCTAGAGCAATTTAAACAACTTTTTCCAAACATTAAAACAAAATCAGGTCTTATGGTCGGATTAGGCGAAAAAGATGAAGAAATCTATGAGGTAATGCAGGACCTCAAATCATCTAATGTTGATTTGTTGACGATAGGACAATACCTTAGACCAACTGAAGGTCATTTACCAGTTCGAAGATATGTATCTCCTAGCACATTTTTGCAGTATGAAAAGCTAGGCAAACAGATGGGATTTAGTCACGTTGCAAGTGGTCCTTTAGTGAGGTCGTCCTATCATGCTGACTTACAAGCACAAAATTCCGGATAACTTTCCTCGAATATTAAAAACATAATCTTTTTAGTCTATCATCACCATAGCTGCTTCAAAAACTCGCTGACTACTCATATCTCTAAGACAGACGCTGTTGCTTCGAGGATGACGCTCACAACCCTCCAACATACAAGGCACACAATCTTTTATACCTTGTAGAAGATATACATTTTGAATTCTTTTAGAACCCACTAAATTCCAAGGAGTTTCACTGGAATCGGCCTTATAATTTTTCGGCCATGGACCCCATTTTTTTACGTTAGAGGGTCCGTATAACGCCAGCGTCGGAACTCCTAGCATAGCAGCCAGATGGGTCACTGCTGTGTCTGTCCCGACATAGATAGCTGTTCCTAATAAGCCCTCCGATAGTTTAGTTAAACTGACTTGACCAACTAAATTAACTGTGTCCGGCGGCATACTCTGCATTAGATCTAAGCCGTATTGTTTTTCAGCAACACCATGACCACCTACCAGTACGACCTGTATACCCAATTCTTCATTAAACAGTTTAGCAAGCTCCTGCCATCCGCGAATTCTCCACTGTTTATAATTAAATTTCGGCGAAATATGAAAAACAGCATAAGGGGATTTTTGTGGAAATTTTATTATATTTTGTGTAATTTTTTTTTTAGAAAACAGCTCTATGTCAACGTTAACATTCGTTTTAATACCAAGTAGTTCTACAACTTTCAAATTCATTATCACTGTGTGTGTATTAAGATCATCATGAGGAACCCATTCTGATAATAATTTACGTTTCCACGCATGTTTACGAGTCATTATTAAAGAACCGAGCCGTATACGAGCCGCTACCCAACAATAAATCACAGGTCGATCACCGGGAAGGAATGAAATAGATAATTGGTACTTAAAAATAATATTTAGAAAAAGCTTGCAGTGTTCAGCAAAAGTTGGCCTCTCAGTGACAGTGATTATATTGTCGATATAAGAAATTTGTGATGGAATGCCCTCAGTGCCAGAAAATAAAAGTAAATCAATAACTGAATCTGGATAAGCAATTCTCAAATTTTTTATGGCTGGTAAACTCAATAAAACATCTCCAATTCTCCTCGTACAGACTACTAAAATACGACTTGCCTGCTTTGGCGGAATCTTAATCATAATTACTCTGGACGACATTTTGGTTGATCCCTTGCGATGCAATTACTATATTTTTGTTTATGGTATTTTCTAATTTACTAAGGTTTTTATTAAATTCTTCATTGCTATTTTCTAAGTGCCATAAATGAAAAACTGGGGACGCGTAACGTACACTTTTATGGAAAACTCCAGAATTTATAAGTCGAACCGCCAGATCCGAATCCTCTAAGCCCCATCCTTGATAAGATTCATCTAGACCATTTACTCTAAAAAAATCTTTTTTCCAAAGTGATAGGTTACAAGTCTTCACACCTTTCCATTTTCTCTTTGTCAATTTTCTTACAAAACTATCCGGGAAAGATAGCAATGGGGCTAATCTATTAATATCACGTTGAAAGTATTTTTGTATTAATTCCCAGTGCTTGTACTTAGTAAGTGTCATATCATTTTTAATAACATGATCTGTAAATTTTTTACTTAACAGTACTCTATTCCCTGCGAGAAAAAAACCATGTTCGGAAAAAGATTTGTGGGTAGCCACAAACCGAGAATGAGGAACGCAGTCGCCATCTGAAAATATCAAGTAATCAGAATCAGACATTTTTGCAGCTTTATTTCTTATTTTTGCTGCTCTAAATCCTCGATCAGGTTGCCAACAATGTAGAATTGAGAATTTACTTTTCTCCTCGTACTCTTTAACGAGATCTTCCGTCTCTTTTGAAGACCCATCATCAGCAACCACCAAATCAAAATTTTGGTCAGTCTGATTAAGATAGCCTTTCAAAACCAGACTTAACATATCAGGCCGATTATAAGTGGTTAATATGACACTACTTTTCATTTTTTTTTATTTTGCATCAACATCAGTTTAACGTATTTATAGTAAGTGCCCTCAGCATTCGATATAGCGAGCATTAATCCTCGGCGGCCATCTAAAAATCCGGCTTTAACAATGTATGTTTTTAAAAAAGCATTAACTCCATGGATTAAAGCTGCGGCCAAGCCATGCTGTTTCCCTTGGGATGCTAACTGCTTCGCACCCAAACTGGAATACTTATTAATTTTTTCTAATACTTGCTCAAGATTATCAAAGGATTGATGGCGGATGGGGTTTTTAAGTTTACGAATAGGCCCATTGACAAGTAATTTCTCGTGTACTAAATCATTTGAAAACGTTCCGGCACCTTTCTGGAAGCATCTTAGGACATAATCTGGCCACCAGCCTCCATATCGCATGATCTGACCGCAGTAACTCGACGACCTTGGCATCATTAAACCCGAAACAGTCAACCCTGAACTAATAACTTCTTTAATTTCATGAGCAAGTTCCGGCGTAGCTCTTTCATCTGCATCAATGGAAAAAATCCAATCACCTGTTGCATACTTGATGGCTTTATTTTTCTGGTCACCAAACCCGGTCCAATGTTCCCTCTCGTAAACTTTCGCTCCAGCTAATCGGCCGATGGATACCGTGTTATCAAAGCTGTTGGAGTCAACTATAATTATTTCATCGACCCAATTTAACGACTCTAGACATTTTGGAAGATTTTTTTCCTCATTTAACGTGATAATTACCGCTGAGATTTTCACATCGTGCCCTCGTTAGCTGGTCTAAAATATCTAGTTGAAAACATTGCACCTAGGAATAGCCCAACTAGATGGCCTTCTGGAAATGTCCTGAAATGTGAACTAAATAAACTCGAAACCATCCATGTTGCCAAAACACCGATTCCTATAAAAAAATATTGATCTTTTTTTATTCGTATAAACCATGGCGACAATAAAAAACTAAAAAATATTATAAACCCGATTACTCCGTTTTCTGTCAAAATAAATAAATATTGATTGTGTGGATCAGATGTGCCGAGATTTCTCCAATCTTGATATTTACTTTGAACATGTTCAGCATAAACGGTTTCAAAACTACCAGTTCCATAGCCCAGTATAGAATTACGTTTAATGATCTCTAGGGTATTTTCATAAGCTGTTAGTCTAAATGTAATGGAGTTTAATGGTGGACTTTTATCCTGACTAAACTGTTGGGCCTGCGTCCATCCCAGAATTATTTTATCTTTCATTGTTGAAGACGCAAAAAAAGCAACAATCGAAATCAGGCACATAATAATAAAAATGTAAGGTAACTTTCGTAAACTAAATTTTGATACTCCTATAGTTAGGAATACCATCAACAGAGCTATATAACCGCTTCTTCCCGGAGTAATAAATATGATATTTAATAAAAATAAGATTCCTAGAAACAAAAAATATTTTTTATATTTCTCATTTTCCGAAAATGCGAGGAAATAAGATATCAGAATTGCTATAGAAAAAATCATACCCTGCGAGGCCCAATTTTGAAGAACAACCCCAGGGGTATTTTCGATTTTTATCCCGATGAGGCCACTCCACGACAAATAAGATACAAGAAGCCCCAGAACGCTAAACCCGAGAAAGCTAATTATAAATCTTTTTTTCCATAACTCGTCTGCAAAAATGGGAAGCAAAATCAGTACATAAAAAATTTTCCTCCAAGACCACAGCGAGTCTAACCTTTCACTCCAACTAACCGACCCATAACCACAACCAATAGACAAAAATACAAAAAAAATTATCAGGGTCTTACCAATAGGTGACATTAAACAATATTCAAAATGAGATAATATTGTTCCCGATGACAGCCAAGAGAAAAGCAATACAGCACAAAAAACACTAGTCATAGCTGTTGAGAAGCCGACCGTCGAAACTGCCCCGATAGCGCTAAATCGAATAACATTTGGGGCGGCTAACTGCCAATTTATTAAATATTTTTTTAATGCACTCAAAACAAACCTATTTATAAAAAACATAGGAAAATCACTTCCACAACTGGTATAGATATTTTCTACGTATCTTTTCGTAAGCAAACTTTATTTTCTGAAAAACCTTCGGTGGAGCAGGTTCTAGGGAGGTTCGAAATAATCCTGTCTTACTTCCTTGCTCCACCACTGGATTTTCCAGCCAAAGTATAGTAATTCCTACCTTATTATCAATGAATTCGAACTGATTATCGATCGGTTTATCTATCAGATTTTTTGATATCCAATCAAGGCGCAATTGCGCTGATTGGCGCCCTATTATATAAGAGTCTGCAAAGCGTCCTCTAGTATTTACATAAAGACTTTGCCCAACAGTTCTTCTACTTTTCGGCGTATAAAAATTACCCCCACAACCGATGAAAATAACTTGGGATTCTGGATACGATTTGCTCTCGATTAATGATCGTCTAACACCATCGCGAAAATCATCCGAAAACAGGACATCATCCTCTAAAATTAGAGCTTTATCGTAGTTATTCTGCACAATATTTTGGAGAACAGTTACATGCTTTAGTGCTATAGATTTTTGAGGTAAGGATAGACTTTGGCCTTTAAAAGTTCTTTTTAAAATATCCTCAGTTAATGCCGGAACATCCCAGGCATGAACAAATTCTGCCTCTAGATGGAACCGCTTAAGTTCTTGCTCCATATGCCTACGTCTCGCAGAAAAACTTTCGACATTGAGTACGTATATTTTTTCGATACCTTCGAGATGCATTTGTAAACGTAATTATCCTAAGTAATTTATGAACAACTAATTTTTTGATTGATATTCTGGGATCCAAGTTGAAAGTTGTTTTTTAATCATTAATTCTTCAGTAGTTTCTAGTGTTGCAATCCAACTTTCTATTTCTGCAATTAGATTTTGTTTAACTGCTCTGGATTGAGCAATTTTGAGTTTTGGATGTTCCGTATCTATCAACTTTTCACCCTCGGCTAGCAATTCTTCCGATAATTTTTCCCCATCTCTCAGGCCTGTGTAGATTATATCGATTTCGTTCTCGGTTTTACCAGATAACCTTATAAGTTCCCGTGCTACGTCTAAAATTTTTATTGGAGCACCCATATCGAGCACAAAAATGGTTCCTCTATAATTACTTATGGATGCTTGTAAAACTAATTGAGCAGCTTCTGAAATAGACATAAAGTAGCGTTTAATATCTGGATGAGTAATTGTCAATGGACCACCTGATCGAATTTGCTGTTGAAATCTGGGAATCACGCTGCCAGTAGATCCAATAACATTCCCAAACCTTGTTACCACAAAGCGTGTATTAGAATCACCGAAGGGTAATTTGTAAAACTCACAAACCATCTCAGCTAACCTTTTAGATGCCCCCATAACGCTAGTTGGATTGACTGCTTTATCTGTAGATATCAATATAAAATTCTCGACGCCGTATAATTTTGCGGCTCTAGCGATATTTAATGTGCCATAAACGTTATTTTTTATCGCCTCACTTACATTTTGTTTTTCCATAAGCGGTACATGTTTATAAGCTGCGGCGTGCAAGATTATTTTAGGCTTAAACTTTTGTATAGTTTGGCTCACCCGGCTTTTTGACTTTACATCTCCAATAATAGGGCAAATATTTACTTCAGGATAACGATCACGGAATTCGGTTTCAATCGAATAAAGTGCAAACTCCGATAGTTCCCATAGAACAAGCAATCCGGGAGAGAATCTTGCAAGCTGTCGACATAGTTCTGATCCTATAGACCCCCCTGCGCCCGTGACTAGAACTGTCTTTCCCTCTACATAATCTCGCAACCCTTGTACATCTAGGTGAACTGGGTTGCGACCTAGAAGATCATCGAGTTCGAGACTCCTAATATCACTAACAGACACAGCACCAGATACAAGATCATCGATAGCCGGAACCGTGAGAGTTTCGACACCGGCCGATTTGCAACTCGCTGCAACTTTTCGTCTGACCTCGTGATTCACTGACGGCAATGCCATTATAACCTGACGGATTTCCCTTGATTTTGCTACTTGCTCTAGATCGCTCATGGATCCTAAAACCTTAACCCCATGGATATTTCCCCCAAATTTTGTAGGATCGTCGTCGAGTAACCCCGCTACGTACCACGCGGGACTGCCTTGTAGCTGTCTGATCAATTTTTCACCCGCGGTACCCGCACCCAAAACTAAAACTGGTTTCCTAAAACCGTTATTAGGTACAAAAATACGCCTCTCTTTTAAATATCGGTAACCTATCCTCATGGAGCAGGCGAAAAAACCGAATGTCAACGCATAAAGTAGAAGCACTGACCGCGGTATATACAACCCTCTTTCTAGAAAAAAAAACGTTAACGAAATTAACGCTGTCAATAGAAAAATTGAAATGATTAAGTTTTTTAAATCTACCATTCCTATGAAACGCCAAAATGCACTGTGGATGCCGTAAAACCAAAAAAGCAGTATTTGTAAAAAAATAATCACCGGCATGGCTAAGATCATGGAATGAAAATATTCCAAAGGTATGTCAAAATTAAACCTTAACAAGTAAGAGGAAGTCCACGCCAACAATGACATAACCATGTCTGTTAATACAACGAACATTTGCCTTTTGCTCATACTAATTTTTTTCACACGAGACCCGATAATTTCGAATTTTGACTAGTTTTTCCAAACAAACCGCTGTTATACAAAAAAATAAAAATAAAACAGTAAAAACCAAAGCCTGAAAAGTCAGTGTTTTTTTGTAGGTAGAGACTCCTATTATAGTGCACAAAACCATCGCAAACGTGAATCCCAACCAAACTTTTTTAACTGAATACCCATATTTCACTAACCTTTGATAATAATGCTCTTGATGAGGCTTGAATATATTCTTTTTTTTAAGAAGACGTCTTAAAATCGTAAACGTCGCATCTGCCAAGAATGGAGCGAATAAAATCACAGGGAAAAAAAACGACCAGAGTTGTTCCAACCATCCGTAAAACCCTATCGCTACAGATAAAAATCCCAACGGTACCGAACCACAATCCCCCATGAAAATTCGAGCTGGATGGAAATTAAATAGCAGGAATGGAATTACTGAAACAACTGTAGAAAAAGAAATTAATGCTATAGAAAAAGAACTTTCATTCATTGCTACAATTCCCAGTCCAAAAAAACCAATAACAGTCATTATGCCTGCTAAACCATCCATACCATCCATGAAGTTATATAGATTCATATGCCACACTATGTAAACCCCGCAGATAATTAACAGTAATGCGTTAAAAGAGAGACCTATGATTATAAAATACAATATTGTAATAATTATTTGAAAGGAAATACGAATGCCTATTCGCAAATCATAAAGATCGTCCACTAGTGAAACTGCAACTAAAACCAATGCTAGCAGCAAAAAATAGGATTCGTTGTTTGGTACAAATAGAAAAGAAATTAGAACCCCTACCCAAATTGATAAACCACCTGTTCTGGGTACTGGTAATTTATGCATAGATCGAGAATTAGGATAATCTACCCCGAACTTACTTACGCTTGGATGTAGTAAGATTAATATTATTGAAGCTGAGCTGAACAAGGATAAAAATAACGGTAATAACATCACAATTTCTTAAACCAAATCGCTGTTTCTTTGAACCCGTGATCACAGTCAAACGGAGGCGACCAATTAAACTCTGAACGAAAGTTAGAATCATTAATAACAAAAGAAGAGGTGATCTTGGCTCCTCCTGGAGTTGCAGAAAGCAGCCGCAAAGGGAAAGGGAAAAGCCTAGATGATTTGTTCAAGCTTTTAGCCAACTTACGGCAAACTGTCGGAATATCGAGTGCCGGCCCATCACATAATGTATAAGCACCACTTTTTTTATCATTACTGATCGCGCAGCAATTAATTGCATCCGCCAAATTCCCCACAAAAATAAGTGATCTTGAATTTTTCAAAGAGCCAAAGGGTAGCGGT
This sequence comes from Hydrogenophilales bacterium, assembly GCA_902601765.1. GTDB lineage: Bacteria > Pseudomonadota > Gammaproteobacteria > Burkholderiales > Eutrophovitaceae. The sequence continues at coordinate 71,812 of CACKOO010000001.1, read as the reverse complement.
ATTCCCAAATTAAGTATGCGCATCAGGGTTAAGAAGTTTGCTTTAACTAATGGACCATATACTAAAGGAGGACGTAAAAACATAAAAGAAACATTTTTATTAAAAACTGTACGTAGAATAGTTTCAGCTTCTATTTTTAATATTCCATAACTACTTTGTGGAATAGGCTCAGTTGCGTCTGATAAAGAAATACGTCCCGAACTTTCGCCCAAAGCTTTTGCTGAACTTAAATAAATGAATTTCGAAACCCGATTTCTTTGCGCAGCTAAGGCAATATCTTTTGTTTGATTTACATTAACCAGTCGAGCTCTTTGCATGTTTAAATGCTTTTCAGAGATGTGTGCCAAACCTGCCAAATGGACAACGACGTCTACACCACGAAATAAATAATCCCAACTTTCAACTGTAGAGAAATCGTTTATAACCGTAGCTTTCTCACAAACTGATCTTTCTGAATCTCTAACGATTCGTAGCACATCATGTCCTTTTTTTTCCAAATAGTCGGACACGTATTGACCAATAAAACCGTTTGACCCAGTGATCATAATTTTCATAATTTATTTAGTCCTCGGCCAGCACAATAAATAAAGAAAGAAAGAAAGAAAGAAAGAAAATAACAAAGTTTGACCTTCACATGTCGAATGGCCTGTATATAATGTTACAACAAATGTAAAACCACCCAAGTTAAAAATATACGATTAAAAGAAAAAAATTCATCATGAATCGAATACTAATTGTGAAAACTTCATCTCTGGGTGATATCGTGCATAACTTTCCAGCCATCACGGATTTAAAGAGAAATTATCCTGAAACAGCTATAGATTGGATTGTAGAGGAAAATTATTCCGATTTACCTCTACTCCATCCTGGAATAACAAAGGTAATACCAGTTTCCATAAGACGATGGCGTCGAGAGAGCAACTTGGCAAATACTTTCCGTGAAGTATCAAGATTTTTCTCAGAATTACAAAAAGAGACCTATAACGCAGTCATTGATACCCAAGGTTTATTTAAAAGTGCCCTCATTTCCAAATTTGCTAAAGGCCCATCGTATGGGTTGAACTCTCAAAGCGCTCGGGAACCAGTTGGTTTTTTTTATACGAGATCATTCAAAGTCAGACGCGATGAACACGCGGTTGAAAAAAACCGAAAACTAATAGCACTAGCCATGAACTACAATCTCAAGGAAAAAGCTGATTATGGATTACAAATTTCTATCTCACAAAAGTTTGAACTTGATATTAATACCGGTCCTTACGCTGTTCTTCTTCCTTTTTCCAGCAATAAAAAAAAGTCATGGTCTGATGAGCATTGGATAACCATTGGCAAATTTATCAACCAACTGGGAATGCACAGTTTATTTATAGTAGGTACGGATTCTGACTACAGGGATGCTCAGAACCTATCAGCTCAAATTGAAAATAGCGTGATTTTCCCCATTTCACCTTTGGATAAAGTCACACTAGTTCTGGGAAATGCTTCGGTAATTATAGGTCTTGACACAGGGTTAACCCATCTAGCAGCTGCCCTCTGTAAACCAACTATTGGAATCTACTTGACAACAAATCCCGACAAAACAGGATTGTATGGCCCAGCAAAAATCGTAAATATAATTCAGTCCGAAGAACCACCAGTTTTAACAAAGATATTATCCTCAATCGAAAATTTTACTCAACTAAAACCGTAAATGTATACTTTTTGCGCTTACTGTTTTCTGCCGATTTTTTTTGTAAAGTTTATGATGCGAGGGTTGAGAGAACCGGACTATTACAAAAATATCTGGGAACGACTGGGGCTTTATAAAGTAAAACCAAAAAAACAATCTGTTTTCTGGATTCATGCCGTATCAGTAGGAGAAACCTATGCCATAGAATCTTTTGTACAGGAAATTAAGGATATTTACCCCGACCGAGGTATTCTAATAACCACCGGCACTCCATCTGGTCGCCAAACAGCTAAACAGATTTTTGGGGAAACCATTCAAGTGGTTTACCTTCCCCTTGATGTTCCGATGGCTATTAATAGATTTTTAAAACATTTTAGGCCTTGTGTTGGAATACTCGTCGAAACAGAAATTTGGCCTAACCTTTTAAAAATATGCAAGTGCAAAGAAATTCCTATACACCTCATCAATGCACGCCTATCAAAAAAATCGGCAAGGCGGTATGCAAAATTATATAAATTAAGCCATCGTTCTATAAATCACCTTGATATTATCGCTTCTCAAACCAGAGCAGATGCGAAACGGTTTCGTTTTTTCAGCCGTAAACCAATCTCTGTAACTGGTAATCTAAAATTTGATCGTAAAATTCCTGAAGACCAAAGATTCGTTGGATCAAAACTTCGGGAAAAATATAATAAGGTTCGCCCAATATTTTTAGCTGCTAGTACTAGAATTGGGGAAGAAAAAATTATTATCAATGCGGTACGTCAAATAAGAACTGTCAAAAACCTTTTGACTGTAATTGTCCCCAGACATCCTACCCGAAGCCAGAGTATCGCTAAGTTACTAGAAAGCCTATCAATTCAATATGAAATAATTTCTCAAATCGACAAAGTTCGTAAAGACACTAAGATTCTGATAGGGGATGAATTAGGAAAATTATTTTCTTATTATTATTCGTGCGATATTGCTTTTATCGGTGGAAGCCTGCTGCCTTATGGTGGTCAAAACTTCCTCGAATCGCTTGCTATTGGAAAACCAACGATTATAGGACCTCATGTATTTAACTTTCAAAAACTTTCCAAAGAAGCCAAAAAAGAAGGAGCTTTATTGCAGGTTGAAAATGGTGGACAGTTAACCAATGCTGTAGAGCTTTTATTAGAATCGCCTCAATTAAGAAAAAACTTAGCTAATTCTGGAATTTACTTTTTTAATAGAAAAAAGGGGGCTGTAAGAAAAACTATCGATCTCCTTAATTTAGATAGCAGAAATTAAAATTTCGAACCGAAAACTCGTTTTTCCGAAATGATCGAACTCAATTTACGATCATGCCGACACGTCGGAGTGCTCGGCAAAATTTGAAAGTCGAACCCTAAACCAACCTTGTAGGCAGAATTCCTAGCTCTTGGCAAACTGTAATCGTAATAGCCTCCTCCATAACCTATTCTTTGACACTTTTGAGAAAAGACGACTCCCGGAACTATTATTACATTAGCCGCAGAAATAGAAATACGCTGACATTTTTTAGGGTCGGGCTCCAAGATGCCCCAAAGACTCTTGATGGTATCCAAGCGATAATCTTTCACTCTGTAAAATGTTAATTGCTTCGTATGTTTTTCCACAACCGGCAATAGAAGAATTTTTCCAAGTCTAAGTATTTTTGCCATAAGCATGGAGGTATCCACCTCAGAGCCAATAGGACTGTAAGAAGCAATACAGTTTGCGGTTGTAAACCGTGAGGTTTTAGTAAAGTTACTAGTAATTTGTTTGCTGAGCTTCGCGCGTTGGTTTGCAGAAAAACTGTCTCGTTTTGTCAAGAATCTAATTCTCAAAGTCTTTTTACTGTAACTGGAATAGGTCATACGAGAAGGTACTCAAGTCGTCCTTAAATGCAAAAATACTTCGGGTAAAATTGAACTAAAATTGAAAAACTGGTTTCTTGTTTTGCTCTTTCAAAGAGGGGATAGAGGTCTCAAATACCTTATTTTCTTCAAAATCAACTTCCGTCCTGCGAGTAATTAACGTCGCACTCATAATTGGAGGGTCCCCGATAACTCCAAGCAGCCTACCACCGATAGCAAGTCGGTATTTAAGAGAATCGGTCAAAACTGGAAGCGAACCTGTAAGTAAAATTGCGTCATATGTGACACTATCACTTGAGCCATCCAACCCGTCTCCTAGCCGCAGTTTTATATTTCCACGAGAATATTTACTTAATACCTTCTGGGAGAGGAAATGGAGATCACGGTTAATCTCTACACTATTAACCTCCTCTCCTAAATAACTTAGGATTGCTGTGATATAACCGGTGCCAGTACCAATCTCAAGAATTTTATCGCTGCTAACTATTTCTAATTCCTGTACCAACCTACCTGCTAACTTTGGTGTTAGCATTACCTGACCAGCACCAATCGGAATTTCAACATCGCCGTAACAAATCTTCTCATACTTTTTCGGAGTAAACTCCTGCCTATCAATAAGTAAAAAGGTATCAAGAACTTGCTGGTCAATAACATCCCATGTTCTTAACTGACTGTCTATCATGTTTCTTTTAGCCTGGTTGAAATCCATGTTGAGGTGTACCCTGAAAGGAAAATATGTAAATTATCACATAACTGTTTTATTATTGGAGCCAATTTACAACATTTTGATAAAACTTTTAGTTGACTAACGCAGATTAAGGCAATCCTATAAAGATTTAGGATAGAATGGTATTTCACCTAACTAGAGACACACACAAGAAATGAAGGTCACTCAATATGAATGCTAATGCAGAATTTCTTACTAAATCCGCCAACATCATTGAGCCAGCTCACGACGAATCTTTAAAGTCTAGGAAGATATACGTGAAAGGAACCAGGAGTGACTTGTTAGTTCCAATGCGGAAAATCACCCTTACGGACTCACATACCGACCGTGGTACTGAAAGTAATGGAAATTTTTTTACTTACGACACCTCTGGGCCCTACACTGACCCCACTAAAAACCCAGAAATTAAAAAAGGGCTTAATAATCCGAGGGGTATCTGGATTGAAGAAAGAGGAGATACAGAAGAGCTCCACAGCGTAACCTCTAAGTTTAGCCAAGAACAGCGCGCTAAAAACATTCCAAATGAAATTCGCTTTCCTAAGAAAACAAAACCCCGTAGAGCGATCGGTGGAAATAATGTAACCCAAATGCATTACGCTCGAAAAGGAATAATTACACCGGAGATGGAATTCATAGCCATTAGGGAAAACGTTCTAAGACAATATTATTTGGAGAACCTGTCGAACGAAGATAGGAAAAAGATTGGGAAAATACATAATGGCCAAAGTTTCGGAGCTGCTATACCTAATGAAATTACACCGGAATTTGTTCGTAAAGAAGTAGCGGAAGGAAGGGCTATAATACCTGCCAACATAAATCATCCTGAATCGGAACCCATGATAATTGGAAGAAACTTCCTAGTTAAAATAAATGCAAATATTGGTAACTCTGCTATCACATCCAGCATCCAGGAAGAAGTCGACAAAATGACATGGGCCATAAAATGGGGCGCAGATACCGTGATGGATCTGTCCACAGGCAAACATATTCACGAGACCAGGGAGTGGATTATTAGAAATTCACCCGTACCCATAGGCACTGTACCAATTTATCAAGCTCTAGAAAAAGTAGATGGTAAAGCTGAAGAGCTCAATTGGGACTTATTTCGAGACACGCTGATCGAGCAAGCAGAGCAAGGAGTAGATTATTTTACGATACATGCCGGGGTAAAACTCGAGTATGTACCGCTCACAGCCGATAGACTTACCGGGATAGTATCTAGAGGGGGCTCTATTTTAGCCAAATGGTGTTTAGCTCACCACAAAGAAAATTTTCTTTATACTCATTTCGAAGATATCTGTGAAATTATGAAGGCTTACGATGTCTCATTTAGCCTTGGAGACGGGCTTCGTCCTGGGTCAAATGCGGACGCAAATGATGCTGCACAGTTGTCGGAGCTTCGAACACTCGGCGAATTGACTACTGTAGCATGGAAACAAGATGTTCAGGTTATGATTGAGGGGCCAGGGCATGTTCCGATGCATATGATTAAAGAAAATATGGATATTCAACTTAATGAGTGTCATGGAGCTCCTTTCTATACGCTGGGGCCACTAGTAACAGATATTGCTCCTGGATATGATCATATTACATCAGCCATGGGTGCTGCGATGATAGGGTGGTACGGGACTGCCATGCTCTGCTATGTAACCCCCAAAGAACACCTTGGACTTCCAAACAAAGATGATGTTAAAGAAGGCATAATCACTTATAAAATTGCCGCTCATGCTGCAGACTTAGCAAAAGGCCACCCTACCGCCCAACTACGCGACAATGCGCTTTCAAAAGCACGGTTTGATTTTAGATGGGAGGACCAATTTGACTTGGGCGTGGACCCTGAACGAGCTCGAGAGTTCCACGACGCAACGTTACCACAAGAAGGAGCCAAAGTAGCACATTTCTGCTCCATGTGCGGGCCTCATTTTTGTTCCATGAAAATCACCCAAGATGTCAGGGAATATGCCAAGAAAAAAGGAGTCTCGGATAAAATTGCTCTGCAAAAAGGTATGTCTGACAAGGCTAAAGAATTTACATCCAAAGGATCAACGATTTACATTAAGGATTCGAACCAATAAAACTCCTCGAATAGGCTTTGTAGAGTAACTTCAAAACACTGATTCGGGAAAAATTAACTATGGATTTTACTAAAGCTTTTCTACTAGGAATACTGGAAGGGCTCACAGAGTTCATACCAGTGTCTAGTACGGGGCACCTAATCGTTGCGGCTAGCCTACTGGATTTTACGGGGGACCAGTGGAAATTTTTCACGATTTTCATTCAATTAGGTGCAATATGCGCCATTTTCTTTGCGTTTAAGGAAAAACTAAGTTCGGTAATTAAAGGCCTCGGACACAAGTCGAGCTCCAATAGATTTTGTATTAACATACTTCTAGCTTTTTTACCGTCAGTAATCTTCGGTGTACTACTATATCGAATCATAAAAGATATTTTTTTTTCGCCAATAACAGTAGCTATAGCCCTTTTACTGGGCGGTCTAGTTATATTGTGGATTGAAAAAAAAGATTTCAAACCTAAAATTTTCTGTATCGACGACATGAAACCCCTAGATGCCATCAAAGTAGGAATGGCGCAATGCATTGCTATGTGTCCGGGGGTGTCTAGGTCTGGTGCAACTATAATTGGAGGTATGTTTTTGGGTCTTTCAAGACCAGCTGCAACCCAATTTTCTTTTTTCTTAGCTATTCCAACTATGTTGGGAGCAACGGTCTATGACGTGTATAAAAATTGGGATTTCTTTAGTCCAAAGGATATCGATATTTTTGTTTTAGGATTCGTGACAGCTTTCTTGGCTGCTCTGGCTACGGTTAAAATGCTAGTCTCATTTGTTAGTAAACACAGCTTTGTAATTTTTGGTTGGTACCGAATAATAGCAGGTACTTTTTTGTTATTATTTTGGCAATTAGGCTATTTTGATCAAATGGAACTTTGGCAATAAACTAGTTTTTGACCTAAATTAAGATTGTCTCCATGGGAGCCTTGCATGCCTCCACCCGTTGGTCCCATTCCTGTGCCCTTGGGAATCTAAATCTCCTTCAAATCCCTCTGCCATATTGAATACTTGAATATACCCCTCTGAATGGGCGAATATGGCAGCTTCATGGGATCTTGCACCACTGCGACACATAAATACCACGTGCTTTTCTACGGCAATGGATTTTTTCATTAAATCAATGAAATCAGGGTTTATTTGGCCGCTGGGAAAAAACTGCCACTCAATGTGGATACTTCCGGGAACGTGACCAACAAACACTAGTTCCGCCTTAGTCCGGACATCAATAATGATTAATTCTAGCCCGGCATCCACCAGGGTCACTACCTCTGAGGGAAATAATGCCCCTTGATAGGGCAAACTCAATGATAATGCCCGACGTTTTGCCTCCTCGAGTAATTCTGATACCGACTTTTTTAACATAGTATTTTAAGTGATGGTGTTACATTTATCCAAACCATATCAAAACACCCGTCGAAATGATAGAGAAGAGCGAGCGTATCTGGATTTGCACCATATAAGTGCATTTATGTTAATATTGCACTTATATGGTGCGGTATTAAGTGAGGATTTACTTTTCAGGATTATAAGTAATTGAATTATTGTTTATTTTTGTTAGGCACGCTTTCTGCTCTATTGATTTCAGTAAGAATTAATCAATAATTTATAAAAGTTTTGAGGAGAAGGAACGTGACGTCAATAGCCGAAGTAATGACAATGGTAAAAGAAAACGATGTGAAATTTGTAGATCTCAGGTTCACTGATACAAAAGGGAAAGAGCAACATGCAAGTGTTCCAGTTTCTGCATTTGACGAAGATAAATTCAAAGACGGGCACGCGTTTGATGGCTCATCAATAGCCGGATGGCAGGGAATTCAATCGTCAGATATGCTTCTTTTTCCTGATCCGGACACAGCAAAATTGGACCCCTTTACCGATGAATGTGTACTAAACCTGACTTGCGATGTAAGGGATCCGATTAGTGGGGAGGGCTACGAAAAAGACCCCAGATCCATAGCAAGAAAAGCAGAGGATTACCTAAAATCAACAGGACTTGGAGATGTTGCTTATTTTGGTCCAGAGCCTGAATTTTTTGTGTTTGATGGAGTAACTTGGAACGTGGATATGTCTGGCAGTTCGGCCAAGATATTTTCGGAAGAAGCGCCATGGTCTAGCTCTATAGAATATGAGGGTGGCAACATGGGGCACAGACCATCAGTAAAAGGAGGTTACTTTCCAGTTGCTCCTACAGACTCTTTACAAGATATTAGAAATGCTATTTGTATTGAGCTCGAGAAACAAGGAGTAGAAGTAGAAGTCCACCATCACGAAGTTGCCGCGGCCGGACAATGCGAGATCGGGACAAAGTTTAATAGCTTAGTAAAGCGGGCTGATTGGAATCAAACACTAAAATATACTGTCTGGAATGTAGCGGCTGCCTATGGCAAAACGGCCACCTTTATGCCCAAACCCGTAATTGACGATAACGGGTCTGGTATGCACGTCCACCAATCCGTTTGGAAAAATGGTGAAAATCTTTTTGCGGGAGATCAATATGCTGGCCTCTCTCAATTTGCCCTTAACTACATTGGTGGGATAATCAAACACGCTAAAGCATTAAATGCTCTGGGAAACCCGACTACAAACTCTTATAAAAGGTTAGTTCCGGGATTTGAAGCACCCATTTATATGTGTTACTCGGCAAGAAATAGGTCGGCTGCTTGTCGTATCCCTTTTGTTGCCAGTGACAAAGCGAAAAGAGTTGAAGTAAGATTTGGAGACGCTATGGCGAACCCCTATTTGTATTTCTCCGCATTGCTTATGGCGGGGCTAGATGGCGTTAAAAACAAAATCGACCCAGGGGAGGCTACCGAAAAAAACCTTTACGATTTGAGTGCAGAGGAAGCTCAAAAACTGCCCTCAGTTTGCTTTTCTTTACGTCAAGCCCTTACCTCGCTCGACGAAGACCGAGGCTTTCTAACTACCGGAGGGGTCTTCACGGACGATATGATTGACTCGTATATTGAACTCAAAGAGGAAGAGGTTAATCGATTTAGAATGACCACTCACCCAGTGGAATTCGATATGTACTATGGTTTATAGTCTGATTACATTTGTTATATTTCCCCTAAATCGTCATTTTCTTTATGGTTTAGGGGCATTTATTTTTTTAATAATTTTCTGATGTGCTAATTAACAACAAATAAAACAAAAAAGATCGGTTTATGGTTTAAATGACATTTCCTGGTTTAGACGCAGCGGCTACTGCGATAATACTTTTAGATAGTAAAAGAATAATACTTTACGCTAATCCTTCTGCCGAAAATTTATTCAACACTAGTTCTAAAACTTTGTTGAATCAACCAATAAATTTGTTTTTCAAAACCCCTGAAATTATTAATGAAGTAATAAGTTTAGCTACAAAAAATGATTGTACGTTCAAATCACTTGACAACACACACAACATTTATTCAGTGCGGTCAAACGACACCGAACCTTTAGACTTATCATCAACAGCAACTCCCACCACGATTGGTGGGAAACCTGGATTTTTATTAGAGTTCAGTACTCTCAATAGTCAATTACAAAAAATCCAAAAAGACGAACAGATGCTTAACCAGAACCAAAGAAACCATGAATTAATTAGAAACTTAGCTCATGAGATAAAAAACCCTTTGGGTGGACTAAGAGGTGCCGCACAACTACTTGCATCTGATCCCAAAACTGAAAAATTAAAACAATTTACTGATATCATAATTTATGAGGCAGATAGGTTACAAAACCTCTTAAACCGTCTCTTAATTCCTATCCGCCTACCTAACATTGAAAAATTTAATATTCATGAAATCGTTAGACACGTGATCCATTTGGCGCAAGCCGAATATCCAAATAAAATCACATTTCATGAAAAATTTGACGTTAGCCTACCAGACTTGACAGGTGATAAAGAACAATTAATTCAAGCTGTTTTGAACATCGTACGCAATGCATCCCAAGCGGTAATGCCAGATGGCCAAATAATGATTTCGACGGAAATTGTAAGGAAAGTTACCATATTAAAAAAAATGTGTCCTTTAGCAATTAGGCTAACGATACTAGATAACGGGCCCGGAATTCCTGAAGAAATTAAGAGTAAGATATTTTTTCCGCTAATTTCGGGTCGTCCAGGTGGTTCAGGTTTAGGACTTTTTATAGCTCAAAAACTAATTAATGAAAATCGGGGAAATATAGTAGTAAATAGCGACCCGGGCCGCACAATGTTCGCAATTGTTTTACCAGTGTGTTCGTGAAGTATACAAATCAGATAAAAAATAATTACTTTATTTAAAATACTATGAAAAAAATTTGGATAATAGACGACGAACCATCAATACGCTTCACCCTTAAAGAAGCTCTTAGTAGGGAAGGGATGCCTGTTGAATTATTTTCTTCTGCTGAAAGTGCCATAAATGCACTTGGAAGAACAAAGCCTCAGGTGATAGTAAGTGATATTAGAATGCCCGGTGAATCAGGGATTGATCTTTTGAAACACGTTAACAACTTAACCCATCGCCCACCCGTGATAATAATGACAGCGTATTCAGACTTGGACAGTGCAGTATCAGCGTTCCAAGAAGGGGCTTTCGATTACTTACCAAAGCCTTTTGATATTACTGATGCTGTAAAACTAATCCGTAGGGCGGCAGATGAAAGCCTTAAAAATGCAAATTTGGGCCCTGAAGAGCCTGCGACACATGAGATGCTTGGACAAGCACCAGCGATGCAAGATCTCTTTAGGGCGATTGGTAAATTATCACAATCTCTAACCACCGTTTTAATAACCGGTGCTTCAGGCACCGGAAAAGAGCTAGTGGCTAAAGCTCTACATCAACACAGCCAAAGATCTAAACGACCTTTCATCGCTATCAATACCGCAGCTATTCCCAAGGATTTATTAGAGTCTGAACTATTTGGACATGAAAAAGGCTCTTTTACTGGAGCCCAAACCATGCGTGAAGGAAGATTTGAGCAGGCTAGTAGTGGCACTTTATTCTTGGATGAAATCGGGGATATGCCCTCGGAATTGCAAACTAGGCTACTCAGAGTAATTTCTGACAACCATTTCTACCGGGTAGGTGGCCGCGAATTAATTAAAGCTAATGTAAGAATTATTGCAGCTACGCATCAAAACCTCGAACAAAGAGTAAAAGATGGATTATTCAGAGAAGATTTATTTCATCGACTAAACGTCATAAGGTTAGAAGTGCCAAACTTAAAGGACCGTCGGGCAGATATCAAAATTCTCGCAGATTTTTTTATGAAAAAAAGTGCTTTTAAATTGGCAACGGAACAAAAATTATTCACGAAAGAAACTTTAAACTTTTTACAACAACTAGACTGGCCTGGAAATGTACGGCAGTTGGAAAACACATGCCATTGGGTAACTGTAATGTCCCCAGGAAGTCTCGTAAACATTAAAGATCTTCCACCAGATTTATTAGCTAAAACAGAATCCTCAGAAAATAAATCATGGACAAAAGCATTAAGGAAAGAAGCTAACAACACTTTGAATAATGGTGAGCTAGATATTCTGCTTAAGTTTGGTAAGGAATTCGAACGCATACTAATAAGCCAATCATTAAATTTTACTAGCGGTAAAAAAATTGAAGCTTCAAAATTGCTGGGAATAGGAAGAAATACGTTAACTAGAAAAATAAAAGAGCTGGGAATTGAAGATAAAGGTTTCTCTGAGATTGAAGCTAATCTAGGCGTCAAGCTCAGCAAAAACTAAAGCATGATCCGAAGGTCTATCCATCTCCCTAAGGCTTTTTTCTATCCCAACGTTTTTTATTGAGTTGCTAATGCTGGTTGAAACTAAAATGTGATCAATACGCAAGCCGAGATTTCTCTTAAATCCGTTTAGCCGGTAATCCCACCACGTAAATGATTTATCTTTCATGTGAAGTGATCTATACGCATCACAAAACCCCAAATTTATTATTTTATTGAAGGCATCTCTTTCCAGCTTACTGCACAAAATTTTATCCTTCCACATATCAACGTCATGCACATCAATGTCTTCAGGTGCGATATTGAAATCACCCATCACTATCATATTTTTGTTTTCTTTTAATCTTTTAGCTATCCAATTCTGCAGGACAAGCAACCAATCCATTTTATATTGATATTTATCTGACCCCACGCTATTTCCGTTTGGAACATAAATATTTATCAAATCAATTCCTAAAAAATTCACCGCTAAAAACCGTTTTTGGGAATCGGGAAAGTGGGGGCCCTCAATTTTTTTTAAATCACTTGATTTTTTGTAAATTATTGCTACCCCGTTATACGACTTTTGGCCTGAGAAAAATGCTGCGTATCCAATTTTCTCCAAAGCAGCGATCGGGAAATCACAATCCTCTACTTTAGTTTCTTGTATAGCAACCAAATCAGGCAATTGACTATCGATCCAAGATGTAAGGTGTGGCAATCGGACTCTAATCGAATTTACGTTCCAAGTAGCAATTTTCATAAAGATTTATCTTCATCTTTTGTGAAAACAACCTCACCATCAATTATCGTATGCGTCACTCGACCAACGAGTTCAGAGTCCCAGAATGGTGTATTTTTGCCAGAGCTTAAAATACTATTATCATTAACAATCCAAGGATATTCAGGGTCAAAAATACACAAATCTGCAATTTCACCCACAGCAATCTTACGTTCAGAATTTCCCAGAATTCTTCGTGGCGCCGAAGTAACCTTTGCTAAAGCTACTATCAAGGGTATGCCTTCTTCTCTAGCCCACTGCAAAGTCAAAGGTAATAACATCTCAACCCCACTTGCACCACTATAGGACTCCTCCAAAGGAAGTTTTTTGTAATCGTACTTTACAGGAGAATGATTAGAACATATTAAATCCACACTATTATCGACTAAGCCAGCGCGCAACCCCTCTCTGTCTCTTGTACTGCGTAACGGCGGAGTTAATCTGTAATTAGTATCAAAAAAACCAATATCTATGTCTGAAAGATGTAGGTTATTGATTGCCACATCACACGTAACTTTTACACCCTCGTGTTTAGCCAAACGAACCAACTCCACTGCTGAAAGACTAGAAAGTCGGCAAAGATGGATGCTTGCACCGGTTTCCTTAGCTAACATCAGAATTATAGAGACTGCCATGGTCTCGGCGATAGTCGGAATACCGGATAGTCCCAACCTCGTCGCAACCTCTCCCTCATGAATTACTCCATTATGACTCAAGAATTCTTCTTGTGGCCGTAGCCAAATGCTAAAATCAAAAGTACTCGCATATTCCATAACTCTTTTTAAAACTCCAGCATTCGGAAGTACGCTATCCCCTTGCGAAAAAGCCACACATCCGGCTTGTTTTAACGCCACCATTTCAGCTAGGTAATCCCCTTCCAAAGACTGGGTCATAGCACCTACTGGAAAAATCTTTGCAGAATTCAGTGCTCCCGCGCGATCAACTAACATGGTAACTAATCCCGGTTGGTCAAGAACTGGTGTTGTATCAGGAGGACAACCTAATGACGTGATGCCGCCCGCTACTGCAGCCCGAAGCTCCCTCTCCAATGTTGCTCTGTACTCTTCTCCAGATTCTCCAAGACGGACGGCTATGTCCACAAGACCGGGGCAAACTATTTTATCGGATGCGTCAATTACCCGCTCGGAAACAAAACCATCAGGAGCACTTGCAACACCGCTTACCATTCCATCCGACAAAAATAAATCTTCAATTCTATCAAAACCTGAAGTGGGATCTATTACCCGACCGTTCAGAATGCTTAATTTCATATAGAATGTCCTGCTAAAATTGACATCACTGCCATCCGCACTGCTATCCCAAAAGTGACTTGTGGAAGGATCACCGATGAATTTCCGTCGGCCACACTGGAGTCAATCTCAACTCCTCGGTTAATGGGTCCCGGATGCATAACTATGACGTCATGTTTAGCCACAGATAACTTATCTATAGTAAGACCGTATGTATTAAAAAACTCCTGGGAACTTGGTAAATTTATTCCTCGCATCCTTTCTCTTTGTAACCTTAGCATTATTACAACATCAACATCTTTTAGTCCTAACCTTATGTCATAAAAAACAGAAACACCTAGTCTTTCAATTGCTACCGGTAATAAGGTTTTTGGGGCAATTACCCGAACTTCAGATACCCCTAAAATATTTAAAGCATGGATTTGTGATCGAGCAACTCTAGAGTTTGTTATGTCACCGACGATAGCAACTCTCAAACCATCAAATTTCTTTTTGAAATGCCTAATAGTGTACATATCAAGTAATGCTTGTGTGGGATGCGCATGCGACCCATCACCAGCATTTATGACATGGATATGGGGAGCAACATGTTTAGCAATAAAAAAAGGTGCACCGCTCCGTGCATGGCGTACCACGAACATATCGGCATGCATCGCTGAAAGATTTGCTATGGTGTCTAGTAGACTTTCACCTTTAGATTGTGCTGAAGTACTAATATTAATATTAACCACATCAGCTGAAAGCCTTTTAGCGGCTATTTCAAAAGTGGTTCTAGTACGAGTACTTGCCTCAAAAAACAGGTTAAAAAGAGTTTTCCCCCTAAGTAGAGGTACTTTTTTCACGTTTCTTTTGGTAACACGAGTGAAAGATTCAGCTGTATCTAATATTTGCAACAAAATCTCTTTCGGAAGAAATTCCGTTGTCAGAAAATGCCGCAGTTTTCCTGCTTTATCCAGCTGTGGATTCATTTAGTATTCTCCGAATTCATAAAGAGCTCAAAAGTTCCCTCCTCAGACCGCTTCAAAGAAATTTTATCATCCGTTTCGGGGGCAATAGTACCACCAATAAAGTCAGCCGTAATCGGAAGATGCCTGTCTCCGCGATCTAAAAGGATTCCCAACATTATTTTCTTGGGTCTTCCGTGGTCAAAAATTTCGTTGATGGCAGCTCTGACTGTTCGTCCCGAATGAAGAACATCATCAACTAGAATAATATCCCGATTCTCAACCTCAAAATTAATGCTAGATGGGTATACTTTCGATTTTAATCCCCTTTGTGCGTAATCATCTCGATAAAATGAGACGTCTATCACCCCTAATGGCACCTTTATCCCAAAAGCATGGTGCAAGCGGCTCGCCAACCAAACACCACCTGTATGGATGCCAATAATTCCTGTCTCTTCCGAAACGTGAGGGGCTATCTTTCTCTCTAGTTTTCCGAATAAATTTTCTGCATTTGGCAGGTTAGCAATCATAGTTTTTAAAAAAATCCTCTAGGATAGTAGTAGCTGCTACTGAATCTACATATTTTTTTTGCTCTATTCCTTTTATGCCAATGGCGGATAATCTCATCTCCGATTCTGCAGAAGTATAATCCTCATTAATCAATATTACAGGTATCTGAAATAATTCTTGAATTTTTTTACAGAAAACTCTTATCTCCTCGGCAAGTTCATGCTCAGATCCATCAGACTTGGTTGGAATACCGACTACTAATCGTGATGGTTTCCATTCTTCCACCAATTTTTTTAAGTTTTTTTCCCGGTCAATCCACTTTACAGAATCTATAATAAAAAGAGGATGGGCTATTTTGAGCTGGATGTCTCCGACCGCAACACCGATTCGTCGTCTTCCGTAATCAAGAGCTAAAACAGTAGTCACCAAATCCGGACCTAAAGTAATCCTTTCAAGAAATTTTTATTACGCATGACCAAAACCACTGGCCAAGCTTAGAGATGATACCCCTATTTTATCCATTGCCGCTTTAAGTCTGTATTCATACGAAACTTCAAAAATTATTTTCGGATCAGCTTTAACACTTAACCAAGAGTTTTGACTGATTTCATCTTCTAATTGTCCCGCAGACCAACCAGCATAACCAACGGAGACCAGAAAGTCCCCTGGCGAAAACGAAGCAGATACGTTGCTGGAGCTAAAAGCGTTAAGGATGTCTTTCGATGTTGTTAATTCGACTTCTGTTGTAACAGATACCGTAGACTCCCATTGACCATTCGGTCTATGTAGCACAAAACCATGGTCTACATTTACCGGTCCTCCGAAATAAACAGGAACTTTGTTGAGTTTTGAATTTTCTGTGTTGATATTTACATTTTGTAACAAGGAGAATAATGACGCTTGTAAAGGTTTATTGATTACAAGTCCCATCGCTCCATTTTCTAACGAGTGTTCGCAAATATAAGTTAGCGTTCCACCGAAGCACGAGTCGTTTAATCCCGACATTGCGATTAAAAAATGATCTGTCAAATTGGTATTTATCATGTTTATACCATTATTCTAAACGAATTACTTCCCGTCCACAAAAACACTTTAAAATTTCCACAACTTTATTATGGATGATTATTCTCTAATGGTACTATTAAAAAAACTGTGAATCGGAATTCAATAAATGAATAAAAAAGAAAAAACTTCTATATCTTTTAGAGTCTTAGCCTCCTTAATTTATGAAACTATCCTAATTTCTGGAATATTGTTTATAGCCAGTTATCCTTATGTTGGTCTATTTCTTCCCGCCACAGGAAACGTACCTGATTTTGTTTTTCAAATGTATCTTTTCTCCGTTTGCGGGGTTTACTTTGTGTGGTGCTGGACATCTTCCGGCCAGACTTTAGCCATGAAAACTTGGAATCTGAAACTCCTAACATCAGAAGGCGCTCTTTTGACGCCTAAAATAGGTATTATAAGATATCTGCTAAGTTTACCGAGTATCTTATTATTAATTGGAATAGTTTGGATGATGTTCGACAAAGACAAATGCTTACTCCACGATCGATTAGCTGGAACTAGAATAACTAATTTCAAAATTGACTCTTAGTCTTGATTTTTCTCAAGACAGTTAACTGTAATATTTAACGTTTTTCCTCTTTTCTCAGCATCAAGATTGCCAAAGAAAGAAATAATAGGGTCGGCAATATCGCACTTAATATCGGAGGCCACGCATTGAGAAGGCCAACATGGCCGAACAAACGATTAGATAGGTGAAATAATAATCCAAGCATTATACCGAGAAATATTTTAGCTCCGACGCCAACTTGCCGTCCCCTAAAGTTTGCAAACGGTAGAGCCATAATAATCATTACCAGAACAGCGAATGGATATATCAGCTTTTGCCAAAGCGCAATTTCATATCGGGCTGCATCTTGGCGATTCTCACGAAGATGGCCTATAAAAGAATATAAGTCCCATACCGACATTTGTTCTGGCACAACCATAAGCATATTTAATATAGATGGACTTAGCACCGAATGCCAAATTACTTCGGTTATATTTTCTACTTCGGTTGTGTCCTGATTGAATCTCGTTCTAGTGATATCTTTTAGTAACCATAAGTTTGCTTTTTGGTACTCACCTCGTTTCACTCTCGTGATGGTCAGTAATCTGTACTCTGAGTCAAACTCGTAAATTTTAATATTATGCATTACGTTCTCTGGCATAACCCTGGTGACATTGACAAATTTATTATCATCTTTTACCCATAAGCCAGAGCGAAAATTTTGCGCGATAACATTGCTTGTAGTTGCTTTAAGACGTACTTTTTGGGCGGCTTGCTCGCTCAAAGGTGCAACGAACTCACCAAAAAGAAAAGTCAAAGCTGATAGAATAAGCCCTATTTGGGCTAGTGTAGTTACCGTGCGCCTCATGGAAAGACCTGATGCTCTCATAACTGCATACTCTGAAGTTGAGACGAAATAGGATAGAGAAAATAATGCCCCTATTAAAACCGCGACTGGTAATATTTCATAGGCCCGACCTGGTAGACTAAAAACCACATAAATAAGCGCTGTTCCAATGTGATACCTGCCTTGGTCAAGATCCCCCATTTCGTGAATAAAATCAAAAAAAGCAAATAAAGATAACAGACCCAAAAATACTAAGATAGTAGCCACGTAAATTTCCCGCCCAATATAGCGTCTTAGGGTTCTCATATTCCCACTACTTTTCTAGTTATTCGTTTTCTAAGCACCGGATATCTCATATGGAACAGCAAACAAATAACGATAACCATTGTTGAATGAAGTGCGAATATCCCAATCGCTGGCGATACTATTCCTTGCGCTATCCATGCTTGCATCATATTAGAAACATTGCTGTAGACTAGGTAAACGAGGATAGCAATTAAAAGGTTTAAGGAACGTCCAGTTCTCGGGTTAACAAACGAAAGTGGGATAGCCAAAAGCGCGAGAAGAGCGGCACTAATAGGAAAACCTAATCGCCAAACGAGTTCAGCTTGGGATGTAGAATTTTTTTCAGACAAAAGGACTAGGGTCGACCTGGCTTTTACATCCGGAACATATTGATTCAATTTTTTGGACTCAATCTTGATTCCATATTTATCAAATTCTATAATTTTGAAGGCGGCCGAACCTAACGGTCCGAAATACCTTCTACCTTTTTCTAAAACTAAGTAACGCTCACCGTTGGGTAACAACTCTTGATGCCCCTTTTTCGCCACCGTTATACCAGACTCTTCGGCTTCCTCTGAATACATAAAAATATTTTGAACCACAGTTAAATCTATCGCTAACTTATCAACAAAAAAGACTCGATCTCCCGATCGAGACTCCTTAAAAACTCCCGGAGATATAGCTGATACTTCGTCACGACTCTCTATTTGTCTTTTATATTCTTCTGACTTGCCTGAAGCCCATGGAGCCAAGAATAGACTTAAGAAAGCCACAAGCAAAACCATTGGAGTAGCATAAATCATAGTGGGGCGAACCCAGCATGTGAGGGATTGCCCTGACGCAAACCAGACAAACATTTCTGAATCTCGAAAGCTGCGAGTTAGTACCAACAAAATGGAAACAAAAACCGTGACTATGATAATAACGGGGAGATACCTTAGGGTGGCAAAACCGAGGAATGTAAAAACCGTATCGGTGGCTATACGGCCCTTAGCGGCGTAACCAAGAAACCTTATGAATTGCGTTGTGAATGTAATTCCACATAAAACAAGGAAAGTAGCAATCCCAGTCTCCGCGTATTCTTTAATTAAGGATGATCGAAAGAGCATTCGTATTTTTGACTTTTCACCACCTGAGAAGACATAATCAATATAATTATAAACAAATTGGAGATATACGGTGAACTTTATCATAAAATCTGGACAGCTTGAAAAGTTAGTAAGTGGTTGTATAATTTTGCCGTTTTTTTCAAACCTTAAGTTATCTCCCTCTTCAATTTCAATTAACAAACTGACTAATAATCGAATAAAGAAAGTCCTAAAAGAGACAAGGTTTTCGGGAAAGCCGGGAGATACAATTTATTTACAAGAAGACGTGAATGAATCCTGCAAAGGAATTCTTCTAATCGGGTTAGGTGATTTTAATTCCCTTTCCAGAGGCACATATCAAAAAGCGATAGGCTCAGCCTTTGATAACTTAAAAAAATTAGGAATAACAGAGATCACGATGGTGTCAAATGATTTTGACAATCCTAATTTTGAAACAGAATGGGTTATACAGACAATATCTAGAGTTTTTATAGAAAAAAGTTATATATATTCACATACGAAGAATATATCAACAAAGGACTACTCTTTGACACGGGTCCATATTATTGGAGAAAGTGACTCAAAAACGCAAATTCGTGAAGCTACAATTAGAGGTAAAGCAATAGGGGAAGGTAGCAATTTAGCAAGACATTTAGGAAACCTACCACCGAATATTTGCACACCAACTTTCCTAGCAAATAAAGCGAAAATACTTAATAGGCAAAAGAATATCTCTGTAAAAGTGCTCGCGAGAAAAGAAATGGAGACGCTCGGAATGGGATCGTTACTTTCCGTGGCAAATGGCAGCTACGAGCCACCTCAATTTATAATTATTAAGTATTCGGGCGGACGGAAATCCCAAAAACCAGTGGTGCTAGTTGGGAAAGGGATAACTTTTGATACAGGTGGAATATCATTGAAACCCTCCGGAGGGATGGATGAAATGAAATATGACATGTGTGGTGCAGGCAGTGTGATCGGCACCATGCACGCAATCGCTAAGATGAGGTTGCCAATAAATGTGGTCGCGCTTGTTCCAGCTAGTGAAAATATGCCCGGCGGTGGTGCAACTAGACCATCAGATGTGGTGACCAGTATGTCAGGTAAAACTATAGAAATTTTAAATACCGACGCCGAAGGACGTTTGGTTTTGTGCGATGCTCTTACCTACGCAAAAAGATTTAAACCAACAGCAGTAGTTGATGTTGCAACCTTAACTGGTGCATGCGTGGTCGCCCTTGGGAATGTCGCTACTGGCCTTTTTAGTAATAACGAGGAATTGGCCAGTCAATTAGAATTAGCGGGTAATGAATCGTGGGATAGAGTCTGGCGTATGCCAACATGGTCAGACTACCACGAACAACTTGAAAGTAATTTTGCAGACATGGCTAATATTGGTGGCCGAGGAGCTGGAAGCGTAACCGCGGCATGTTTTCTTGAAAAATTTGCCAACTTTCCGTGGGCGCACCTTGACATTGCAGGTACAGCGTGGATTTCCGGAAAAAATAAAGGAGCTACAGGCCGTCCTGTTCCGCTTCTATGTCAGTTTTTAATGTCTAAATCTGGATGGTAATTTCATATTAAATTAACATTTAAAAAGTATGACTGGATTGATTTCCTCCCATGACTTCAATAACTTTTTACTCCCACACGAATGACAGATTTCACATTGCCATCAAAGTGTGTCAAAAAGCAATCCAAAAAAAAATTAAAGTATCAATCTTAACCACAAGTAAATCCGAATCTAAAACAATGTCCGATCTACTGTGGTCAATGCCGGCACCCAATTTTTTCCCCAATTGTACCAGTAATAGTCCTATAATCGAGTTAACTCCGATAATGATTGGTCATGAACAAATATCAATTAGGCAATCCGGCATTTTAATCAACTTAACAAACGAAATTCCTAAATGCTTCAGCACGTTTGAAAGACTAATTGAAATCGTGGATAAAAAAAAAGAGGTCCAAATATCGGCGCGGAAAAAATTCAAATTTTATAAAGATAGAGGGTATTTTATAAAAAACTATCAAATGGACATCAAACCGGAGAAACAGTAATTTTAATTATCTGTTGGTCCGAAAATTCAATATAATAATGACTATGGTAATTAAACTTTCATTTCAATAGCCGAACAACTATAAAAACGCATGGGCGACGCTATTCCAAAATTAACAGAAGCCGTATCGGGGCCCGGTAAGGATGTGGAAAACAAATCCAATGATACTGTTGAGATTATTATCCAAGATAAACTCACGAAATCGATTAATGACGCAATTAAGGCACTTCAAGTAAAACATCCCCGGGAAAAAAGAGAGCTCAACGTTATTAGTGATTACCTAATTGCCCAAGTTTATAATGTGACAAAAACAATTTTTGCAAAAAAATAATATTACTAAAATCAATTAATACGCCACAAATCGAAAACCATGAAACTCAACAAAAGCTTTGACCCTGAAACTTTAGAAAAAAAATGGTATGAAATCTGGGAAAAAAATGGTTATTTCTCTTCAGATATTGAAACCACAAAACCAAGTTTTTGTATTCAACTGCCTCCGCCGAATGTCACTGGAACGTTGCATATGGGTCACGCGTTCCAACAAACACTTATGGATATTTTAATTCGTTATCATCGTATGAAAGGCTTTAATACTAATTGGATTGTTGGAACCGACCATGCGGGGATTGCCACTCAAATTGTTGTGGAACGTCAAATTGAAGCCGAAGGAAAAAATAAGAAATTAATGGGTAGAGAGAATTTTTTAGACAAAGTGTGGGAATGGAAAAAAAAATCGGGATTATCTATTACCCAACAAATGCGGCGGCTCGGGGCATCTGCCAACTGGAATTATGCTGACACTGAAAAATCTAATGCCGGTTATTTCACCATGGATAAGAAAATGTCAGAATCTGTGGTTGAGGTTTTTATTCAACTCTATAAAAAAGGATTGATTTACAAAGGAAAACGATTAGTAAATTGGGATCCTACTTTACAAACTGCAGTTTCTGACCTTGAAGTAGAAAGTGAAGAAGAAAAGGGGAAAATTTGGGAAATTAAATATCAAATATTTAATTCAAACGAAACATTAAATGTAGCAACCACTAGACCCGAAACATTACTAGGAGATACAGCTGTAGCGGTATCTCCTGAAGATGATCGATACAAAAAGTATATAGGAGGCAAAATTATATTGCCGATAACCAAACGGGTAGTGCCTATTATAGCAGATGAATATGTTGATCCGCTTTTCGGAACAGGCTGCGTCAAAATTACGCCAGCCCATGACTTTAATGATTACGAAATGGGTGTCAGGCATAAGCTGGACATGATTAATATTTTCACATTAGATGGAAGGACAAATAAAAATTGCCCGGAAATTTTACAAGGAATGGACCGATTTAAAGCACGGGATAAAGTGCTTGAGATTCTAAACGACGAAAGACTATTAGTTTCTGAAAAAGAACATATACTAAAAATTCCGAGGTCAGGCCGGACCGGGGCGATTGTTGAACCTATGTTAACAGACCAATGGTTTGTCAAGATGGATTCGATGGCTTCAAAGGCTCGATTAGCTGTTGAAAGAAATGAAGTGGAATTTGTACCAAGTAATTGGTCAAACACATACTTCCATTGGTTGGATAACATTAAAGACTGGTGTATATCTAGGCAACTTTGGTGGGGTCATCAAATCCCGGCTTGGTACGATAAAAAAGGGAATGTTTTTGTTGCGCGAAATGAATCGCAAGCTTATGAGCAAGCCAAATTAAAACCGAGCTCCGGATTGCTGACAAGGGATTGTGATGTTCTGGATACATGGTTTTCTTCTGCGCTTGTACCTTTTAGCTCATTAGGATGGCCAAAAAATACAAGAGATATGAATCTCTTTCTACCTTCAAATATTTTAATTACAGGGTTTGATATTATTTTCTTTTGGGTAGCCCGAATGATTATGATGTCACTAGAATTTACCAACACTGTTCCTTTTAAAAAAGTCTATATTAACGCTTTAGTTCGAGATTCTGACGGAAAAAAAATGTCGAAATCGAAAGGCAATACTGTCGATCCGATAGACTTAATTGATGGGATAGAATTTGAATCACTATTAGAAAAATCCACCAAAGGATTACTCAAAACTGGTCATAAACAAACAATAAACCAGTACCTCCAAAAGAATTATCCGAATGGGATTAAAGCATATGGAGCCGATGCCCTTCGATTCACTTTCGCTTCGCTCGCAACATTCTCTAGAACACTCAATTTCGACCTCAATCGGTGTGATGGTTATCGTAATTTTTGTAATAAGCTCTGGAATGCTAGTCGCTTCGTATTAATGCAATGTAATAACCCTGAATATAATTTCCAAAGACCTGCTAAAAATAAATCGCTAGCGAACAAACCCATGGAATTCTCAGTTGCCGACCGGTGGATAGTTAGTAAACTCAACTCTACCATCCATGAGGTTGAAAAGGCATATAAGGACTTTCGGTTTGATATTGTTTCAGGGGAGATTTATCGCTTTGTCTGGGATGAATACTGCGACTGGTATTTGGAAATTGCAAAAACTCAACTTCAGTCTGGATCTGCATCCGAACAGATGGGCACTCTAACAACTCTTTTGGAAGTATTAGAAACGACTTTAAGGCTTGCTCATCCAATTATTCCATTTATTACGGAAGAGTTGTGGCAAAAGGTAGCTCCTATAATTAATCGCGGTGGTGAAAGTGTAATGATTTCTGAATATCCAATATTTGACGAATCTAAAGTTGATTATTCTGCAGATTCTTCAATTAACTTACTTAAAAACGTGGTTATAGGAGCCCGAAAACTTAAAGTTGAAATGAATATTAGTGCAAACGAAAGAGTCCCGTTACGTGTAGAGGGCAACATTGACACTATTAATCAATGGAGACCACATTTAATTCACCTTGCTAAAGTGAAAGACGTCATTACACAAAATCGCACGGCTCAAGATTCACAGAAATCACCGGCAATGATTTTGGGTGATTTTAGAATAATGTTAGAAGTAATTATAGATGTCGAAAAAGAAAAGAAGAGATTAGACAAAGAATTGAAAAATCTACAGGATGATATCCATAAATTGAAAGATAAAATTTCCAACGTTAACTTTATTAAAAAAGCACCTGCCGGTATCGTCGAAAAAGAAAAAAACCGTTTAGCAGCCCAAGAAGTGAAATTAAGAAAAATTATATCGCAGATTCGCCTAATAGAAACACCTCAAGATCTATAGAAATTTTTTTGAAATATACTTAATTTTTAGTCTCGAGTCTTTTTTTCAGGGTTTTAGCGCTGTTCCATTTTGGTAATGTAATAGATAAACGGGTCGATAACTGTCGTCGAGTTGTCTCAAATCCTGACGCTTCCAGATGAGGCACTAAAATTAAAATCTGTACGGCGCTGTTATTTGTCCTTTTGATTAAAATAGGACGGAAATCTTTGGCAAGACTTTTATATACTTTAAAAGCCATAGCCTCCGAAGAATAAACTCCGGTTACAATAACCTTTGTCTCTTCCGGTAACTGGAGAAGTTCTCTTTTCCAGCTTTTATAGGCCATTTCGAATTCTCCCTTTTTAAAGAAATCCTCACCTAATTGAAGTTCCTCTGATGCCACATTCGACGGGTTTACCAACGTGTCAGTTTCATAATCGGAAAAATATACAAGATCACTGTCATCCACCGACTTTGAATATACTTTTTTGTCCTCCAAGACATATGAATCGTAGAAAATTACTCTATTAAAGATGAGTCCAGTTAGTATTCCTAAGAAAAATGCCAAAAATACCAAAAGAATGATGAAGAAACGTCCCGATAATTTCTTCTTTAAGGCGAGGTTAACCGCCTCCCCTACTGATCGCACGGTTACTCGGCCGTCGTGTGCTACATCCACTAGGACGTCTCCCGATTTTTGTGCCATTCTGACTAATTTCATAATGTCAGCCGAAGACCGAAAAAGTTTCTTATTAGTGTCAACGCTAATTTTCGACGGGCTAGAACTCATGGAGTTAGTCTGTAACTCCGATTGTGCTCGATCCAGAAATAACTCGAGTAATTGCGTTATTCAAAGTGACTGACCATAAATTATCAATAAAATTAATCGGAAGTTCGCCATTACTGTGTACACTTCGGGAAAAATGATAGTTAAAACCAAGTTGGTCATGGTAATTAAAGATCTCGAAATCTAACTCTAGTTCAATGGGCTTATTTAATTTCGATTCCCTTTTGATAATCTCGATCCGTTTTAGTTCAATCCGAATATCCATATCGGGAATTTTTTTCTTATCGATTACAACGTTCTTCATTCCTGTTACTAGAAATTCTATTCCCGGTTCCATATCAACTAATAATTGGCGAACTAAGGGAGAAAATTGTTTTATTTCCTCAGAGTTACCGTCAAAACCAGAGAGAGTTAGTGTTTGGGGAAGTATCAAATTTACCTGAATGGGTTTACTCTTTGTTGGTCGATCGGCCAGCTTTACATCATCCCATTGTTTAAGCTGAAATTCATGGTTTCGTACTGAACACCCAGAGAGTAGAAACACCAGTAAGCAAAAATATAGGGATCTTTTACTTTGCCAAATATTTGATTCTTTCATTTTCATAGTTTACCAGTGAGTTGTACGAAATTTGATGGGGACCCTTTGTAAGGATGTAATTCTAACCCACTCCATGTTCACGGGGAAACTAAACGAAAAAAGGACGTATGCTTACGCCCTTTTTTCAAAACGAAATTCTAATTTCTTAGAATACGTGCTTAATACCAAATACGTAGTTAGTATAGTCTTGACCCGCGGTTCCTGGACCAGCATTCCACGTGGCAAATCGGTAATTACCGGCTGCGTCATTCTTAATCTTGCCGTACATTGCCCACAGAGTGGTGCTCTCACCCATTGGATGATAGTAACCAATGTATAAGCCCGTTGCACCGTCATTTGTAGTGGTGTTGGTTCCGGCGTTAGACTCTTCTGAGTCATCAGCGCTGGTGTAGGTGACACCTACTGTGCCGCTAGCTACTGGGTATTTTGCGTTTATCATAAATGCGCTACGCTCGGTGCTAACATTATTAGTAGTGTCTTTCCACTCCATGTTCTCAATACCGATGTTCGCTGCTAAATCACCCATTGTGAACTCGGCACCAAACAATAAAGCTGTATCATCACGCGCCGCGGTCGGAGTAGCACCGTTTCCAGCCCAATCTGTAGCTACTTGGTAGCCAGCAAATAGACCTATACCACCCATGTCATATTCTATAGCCAAAGATAAAAGACTTGGTGTACGCGTTGCAGTGGTCCCTGATCCGCCGAACACATAATCCATTTCGATTTGTAAAGGGCCATCTGGGCCAAAGTACATGAGGGTATTGTCGGTACGATGCCAAATATGACTTGTCAATCCGGCGTCATTTCCTGCACCTGCTGGCGCTACACCCATTATGGAAATAGTACCGTAGGACCAATCACCATCCTGCGAGCTATGAGAATATAACATACGCTCATAGGCATTCTCGTTAGTTCCTAAACGGATCGATCCAAAATCACCAGAAATGCCAACGTAGGAATTACGGTTGTTAATACTACTACCGGCTCCAGCTGTAGTAATTGGAAGGTGTAGCTGTATGAATAGATCACCACTCATCCCATTATCGAACTCCTCGCTGTGAGATATCGACATATTTGTGTAGCCGCTACTGATTCTGGTAGCTGACACGTTATCTGATGATGTAGCGCTTCCCGATACTTTCGAACGGTCGATACCAGCTGCGATACCACCGTTAACTTCGGCTGCTATAGCTGTGGGCACAGCAAATATACCCGCAATAGCTACCGCTATTAGACTTTTTTTCATGAAAAACTCCCTTAGAGTGTATTTCTTTATAAACAATAATATTGCCCAACAAGATCAATGTACGTAAAAATCAAGCTGGAACCTGTATTGTTAACTTTCCTGTAAAAAATGCAAGAAATAAGTTGCAAATTTGGCAACACTATTCGATTTTGTCGCTATTTTACAACAAAAACAGCTTGAAATTGCTAGAAATCGAAAATCTGGGCCAACGCAAGTCCAGGATCGGCCTCACGCATGAACGCTTCACCTACCAGAAAACCCCTAACTCCTGCACGAGTAAGTTTTTCGACATCAGACTTGCTGTGAATTCCGCTCTCTGTGATTATTATTTTGTTACTTGGTATATCTTTTACCATGTTGAGCGTTACTTGTATGTCAGTCTCAAATGTTCTCAGATTACGATTATTTATTCCTATTAGTGGCGTTTTTAGATTGAGGGCCTGCTCAAGTTCAAGCATATTGTGGACCTCTACTAACACAGACATTCCGTAGCTAATTGCTTCTTCTTCAAACTCCTTCATCTGATTTTTTTCTAGTGCAGCCGCGATCAATAAAATACAATCAGCGCCAGCCAACCTTGCCTCAGCTATTTGGTAGCTGTCAACAATAAAATCTTTTCGTATTATAGGGACACGGGTAGCCGCTCTCGCTAACATTAGATCTTTTAAGCTTCCCTGAAAAAATGATTTATCTGTAAGAATTGATATACAGGCAGCACCATGCGCTTCGTATGATTTTGCAATAGCACCTGGGTTAAAGTTTTTTCTAATTAAACCCTTGCTAGGACTTGCTTTTTTTATTTCAGCTATTACTGCTGATTTATCGTTTGCAATTTTTTTATTAATAGCTGCTAGAAAATCTCGCGGAGGCTCAACATCTTTCAAGCTGCGCTTGATCTCACTAACCGATTTTTGATTCGAACAGTGTTCTACTTCTCGTTTTTTCTCCAGTAGAATTTTTTGTAAAATATCGGTAATCATGTTCTCACTCTGGAATACTAAATTGCTTAGTAACCCTTATAAATTCGTCTATTTTTTTACGAACTAATCCAGTTTCAATGACTTCCCTGGCTTTTTTAATACCCTCCCCAATACTAGAAGCTAAACCAGAAACATAAATTCCTGCGCCTGCATTCAAACTCACAATATCCGTCGGAACACCACCTTTACCCGAAACTACCGACTGAAAAATATCTTTCGAAGCCTTAACAGAATCAGCTTTTAAAAGTTCCATATTTCCCCTCTCTAATCCAAATTGTTCAGGATCTATGGTGTATTCTTTAATATCGCCAGATGACAGCTCAGCCACATACGACGGACCGGCAATAGAAATTTCGTCAATTCCGTCACTGCCGTGCACTACCAAAGCTCTCTTGCTACCTAATTCTTTTAAAACACGAGCTAAAACTGCGACCAAATCTTTACGATACACTCCTAACAATTGATTTTTAGCATGTGCTGGATTCGTAAGAGGTCCTAGAATGTTGAACATAGTACGCATACCAAGCTCTTTTCTAACCGGTGCCGCGTACCGCATAGCAGAATGATGATTAGGCGCAAACATGAAACCTATGCCCACCCTGTCTACGCAATGAGCAACTTGGTCTGGACCAAGCTTAAGGTTTGCACCCAATGCTTCTAATATATCAGCACTGCCGCACGTACTGGATACGGACCTTCCTCCGTGTTTAGCTACTTTTACCCCGGCCGACGCTGCGACAAAAGCAGATAAAGTAGATATGTTAAAAGTACTTGACCCATCTCCACCGGTACCACAAGTATCCAATAAATTAGTATTAACTCCAACTTTCACACTTGAGGCGAAATCTCGCATAACCGTAGCAGCTGCGGCTATTTCATCCACACTTTCCCTCTTAGTTTTCAAACTAGATATCAAAGCGGCAATCATCAAGCTAGTTACTTCACCTTTCATTATTTGTCTCATCACATCCAACATTTCTTGAGATGACAAATCGATTCCATCTGATATCTTTTCTAATGCTTCTTGCGGTGTCATATTAACTAACTCCTTAAAAAATTTTTCAGCAAATCATGTCCATGCTCACTCAATATCGATTCGGGATGAAACTGAACTCCCTCTACCCGCAAGGTTTTATGGCTCACTGCCATTATTACGCCATCATCAGTTTTTGCCGTTACTTCCAAACAGTCGGGTAAAGACTCCTCCTGAATTACAAGTGAGTGATAGCGCGTAGCCGCGAATGATTGCGGTAGTCCTTGAAAGATTCCTCTTTTATCGTGCATTATCCGAGAAGTTTTACCATGGACAGGCAGTCGCGCTTTCACAATTTCAGCACCGTAAGCATAACCAATGCTTTGGTGCCCTAAGCATACACCTAAAATCGGCATATTATCGGCAGCTGTCCTAATCAAATCAACCGATATGCCTGCTTTGATTGGAGTACAAGGGCCTGGCGAAATTACAAGGTGACTCGGCTTTGTCTTTAGGGCTTCATCTACCGTGATTTCATCGTTTCTGTGAACTCTAACTTCAAAACCAAGTTCCCCTATATACTGAACCAAATTGTAGGTAAAAGAATCGTAATTATCTATCACTAAAATCATAAATATTCCTTAACCCAGCTCAAGGTTTTGGATTGTTTACACCGGAGCTCGCAATCTCGGCCGCCTTGAGTATTGCTTTGGCTTTGTTATGTGTCTCTACCCACTCCGAATCCGGAACCGAGTCGGCGACTATACCAGCTCCTGCCTGAACAAATAGTTTTTGATCTTTGATAACAGCTGTCCGAATTGCAATCGCAACATCCATATCCCCACCAAAACCTACATAACCAACCGCACCGGAATAAACTCCCCTCTTGCTGGGTTCTAATTCATTGATAATCTCCATTGCCCTAACTTTTGGAGCGCCTGAGACTGTGCCTGCAGGAAATGAAGCTTTCAAAACCTCCATGGCGTCCAGTCCGTTGGATAGCTCTCCTTGAACATTCGACACGATGTGCATGACGTGGGAATATTTTTCGATAATCATTTTATCGGTTAATTCAACCGTGCCAATTTTTGAAACTCTCCCCACATCGTTTCTGCCTAAATCAAGTAGCATTAGATGCTCCGCCAGCTCTTTTGGATCAGATAAAAGTTCGGTCTCAAAAGCAACATCCTCCTCTTCAGTCAGGCCTCTGGGCCTAGTGCCAGCTATAGGGCGCAGAGTAACTAAACCATCTTCTAACTTCACCAATATTTCTGGCGAGGATCCGACTACTTGGAAATCATCAAAGTTGAAAAAAAACATATACGGTGATGGGTTAAGGGCTCGAAGAGATCGATAAAGCGTTAGGGGTTCGGCCTCAAACGCCACATGCATCCTTTGAGAAAGTACTACCTGCATAATATCTCCCTCGGTTATATAATCTTTTGCTTTATCCACTGCCGCTATAAATTGAGACTTAATAAACTCTGTCTGAATAGGCGC
This sequence comes from Hydrogenophilales bacterium, assembly GCA_902601765.1. Classification (GTDB taxonomy): domain Bacteria; phylum Pseudomonadota; class Gammaproteobacteria; order Burkholderiales; family Eutrophovitaceae. The sequence continues at coordinate 41,228 of CACKOO010000001.1, read as the reverse complement.
AAGTTTTTTCGGATTCTCTGCAGGGGCTCGAACCGGCTCAGCTAACATACCGTTAATTTCGGATAACCTACCCTGGGCCACACCCCAAGAACTTTCATTTTTTGGATTTGCATAAACTACTATGAATAGTTTACCGGAAAGATTGTCAACCACTATCAATTCCTCTGACAGCAGGAGCAGTATGTCAGGGGTACCTAAAACGTCTGGCTTGGGCTCTTTTTTTAATCGTTTTTCAATGAATTGAATAGTCTCATAACCAAAATAACCAACAAGACCACCTAAAAATCTTGGCATATTTTCCGGGAGTTTTGCATTGTATCTTTTTTGTATTTCTTTGACCCAATCCAATGGATTTTCAAACTCACCCTCCCAAACAACTAAGTTTTCCCTAATTTCCTGACAAGTGTGGCCATATACGTGAAACCTTGTTTTAGCTGATAAGCCGATATAGGAGTAGCGGCCAAAACGCTCTCCATCATGAACGGATTCAAGTAAATATGTATATGGTAAATTCGCGGTTTTCAGATAAACAGATAGCGGAGTATCAAGATCAGCGAACATTTCTAGAACGAGGGGAACTCTGTTAAACCCTTGCTTACCAAGATTTCGAAAATCTTTTTCTATCATTTGAAATTACTCATCATAATCGGTACTTAATGATTTAAAGAATATTAGTTGCAATTTGGCTAGTGCCTGAGGGCGAGCCTTGATTCATGACTTAACATCGAAATTAACAAGAGGAAATATATCACGGACAGATTCAATAACCATATCCGCCCCCAAGCTATCTAAAGAAACCGCACCATGATAACCATAAGACACACAAAACACCGGAGAACCCGCATTCCGGGCCGCCTCTATATCTACCTTTGAATCACCAATCATCAAAACTTTCTTTAGGCTTACCCCGAAAACTCTTCCCAAATATTCTAAGGGTAAAGGGTCGGGCTTCATCCTGCTACAAGTATCACCAGAGATCACTAAATCAAAATACTGCTTCAATTCCAAATTTTTTAAGACTATTTCGGTATGTCTCTCTGGTTTATTTGTAACGCATGCTAAAGGAATATTCTTCTTCTTCAATTTTAGCAATGTATCGACTACCCCAGGGAAAATGCGTGAATGTGTCGTAATACCATTCTCGTATTCTTCTCTAAAAATCACTCGAGCCTTAAATAAAATTTCTTTGGGACTGCTTAATTTCGGTGGAAATTCCCCCATCAGTTTATGTACTAGAACATCTATTCCTTTACCAACGTAGCTCCTAACTCTATCTTCTGATACCGATGGTCGGTTTAGCCGAGATAACATTCGATTTGAGGCACTAGCCAAATCCGGGAGGCTATCCACCAAAGTTCCATCTAAATCAAATGCAAATGCGGACACACTAATCGGACAAAAAACCATAAAACTAAGAATTTTTTAATGGGACAATTATAAAGCATGCTACCCTAAAGTAACTCATTTCTCATATCAGTTATTACATCACAATAATTTTCGACTCCAAAGATTGCTGATCCTGAGACGAAGGTATCAGCACCTGCCATTGCTATAGACCTAATGTTACGAATATTTATTCCTCCATCGACTTGAAGAGAAATATCTCTGCCTGACTCTTTGATCATATCTCTTACTTGATTGATTTTGCCATAGGTACTTTCAATAAAAGTTTGTCCACCAAATCCAGGGTTTACCGACATCAATAAAACCATACTTAATTTTTCTAAAGTCCATTCCAAATGATTCAGTGGAGTAGACGGGTTTAAAACCAAACCGGCCTCGCACCCGCTATCTATTATAGTCTGAATAGTCCGATCAACATGCTCGCTAGCCTCAGGGTGAAAAGTAATAATATCAGCTCCAGCCTTAGCAAATTCCACAACTAATTTATCCACAGGCGTTGCCATTAGGTGTACATCAAGAGGCTTGCTCGTAATTGGACGGAGTGCTCTACAAACAAGCGGCCCAAAAGTTAAGTTAGGGACATAGTGATTATCCATGACATCAATGTGTATCATGTCAGCGCCAGCCTCGGCCACGGCAACAACTTCTTCACCAAGTCGGGCAAAATCTGCAGACAAAATACTAGGAGCTATTCTATAATTAGGCATCTAAAATAACTTATTAAAAATAATAAGCGCATTGTAAAACAATTAAAGCAAACACGCAGGATATCTTGTCAATATGAAGAATTTAAAGCATGACAATCCCCAAAAGTATAATGTCAATGTAGAAGGACACAGTTTTTTTTTAGAAAAACAATCCTCGATTGAAAATAAGCAGTATGTTTTTGCTTATTCGATACACATAATCAACAAAGGGACGCTAACCGCCAAGTTGTTAAGCCGTCATTGGATTATTACTAACGGTAAGCTGAATGTACAAGAGGTTAGGGGTTCGGGAGTTTTGGGGACCCAACCAATTATTGAACCGAACAAAACTTTTGAGTACCAAAGCAGTGCAGTCATTTCCACTGAAACGGGAACAATGAAAGGTAGCTATTACATGGTAGCGCAAGATGGTCACCAATTTGTGGTCAATATTCCAAGTTTTGCTCTAAGTGCCTCACGAACATTACATTGAAATAACAATATCATGTGTCTTTGCAATTTTTCTTTTTGCTTTTCTTCGGAAGCGTCCAGAAAATTATCAGTAAAAACATGCCTAAACCTAAAAGAATTTCCAGGAAAACCCAGAAAAGCGGATAATCTTTCATGAAAATAGAGCTCCATTTTAATAGAAATGTTTGGCCAAATGTATCGTGCAAAAAATTTCTATTTCTCGTATCAATTTTTTTAATTTTTTTAAACGGTTGCGCCTCGACACAAAAACCTAGAAAACACCAAAATGCGTCTGACGCAATATCCACCTCGACTATACCATCCGGTACTCTCAACAAGTTAACAATAAAGCCTGAAAAGCAATATTTTAAAGATCAAGCTAAAAACACGTTTTCATTTGAAAGAAAAGACTGGTCGGACTTACCCGGGTGGGAGAACGACGACTTAACGGAGGCTTGGCCTGCATTTTTACAGTCTTGTTCCGTTTTAAAAAAAAACACTGATTGGGCACGGGTATGTCTCCATAGTGGTACCATTAAAGTTCCAAGCCAAAGTAAGCTAAAAAAATTTTTTCAAATCTACTTTACTCCTTACCAAATTTTCGACTCCAAACGCACCTCATCAGGATTGATTACTGGTTATTACGAACCATTGTTGAAGGGGCAATTGATAAAATCAGAGAAATTTAAGTATCCGCTACTTGGAATGCCCCGAGACTTAAGGATACCTAAACCGGGTACCTCTAAAATAATATATTACAGTCGAAAGCAAATCGAAGAAAACTACACTAAACTAAACATACCAGTTGTTTTATGGGTGGAAAATGAAATCGATCTATTTTTTCTTCAAATACAGGGGTCTGGACGCGTGGCTTTGCCCTCAGGCAAAATATTAAAAATCGGATATGCGAGTCACAATGGTCACCCATACACATCTATCGGTAAAGTGCTGATTAAAGAGGGGGAGGTTAAATCTCACGAGGCATCTATGCAAGGAATCAAAGCTTGGGCAAAACGAAACCCGTGGAAGGTAAAAAAAGTACTAAACCAAAATGAGAGGTATGTGTTTTTTAAAATAATTAGTAACAATTTTGATGGCCCTATTGGAGCATTAAATGTACCGCTAACACCGAAACGTAGTCTGGCAGTAGATAGCAAAATTATACCTTTAGGTTTCCCAATTTATCTATCAACCACATGGCCAAGCTCAGAAAGACCCATGAATAAGCTTATGTTAGCGCAAGACACGGGAGGCGCTATCAAGGGCCCCTTGCGGGGAGACTTTTTTTGGGGATTCGGCAATTTAGCCGGACAAATTGCAGGAAAAATGAAGCAATCCGGGAAGATGTGGATTTTAATACCAAAAGGCATGAAAAAATGAGGTTTTATTACATGTTTTCATTTAACTTCTGATCCAATTCCTGCAAGCCCATCATCCCCGAAACTCTAGTTCCATCCCCAAAGAAAAGGGTGGGTGTTCCTCTTATGCGCATTTTTTTACCAAAAGCGAGTACATTCTCAATTGGATTGTCACAGTCTTTGCTCCCAGAAGGAGATATGCCCTTCCGAACATAATCATCCCACGCAGCTTCCCTGTTTGAAGAGCACCAAATCGACTGTGTCAACGGAAGTGATTTTTCGCTGATTATCGGATACGGAAATATGTAAATCGTTACATTCTCAATCTTAGGGATTGTGGTCTTTTCAAAACGCTTGCAATAGCCACAATTAGGGTCCGCAAAATACGCCATTTTTCTAGAGCCATCGCCGTGCACTTTCTTTACCGCCCATTCAAGAGGAAACTCTACTAATGGTATCTTAAGTTTCTCCATGGCTGCAGTTTCTAAAACCCCTTTTCTTTCGCGAGTCACATTTTGCATATTGGACAAGTCTATAAGATTACCATCAATAAAATATTGTAGATTCAAATCTATATAAATAACGTCACCATCAATTACTAGTTCATATAAATCGATATCTTTAACCTTATTAACTTGCTCTAAAGTGGCGCTTGGGAATTTTGTTTTGATGAGATCCCTGACTTTTTGTTCGTCCGCTAAAATCGGTAGAGTAAAAATTGAAAAAAACATACCGAGAAGACCAAAAAACATTATTCGCCGCAAATACATAAATATACCTTTCGCTACTAATTCATGGAAAAACTGGAAACTAATTTGAAGCAACCTTAAAAGCTAGTTTTTTAAGCGCAGGAGCTCTTTCAAAAATCTTTAATCCGTACGCCCTAAGATAACTTGAGGCCATCACATCGCTGGAGAATATTTTATATAAGCCATTAGTGATACCCCTCATGATAGCAACTTTTTCCGCCCGACGTCTCTCATATCTCCTGAGAGTAGAGAAAATGCTCGAATTAGCTTTTTTTGAAAAAACATCCGAAAGTATTCTAGCATCTAATAATCCCAAGTTCAGTCCTTGGCCTGCCATTGGGTGGATTGTACCCGCAGCATCCCCTACAAGGGCTAGCCTGGTTTTTATAACGGATTCAGGGTGGATCGCATTTATAGGAAAATATTTTGGTTGATCAACAATTTCTAGTTCGCCAACATCACAACTTGTAATTTCTTTTAGCTCCCTAATTAGCAAACCTTTTCCTTTTGAAATCATATCGAGTCCTAAATCCTCCGAAATCGACCAAACCAGACCAAACTCATTTTCATTTATTGGGAGTAGAGCAACAACATTACCTTTTTTTTGAAACCATTGATAAGCGACGGCTTTGGAAGCACGACCAACAAGCCTACATACAATTGCAATTTGATTATAATAATTGGTTTTTGCCTTAATATTAGCTAAATTTCTAACGTATGAATTCGCTCCGTCCGCAGCTACAATCACATCAGAGGTTATATTTTTATTTTGCTTCAATTGGACTGATATATGGTTTTTACCCCAAACTAAATTCTCTATTTTTTGATTATCGAATACGGCCATATTACTTTGCTGTAACTGTCTGTGTAGCACTTCCAGCAAATTGTGTTTTTCCACCGTATAGCCTAAAGCAGAAAAGTCAGCGTTTGATGAGTTAAAGTTTATCTCCGATAACCCGTCTCCCAAAATCTTAATATCAAAAACTTGATTGTATTGATCATGATTGATTTGGCTCCACGTGCCAATATCTCTCAGGATTGATAGGCTGGAAGAGTTGAGCATGAAAACTTGAGTCTTGTCTTTCACCAAATCCTGTTGCCCTAACCTACTGTGTTCAATCACAGCGACACTGTGACCTTCTCTAATGAGGCTCAATGCGACAGCTGATCCAACAATACCCGCCCCTATGATTACAAAATCATATTTCATCTTACTAAAACCTCATGTGCCAAAAAATTCCTCATAAATAGATTGCTTGACAGCTGGCATTACGATAAGTAACCTCCGGATTTTGAGAAACCCTTAAACTGGCGAATTAGCTCAGTGGTTAGAGCAGCGGAATCATAATCCGAAGGTCCTAGGTTCAAATCCCAGATTCGCCACCACTCCTCTCTAATGATCACACACTTACAAAAACCCATTGTTACTCCGAAAACGATTTAGTTCATAATGAGTCGGGATATTATTTCAATTGGCTGATGTTACCAGTTTATTGTGCTTATATCCTACCCGACACGAAGACCTTGGATTAAGCAAACCACGACGCCTTTATTCATGGTTTTTTATGACAATATAGAATTGATTGCAAAGTACGGAAAATATCGGTTTTTTGCTAACAATTCACTTTATCATTAACAAAACGTCAATTGAAAGATATCATATGGTGATAGTAGACATAAGCAAAAATATAATACATTTTTGGGGACTGCGTTAGCAGGGAATATATTTAAGACAGAAGATGAAAAAAATTTTTATTCGTACCTTCGGATGTCAGATGAATGTATATGACTCTGACAGAATTTTTGATGCTCTCAACGAAACGGAACCGTTAGAAAAAACTACGGATCCGGGAAAAGCTGATGTCATTATTTTTAATACATGCTCTGTACGAGAAAAAGCTCAAGAAAAAGTTTTTAGCGATCTTGGAAGAGTCAGGCATCTGAAATCCTCTAAACCTAGCCTCATTATCGGAGTGGGAGGGTGTGTAGCAAGCCAAGAGGGAAAAGAGATAATCAGACGAGCCCCGTATGTTGACGTGGTTTTTGGACCGCAAACACTACATCGCCTACCAAGCTTAATCCGCAAAAAGCAGGTTATTGGTAAACCACAAATAGATATATCTTTTCCAGAAATAGAAAAATTTGACAAACTTCCCATGCCAAAACCTGAAAAATGCACGGCTTTCGTCTCGATCATGGAAGGATGTAGTAAATATTGTAGTTTTTGTGTGGTCCCATACACCCGAGGAGAAGAGATTTCTCGTCCTTTCGAAGAAATTTTAATAGAATTAGCGGGGCTTTCGAGACAAGGGGTACGAGAAGTAACTTTTCTCGGACAAAATGTTAACGCCTATCGTAGTCAAACTGAAAACCATGAACAAGTCGACTTGGCTAGTCTGTTAGAGTTTTCGGCGGAAATTCCTGGTATCGAGAGATTGCGATTTACAACGTCTCATCCAAAAGAATTTGACAGTCGCCTCATAAAAACTTTTGATAAAACCAAAAAATTGGTTGATCATGTGCACCTTCCGGTTCAATCGGGGTCAGACAAAATTCTACGACTCATGAAACGAGGATACACTCGGGAGCAATATGAATTAATCATTAAACAGTTGCGAAAAGCTAGACCTAATATTAGTATTGGTTCGGATTTCATTGTTGGCTTCCCCGGAGAAACAGATACTGACTTTCAAGATACATTAAAACTTATACGGAATATAAAATTTGATACCAGTTTCAGCTTTATGTATAGTCCTCGCCCCGGAACTCCGGCGTCAGACTTACCTGATCAAGTGCCTCTTGCCACAAAAAAATCGAGACTACAAGAGCTCCAATTATTATTGAATGAAATTCGAGACGACACGAGTGTTTCTATGTTAAACACGGTCCAAGAGGTCCTTGTAGAGGGGTATTCTTCGAAGGGTAACCTGGAAATTTCGGGAAGAACTTCTAACAACCGAGTAGTAAATTTTATTGGTCCCAAAAATTTAATAGGTACCATTGAAAAGGTAAAAATCACTGAAATTATGACTAACTCACTTCGCGCTAATCGCCTGATCCAAAACGCTGCTTGAATTCCTCAACCTTTACTCTACTTCCTGTGGACAACGAAAAACTCGCCAACTTGTGTGGCTCGCTAGATGAAAATCTTCGTGAAATTGAGACAGCACTCGGTGTAACAATTTCACGTCGAGGCGATAGTTTTCACGTATCAGGTGACCAAACCAAAATGCATCTTGCTAAAACCACTTTACAAAAATTTTATCAAAAAGCTAGCAATCATATAAGGATGGAAGACATTCAATTTGACTTAATGGAACTTGCTAATAACTCCGGTAGCGATATTGTTTCCAATCAAAATGAACCAATGCTAAAAACGAGAAAAAAAAATTTACGAGGGCGAACTGTCAGGCAAATACAATATCTCAAGCAAATTCAACTATCTGATGTGGTTTTTGGAATTGGACCAGCAGGCACGGGTAAAACTTATTTGGCTGTTGCCAGTGCAATTGATGCCCTTGAACGAGATCTGATAAAGCGAATTATACTCGCGAGACCTGCCGTAGAGGCAGGAGAAAGACTGGGATTTCTACCAGGAGATCTAGCACAAAAAGTCGACCCATACCTTCGACCGCTTTACGACGCGCTTTATGACTTAATGGGAATTGAAAGAGCAGCGAAACTTTTTGAGCGAGGCATTATAGAGATTGCCCCTCTTGCATACATGAGAGGAAGGACGATTAACAACTCATTCATAATTTTAGATGAAGCACAAAACACAACACCAGAACAAATGAAAATGTTTTTAACTAGAATGGGATTTGGTAGTCGCGCAGTCATCACAGGTGACGTCACTCAAATCGATCTTCCTAATCCAAGAAGAAACGGTTTAATTGAGGCTCGAAAAATATTAACTAATGTTGCCGGCATCGCCTTTACAGAGTTTCTCGGGGATGATGTGGTCAGACATCCCTTAGTCCAAAGAATTGTAAGAGCTTACGAAAAAAACGATGATCATTGAACAAAATAAAGAAATATTGACAAAGCAAAGATTACCGAAGGTAGACTTAGAAATTCAGTATGGGATGGAAGATAGTAACCTACCTTATAAACATGTTATCAAAAGTTGGGTTTTAGCTTCTGTATCTAAAAATATAAAACTAACCATCAGAATAATTGACGAATTAGAAGGGAAAAAACTAAATGAAATGTTCAGAGGCAAAAAAACTGCAACTAATGTTTTAAGCTTTCCTTACAGAGATAACAACCCCATAGAAGGTGATATAGCCATCTGCTTTCCGGTAGTAAAAAGAGAGGCTAGCTTACAAAGAAAACCTATTTTGGCCCACCTGGCGCATTTAACAATTCACGGAACTCTGCATTTACAAGGGTTTACGCATGACGACGATGTTGGTGCGGAAATTATGGAAAAACGCGAAAAATTTATAATGAATGAATTGGGATTCGGAAATCCTTACTGATGCTATCATCAATCAAACTAGTTAATACGTGAGAATATAATGGACGACCCTCCAAACAAAACTACATGGCGAAAAAAAGTACGGGATTTTTTACTTAAGATCAGAGAGCCAGAAGATAGAGATGAGCTTGTCGGAGTGCTCCACAGCTCTTACGAGAAAAACCTGATGGATACCGAGGCCCTATCCATGATAGAGGGAGTGCTGCAAGTTTCCGATATGCAGGCTGGAGATATCATGGTACCCAGAGTTCAGATGGGAGTAATGAACATCACCGACCCCATAAAAAAAATTATTGCATACGCAATCGAAACTGCTCACTCCAGGTTCCCGGTTATTGGAGAAGACAAAGATGATGTCGTCGGAATACTGCTTGCGAAAGACCTTCTCAGATATTATCAAAATAGCGATAAATTTGACCTGAAAAAAACCTTAAGACCGGCTGTATTTATTCCTGAATCAAAAAGGCTCAATGTTTTACTCGAAGAGTTTCGAAAAAATCGCAACCATTTAGCTATTGTTGTTGATGAGTATGGTGGTGTAGCAGGACTTGTAACCATCGAAGATGTTCTTGAACAAATAGTTGGTGACATAGAAGACGAATTCGATTTGGACGAAACGGAAGCCAATATAATCCTTGAGAGTAATGGGAAATATCGTGTCAAAGCCCAAACTGATCTAACAGACATTAATCAGCAACTCGAAACTAATTTCAGTGCGGAAGATTTCGATACCGTGGGAGGGTTAGTTTTAACTCATGTCGGTCGACTTCCAAAAAGTGGAGAAACCTTCCAAATAGCTGGACTAGAAATTACTATTCTTAGAGCAGATAGCAGAAAAATACAGCTACTAATGATCGAGAAGAAGAAAATGGATGTGGAAAATTCCCAATAATTTTCCCTTGAATTTAGTGGCTTTCCTTGCAGGCTGCCTGACAGTTTTTGGGTTTGCTCCTTTTTACCTATACCCCATTCCCATAATAACCATAACAGTATTTTTACTAGTTCACGAAAAGTGCAATCAGCATAAATCAACCGTTTTATTAGGATTATTTTTTGGATTTGGTTTATTTATATCTGGAACGAGTTGGATTTTTATTAGTTTAACCAGATACGGGGGTATGAATGTCCTATTAGCTGGAACTTTAATTATTGTATTTTCAATTTATTTATCGGTTTATACCTCGATAATGAGCAGCATCATGTTCCACTTGAGGAAATTAACAGCAAGAGTACGATTTTTATTAGTTTTTCCCGCAATGTGGACTCTGGCAGAACTTGGTCGCGGTTATTTTTTTACAGGGTTCCCATGGCTGACAATTGGTTATTCGCAAGTGCCAGAGAGCCCCCTTATCGGTTATGCACCAATCTTGGGGGTTTATGGAATTTCTTTCATATCCGTTTTTCTAGCGGGTGCAATCAGTCTGACGATTAAAAACTCCATAGCCTTGGGGATTATAAATTCACTTAAAACCAACTTTATACCTATTTTTTTATGCCTGGCCATTGGCCAGTGTCTAACGTTTGTAAACTGGGCTCGACCCATAGATTCTCCTCCAACCCGTATAGCCCTCATCCAAGGAAACATCTCCCAAGATGTGAAATGGAACCCCGAGGTTACTTTGGCGACAATAGATCATTATTTGAATCTGACTGAGAAAACAACCGCGGATTTAGTATTACTCCCAGAAACAGCTTTTCCAATTTTCGACAAAAACATACCCTTAGATCTGTTGAATAAATTTACTGAACCAGCCAAAAAAAGAGGTGCGACTATATTAGTTGGAGTTCCAGAGCTCTCGTCTGATGGTAAGTACTATAACAGTGTCATATCTCTAGGAAAATCAGATAAGCAAATTTACAGAAAAATTCATCTAGTCCCCTTTGGAGACTATTTACCCTTAAAATCTCTTTTCGGATGGTTCATGGAAAGTGCGAACATTCCAATGTCATCTTTTTCGCGTGGGAATCGCGAACAAACTACCATTAATGCTTCAGGACAGAAAATTGGTGTTAATATTTGTTATGAAGATGTTTTTGGTGAAGAAATTATCAGGCTTCTTCCCGAGGCTACAATCTTGGCGAATTTTACCAACGATGCATGGTGGGGCAAATCGATTGCATCTCAACAACATTTGCAAATTTCTCAAATGCGTGCGATTGAAACATCCCGATTCATGCTAAGGGCTACCAATACCGGAGTTACTGCCATAATTAAATGGGATGGAAGAATTGACAAATTAGCTCCACAGTTCGAAACAAAAATAATCGAAGCAACCGTAACAGCTCGGGAAGGCACTACTCCTTTCGTGATACTTGGCAATAAGACAGTCTTCATAATTTCAATTATTATTATAGGTATCGGGATCAGAATTCAAGCGAAAAGTGTAAAATAGGATTAATGTAAATGAATGAAAAGTACCTAAAATAATATGCAGAATTTTCAAGATATAATCCTTTCTCTTCAGAAATATTGGTCAACGCAGAATTGCGTTATTCTTCAACCTCATGATATGGAAGTTGGAGCAGGGACGTTTCACCCAGCTACTTTTTTGCGAGCGATCGGGCCCGAGCCCTGGAAATCTGCTTATGTCCAACCATGTCGAAGACCAAAAGACGGTAGATATGGGGATAACCCTAATCGATTACAGCATTACTATCAATTTCAAGTTGTATTAAAACCGTCACCCAGCAATATTATTGAGTTATATTTGGATTCCTTAGAAGCTATCGGCCTGGATAATAGTCAACATGATATCCGGTTTGTCGAAGATAATTGGGAGTCACCTTCACTTGGAGCTTGGGGGCTTGGATGGGAGGTCTGGCTAAACGGAATGGAAATTACACAGTTCACGTACTTTCAAGAGGTAGGGGGACTCCCATGCAGACCAATGTTGGGAGAAATTACATACGGATTAGAACGCATAGCAATGTATCTACAAGAAAAAAATACCGTATATGATATCAATTGGAATGGCGACATCTCTTACAGAGATATTTTTCAACAAAATGAAAGGGAACAATCCGCTTATAACTTTGAAATAGCTGACATAAGGACGCTGGTCCAGAGCTTTGAAATTTGTGAAAAAGAGGCTAATAAAACTATAGAACATCAGCTATGTCTGCCAGGGTATGAACTAGTTATCAAGTGTTCCCATATTTTTAATCTTTTAGACTCTCGTGGGGCAATATCTGTTACGGAAAGGGCTGGTTACATAGCTCGCGTTAGAACGCTCGCACGAAATGTCGCAAAATGTTTTTATACCGAACGAAAAAAAACTGGATTTCAGTTAGCAGAAATATCAAACTTGAAAGCCATTTTAGATCCAAATGAATTTCAGGAAACAATGGATAACCGAGAAATTAGCAAAAATGTCTGATACGCTATTAATTGAACTTCTAACGGAGGAATTGCCTCCTTCGGCTTTGCTCAATTTATCAAGCGGCTTGCAAAACGAGATGATGCAATCTCTTAAAAAATTCGAACTTTTGGAAGAAAATGCAAGGTGTTATTCCTTTGAAACTCCTAGACGTTTAGCGTTGCAAATAAAGAAAGTTAGATCTCAAGCACCTCAAAAAACAATTATTAAAAAGCTGGTGCCAACCTCGGTAGGTTTTGATGAAGAAGGGAACCCAACAAAATCACTTTTAAAAAAAATGGAATCTATTGGGGTCAAAGAAAACCAACTAAAAAATATCTATTCTGATAAATCTGGAAAAGTAGAAATGTTGTTTATCCGACAAAATGATCTCGGGGTTTGCCTAGAGAAAGCGATAGATCGGGCGCTTGACAGGGCTGTTCGGAAAATGCCCATACCAAAATTGATGACCTACCAACTAGACGATGGAGTCACTGACATAAAGTTTGTTAGACCTGTTCGTGGTCTGTTGGCTATGTATGGTAGGAAAACTGTCAACGCGACCGTTTTAGGAGTGGAAAGCTCGAACCATACCAAAGGACATAGATTTCTTACAAACAATAATGTGACGCTTGATCACGCTGATGATTATGAAGAGACGTTATTTAACCTTGGAAAGGTTATTGTCTCTTCTGCCAAAAGAAAAGCGAGTATTAGACGACAGTGTCAAGAGCATGCAGAGCGCTTAGGATACAAGCTTTCAGATAACTCTCCGTCAAATCTCATAGATGAAGTAACAGCTTTGGTTGAATGGCCAGTTATATATAACGCAAGTTTCAATTCTGAGTTTCTAACTTTACCTGCTGAGTGCCTTATACTGACGATGACTACTCACCAAAAGTTTTTTCCACTATTCGATAATAACGATAAATTAACAAATAGATTCCTAGTGGTTAGTAACATGGATCTTGATAATCCTACTAATATTATCGAAGGTAACAAAAGAGTGATAACACCAAGATTGCAAGATGCGCGTTTTTTCTTTGAAACCGACTGCAGAATTAAATTGAATAAAAGGCTTAACCTGCTCAAAAATATGGTTTTTCACAATAAACTAGGGTCGTTGTTAGATCGAACAAACAGAATAAGTTTCTTGTCACAGCACATCGCTGATTTAATCGGGTGTAGCACTGAGGAAGCGCACAGGGCCGGTCAATTATGTAAAACAGACCTTACGACAGAGATGGTGGGAGAGTTTCCAGAGCTTCAAGGAACAATGGGGAAATACTATGCACTTAAAGACAAGGAAACCAAAAATGTTGCCGAAGCTATTGAGGACCATTATTTGCCGAGATTTCAATCTGATTTAATCCCAAAAACAAAAATAGGAATGTGTGTGGCACTAGCAGATAAAGTCGATTTAATTCTTGCCATATTCAGTATTAATTTAATTCCAACAGGAGACAAAGATCCCTACGGATTAAGGAGGTGTGGGATAGGTATAGTTAGAATTTTAATAGAAAATAAAATAAGTATAGATTTGCGACGTTTACTGCACAAAGGTATCGAAAAAATAGTGATAAAATCTCCTCGTGAAAATGTCCCCAACCAAGTGTACGATTTTATACTGGAAAGATTAAAAGGATATTTAAAAGATAAAGGATTTAGTCCCGACGAAATCGAAGCTGTAGCAGAGAAACAAATAATTAGCTTTGAAAACATACTGTCCCTGCTATATGCTATAAGAAATTTTAAGTTATTAAAAGAAGCTGGGAATTTGACAGCTGCAAATAAACGCATCAAAAATATACTTCGTAAAAATTCTTTTGTCACACGCAAAATTATCTTTAGCCAGCTTGAACATAAATCCGAAATAGAGCTCAATAATAAAATTCAAGAATTAAGTCCAAAAATAGAAGACTTTCTAAAGACAAGTAAGTTTGAAGAAGCGTTAAAATTGCTTTCTAGTATTGCACCACACGTAGACAATTTTTTTAATGATGTCCTTGTAATAGACAAAGACGAAAACAAAAAAAATAATCGACTAGCTTTATTAAACTCTCTCGAATTACTTTTGAACAGAGTAGCTAACATAGCTGTATTGAACCTTACACCTAAATCGTAAATTTACTTTTAAATAATTATGAAAATTGTAGTGTTGGATAGAGATGGGGTAATAAATGAAGATAGTGACGAATATGTAAAAAATCCTGATGAATGGACAGAGATTCCTGGAAGTATAGAAGCTATTGCAAGATTCAATAGAGCTGGCTTTCGCGTGGTGGTAGCAACCAATCAAGCTGGTATTGAAAGGAATCTATTTAACATGACACAGCTAAATTCTATTAATCAAAAAATGCATTCTAAAGTTAAAAAAGCCGGTGGAAAAATTCATGCGATATTTTATTGCCCATGCTTGGATAGTCCATCTTGCACGTGTCGCAAACCTAAACCAGGTATGTTGTTAGATATAGCACGTAGATTCAATGTGTCTCCTGAAGGAATTCCTTTTATTGGAGATTCCCTAAGAGATTTGAAGGCTGCCGAGAATGCTGGGTACATTCCCATTCTGGTATTAACTGGTAATGGACAGAAAACTCGAGAAAATCCTGAAATTCCACCCAATACGGTTATCTACAAAACCCTTGCCCATGCAGCGAAAAACATCACTACTATCAATTAGTTTTTGGTTAACGAGATCTTTTTTATTTGAGATAATAAGATTCTTTCTCACCATCATGTTCGCATGCATATCACTTTTTATATTTTTCCTACCTCCTTTAAATAGATATAAAATAATTAAAATATGGGCTGTTATATTAGTAAAAACCGCTGGTTATATTTGCGGCGTCAACTACAGGATTATCGGAGAAGATAACTTGCAAAAAAAACCATCGATAATTCTTTCTAATCACCAGTCAGCTTGGGAAACCTTAGCATTTCAATTAATCTTTCCACCTCAAGTGTGGGTATTAAAACAAGAGTTGCTTAGGATTCCATTTTTTGGGTGGGGTTTGGCGATGACCAGCCCAATTGCAATAGACCGATCATCTGGGGCGCAAGCACTCCGACAAACTATTCAGCAAGGTAAAGATCGGCTCAAAAAGGGATTTTGCATAGTCATTTTTCCCGAAGGTACACGATCAAATCCGGGTGAATCCAGAGACTTTCAAATAGGGGGAGCATTTGTCGCCTCCAAAACAGGAACCAATATTACTCCAGTCGCTCATAATGCAGGTACTATTTGGGGTAAAAATGCAATCTTGAAATATCCTGGAACGATTACAGTAAGCATAGGCCCTCCGATAAATCCACAAGGTATTCCGGTCAAGGAATTAAATAGAAAAGTCGAGACTTGGATATTAAATGAGACTCGAAAAATAGGTAATGCGAGAGATTAATTAAGCTATCGAATAAACTTGAAAAACTATATGTATGAATAATAAATATTTTTCTAAAGCAATTATTGTTATCCTAATCATTCTATGCAATGCAAGTTGCGGCGCCCGCGGGGATTTATACATTATTGATATGGAAAAAACGAAAATAGAAAAGGCACAATAAATTGCAATACTGTTGTTACAAAAAAAACAAACTCTATTTTGAGGATACCTCACTACTCTCGTTAGCAGAGGAATTCGGCACTCCCTGTTATGTATACTCTAAAGCTGCGATTACCCAAAGCTTTAAAGAGTATAAAAATGCTTTTGGTAGTCGATCCCACCTAATTTGCTTTGCCGTAAAAGCAAATTCAAATATTGCAATTCTCAATTTATTATCAAAGTTAGGTAGTGGTTTTGATATTGTTTCCGGCGGAGAATTGCAGCGAGTCATAGCTGCAGGGGGGGATCCCAAAAAAGTTGTTTTTTCTGGGATTGGAAAAACTAAAGAAGAAATAAAATTTGCTCTTTCGGTCGGCATTTACTGTTTTAATGTGGAGTCTTACGGGGAACTAGACTGCATCGAAGATGTCTGTAAGCAACTAAATAAGACCGCAAATATTAGTCTCAGGGTTAATCCTGATGTAGATGCAAAAACTCATCCGTATATATCCACAGGATTAAAAGAAAACAAATTTGGAATTCCATGGAAAGACGCAATACCAATGTATAAAAAGGCAAAGGAATCTATGCACCTGAAAATCCATGGAATTGATTGTCACATAGGTAGCCAAATGTTGGACAAATTACCTTTTATAGATTCCGTAAATCGTATTTTAAGATTATCGGATGATTTGCAAAAAATAGGTATTAAAATTGAAAATTTTGACTTTGGAGGAGGGCTAGGAATATCGTACGAAAACGAAATTCCTCCAAAACCCAAGGATTGGGTAGATTCACTTATCAAAGCGATGGGAGATAAAACCAATAGGATATTGCTGGAACCTGGAAGGTCTATTACGGGTCTCGCCGGAATCATTTTGACTAAAGTGGAATATATTAAAAAAGGTGAAGATAAAAACTTTTTAATTGTAGATGCCGCGATGAATGATTTGGTAAGACCCGCGCTTTACCAGTCGTATCATCAAATGAAAGAAGTAATAAAACCGGAAGACTCGGAAGGTCAAATCTTTGAAGTAGTTGGCCCTATTTGTGAAACGGGTGATTTTCTTGGTAAGAACCGTAAATTAGCATTAAAACAAGGTGATTTTTTGGCAATAATGGGGGCTGGGGCCTACGCCATGAGCATGGCCTCTAACTACAACTCAAGAGGAAGAGCGCCTGAAATATTAATTGAAGGAGGCACATCAACCCTCATAAAAAAAAGGGAAAAACCAGAGGAACTTTTCAACGACGAAATTATTCCATGAGTGTGATTGTATTTTTACAATTTCTTAGCTATATTTTTACAAATATCTTTATTCAATTTTCTCAGCGATTACAAACAGGTATTCTATGATTGTATTTAATTTAACATGTCCTAACAATCATAATTTCGAGGGGTGGTTTTCCTCGGCCGAAGACTATAATAAACAAAATGATAAAAACCAAATTTCCTGTCCGCAATGCGCCTCGAAATGTATAGAGAAAAGAATTTCAGCACCTTACGTGAATACCAAAAACTTACAGACCCAAAAGAAGAAAAAAACTTCTGTAAATCCAAATTTATCGACAAAAGACTTGAACACTATTAGAAATGAAATAATCGATCATGTACTTAAATCCACAGAGGATGTTGGAGATCGTTTTCCTGAAGAGGCTCGTAGGATTCACTATGAGGAAGCACCTGCCAGATTTATTAGAGGACACGCGTCAGAAACAGACGTTCAAGATCTTCAAGAAGAAGGAATTGACGTCGTTCCAGTGCCGGGAATACCTAAAAAAACTCATTAAGTTCCAATGAATCGTAACTTAGGTGAATATTCCTTCGTTTTATCCTTAGTATTAGCAATAGTAATAATCTCCACAGCATCGGTGTTCATAAGGCTATTACAGGCTGAGGGTATCAGTTCCTTACTCATTGCTCACGGCCGTATGGCCTGCGCTTTTTTTCTTTTACTGCCTTTAGTTTTTATTTTCAGAAGAAATGAAATTCAAAGAGTTGGAATTGCAATTATAGGAGTGACTGTAATTTCAGGGATTATCCTCGGATTACATTTTATTTTTTGGATCGAGTCTCTTTTATATATTTCCATAGCTGAAAGCACAGCTCTGGTAACTACTAGTCCAGCATGGGTGACTCTTTTTTCGTTTATTTTACTCAAGGAATCTGTTAATTATCGTAATATACTCGGAGTCATAATTAGTGGTTTAGGTGGACTTTTCCTTTTCAATACAGGCGTATCTGATGGCGACTCTAGCCAGGCAATTCAGGGATATCTTTTTGCCAGTGGTGGAGCTATTCTCATGGCTGTATATCTCATTTTAGCGAGGGCAGTAAAAAATAAAATACAGCTATTTGAGTATGTGTTTTTGACCTATGGATTTGCTTCATTATCACTTAGTGTATTATTATTTTCATCTTCCGATAAATTGTCGGGTTTCATTTTTACACAAGAAGTTTTATTAATTTTTTTCCTTCTGGCTTTGGGTCCACAGGTAGTTGGACATACAATAATAATATCAATAACTCGGAAAGTCTCCGCCACTTTAGTGTCTTTGGCGATAGTGTGTGAGCCAATCGGAGCAGCTGTTTTAGGCTATATGTTTTTCTGTGAAAGAGTGGGTGGGGTACACTTGATGTCTTTTATTTTATTAATCTTCGGAGTTTTCCTGGCCTCAAAAAATTAAAACGAAAATAAAATCATTGGTCTTTGGGAAAAAATTTAGTACACCACATGAATACACGAAAACCCAACAACATAAGGACAATAAATAAAAATATAAATGGCTCTGTTAAATCTTTTTTTACGAGCCATAAAAAATGTAAAACTGCAATTAATACCGCGAAATAAATTAACCTATGTATCTTTTTCCATACATTATTACCTATTTTTTTTCTTATTTGATAAGGAGATGTTGCGGCCAAAGGGATCATTAATACAAAAGCAATTACACCTAAGGTAATAAATGGCCTATCTAGAACATCCAAAACCATCGCTTCCCAGTCAAAAAATTGTTCAAGAGCAATCCATGTTACAAAATGAATGCTCGCGTAAAAAAACGAAAATAGTCCTAGAGTTCTTCTAAAAAATAATATTTGAGGCTTCTTAAAAATTATTTTTAGTGGTGTAACAACCAATGTTATAACCAAAGTTGTTAGCGCCCACCAACCGCTGGAGTGAGTTAAATCCTCTATGGGGTTAGCTGATAAATTGCCTGACAGTGTGCGTATTATTAAATAAATTAATGGCGATAAACAGAACAAAAAAATAAGTTTATTGTAAAAAGAAAAGGTTCTAAATCCAGGCTTTACCAAACTGACACCTTATCAAAAATATTTTTCCAGATTCATTCCTTCATAAAGCTTAGCTACCTGGTCTCCATAACCATTAAAAAGTAACGTATCTCTCTTTCTAAACTCACCGATTCGTCTTTCTCTTGCCTGACTCCATCGCGGATGATTTACGCTAGGATTTACATTGGAATAAAAGCCGTATTCCTTAGGGGAAGCCTTAACCCAAGTAGTTTGTGGCTCTTTTTCTGTAAGTCGTATAGATACTATTGATTTCGCGCTTTTAAATCCATATTTCCAAGGAACAATTACCCTTACCGGAGCTCCATTCTGATTTGGGGAAAATGAACCATACATACCAAATGACAGCAAGGTGAGAGGATTCATAGCTTCATCTAATCTCAGTCCTTCTGTATACGGCCAATCTAATATCGGTTTTCTTTGTCCTGGCATTTGGTCTGGCCTGTAAACTGTAGTGAACTCGACATATCGAGCATCTTTGGTGGGAGCAACCCTGCGAAGTAATTCTGAAAGAGAATAGCCTATCCATGGTATCACCATTGACCAGCCCTCGACGCATCTCAATCGATAGACTCTTTCTTCCATCGGTGCCAATGTGAGCAACTCATTCATAGTAAAATCTTTCGGTTGGGACACATGTCCCTCGACCCGAACAACCCATGGTTCGATTTCGAGTTGATATGCATATTTTTTTGGATCACTTTTATCGGTCCCAAACTCATAATAATTATTATAAGAAGTTGCTTTTGAATAAGCGGTCAAAGGCTCTGTTGTTGAAAATAATTTATCTTTCAAAGATTTTAACTTTTTGCCTACTGTATCCCGAGCTTCCGTCAGTTTTGGAAGAAAAAATAGCCCTTGAAACAAAACCCAAGGCGCCAGCTTTAATGTTTTTCGGCGATCCCATAACGTTTTGGGAGTAACATCACGACTTGATAACTTAGTTTTATAGCTCATAAAAAATATCACTTTTTTAAATTAACACTAAAGTTGCTAAACCCAAAAATATCATAAACCCCATACTGTCAGTGGTAAATCCCAGCAAAACAGCCGAACCTATGGCAGGATCGCGGCCAATTTTATGTAACCCTAATGGAACTAACATACCGACTGCTGCAGCTACTAACAGGTTTAAAATCATCGCACCCGTCATGACTAAGCCAAGCAAAGCTTGCCCATAAAGCCACCAAGTAAATATTCCTGCAACGCTACCCCATAGAATTCCATTTAAGAGTCCAACAGACAACTCTTTGACAAACAACCTCCCTACATTGCTTCGGGTAATGTCACCAAAAGCAATTGCCCGTACAATCAGAGTTATGGTTTGATTTCCAGTATTTCCGGCAACTGCAGCCACTATAGGCATGAGGGCGGCTAATGCAACCAGCTTTTCGATCGAACCCTCAAATAGACTAATTGCTCGGGATGCTATAACTGCTGTTGATAAATTAACCCCCAACCAAAGCCACCTGTTACGCGCGCTTTTCCATACCGTGGCAAATAGGTCCTCATCTCTTAAACCTACTTTCCCTAGATTTTCCGAGTCTTCTTCATTTTTTATATAATCTACAATATCAGAGACAATCAATCGTCCAGTCACTCGATCATTCTCATCTAAAACCGGTGCAGATGCCAAATCATACCTTTCAAATGCACTCGCAGCCTGGCCAGCCTTATCCGTAACCCGGAAAGATACTGTTTCTAAATTCATTACATCGGATACTGTTTGAGTAAGTTTAGAAACAATCAGTCGATTCAAAAGCAATCCACCACGCAAACCACCAGACCGATCTAGCACAAAAAGTTGATCGGTATTTTCAGGTAATCGCTCTAATCCTCGCAATTTAGTCATAACCACCTCGAGCGTTACATCCTCTGGTATGGTAACCATGTCAAAATCCATGAGTGCTCCTACACTATCTGGAGGATAAGATAGCGCGGCTTGCAAGTGCTCTCTTTCCTCGGTTGGAAGAGACTTAAAAACATCCGCTATTACACCTTTAGGAAGATCTGGAGCTAAATCAGCAATTTCATCTGTATCAAGCTGCTCGGTAGCTGCTAGCAATTCCTGCGCATTCATATTCTCGATTAACGATTCCCGGACTGCATCGGTCAACTCAAGCAAAACTTCTCCATCGTTGTCAGACTTAACTAACTCCCAGACTGTGAGCCTCTCAGGTAATGGAAGTTGCTCTAATAGCATTGCTTTATCTGCGGGATGCAAATCATTCAATTTATTTTTAAGCTGGTGGAGATTTTGTTTTTCTACCAAAGTTTCCACTAGTCCTTGACGGGCTATTTTTTGCTTGTGTACTAGCCCTTCAACAATTCGATGTTTTTCAATGATGTTTTGAATATCGTCTAGCTTATCCTGAATGTTGTCGGATCCGTTCGCCAACCTTGTACTCATTTTTTCTATTAACTTAACGGACTTAATGTCTCAAACGGTTTGGGTTTACATCTTACAACATCACCATCGATATACGACTCATATAAGTCTAACTTCCCTTTTTCCCAAGCATAGCCGATTCTTTTTATGCCATCCTCTGCTCTCAAATCCTCTCCCTCAATATACTCGCAACCAGCCGTTTGGTCTCGTAATGAAAGCTCATAGTAAAACGTCTGATCAGGTAGGTATGCCTGTCCATCGGGAGAAAATTCCCAAAGATTACCTTTTTTATCTTCATAACGCCCCGCTATAACAGTTTTGTTTACAAAGGGACCGATTTTATTCCCAACGTTAATGTAAGTATCCCATTGTCCTTTTTTGAAAAAAATCTCGGCCATTTCAAGCTTTTTAAATTTTCCTTCAAAATTACGAAGACCACGAAAATACAATAGTTTCACTTTATCAGCAGAAATGGGCTTATTGTCTTCAGCTAATACGAGACGATATGAGCCGAGCTTTTTGTCTGGCTCCAAATCTAAAACAACATGAAGAGCAGCTTCTTTGAAATCAGTCACGACTATTGGAAATGAGTTCCCAGCTCGGCGAATCGCGATGATTAATGGTGGAGATTTTTTTGCAACAACATGTGGCATTTTTATCTGCTCTAGTTGCTTTATATACGACTGATTTATCCAAATTCCTGCAACATCTTTGATAAAAACTCTATCCGTACCGGTTTCCTGCGCTTCCAATCCACCGGTAACAAGAGACAATCCTAATACCATATTTTGTATTATTTTCTTCATATTTCAACTTTACTAAAAATATTAAACATCAATCACGCTAACACCGGCTTTCTTTGCCAAAACTTTGTCACCGATTCGAATGCGTGACCCATTTGCAAGACTGAGAAGTCCTTTCGAAACCCACCGACAATTTGAACACCAACAGGTAATCCTGTTTTAGAGAAACCACAGGGAACCGACATGGCGGGTAAGCCAGTAACCGATACCCTGTAGCAAGATCGCATCCATTCAATATAGGTATCTAATTTAACATTGTTAATTTCAGTGACGAAAGGTTGATCGACGTCGAAAGGAAGAACCTGTACTGCTGGGGCTATTAAATAGTCGTATTGCGACTGAAATTGGATGATTTTCTCATGTAGCTTCGTCCTCTTATTTTCAATTTTAGCTAGATCAGTACCGCTTAGCTTTTTCCCCTCTTCTATATTCCACAGAACGGTATCCTTCATCTGTGATTTTTTTGTATCAAATAATTCCCCAAAACAAACATCATAATGCCAAGCTCGCATGACCTCAAAGATCTCGTCAGCATCCGATAAATCGGGGGTTGCTTCCTCTACAATGCACCCTAAGCTTTCAAAAACTTTTCTTTGTGATTCAATAATTGACAAAACTTCTGCTTCTACAG
The DNA here is from genome assembly GCA_902601765.1 of Hydrogenophilales bacterium. Taxonomy (GTDB): domain Bacteria; phylum Pseudomonadota; class Gammaproteobacteria; order Burkholderiales; family Eutrophovitaceae. Next base: position 18,046 of record CACKOO010000001.1, on the reverse strand, counting down.
GAAGACCTCCCAAGGTAGGGCTCCATGCAACTCTTACGTCTTTGAAGTTTTTTTCTAGAGGTCTCAGCATGGCAGCGCCAGACCTATCAAGTGATATCGGATCTCGTTCATCATAGCCAGCCATTACTGACAACATTAATGCTAGGTCTTTTACAGTCCTTGCCATTGGGCCTGAGACACTGAGGGGAAACCATCCGGATGTTTTTGGCCATACCGGTACTACACCAGATGATGGCCTAAAACCTACCACATTACAAAAACTAGCTGGGTTACGAAGAGATCCACCAAAATCCGTACCATCAGCAATTGGTGAAAAACCACAGGCCACAGCGACAGCTGATCCGCCACTAGATCCACCGCAAGTCTTCGTCAAATCATAAGGATTTTTAGTGGAACCAAACACATTATTAAAAGTTTGCGAACCTGCTCCAAATTCTGGGGTATTGGTTTTCCCTAGGGAAATGGCACCTGATTTTTTTAATCTTTCAACGATAATGGAATCAACTGATGGGACAAAGTTTTCATATATCGGCGAACCGAACGTGGTTTTAACCCCCTTGGTATAGGTTAGATCCTTGTATAAAACCGGGATTCCAGCCAATGGCCCAACATTGCGGCCAGCCGCTATTGCCTGGTCTACCATCCGAGCTTCCTTTAATGCTTTTTCCGGGGTAAAAGTAACCACAGCATTTACAGAACCGTTTAATTTTTCAATCCGATTGACATGAGCCTGAATCACCTCTTCCGCCTTTACATCTTTGTCAAAAATTAGCTTGACCAGGCTGGCTATATCCAAAAAACAAAATTCTTCAATATTATCCATATTACGAATGATAACAGAATGGTTGGATAACTTGCTGGGAGGTTTATTTAAAAATTGTAAGTCTAAGCCTGCTATTTCTATCAATTCCACTATCTTGCCCAAACCCACTTACCTGAAAACCTAGTAAATCAAAAGCATTTTTAACATCTGGAAACAAGGTTCCAACGACATTATCCCGGTAAAGTTCAGAAAAAATGTTTTGCCCGGATATTCGATCAAACTCCCTGAAAAGTTTCTCCCCGGTCCAAATAGTTTGATTTTTTGCACAGCAATCAGCAAATTCCGCCAACAACGTATCAAGCGTGTAAGTATCGTTAGTCATCATTCTCAATTTTATATCGGCTACGAAAAAAACAGCTGCTCCGCCCCAATACACCTTATCTCTACCTTTTCCAAACCCTCTTGATTTTGAGATGTCTCGCAAGGACTGGGTAGGTGCAGTAAGCCGTGCTAACTCAAAGTTTTTTGCAAAAGTGTTTAAGGTACTACGTGTGGAAAAATAACCGCTTCTACCAGACAAGATATATTCATAGTATGTTGCTAAACCTTCTGTCAACCAAGACTCTTGATCATCAACTTTTGGAAGAAGTAAGTGGGAAAATTCGTGAAGTAAAGTAGTATCCTTCGAAAACGATTTATGTTTTCTCTCGTTAATATGGAGGTGGACAGCAGGTTTACCTCCTCTGGACACATAACCCATTGGAATCGCGTTGGGTCCATATCCTCCGGGTTCCACCAATACCTGCAAGTCAGAAGCCGGAAAATTACCAGTTACAGAGCTGACAATTTTAGCTGCTTCCTCTATACCATTGAGAATAGATGATTTGAAGTTAACCTGCCTCTTACTTTCGAGTATAGCCACACGCAAAACAGAATCTCCTACCATGACAGTGTCCTCCGTGAAATACCCGAGAGCTATAAAAGCTGGCCAGTCATATGGTGTCTGATTAAAACTGAAAGTATCAACAGTCTCCCCACCAGTTCGAAGCCAAGGAGCTGAAATCTGAACACCGGTTGGTAATTCAAAAGTTATCTCCACTTTTTCGTCAATGGGAAGACGCTCCGGTCTCCAAAGCCAAATTCCCTCAGCAGTTACCAAATCACGGCCTATTCTTTTAATTGTCATTGGCCTTTTGTCATGTTTCATAATAGGTTGTGCCACATTAACAACATAGTTGACACAATCGTCCGTGTTTAACTGATGCAAACTGATGGAACCGCTCGGATTCAGTTTTTTGCCCGTACTTTTAATTTTGAGACTGACAAGCGCTATAGAGGCATCCAGTGATTCAGCAACTAGCTTGAAGTTTGGCTTTCCTTTAAAACATGCTGTTACATGGATTTTGGTCAGCAGATCATCAACTCGAACTAAATACGTATGCACGGAAGAGGCATCATCGGCAAAAACACTAAATGAGCCTCCCATGGTAAGCATAGCGACAATGCCGTTGAGTAGTATGTTTTTCATGATTATAAGAGGGTAAATTAAGCCTGCGGTTCATTTTATCAGTTTATTATTTTCCACGGCTACTTACTGATTGGCTATTAAGTTGATCGATTCTTTTCTCAAGTAATATCAATTTTTCTTTAGCTCGGTTGAGGACTGTTGTCTGAACATCAAATTCTTCACGAGTTACTAGATCCATATCGGATAGATTATTGAGAAGAATTGTCCTCAGATTCTTGCGAATATCACTTAGGGGAGTTTGCGCGAATAATTCTTGAATTTTCGTACAAATTTCTTCGATCTTTTCCTGTTTCATTTTTTTAGCTCTCCAAGTTGTACGCACTGGATAAGGGCGTTTAAATCAAAAAAGCCCTCATTTGGTGCGAAAGCTATGATATTTGTTAGTTTGGGCAAAGGCATCATCAAGGTATTTTACCTTGGCACGGTAAATGCTAAAAGTGTTCCTATGTATTTCTCAATTTTTTTCAACCCATTTGGACCGAAATTATAAATGAAATTAATTTCAGCGATCATAAGACCATTTAAGCTTGATGATGTCAGAGAGGCTCTATCTGAGGTTGGTGTACAGGGCCTCACGGTCACTGAGGTGAAAGGTTTCGGTCGACAAAAAGGTCATACCGAACTGTACCGAGGTGCGGAATACGTGGTTGATTTCCTCCCTAAAATCAAAATAGAAGTTGCTCTTGAGGACACAGTCCTCGAAAAAGCCTTGTCCGCAATTGAAACATCAGCGCGAACCGGCAAAATCGGAGATGGAAAAATATTTATTCAACCTTTAGAGCAGGTTTTAAGAATAAGAACAGGGGAATCTGGTGAAAGTGCATTGTAGGTCAAACTTAATATTTGAAGTGGAGATAAATGATGTTTAAAAGAATACTATACCTGGTAGGAATTGTCGCCGCCCTTAGCGGTCTGATGGCACAAGCTAACTCAGACGTGCAAAGCGACGCTTTTCATGATGGATTAATTTTACTAGCTGACAATCATGCAGATGGTGGTGCAACGTTGTCAGAGGAAGTGCCGGTCGCCATGGCTGAAGCAGAACCAGCTTTGGATAGCGGAGATACGGCTTGGATGATAATGGCAACAATCTTAGTTATCATGATGAGCATTCCTGGATTAGCGTTATTTTATGGTGGTCTAGTACGAGCAAAAAACATGCTATCTGTGTTAATGCAGGTTTTTGTAACGGTATCATTGATGTCAATTCTGTGGGCGATTTACGGATACAGCTTGGCGGCTACCGAGGGTCCATTAAACGCAATATACGGGGGTTTCAGCGCTCTGTTCTTATCTGGAATTGACGACACAACTATGAGTGGGACAATACCAGAGTATGTTTTCATGACATTTCAAATGACTTTTGCGTGCATAACCCCTGCCCTCATAGTTGGAGCATTTGCTGAGAGAATTAAGTTCTCCGCCGTTCTTTTGTTTTCGGCCCTTTGGCTAACATTCTGTTACGTTCCAATTTGGCACATGGTTTGGGGTGGAGGATTTCTCTCCCAACTTGGGGCTATCGATTTCGCCGGAGGAACTGTGGTACATATTAACGCTGGCGTAGCTGCTTTGGTCGGTTGCATATTAGTTGGAAAACGAATGGGCTACGGATCAGAAGCTATGCCTCCACACAATTTGCCATTTACAATGATTGGAGCCTCACTTTTGTGGGTAGGGTGGTTCGGATTTAACGTAGGTAGCGAACTTGCTGCAGACGGAACCGCTGGAATGGTATTAGCCAACACCCAACTCGCAACCTCAGCAGCAGTGATTTCTTGGGTAATGCTGGAATGGTTTTCTAAGGGTAAGCCAACCATGCTGGGAGCAGCTTCGGGAGCTATTGCCGGATTAGTGGCAATAACCCCTGCCTGCGGCTCAGTTGGACCAATGGGAGCAATAATTTTAGGACTAATTGCAGGTGTGGTTTGTCTTTGGGCTTGCACAGGCCTGAAGAGCATGTTTGGGTATGATGATTCTTTGGACGTTTTCGGGGTTCATGGCGTCGGAGGAATTGTTGGCGCAGTAGGTACTGGTATCTTGATGGCTCCGAGCTTTGGGGGAGTCGGATACGATGATGGGATAACAATGGGTGGACAAACCACTACTCAGATAATCGCTGTCTTGGTAACAATAATTTGGACCGGAATTATAAGCGTTATTCTTTATAAAATAGTAGATGGAATTGTTGGACTACGTCCTTCTGAAGAGGAAGAGAGAGAAGGTCTAGACAAAACCACACATGGTGAGAACCCCTATAACACTCAACCGTAGTTACCATTTACTCCTCTAGGTAATTACTCTCCAAGGGCGCTGATTTAGCGCCCTTTTTTTTCTTCTTTTTTTTTCCTCAGATAAAAATTCCATTCGTTATTAAAACCCCCTGCCTGTTTGCTATACTACGGCTTGAAAATAATTCTCGCTTAAAAACTTAACCAAAAGGTAGCAGAATATTTAATGGATATTGCTTTTATAATTGACCCCATAGATTCTCTCAATATAACGAAAGATTCATCTGTTGCCATGATGAGAGCAGCACAAAACAGAAATCATAAAGTTACAGTTATCCATGCTACAAATCTCAGGTACCAAAACGGTAAAGTTTTAGCCTTAAGTCATCAAATCAATCTGCAGGAGAAAAAAGATACTTGGTACCAGATCGAAAATTCTGCCACCAAGGAACTGGACTCCTTCGATTTGATCTTAGTGAGAAAAGATCCTCCGGTTGATGTAGAATATTTTTATCTTACTTATCTTCTAGATATCGCAGAAAAACAAGGAGCAAGAGTTGTCAACTCCCCATCTTCGGTTCGAAGCCAAAATGAAAAACTAGGCATAACAGATTACCCCGAATTCATCACCCCTACTCTTGTGTCCCGTCACGCGCCTGATATAAAACAATTTCTGCGATTTTACGGAGAAATCATTCTTAAACCACTAGATGGGATGGGTGGAACCTCAATATTTAAAGTCACAAAATCAGACCCAAATATTAACGTTATCATAGAGACAATTACGCGAAATGAAAAATGTACCATCATGGCTCAAAAATTTATATCGGAAATAACGCTAGGGGACAAAAGAGTCTTGCTAATCGACGGCAAGCCTATTCCTTTTTCCCTTGCTAGAATTCCAAAAATAGGCGAGGTCCGGGGAAACCTGGCGGCGGGAGGTAAGGGAGTAGCCATGCCGTTAACAACTCGAGAATTAGAAATTGCCTCATCGATAGGGCCAAAACTAGCTGCAAAAGGACTTTTCATAGTCGGCCTAGATATTATCGGAGATTTCCTTACCGAAGTTAACGTAACTAGTCCAACCTGCATGCAAGAAATAGCTGATCAAACCGAGTGTAATGTTGCAGAAATAGTAATCCAATCAATCGAAGCAAAATATAATGATAAATAAAGTTTTATTTTTATACGCTCATGAAGTCTGAAACACAAACAGTAGTGGGGATTTTTCTTCTAACGCACGGTAATCTAGGAGAGGCCTTAATTGATGTGGCTACTCGCATTCTTGGTAAGGAATTTGAATCTCTAGACTTTTTGGGGGTAAAAGACGACTTGTCTCCTGATGTAACCATAAAGTTGGCTAAAAAAATAATTAAAAAAATTGAAACTGGGAATGGTGTACTCATCCTTACGGATATTGTCGGAGCAACTCCTTGCAATATCACAAAAAACTTACTGGTACCCCGCAAGGTAGAGGCAGTCAGTGGATTAAACCTGTCCATGCTGTTGCGAGCAATGAACTACAGAGAGCAAAATATCGAAAGCCTAGTGAGTAAAACTCTATCCGGTGGAATATCGGGAATCCAAAGGGTTCACACAAATTAGCTAAATATATGAAAATTAAACAAATTGAAATAATTAACAAGCTAGGACTTCACGCGAGAGCTTCGGCGAAATTAACGCAGTTAGCTGGAACCTTTGAAAGTGAGATATGGATCAGCAAATCGGGGCAAAAAGTTAATGCTAAAAGTATTATGGGAGTGATGATGTTAGCAGCTGCTAAAGGTGAAAAAGTGGATATAGAGGTTGATGGTATAGACGAACATTTAGCGATAGAAACTATTAACCAGCTCATAGGAAATAAATTTAATGAAGCCGAATGAACGATGTCTGTCTAGGTAACCCCGTTTTTTAATTTTCAGGACAATGAAGATGGAAATAAAATGAGCTTTACTATTCATGGGATTGGAATCTCCGATGGAATAGCTATAGGAAGAGCCCATCTGCTTTCTCACGCCTACTCTGAGGTTGCTCATTATGAAGTAGATGTTGTTGCAATAGATTCAGAAATAAAACGTTTTGATAAAGCAATTACCAAAGCGAGAAACGATTTACTTCAACTGAAAGATCGAATCCCTCGAAATTCCCCAACAGAATTCGAAGCTTTTATCAAGCTTCATTTGCTGATTCTCGACGATCCAATCTTATCAGAAGCTCCTAAAACGAAAATCACAGAGCTTTTATGTAACGCCGAATGGGCTCTAAAACTCCAGCTAGAAACTCTTCTCGAAAAATTTTTAGCTATCAAAGATGATTATTTGAGTGAACGTCGTAACGATATTATTCAAGTAGTAGAGAGGGTTTTAAGAATACTGTACGGTGAAGGTGAAAACCAAAAAATCTTGAACTCGGATGAAAAAATTATAATTGTAGCGCATGATATTTCTCCAGCCGAACTGATTCAATATAAAAACCAAAACCTCACGAGCTTTATTACCGACGTTGGTGGAACAACATCACATACAGCAATCATAGCCCGTAGCCTCAATGTCCCATCAATTGTGGCTCTCCATGACGCCCGTCAACTGATTAGAGAAGGGGATAAAATAATTGTGGACGGCACCAATGGAGTGGTAATGGTAGCTCCTCATAAAAAAATCGTTGATCAATTTAAACAAAAAAAAATTGATATCGAAAAAAAACAAAAAATACTTCACAAATTAAAAAAGAAACCAAGCATAACCAAAGATGGCGTCAAAATAGACCTTCTAGCTAATATAGAACTTCCCAGTGATACAGAACAAGCGATAAACAATGGTGCGGAGGGGATCGGGCTATTTCGGACAGAATTTCTATATCTGGGTCGAGGGGATTTGCCCACCGAGGAAGAACAATATATCACCTATAAAAATGCTGTCTTAAATTTGAATGGTAAATCATTAATAATCCGTACTTTTGACCTCGGAGCTGACAAACACACCGAACAATTAAACCGACCAATGGCGCCTAATCCTGCTTTAGGACTCAGAGCTATCAGACTTTGTTTGGCAGAACCTGAAATGTTCAGACACCAAATACGGGCAATTTTAAGGGCTTCAAATCATGGTAGTATAAAAATACTGATCCCGATGCTAATGGACTCTCAGGAAATAGATCAAACATTAGATTCGATAAAAGATGCGAAAAATAGCCTCGAAAACGAAAAAATTATGTTTGATAAAAACATAGAGCTCGGGGCAATGATCGAGGTACCGGCAGCTGCCTTAGCGATCAATATTTTTTTAGAAAAATTTGATTTTTTCTCTGTTGGAACTAATGACCTTATACAGTACACATTAGCCGTAGATCGTACCGATGATTCTGTGTCCCAATTATATAACCCTCTACACCCTGCAATTCTTCAACTTCTCAGCAGGATAGTATTAGCGGCTAAATCAGCTGGGAAGCCGATAGCAGTATGTGGAGAAATGGCTGGTGATGTTTCGCTAACAAGATTGCTTCTTGGATTGGGGCTAAGAACCCTCTCTATGCATCCAACCAACCTATTGCAAATTAAAAATATTATAATGCAAACCAATATATCTAAAATTAAGCCTCTGATAAGAAAAATAATCTCAAGCAATACAAGCCATGAGGATCAACAACTGTTAATTAATAGCATCAATAAAGACATAACCTTTTGATTACTCTACATTGGGTTTTCAAAAACTAAAAAACTTAGAAAATGCAAATAGCCAGCAATCACGTTAGAACATACCTAGCAAATAACCTCCCCATTAAGATGGTCGTGTATGGAGACGAACATCTGCTACACATTGAAGCTTGTGAGTACATACGGGAATTATTTGAACAATCTGGCTATGAAGAACGCAAAGTAGTATTCGCTGACCAGAGCTTCAATTGGCTAGACTTGAATATGTATACATCAAATTTATCACTTTTTTCTACAAAGCAACTTATTGACATACGTATTCAAAATGGCAAACCTGGGTTAAAAGGTGCCACAGCTTTAATTGAGTTAGGTGAAACAGACCTTCGTGATACTGCTGTCCTAATTTCTATTCCCGCTTCCAGCCGAGAAATTTCCAACAGTAAATGGTTTAAGACTCTCGATAAAAATTTTCTAATGATTCATGCGAGAAAAATGGAAAGAGAGACTCTCCCACAGTGGATTAAACAAAAATTTCAAGCTCAAAAACAATCAACCAGCAAAGAAACTATTGAGTTTATTGTAGACCGAGTAGAGGGAAATCTGATGGCAGCCTACCAAGAAATAAAAAAACTAGGACTTTTATTGCCACAAGGTCACATTGAACATGCTCAGGTGAAAGCCGCATTACGAGATGTCTCACGATTTGATATCTCAGATATCGGATTCACTATCCTGACGCGAAATCGCAAAGCGTACATAAAGGTCGTCAGGGCGTTAAACTTCGAAGGTGTAGCAGCACCCTTAGTGCTATGGTCCGTAATGCAAGAAATTCGATCTATTTTAGCTGTGCAAACGAAAATCTCCTCTGGATTATCGATGGCAAATGCTCTGAGAGCTGCTCGCTGTTGGGGAGTCCGCAAGCAAATTATTCCGAAAATTCTTCCTTTTATAGATAAGAAAGATATGATGAAAATAATGCAAGAAGGACATGAAGTGGATTTAATTATTAAAGGACTTATAAAAGGGGACGCCTGGGATGCCTTAACACAACTAGGCATATCTTCAATCAAAACTATCGATAATAAACTATTAAAATCTGCTGCATTAATAGCCCGATAATTATGGATATCACAAATTACATTCAAGCACTGTGCATTAAATCTCAAAAGGCGTCGGCCGAGGTTGCCATTGCTTGTTCTCAAGATAAAAATTACTGCATATCGAACATAGCAGAAACTATTGCATCCCAGACTTCAAATATACTAGCCGAAAATAATAAAGATCTTGATCAAGCTAAAAATAATAACCTAGATTCAGCCATGATAGACCGTCTGACTTTATCAAAAACTACGGTTGGAGCAATGATTGAAGGCCTTTATCAAATAGCGAAACTTCCAGATCCTATTGGATCGATTGGAAAACTGAAATCTAGGCCCTCCGGAATAAAAATAGGACAAATGAGGGTTCCGATAGGGGTTATTGGAATAATTTATGAATCACGTCCAAACGTAACAGCTGATGCTGCCGGCCTATGTCTTAAGTCCGGTAACGCGGTAATTTTACGAGGTGGTTCAGAATCATTTTTTTCTAACCAAGCGATTGGAAAGTGCATATCAACCGGCCTCAAAAAATCTGGTTTTCCAGACGGTGCTATTCAACTTATTAGCACTACCAATAGGGATGCTGTTGGAGAATTACTTAAAAGTAAAGATCATGTTGATCTAATAATTCCCAGAGGAGGGAAAGGCCTAATTAAACGCGTATCGAGTGAATCTCAAGTTCCGGTTCTTAAACATCTAGATGGTATTTGTCACGTCTACATCGATAAATCAGCCGACGAAGTGAAAGCGATAGATATAGCGGATAATTCCAAAACGCAAAGGTTTGGTACGTGTAATACGATGGAAACTCTGTTAATCCATAAAAGTTGCGCACAAACAATAGTTCCGAAAATTTACGAGATCCTTCAAAAAAAACAAGTAGAAGTTCGACTAGATGAAAGAGCAAGGAAAATAGTTCCAACGGCGAAGGCCGCTACGCAAAAAGATTGGTCCACAGAATACTTGGCTCCTATTTTGTCTGTTGGGATTGTGGATAGTGCGCGAGAAGCAATATCTCATATCAATACTTTCGGGTCTGGACATACCGATGCCATAGTTTCTAGCGATGAATCTGTTACAAAAAAATTCCTAAGGGAGGTAGACTCTAGTTCTGTAATGGTAAATGCATCAACGCGCTTTGCTGATGGGTTTGAGTACGGGTTAGGGGCCGAAATTGGGATTTCAACCGACAAGTTACATGCCCGAGGTCCAGTCGGTCTTGAAGGTCTAACATCATTAAAGTGGATAGTTTATGGTGATGGACATGTTCGAAAATAATGTAGGACTAAATAATTCATGAAAAAAGAAATAACTGTTAGCATCCCCGATATAGGGGATTTTGAGAATATTCCAGTAATTGAGATCTTAGTAAAGCCAGGGGAAATGGTAAAGAAAGAAGACTCCATTCTAGTTTTGGAATCCGATAAAGCTACTATGGAAGTTCCCTCCCCAGAAGAAGGTATAGTAACTAGAATCATTCTTAGTCCGGATGATACGGTCTCGAAAGGCGATGCAATATTAGTCTTAGAATCACAAACTTCAAACACAACGGAAGTTAATACCTCAAAAAATCGAAACTCTCCCGAAAAAAACAAAAGACCTCTCTCTCCAAATAAAATAGAAAATGACGAAAATCAAGTTGATCAATCCAAATGTGACATACATGCCGATGTTGTTATTCTGGGATCAGGACCGGGTGGATACACTGCTGCTTTTCGAGCCGCAGATTTGGGAAAAAACGTACTAATCATAGAACGACACAAAAAATTAGGAGGAGTATGCCTAAATGTTGGCTGCATACCGTCAAAGGCACTACTACATACAGCCAAGGTAATCACCGAAGCGCAGGATATTAGTAAAAATGGGATAGTTTTTTCAAGTCCGAAAATTGATATGGATAAACTCCGAAAATGGAAAAATCAAACTGTCAGTAGACTGACTAAAGGATTAAGTTTGTTAGCTGAAAAACGAAATGTGCAGCTACTGACCGGCGTTGGTAGGTTTACTGGTAAAAATACTTTGTCCGTTGAAACTTCCTCTGGAGAAAAAACAGTTTCATTTGATTACGCAATAATAGCCGCGGGATCGTCACCCAAAAAAGTACCAGGATTTTCATTTGAGGATCCTCGAATTATGGACTCCACAGATGCTCTGGAAATTACCGAAATTCCAGATAAATTATTAATTATTGGAGGAGGTATAATTGGATTAGAAATGGCATCAATTTATCACGGATTAGGATCAAAAATTACAATCGCGGAACTAACCGATAGGCTAATCCCGGAAGCTGATAGAGACCTAATTCGTCCTCTTCAAGGGATAATTGAATCACGCTATGATTCCATCCGCATGGTAACCAAAATCACGGATATAAAACTCACAAGGGAAAACGTCGCCGTTACGCTCATGAATTCAAATAATAAAACCATTGAAAATTTTGATAAAGTTTTAGTTTCTATCGGAAGAAGTCCTAACGGTAAAAACATTGGGGCCGCAAACGCCGGTATTGAAGTACAAAATGACGGTTTCATCTCAGTTAATAAACAGATGCGCACAAATGTTCCTAACATTTTTGCAATTGGAGACATCGTGGGTCAACCTATGTTAGCGCACAAAGCTAGTCATGAGGGCAAACTTTGCGCGGAAATAATCGCCGGAAATGGTAAAGCAGAATTTGACGCACTCACAATACCATCCGTTGCATATACCGACCCCGAGGTTGCCTGGGTAGGAATCACCGAAAATTACGCGAGACAAAATAAAATTGCAATAAAAAAATCTGTGTTTCCTTGGACGGCTAGTGGAAGAGCCCAAGCAACATCGAGAACCGAGGGGTTAACTAAGCTTATCTTTGACAAAAAAACCAGAAAGTTAATAGGAGCTGGCATCGTTGGAATTAATGCGGGAGAATTAATTTCGGAAACTGCATTGGCAATAGAAATGGGTGCAGATTCAGAAGATATCGGACTGACTATTCATCCGCATCCGACGCTGTCTGAAACAGTATTGTTTTCAGCTGAAATTGCCGAGGAATCAATAACTGATTTATATTTAGGGAAGAAATAGTACCAAGAAAAAAATGATACTAGAGACACCTGAAAAATTCCAAGCCTCATGCGTTGCACCCAGCAAAACTTCATGGGAGGCTTTGTATTTTGCTTTTCGAGGAAAGGAAATATTGGTTTGTGTTACGGAAACAAATGGTTTCCGTATTCCTACTTTTGAAAACATACAAGACGCGAAAATAACTACAATTCAAAAACATTACATTGGCGTATTTAAGGGTATCGATTGTTATGCTGTGGAGACATTAGAAACGCAAGAAATTCCTGAAATGATGCAGTGGGTTGGGTTAAGAGTGGTATTTGCCAAAATAGATAACTCTTTGTTTGCCTTGGCGGGACGTTCGTACCAAATTATAGATTGGGATCGTACTCACAAATTCTGCGGTCAATGTGGACTGGAAACCATCTTGAGTGACGATGAGCGAGTAAAAATTTGTCTCAAATGCCAGCAAAAACACTATCCTAGGATATCGCCTGCTGTCATGGCATTAATCAGCCGAGGACATGAGTTTCTTTTGGCTCGCTCTCACCACTTCCCTGCTGGGATGTTTTCCGCATTAGCGGGATTCAGCGAACCAGGAGAGACCTTGGAGCAGACTGTGCATAGGGAGGTATATGAGGAAGTAGGTATCAAAGTTTTTAATCTTCGATATTTCGCTAGTCAGCCCTGGCCTTTTCCTCATTCAATGATGATAGCATTTCATTGCGACTACAAATCTGGGGAAATCGAATGTGATGAGACTGAAATCGAAGCAGCAGACTGGTTTAGCGCAAAGAATCTACCTCCAAGGTTGCCAGGAGACATAAGCATAGCCAGACAACTGGTAAACTCAAAATTAGAAATCTGAAAGAGATTAAAATGAAAATTACAAAAAATATTGGCCTAATATTGGCAATATCCCTATTATCGGCGCATTTAGCACATAGTAAACACGTTACTGTTGGTCACCTTGAATCGTCAGATGCGAAGGTTACGGCCGAGGTAATAAAGCAAATTTTTGAAAGAAGAGGGTTTAATGTGGCTACCAAAAGTGGAGGGAGCGAACTTATGTTCGACATGCTTGCGGATCGAGAAATTGATTTTCTAGTATATGGATGGCTGAACACTACTCACAAAGATTATTGGCAAAAACACAAAGATAAGCTGGTGAAAATAGGACTTTTATTTGAGGGAGGGAAATACGTTTTTGCCGTGCCTAATTATGTGCCTACGGAAAGTATAACTACTATTGAGGATCTACTTAAACCTGATGTGCGTAAAAAACTCAACAAACAAATAACATTATCAAGTTTTCACCAAGAAAGGACGATTTATGCCCGAAGTGCCATCCAAGAATATAAACTAGACGAAGCTGGCTTTACTGTAAAAACAGTATCGGATGACGTATTTTATGATGAGATTATAGATCAACAAAAAGAAAAGAGTTGGTTTGTCGTTGGCTTGCGTCGGCCAACATTTGTAAATTTAGCCGGGGATATGAGAGAACTGAGTGATCCAAATTCAGTTTTTATAAAGTCTGCTGACGCACATATTGTTGCAAATAAAGAAGCTTGGGAATATATTAAAAAACCCATGCAAGAGGTACTAAAAAGAATAGAAATCTCTATTAAATCTGTAGAAGAACTCGACCATGCTATTCGGGTAAGAAAGATGCCAACTCATGATGCTGCCAGGCGGTGGCTGGGCGCTCATCCTTATACAGTAGAATATTGGTTAGAACCGGAATATGATTAGTCGCGTTTTTTTATAGTATCCCCCAAGCCGTTTATCTCTTCTTGTGAAAATCCTATTTCTCTCAAAATCTCTTCGGTGTGCTCACCTAGAACTGGTGCTGGCAAATCGATCCCGACACTGAAATCCGAAATTTTAAACGGTGTTGAAAACTGAATTGTATTTCCAGCGGTAGGGTGGTTCGCGAAGATTGTCATTTCTCTTTCCTGTATTTGCGAGTCCTTCATTGCCTCATGGAGAGGCAAAATAGGACTCACGCAACAGTCCTCATCATTAAACAACGTAGTCCAGTCAGTTTGGGACTTTTGTAAAAAAATTTTCGTTAAAACCTGTTTGGCTTCCGCCCTGCTCGGGTGATTGCTTTGCCAATGCAAGTCCTTAAGTTCAGGGCAATGAATAACGTCGCACAGTCTTTCCCAAAATTTTTTTTCCAACGCCCCAACAGCCATAAATTTACCATCTAAAGTTTTATAAATCGCGTAACAGGCCTCCCGTCCTGATAATAGCTGATTTCCTCTCAATCCTGCCTCCCCTTGTGAAATAACATCGGAAAGTGCTTGGTAGTTGTGCGCCAAAACTGCATCCGTCATCGACACGTCGATTTTTCTTCCCTCGCCTGTTCTCTGTACCTCTAAAAGTACTGCTAATATAGTCATCGCAGGGACGAGAGCCCCTCCCAAAATATCACCGATTTGCAAATTTGGAACTACGGGATCTCCACCATTCTCACCTATTTGATCCAAAACCCCAGATAAACCAATATAATTGATATCGTGCCCCGCTTTTTGTTTATAGGGACCACTCTGACCATAGCCACTGATAGAGCAATACACAATGGAAGAGTTGACAGCTTTGCAATCCTCATAGCTAATACCCAGCTTCTCCATAACTCCTGGCCGGAATCCCTCCACCACAACATTTGCTGTTTCGACTAATTTCCAAAAAATTTGTTTTCCAGTGGATTTTTTTAAGTCAATAGAAAAACTTTTCTTATTACGATTTATAGCAACAAAGACAGGCGCCAATTCACCAGAATCCACCCCAAGGCTGCGAGCATAATCACCAAACTCGGTATCTTCTATTTTAATTACTTCAGCACCAAGATCAGCCAAATGAAGCGTACAAACCGGACCGGGAAGCAACCGTGTTAAATCTAAAACGCGAAATCCACTCAAAGGTTTAGGTCGATCAGGCATTTAATTTTTAGTTAATTTGGAAAAATAGTCTGGATGCCTCTGCAGTACCATTGCACTATCGGACGCCCAAGCGTGACAACTGTTGATTAGTGAAGGTTTCCTTTTTTCTCCCGACAATTTTAATCGCCTGGACTTTTCTGGATAAATAGTCTGGAAAGCAGTAGTGGCCACGGGCCCTAGGAGCTCGACTAAATGAGTACATCCCTTTATGCCTCCAAGAAGGGTTTTAGTCCGATGGGTGAAACCTGGTTTGATGGTTTCTCCTTCAAGTTTCTTAAAGTTTGGGGTTATACGGTTACACATATCATATGGCCCCCAAACTATCGAAGCCTCACTAGTCTTAATATGTAGATTAAGATCTACGGTCAAGCGCAGCCACATCTCATGTACCGGATCACCTGCTTGCATTGGGCCTCTATCAAAATCTGATAACGAATACGTTTTTACGTCTTTGAGATATCCCTCGATATCATAAAGCCCGTCATCTCGTTTATACCCAAAACATTCAACAGTTCGGCGATGTAACAGCTGCCTTGCTTCCGGCTTACTTAACCCTTTAGTCATTATTTTCTAATTCCCTTCTTTGATCATTCCATTTAGTAGCGCTTTACCCGCTTTTGATGCATTTTCTCTATTTAATTTTTTACAAACAAAATCGCCCACCAAGATAAGTTTGTTTAAGTCTATCCCGGTTTTAATTGACATCCCATTTAACATATACAAAACATCTTCCGTTGCAACATTACCAGTCGCATTTTTCCCAGCAAAAGGACACCCCCCAAGGCCAGCGACAGAACAGTCGAAAGTACTCACCCCTTGTTCGAGAGAAGCCAGAATATTAACCAATGCCTGTCCGTAAGTATCATGGAAATGACCAGCAATTTGATCTATCGCCACATATTGTGCAACACAATCCAATAAAATTTTTGTTTTGGTTGGAGTGCCTGTTCCAATTGTATCTCCCAGGGAAATTTCATAACACCCCATATCTAATAATTGCCGTGCAACATCTGCTACAACATTGGGGTTAACCTCCCCTTCAATGGGACATCCTAAGACAACCGATACATAGCCACGCACCCTGATTCTATTTGATAAAGCTTCTTTTACTATTGGTCTAAATTTATCTAGTGATTCTTTTATGGAACAATTAATATTTCGGTGTGAAAACCCGTCAGTAGCTGCTCCAAAAATAGCAATTTCTGATACGTTGGCCTTCATAGCTCCCTCTAAACCCTTTTTATTTGGTACCAGAACCGGGTAGAAAACTTCAGCTTTCGGCCTGATACTTGCCAAGACCTTTTCAGTATTAGCCATCTGAGGCACCCACTTGGGAGACACAAAACTGCCAGCCTCGATAACAGAAAAGCCACAATCTGTTAATTTGTTAATCAGGTCTATTCTTAGATCCAGATCAATGTGTTGAGACTCATTTTGCAAACCATCTCGAGGACCAACTTCCACGAGATTTACCCTTTTCGGATAATTCATTTGATTTCTTTCAGGAAAAGCAAATCTACACCTTCTTCTACTCTGTCCCCCTCTTCAAAATATACTTCCTTTACATAACCATTATATGGAGAGAGCACCTCATGTTCCATTTTCATAGCGTCCATTATCATCAAAACATCACCTTTATCAACCTTATCACCATTTCTATAAAAGACTTTTGCAACTACTCCGGGTAGTGGAGATATCACACCCCCAGATTCTGAGTTTGTCTGACTTTTAATACTGACTTGCTTTTCAAGTCGACAAACTCTCCCACAAATGAAGATAGAAACTGAAAAATTATCTTCTATGATCTTTGCATCTACTTCACTTTTATCATCAAACCACAGCTTCAATGTTTCATCATTAATAAAACGTAAAACCTCAAAATGCCTATCACGTATTTTCACTGTATAACTGGAATTTGCATTCATTAACAAACAAATTTCAAACATCTCTCCACGAAAAGAAAAACAAAAAATTTCTGGTCTTGGACCATTTAAACTCCAATTTTTTTCTCCCACCCAAGGAGTATATAAATCAGAATTTACATATTGAGACTCAAAACCCAGATCCTTTAAGCCACTGGCTAACTCATGTATTGATGCAGTCACAAGCGCCAGAAATAATGTATCGTCGGGGAAAGCCACTAATTTAAGTAAGTTTTTTTCAATATGGTTTGTCGTTATCAACTCACTAGCAGACGAACTACACAATAATATTTGATTGTGCACTAGATTTTTCAGGAAGGACAAATTAGTCTCCAAACCCATAATACAAAATTTAGATAAAGCACGCTGCATCAAGAGTAACGAGGATTTTTTATCATCTCCTCTGACAATTATCTTTGCGATCATACCGTCATAATTGACCCCCACTTCTTCGTCTTTTTTTACACCGATTTCGATCCGCACATTTTTGAGGTCATCAGGAGTTTCGAGACACTCAATTGTTCCAGCTACTGGAGAAAAATCGTTTTCGGGAACCTCAGCATAGACTCGAGCCTCTGTAGCATGCCCGGAATAAATGATGTTGTTTTGTTTCAATGGTAAGGGCTCACCAGCTGCAATTCGAAATTGCCACTCCACCAAATCTAATCCGGTAATTTCTTCGGTTACTGGATGCTCAACTTGTAGTCGAGTGTTCATTTCAATGAAATAGAAAGCATCATCTTTTCCTAAAATATATTCAACCGTACCCGCACCCACGTATTTAACGAACCTACCTATCTCTACAGAGACCTCTCCCAACCTGTTTCTTAAACCTTGACTAATACCTGTAGCAGGAGCTT